>CAWJOZ010000001.1:0-626703 GCA_963844615.1 uncultured Acidimicrobiaceae bacterium | reverse complement strand
ACGGGAAGAGCCTAAACCGAGCTGGTGTTAAAGCACTGGGCGTTGCCAGTTCGGGGTTGTGGGATTTACTAGAAGGAACCAGCAACCTTCACAGAGTTACAAAATCGATTCGTAGCAGAAGTACCTGGAAAGGTACGCCACAGAGGGTAACGGCCCCGTACGCGAAACGAACAGATCTCTGAGTGAACACCCGAGTAACGCCGGATCCGGGAAAGCCGGCGTGAATCTGTCAGGACCATCTGATAAGGCTAAGTACTCATAGACGACCGATAGTGAACAAGTACCGTGAGGGAAAGGTGAAAAGTACCCCGGGAGGGGAGTGAAATAGAACCTGAAACCGTTGATTTACAATCAGTTAGAGAGTCGTCACAGCGTTACGACGCTGTGGCCTCGATAGCGTGCCTTTTGAAGAATGAGCCAGCGAGTTGTGGTACGTGGCGAGGTTAACCCGAGAGGGGTAGCCGAAGCGAAAGCGAGTCTTAATAGGGCGATCAGTCGCGTGCTGCAGACCCGAAGCCGAGTGAGCTTGCCATGGGCAGGTTGAAGCGGGGGTAAAACCCCGTGGAGGACCGAACCCACCTCAGTTGAAAATGAGGGGGATGACCTGTGGTAAGGGGTGAAAGGCCAATCAAACTCGGTGATAGCTGGTTCTCCCCGAAATGCATTTAGGTGCAGCGTCAGTCGTTCAGCATCGGAGGTAGAGCACTGGATGGGCTAGGGGGCCTACAAGCTTACTGACCCCAACCAAACTCCGAATGCCGATGCTCCAGAGACTGGCAGTGAGACCACGGGGGATGAGCTTCGTTGGTCGAGAGGGAAACAGCCCAGATCTTCAGCTAAGGCCCCAAATTCTGGACTAAGTGGAAAACGATGTGAGAACGCTCAGACAGCCAGAAGGTTGGCTTAGAAGCAGCCATCCTTTAAAGAGTGCGTAATAGCTCACTGGTCGAGTGGTCTTGCGCGGATAATGTAACGGGGCTCAAGTCCAGAGCCGAAGCTAAGAATTGCGTCATATGACGTAGTGGTAGGGGAGCGTCGAACCTGCTGTGAAGCGGAGGTGTAAACCTACGTGGAGCGCGTTCGAGTGAGAATGCTGGTATGAGTAGCGAGAGAGGGGTGAGAAACCCCTCCGCCGTAAGCCCAAGGGTTCCTGGGGAAGGCTAATCCCCCCAGGGTCAGTCGGGAGCTAAGGCGAGGCCGAAAGGCGTAGTCGATGCACAACAGGTTGATATTCCTGTACCACCGTGTCCGCGCCCATTCCAAAGTGGGGGTACTAAGGGGCTGACCTTCGGGTCGAACCGACCAGCCCCGCGGCGGAAAGCGAAGGAGGGACGGAGGAGGATAGGTGAGCCCAGGCGTTGGTTGTCCTGGGGTAAGTACGTAGGGCGAGGTGTAGGCAAATCCGCACCTCTTATGCCTGAGATACGATGCCGAACCGCAAGGTGAAGTCACTGATTCCATGCTTCCAAGAAAATCTTCTAGCGAGTTGACACGGTGCCCGTACCCCAAACCGACACAGGTGGGCGGGTAGAAAATACCAAGGCGATCGGGAGAACTGTAGTTAAGGAACTCGGCAAAATGCATCCGTAACTTCGGGAGAAGGATGGCCTTACTAGCGTGACGGACTTCGCGTCCCGAGCGTGAGAAGGTCGCAGAGAATTGTGGGAAGCGACTGTTTACCAAAAACACAGGAGCGTGCTAAGTCGCAAGACGCCGTATACGCTCTGACGCCTGCCCGGTGCTGGAAGGTTACGGGGATCGGTTAGCTCTTTGAGCGAAGCTGAGAACCTAAGCCCCAGTAAACGGCGGCCGTAACTATAACGGTCCTAAGGTAGCGAAATTCCTTGTCGGGTAAGTTCCGACCTGCACGAATGGCGTAACGACTTCCCAACTGTCTCAACTACAGACCCGGCGAAATTGAAGTACGAGTAAAGATGCTCGTTAGCTGCATCAGGACGGAAAGACCCCGTGCACCTTTACTACAACTTGATGTTGGGTTTTGGTTCAGTTTGTGTAGGATAGCTGGGAGGCTGTGAAGCGTTGGCGCTAGTCAATGTGGAGCCACTGTTGAAATACCAGCCTTTCTGCGCCGGAACCCTAACCTTGGTCCGTGATCCGGATCAGGAACAGCGGCAGGTGGGTAGTTTGACTGGGGCGGTCGCCTCCTAAAATGTAACGGAGGCGCCCAAAGGTTCTCTCAGGCTGGTTGGCAATCAGCTGTTGAGTGCAATGACACAAGAGAGCTTGACTGCGAGACTTACAGGTCGAGCAGGTACGAAAGTAGGGCATAGTGATCCGGCGGTCGCTTGTGGAAGCGCCGTCGCTCAACGGATAAAAGGTACGCCGGGGATAACAGGCTCATCTTCCCCAAGAGTCCATATCGACGGGAAGGTTTGGCACCTCGATGTCGGCTCGTCGCATCCTGGGGCTGAAGCCGGTCCCAAGGGTTGGGCTGTTCGCCCATTAAAGCGGTACGCGAGCTGGGTTCAGAACGTCGTGAGACAGTTCGGTCCCTATCCGATGCAGCCGTAAGAGATTTGAGAAAGGTTGTCCCTAGTACGAGAGGACCGGGACGAACGCAGCTCTCGTGTGACAGTTGTCCTGCCAAGGGCATGGCTGTTTTGCGACCTGCGGGTGGGATAAGCGCTGAAAGCATCTAAGTGCGAAGCCCGTTTCAAGATGAAATCTCTCACTGGATTAACCAGGTAAGGCCCGTGGCCAGACGACCACGTTGATAGGCCGGAAGTGTAAGTGTGGCAACACATTCAGCTGACCGGTACTAATCGGCCGAGGGCTTGGAGTTTGATGCTCGTGCTCGTTCTAGGACGCTCAAGGAGCCGGGAGACCGGTTTCGGGCTACGCAAGTAGCCGAGCGCAACAGTTTTCCGGTGGTTATGGCGGTGGAGATATACCTGTTCCCATTCCGAACACAGCAGTCAAGCCCACCAGCGCCGATGGTACTTAGGGGTTCCTCCTTGGGAGAGTAGGTCGCCGCCGGGATTTCTTGAAAGACCCCCACCGAAAGGTGGGGGTCTTTCGCATTCCTGTCGGACAGAATCGCGTATCGCGCGGACAGGATGGAGTCGTGAAGAGACCTCGCTGCGGATCATCGTGGTGGCGCTCGCGCTGGCGACGGCTGCGATCAGTGCCGTCGGTATCGTCGCCCGCGCGAGGCGAGGAACCTCGCGCGACATCACTTACGCCGATCGAGATCTTCAGCACCGGAACGTTCCCGTCGGTCTACGTACTGGCAACGTCGGGTTGCGCGCAGCCGTCGTGTCTTCATCTCATTGCGACCACCGTCACCGGGCGCCGCGATACTCCCGTCGCCTTGCCGCCCGCTGCAACACTTTCGCGAGGGACTCGGTGGCACGACGCTTCAGTCGTTGAGCTTCACGAACGGAGGCCAGGGGTACGCGTTGGTCGGAACGACGTCGTCGATGTCGTTGTACGTCACCCACGACGGGGCCCGCGACCTGGCACAAAGTTCCCGCGATGTCGGGCGTGACGTTTCAACGAATCACCGTGACGGGCAGCGTCGTCTACGCGACGATGGCCAAGTGCACGAGCTTCGATGACGGCTGCGTCGATGTCACGATCGCGAAGTCTGCGCTGTGGCCGATCCACTGGACCGCGCTGCGACTGCCGAGCATTCCGAACAATGGGCTCAACGGTGGCATCCCCGAAGTGTCGGCGGACGTCACGAGCGTCTGGCTCTCGGAGATCGAGAACAACGCCGAAGTCATCTGGCGCTCGACGAACGAGGGAACGACGTTCCACGAGACGACCGAACCGCGGATGGTCAGTATCAACGGATGCGGCCTGGAACTCATCACTCCCGCGGACGCGTGGGCGCAGTGCCCGACGGGCATGTTGGTCTCGTTCTTCTACTCGAGCGACGGGGGAGCGCACTGGGTGAGTGTTCCCCAGCGTCCCTTTGCGGGCACGGGCGGAGGATTCTTCGCACCCTACTGGAACTCCATGGCCTACATCGACTACGGCGAGACGCCGAACAATTTCTATCGAGTCAATATGAACAATGACGTGGCCGTTCACGTGGGGAACTGAACTGCGATCACTCAATCGCCGGTGTTCATCGCCGGTGGCAGCGGTCTGGTCGTGTGCACCACCGAGCACGGCTCGACACAATCAACCTTCCTGTACTCGACGAGCGATGGCGGAGCCGTCTGGCACAAGGTCGGACTCGATACTTAGGGTCGTCGAGCCTCGTGGGATCGCGGCCTTTCGCGCGAACGTCGAGCGAGTCATGCTGGGATCGTGACGAGCGTGGCTAAGCGGCTTTCAGCCTTGCTCGTGGTCGCGGCACTGGTCGTGTCGGGACTGGCGGGGACGTTGCCGCAAGTGCCGCCGGCACCGCGAACTCGCCCGACAGCAGGGTCTGGCCCCTGCTCATCGCCCCGGCGCAGCGACAAGGTCTCTTCTACCTGCTGACGTCCGCAGACGTGTGGGGCGACGCGATGCCTTCATCTGTATCGCACGCGTGACATCATCGATCGCACCTGGGACACCGCCTTGCGACTCGCCCAGGTGAAGATGCCTCCCTACGACCGGCTCGCGCGAACACCGCAGGGCACCGTGATGGCCATGGTCTTTGCCACGCCCAAGATCGGCTACGTGCTCGAGGGCAACTCTGAGGCGCAGCAGCTCTACGTCACGACGAACGGCGCTCACTCGTGGCAGAGGTCGCCGATTCCCCACGACGACACCATCTGGGGTCTCACCGCGACGAGCACGCATCTCTACGCGCTTTTTCTGCACTGCTCGTCGGCGAGTCACGGATGTAACTACATGGAGCTTGTCCACGCTCCTCTGCGAGCGACGTACTGGCGGGGAGTCAAGATTCCCTTCGGACAGTTCGATGAGCAACCGCTCGGCCAAGTGACCGGGCATGGCGAGATGATGATGTTCGCCGAGAAGTCGAAGAACGGCGGCAGGATCTACGTCTCGCACAACGGCGGGCGGAGCTTCGTGTCGTCGACGCATCCCAACCTCAAGAGTTCGTCGGGCTGCTCTCTGGTGGCCGAAGACGTCCAACGGGTGTGGGCGGTGTGCCCGAGGAATTCGCGGGTGACCCTGCAGTTCAGTGAGGACTCCGGTGAGTCGTGGAGCATCTTCGTGCGCCAGCCCCACAACATCGAGTCGACCGGCATCTTCGCCGCAACCAACACCGATGACTTCAGCTACGTCTACACCGGAACCGCGAAACGCAACATCGTTCGCCTCAACTTTGATGCGAATCGAGAGCACATCGTCGGCACGCTTCGTATGCCACCAGTGTGGCGAGCATGGTCTTCATGAGCGTGAGTCACGGTTACGCCGTCTGCAACCTTGTCAACGGTGCAACGGCACTGGATCGAACGACAAATGGGGGAGAGTCGTGGCGACGAATCGCCGTGTCGCCGCCCTCGAACTAAAAAGTGCGACGCATCCTAAGTGCGCGTCTGCACAAGTTGACTCCGAAACTCCTGACAACCCGACAAATATTGAACAAACAAAAGTTCGTAATTGTGAACTTCGTTAGAAGCGGTTGATCGTAACGCAATTGGAAGACAAATGCCCACGACTTTCGTTCGATGACTGGTAAACACGAATTACGGCGTGTCGCACTACGACCACGTACTAAAGGGAGACAGCATGAACACGCAAGCAATTCGAGCTAAGCGTTCGAGGTACGGAAGATTCTTATGTGGCGGAGTCGCCGTCGCATTGGTGGTTGCGAGCGCTGCGTTGATCGGCGTTCTGCCCGCGTCGGCGGCGACAGCACCGGGTATCACGTTTTCGCATCTCGGCCAGTCACAGCGGGCGCGACGATTCCAGGCTTTACGGTGACCTACTCAGACGGCGAGGCCGCACTGACAACATCACGATCTCCTGGATGCTGGTGTGACCGGAACGTTGACGCGAGCCGCAGTCCGGTCTGGTGAGCGACCTTTACAGCGGCAATCGCGGTCGACACGGCTGGGTCCTGCACGCTGACTGCGACCGACTCGACCGCTGGCGCAACGGGACGGGGACGAGCAGCGCCTTTACTGTTTCGCCGGCGACCGCGTACCAGTTGGGTTTCGCTCCTCAACCGCCATCGACGGCAGGCGCAGGCCTCGCGCTGACTTCGTTCTCGGTGAAGACGGAAGACCAATACGGAAACGCGATTACGCACAGGCGCGGACACCACTGACGCCGTAACCATCACTTCCTCGTGCAAACTTGGTGGCACGACGACCGGAACGGAGGCCGCTGGAGTTTTGGCCTTCACCGCGCTTGACTCTCAATCAAACCGGAACCTGCTATCTGACGGCGACGGACACCACGAACAGTGGGATTCGGCCGGCCACGAGCACTGGCGTTGTGGTCAGTGGCGGCACAGCGACACACGTGGCCTTTACGGTTGCGCCTCCCGCGAGCGTTCTCACGACGGGCACTGCGATCACGTCCTTTGCGGTTTCAGTTGAGGATGCCAACGGCTACGTCGACAGCGCGACAACGGGCGAACCGATGTCATCACGATCAGCTCGCCCTGCTTGGCGGCGTCTGTTCCCGTCACTGCGGTAGCGGGTGTGGCGACGTTCACCACGGTGGAATTTGCCACGACGGGTAGCTGTGTTCTCACGGCCACCGACACCACTCGCACCTTGACCCCGCGACGGCGACTGTATCAGTGGGCCAGGCCCAGGCTGCCGTGACTGTTACGACCAAGACGGGATACCTTGACGCACCGCTGACCTTGGCGGCCACGGGCGGATCCGGCACCGGTGCAGTGACCTTCACCGTCGTCAACGGAACTGCCACTGGCTGTGCGATCACGTCGGGTGCCCTGAAGGCCACCAAAGCCGGCACGTGCATCGTGACCGCGACGAAGGCCGCCGTCTGCTCCGTACACCGTGGGTGTTTCGGCAGCGACAACCGTACGATCTCCTCTGCTCCTAAGGCGGTGCGACTCGTTGGTACGGTCAAGAGGGCGAAGACGACGTCGGTGACGGTGACCGGCTACAACTTCTCTGGGCGCCCGAAAGTCACTAGTAATGTCGCGGGCTTCACCGGTCTCGTGACCAAGGACTACGGGCAAGTCCTTGACCATCCGCATCACCAGTCAAGGGAACGACTGCGAAGCCCGGAGTGAAGACGCTAAGCCTCGCCTTTGCGAATGGTAAGCACGCGTCGGTGAAGTACAGCCTGCACTAGCTAATAGCGAAAACTCCCCCCAGAGGTTCTCCTCTGGGGGGAGTTTCTGATTTTCATGGCTGTTCGACCCCGGCGATCATGTCAACGGGTTCCGTGCGCCAGTGAAGGATCTGGATCTTCGACACCCCGTGTTAGCGTCGTGGCGATTATCGAGGGTTGGGTTCGAATGAAGAGCAGTGACCAGAAGGCGCGCGAGTCATCGTCTAACGGCGGTGCCGCGCCGGTCAAGGAACGCCAACGCGACCGCGCCCGAACGAGGAGTGACATCTTGACGGTCGCCACCAAAGAGTTCGCCGAGAAGGGTTATCTCGGAGCTCGCGTGGACGACATCGCGACATCGACTCGCACGACGAAGCGAATGATCTACTACTACTACGAGTCCAAAGAAGGTCTGTACCGGGCGGCCCTGCAGCACGCGTACGAACAGATCATCGTCCCCGTTGAACGTTACGGCGTCGAAGGACTTGAGCCGTTGGAGGCGATTCGCCAGGTCGCCAAAGTGACGTTCGACCTTCACGACGGCTATCCGTACTTCGCGCGCCTCATCAGTCTCGAGAACATGAATCGCGGTCGGTTCGTTGGCGGCGAGAACGGTATCGACGTGCTTCCCCGTCCGATCATCCCCCTCTTGCAGAAGCTTCTACGAGAGGGACGAGAACAAGGGATCGGTGAAGCGAGAGATGGACGCCAAGGACGTCCACATGTTCATCAGTTCGCTGTGCTTCTTTCGCGTGAACAACCGATACACCTTCGAGGCGAACTTCGGCCGGGACCTCATGTCGGCCAAGATGCGAACGAAATACCGCAATATGGTGGGCGACGCCGTGGTGGCCCTGTTGTCCTCGTCACCCGACGACTTCTAGGCGTCGCGTCATGATCTTCGCTACGGATCGAGTTCGCTCTGTATGGCATCGAGGGTCTCGTAGCAGCCGAGAACTTGGTACGACCGAGGCGTTCGGCTCGCGACCCTCAAGAATGGCGGCGACGAACTCGCGATCTTGTAGCTCGATGCCGTTGTTCGAGACCGCCACGTCGGAGAGGTCGATGACTTCGTCGTTGCCCGTGACCAGGTCGTCGTAACGAGCGATGTAGGTCCCGTTGTCACAGATGTAGCGAAAGAAGGTCCCGAAGGGTCCCTCATTGTTGAAGCTCAAGGAGAGGGTGCACAGGCCGCCCGGTGCGCCTTGAGTTGGATGGACATGTCGAGGGGTATGCCCAGATCTGGATTGATGGGACCGGAGAGGCCGTGAGCGACGTCAATGGGCGACTGCGTTTGGTACGCGAAGAGATCCACGGTGTGGGCGGCGTGGTGCCAGAGCAGATTGTCGGTCCAACTGCGAGGCTGACCCAACGCATTGGTGTTGGTGCGACGGAAGAAATAGGTCTGCACGTCCATTTGCAGGACGTTCAACTCGCCGCGCAGGACGCGCTGATGGATCCACTGGTGAGAAGGGTTGAAGCGCCGCGTGTGTCCGACCATGCACGTCAGGCCGGTCTCTCCGGGCGAGTGCAGCGACCGCGAGGGCGTCGGACAAGCGATCGGCGAGAGGGATTTCAATTTGAACGTGCTTGCCCGCGCGCATGGTCGCGAGAGCCTGTTCGGCGTGGAGCTGGGTGGGCGTACACAAGATCACCGCGTCGATGCTCGTCTCCCCAAGGACGTCGTCCAAGTCGTCGGTGGCGAGCGGAGCCCCGTACGTCTCGGGCGACGTCGCGCGCCTGGTCGACGCGTCGACTCACGACGGCCGCAATCTCGACGCCGTCGATCTGCTGGAGGGCATCGAGGTGCTTGAGACCGAAGGCGCCCGCGCCAGCCACGGCCACTCGCATCATTACTCTCCTGCGGCCGACATCTGTGGCTCGACGACGAGGTGACCGACCGCGGTGTTCGACGCCGGCACGTGGTAAAAGCGATGCAGCTCATTGACGTCCTCGCCCATGGCGCCGCGCATGATGAGCCACATGACGAGCTCGATTCCCTCCGAGCCCGCCTCCCTCAGGTACTCCAGGTGCGGCACGTCGGCGAGCTCGTCGGGTTTGGCGACGAGCCGGTCGAGGAAGTCGTTGTCGAAGGGCGAGTTGATCAGCCCGGCGCGAGGTCCCTGGAGCTGGTGGCTCATCCCTCCCGTACCCCAGACCTGGACGCTGAGGTCCTCGTCGTACGTCTCAATCGCGCGCCGTAGCGCCTTTCCAAGGTTGAAGCAACGTCGCCCAGTGGGCGGCGGATACTGGATGACGTTGACGGCCAGGGGGATGACCTTCACTGGCCAGGTCTCGACTTCGCCGAAGAGCAGGGATAGAGGCACCGTCAGTCCGTGGTCCACCTGGAGACGATTCATGACCGTCAGATCGAACTC
The DNA here is from genome assembly GCA_963844615.1 of uncultured Acidimicrobiaceae bacterium. Lineage (GTDB taxonomy): Bacteria > Actinomycetota > Acidimicrobiia > Acidimicrobiales > RAAP-2 > RAAP-2. Next base: position 617,146 of record CAWJOZ010000001.1, on the reverse strand, counting down.
GTCCAAAATAAGGGATTGGGCCAGGTGGGCGGCCATGTCCGCGTGACCGGGCACGCAGGGCACGGGACGAGGTCCGAATCCCTCGTCGGCGATCTCGTAGTTTTCGGCACAGCCCAAGGCGAACGTTGGGATCATCTCGAGCGAGAACGCGGACGCGTGATCGTTGTAGACGAGCACGATCACGTCAGGGGTATTGGCGAGCATCCAATCGCGGCTCCACTCGTATCCGCTAAAGACCGGCTGCCAGTACGGCTCGGCTACCCGATGCGTGTCCATGGCGTAGCCCATGGCCGGGATGTGACTCGTCGTCACGCCAGCGGTGATCCGGGCCATCTCAGTCTCCCGAGGCCTTGGATCGCTGACCTTCGGGCGATCGTCCGCCCGCGAGCATCATCGCGGCGTACTCGTCCTTGGTCATGCCGGTCATCGAGGCGGCCGCATCCTGAAAACTGATGCCGTCCGTGCCAAAGATTTTGGCGAGAAAGTAGACGTTGCCGCCCAGTTCGAGCATCGCGTTGTAGTCACGCGCGAGCACCGCGCGCTTTTGGTCCTCGCTCATCGCCCACTCGTCCAGGTACGTGCGTTCGTTCGCTCGGAAGCGTTCACGATTCTCGGGCTTCATGAGGCTCATGCAGAACTGGTTGAGCGCGAAGCCCTTTCTCGACTGGGTAGTCGTAAAGACGATCGTGCCGGGAATGTCGTCGAACTCAGGGTTATCGTTCACTGTTTCTCCCTCCAGTACAGGCTACGGGGGTTGTCGACGAGCAGCCGGCGCTGAAGGTCTGGCGTGGTCGCGACGCGAGCCATGAAGTCGACGAGGCCACCGTCGTCGGGCATATGGGACTTGAGATTCGGGTGCGGCCAGTCGGTACCCGTCACGACACGATCGGAGTACCGCTCAACCAGCGTGCGCGCAAAGGGGACCACGTCGTCATAGGGCGGACCACGGTGAGTCAGCCGGTCGGGGCAGCTCACTTTGCACCACACGTTCTCGTGCTCGTCCATGAGACGCAGAAACGTCGAGAACTCCGGTCCCTCAGGACTCTTGGTTACGTCGGGTCGACCCATATGATCCACGACCACCGTCGCCTGGAGGTGGGTGAAGAGGTCCCAGCGCTCTTCGAGGTCGCTGGCTTCGAAGTAGACGACGACGTGCCAGCCGCGAGGCGCGATGCGCTCGACAATGCGGTGGTAGTACGCGTCGGGCTCGACGTCACCGAGGCGTTTGACGTAGTTGAAGCGCACTGCCCTCACCCCCGCAGCGTCGAGGACGTCGAGTTCCTCGTCGTTCACCGTCGGCGTAACGGTGGCCACGCCGCGCGCTCGTCCGTCGGCGGCGTACAGGGCGTCGACCAGAGCCGAGTTGTCCGTACCGTGACACGTGGCCTGAACGATGACGTTGCGATCAAAACCAAGGAAGTCGCGCAGGGCGAACAGTTCTGCTTTGGGCGCGTCGGATGGGGTGTAGCGACGCTCGGGGGCGTAGGGGAATACGTCGCCCGGCCCAAAGACGTGACAGTGGGCGTCGACGGATCCCTCGGGCAACGTGAATGAGGGCTTGGAGGGGCTGTGATCCCAGTCCAGCCAGTCCGCGTCGGGGACGAAGATCGTGCTCATCGGCCCTGCGCGCGCAAAAGCGAGTCGAGGCGCGGGTAGACCCGACGGGCGTTGGCTTCGTAGACCGCCTGGCGCTGGGCGTCAGTCAGGGGTGCTGCTTCGACGAAGCGCTTGGTGTCGTCAAAGTCAGTGCCCGTTTCGGGGTCGACCCCGCGCACGGCCCCGAGCATCTCGGACCCAAAGAGGATGTTCTTGGTGTCGATCACCGACAGCAGGAGGTCGATGCCGGGCTGGTGGTACACGCAGGTGTCGAAGTACACGTTGTTCATCACGTGTTCGTCGAGCGGTGGCTTCTTGAGCATGTCAGCTAGTCCCCGATAGCGGCCCCAGTGGTAAGGCACGGCACCGCCGCCGTGAGGTATGATGAATCGCAACGTCGGAAAGTCGCGGAAGAGGTCGCCCTGGATGAGCTGCATGAAGACCGTCGTGTCGGCATTGATGTAGTGAGCACCCGTGGCGTGGAAATTGGGGTTGCATGCTGCTGGACACGTGGATCATCGCCGGTACGTCGAGCTCGACCAGCCGCTCGTAGATCGGATACCAGGACCTATCGGTCATGGGCGGGCCGTTCCACAGACCGCCACTGGGGTCGGGGTTCAGGTTCATGCCCACAAAGCCCAACTCCAGCACGCACCGATCTAACTCGCCGATCGAGTGAGCGATGGGTACACCGGGCGACTGGGGAAGTTGGCCGACGCCCACGAAGGCGGAGGGAAACAGCGAGGCGACCCGAGCGATGAGGTCGTTGCACGCGCGCGACCAGGCCATCGACACCGACTCATCGCCGACGTGGTGCTCCATGGCCGAGGCGCGGGGCGAGAACAACGTGAGATCGGCCCCGCGATCGCGCAGGAGGCGAAGTTGGTTCTCTTCGATGGAGTCGACGATCTGCTCGTCGGAGATGGTGGGGTACTCCGGGTACGCCTCACCCGCCTCGTACGCGGCGACTTCCAGAGACCGCCACGCGGTGTGGGCGTCGGGCGCCGTCGTGTAGTGACCGTGACAGTCGATGATCATCGACCACCCCAGACGGAGTGTGGAACGTAGACCTCCCCGCGCATCAAGAGCCTCGCGGTTCGCAGCAGCGCGCAACGACGTACGACAATCTCCTCGCCGTGAGGCTCCACCTCGAGGACCACGCTGAAGTAACCGCTGGGGTGCTCGATGTCGAGGGAGTGCGTGGCGTCGAAGCTGGTCAGATCAGCGATGTCGTGGGCGACCGAACCCGGGATGAGGCAGGCGGTGGCGACCGAGACGGCGCCCGAATACGCCGATCGCTTCGTGGACCCGCTTGGGGATGAATGTTCGCGTCGACAGGGCGCCGCCGTGCGGTGGGCGGCGAGAGCAGGCTCACCTTGGGCACCGTCTTGGTCGTGACGTCACCGAGATTCATTGCTTCTCCGGCGGCGAGACGGATCGCCTCGACCTTCGCGCACGCGCTGGCGTTCGCCTCGATCTCGGCGGGCGTCTCGTTACCCGTGAGGCCGACCTCGGCGGCCCTCAGGCACACGACGGGCATGCCGTTGTCGATGCACGTCACGCGAACACCGTCGATCACGTCGACTGGCGTGTCCCGTGGGTAGGAGCGCGCCACACGTCGAGCCCGCGACGTCGAGGAACTCGATGGGAATGGCGGCGTGAGTGCCGGGTACGCCGTCGATATGCGCGTCGCCTTCGTACTCGACATATCCGTCCGGCGTCGTGACCTGGGCGACCGCGAGGCTCTGCGTGTTCTCCATCCAGATCCGCACCGTGGTCACGTCGCCGGCCGCGTTTGATCAGTCCCTCTTCGAGCGCGAAGGGTCCGACGCCCGCGAGGAGGTTGCCGCAGTTCTGGTTGTCCGAGACCTCGGCGCGATCGGGCCAGACCTGCAAGAACAGATAGTCCACGTCGGCGTCGTCGCGACCGCGAAGGCGTGACGACGGCGACCTTGGAGGTGAGCGGATGCCCTCCGCCCATGCCGTCGATCTCGCGCACGTCCGGCGAGCCCATGGCGGCGAGCAACACCGCGTCGCGGGTCGCTCGTCGTGGGGCAGGTCCCCGGCGTGGAAGTAGAGCCCCTTGGACGTGCCGCCGCGAATGACCGAGCAACGAATCGCCATCTGTGACTCACGGTCGCCGGTCCTCGCGGTAGTGAGTCCCCGTTCGCTCAGCCGTTCGCGCATGTCGTAGATGTCGAGTCCGAGTTCGCCGCTCGCCAGTCGCTCGCGCTTGTCCTCTTCGTTGCGCTTCGCGAGCCTGCGCGCGGCGAGCACGGTCGCCGCGTCCTCGCGGCGAACGACGACGACGCCGTCGTCGTCGGCGACGATCACGTCGCCGGGGTCGACGAGAGCGCCCGCGCAGACGATGGGCGTTTGCACGTTGCCGGGCGTCTCCTTCACCGTGCCCTGCGCGCAGATCGTCTTGGACCACACCGGAAAGCCCATGGTCGGTCAGCTCCGCGACGTCGCGCACGCCGGCGTCGATGACGAGTCCCCGCACGCCGTGGGCGACGAAGCTGGTCGCGAGCAGTTCACCGAAGTAGCCGTCGTCACAGGGACTGGTGGGCGTGACGACGAGGATGTCGCCGGGCTGGGCCATCTCGACCGCGACGTGAATCGACCAGTTGTCGCCCGGCGCAACTTCGCAGGTCAGCGCGTTGCCCGCCACTCGCACCGGTCGATAGATCGGGCGCAGTCGGGGCGCAAGCAGACCGGTGCGACCCTGCGCTTCGTGGATGGTGGCGACACCGTAGTGCGCGAACGCGTCCACTACGTCAAGTGGTCGTGCGCTGGGTGTTCCGCGAACGACCATTGCCATAACGCCTCCCGACGTCTCGATACCCGCACGATCATGCGACCACGTGGACGGTCGTTCTGCAACCAGACTAAACGCTACACTCGAAACTGTCGAGTAGCGTGACCGATGCGTCGACGAAGTGTGCACGGATTGTTGGAGGAGTCGTGGTGTCAGTTCGCACGCAGGTGGTCATCGTTGGCGCCGGACCGGCCGGACTGTTGCTCGGACACCTGCTCACGCGCGAGGGCATCGACAACGTCATCGTCGAGCGGCGCAGTCGCCGACTACGTCGAGCATCGCGTGCGCGCGGGTGTCATCGAGTACGGCATCGCCGAACTTCCTGTGCGGAGTCCGGCGCCGGTGACGCGCTGCGCGACGAGGGTCTCGTGCATCACGGCGTGGAGATCCGGTTCGACGGCCAGCGCCACCGAATCGCCCTGAGCGATCTCGCCGACGGACGCGCCATCACGGTCTACGGTCAACAAGAAGTCGTGAAGGACCTGATCACGTTGCGCCGTCTCGGCGGGCGCGCCGCTGCACTTCGACGCCGAGGTCACCGCAGTTGGACGGACTCAGAGGGCAGGGAACCCGCGGTCGTCGTACGTAGCGGGAGGGCGAGAGCGTTCACCTCGAGGGCGACTACGTCGCCGGCTGTGACGGCAGCCATGGGGTTCGCGAACCGCTCGACCCCGGCACTGACTCGGCGCTACGAGCGGATGTATCCCTTCTCCTGGCTGGGCATCCTCGCCGAAGCGCCCCGGCGACCGAAGAACTCATCTACTGCCGTCACGCGCGCGGCTTCGCGCTGTACTCGATGCGATCACCGACGCTCAGCCGGCTCTATTTGGGCATCGACGTCCCGACGAGACGCTGGACGATTGGCCCGACGATCGCATCTGGGAGGAACTGCACGACTCGACTGGCGACCGACGGGCCAGGGCGAGATCAACGCAGGGTCCGATCTCGAGCGCAGCATCGCGGCGATGCGCAGCGTCGTGGTGGCGCCCATGCGTCTACGGACGACTGTTGCTCGCGGGCGACGCCGCGCACATCGTGCCGCCAACGGGGGCCAAGGGGATGAACCTGGCCCTCGCCGACGTGCGTGACCTCGCACCGCGCTCTGTTCGCGTTCTACCGAGAAGACGATGAACGTCCGCTGGACTCGATACTCCGACGTCGCACTAGAGCGGGTGTGGCGCGCCGAAGAGTTCTCCACCTACATGACCCAGATGCTGCACCCGCTACCCGAGCGACGACTTCGAGAACGGCGTGCAGACTCGCGCGACTTGCGCCAGGTCTTCAGAATCCGAGGACACCGCGCGTGCACTCGCGCGCAACTACGTCGATCTGAACTCAGCTCTAAGCGACTAGAACGGGTAGAAGGCGATGTCGGCTCTGGGCCGTGACCCACTGGGTCTCGGTGTAGGCGTCGAGGTTGGCCAGTCCACCCATCCGCGAGCCGTTGCCGACTGTCCCGACGCCGCCGAAGGGGATCGTCGCCTCGTCGGCCGGCGGTCGCGTCGTTGATGTGGATGGCCCCACTCGGGAATCCGACTGGCCAGCTCGAGGGCGCGCAGTCCGTCGCCGGAGAGGATGCCCAGCGAGAGCCCGTACGGCGAGTCGCTGGCGAGGGCCACCGCTTCGTCCAGCGAGCCGAAAGCTGACGACGGGCGCCACCGGCCCGAAGACCTCTTCGGCGTAGGCCGGGGCGCTGCGTGGGAACGTTCGTCAAGCACCGTCGGGCGATAGAACAACTCTTCGTAGGTGCCCCCGGCGGCCAACGTCGCGCCCGGCGGCGACGGTGTCGCTCACCATCGCGTGCACCCGGTCGCGCTGCTTGGCGTCGATCAGCGGGCCCGAGCGCGACCTGTCCGCTCTTGGGTCACCGACCGGTAGGTGGTTGGCGTGTTCGACGAGGAGCGCGGCGTAGTCCTCGGCGATGCGAGCGTCGACGAGGTGTCGACCCGGTGGTCATGCAGATCTGACCCTGGTGCGCGAAGGAGCCGAACGCGCCCACCGACGACCGCGCGCTTCTCGAGGTCGACGTCGTCCATGATGATCATCGCGGAGTTCCCGCCGAGTTCGAGGTGCACGCGCTTGAGGTGCTGGGCGCGCGAGCGACCCGACGGCCCGTCCCGGCCGCGGTCGAACCGGTGAAGGCGATGATGCGCACGAGGGGTCCTCGACCAGCGCCTCGCCGACGTCGGCGCCGCCGGGCAGGACGCTGAAGACGCCGGCGGGCAGCCCCGCCTCTTCGAAGACTCGCGCGAGCACGACGCCGCCGCAGACCGCGGTGCGCGGATCGGGCTTCAAGATGACGGCGTTGCCGAGCGCGAGGCCGGGGCGACCGAGCGGATCGAGAGGATCAGCGGGAAGTTGAACGGTGCGATCACGCCGACGACGCCGGCGGGGAATCGGCGCGAGAAGCTCAGTCGGGGCATCTCGCTGCGAACAGGACGCCCGTCGGGTGCGAGGCGATCGCGGCCGCTTCGTAGGACTCCTCGGCGGCGGTGTGCACTTCGAGTCCGGCCTTGAAGGGGATGCCGCCGCGACTCGCGCACGATCCACGGACGAGATCTCCTCGTCGTGCTCCTCGAACAGGTCGCCGGCCTTGCGCAGCACGGCGGCTCGCGCGCTGTGGGGGAGTGCCGCCCACTCGCGCTGGCGGCTCGCGCGCGCGCTTCGACGCCGTGGCCACGTCGTCGACGGCTGGCGCGTCCGATGCGTGCCGAGTTCTTCGCCGGTCGCCGGTTCGATGACCGGCGCGTCGCCGGCACCTCCCTTGATCCATTCACGAGGAAGATCTTGGATTGCCATCCGGCGTCGTCTAGGAGTGACATGATTCCCCGATTCGGTTGCTATGTCTTGACGTCTTATCACACCAGAGTTAGCCTTCGCGAAGTTGTGCAGTCATGTCGAAGGGCCGCGGTGGCGGCGCACCGCGCGCCATCGAACGGGGGAACGTGTTTCTTCGTCAGCACTGGTACGTGGCCGCGCTCAGCGCCGAACTGTCGACGCGGCCGATCGCGCGAACGATCCTGGGTGAGCCCGTCGCGCTCTATCGCAAGCGCGAGCGGGCGCGTCGTGGCGCTCGCCGACCAGTGTCCGCATCGCGGCTATCCGCTCTCCCTCGGCACCGTCGTCGAGCGACGTCTTGGTCTGCGGCTATCACGGCTTCACCTTTACGACTGCGAGGGACTGTGCGTCGCTGTGCCCGGACAGGACCGCATTCCCAGCGAGCCGCCGTGCGCACGCTACCAGGTCGTGGAGAAGGTCCGTGGGCGTGGATCTGGATGGGTCGCGGCGAACCCGACTACGCGATGTTGCCCTGGTGCCCTGGTTGACCGTCACGATCAGTGGTCGAGGGTCGCGGGCGTCGCCAAGATCGAGGCCCGTTTCGCCTGCTCGTCGACAACTTGCTCGACCTCTCGCACGAGACGTTCTTGCACAACAGCTCCATCGGCACGCCGGAAGTCGCCGACGACGCCGATCGAAGTCGAGGTCGACGACGCGGCGGGTGTCGTCAACGTCTATCGCCACATGGACGACGTCGAGTGTCCGCCGTTCTACCGCCAGACCACGGGACTCGCGGGCACGATCGACCGCTGGCAGGACATCGAGTACTTCGCACCGGGTTTCTACAAGTTGAACTCGCGGATCGCGCCGGTCGGGCAACCGCCGTTGCCCGACGGCACCGACGACCACGCGTTCCACCTGAAGATCTTCTACGGACTCACGCCGTCGACCGAGAGCCGGGTACACGACTTCTGGGCGCTGTCGCGTGACTTCTGCGTGGGGACAGCGACGTCGACGCTTCCTCGAGAAGATGCAGATCAACGTCGTGCAAGAAGACGTCGACGCGCTCAACATCTTCGAACGCCGCGGCACAAGAGGACGTCGAGACGACCGAAGTCAGCGTGAAGATCGACAGTGGCGGACTCGCCGCGCGGCGCATGCTGCGCGCCATGGCCGAGGATCGCCGATCGCCGCAGCGGGCCGCGGTGACGGCGACTCAGTTCGTGCACCATTTAGTTCAAGTAATGTGAAGAAAACTCAGATGAGTCACTGAGGGGGGAATAATGGGGGAAGAATCTAGCGGCCGCAGTGCGGGCGGCTCGTCCGAGTTGGGGCAGTTCGAGTTCGGACGTCGACTGGGACTGAAGGCGGCAGGCGTTCTGGCCGCCGGCGCAGGTGTCGCGTCGCTCGCCGACGCCTCCCAGGCCGCCGCGGCGGCGAAGTCCGGCACGATCAAGATCGGCTACGTCACGCCGCAGACGGGCTCCCTGGCGGACTTCGCGGGACCGGACAAGTTCGTCCTGTCAGCCTCATGAACACCGGCGTCTACAAGTTCGCGGGATCACCATCGGCAAGACGAAGTACAAGATCGAGGTCACGGTGAAGAACTCCCAGTCCGACTCGACGTCGCCGTCGAGGTCACCCAGCAGTTCATCGCGGCCGGCGTCGATCTCGTCTCGTACCTCGGCGCCCGAGACGACCATCCCGGTCCACGTCGTGCGAAAGGCGCACGTGCCGTGTCTGTCGACGGTCTGCCCGTGGGAGGCGTGGTGGGGCGGCTTCACCGGCAACTCGATCACCGCCGAGGGCGGTGCCGGGGGACCGGACCGAAGTACTGCGCGATGTTCTTCTTCGGCATTCCGGAGTTCGTGGAGTGCTTCTTGCCCATGTGGAACAAGGTGTTCAGGCGACCACGAACCAACTCGTACTTTGCCGGGATGTTCCCGAACGACTCCGACGGCAACGCCTTCGCGGCGGCCTGGGCGCCGACGGTCACGGCGATCTATCCCAACGAATTCAGCCTTGACGTCGGGACGGCGGGTACACCGACCTCTCGACCGACTACACGACGATGATCGAACTGTTCAAGAGCCGGTTCCAGTGGCGGGAGTCCTTGACTTCTTCATCAACTGCCCGCTGCCTCCCGACTTCAACACGTTCTGGAAGCAGGCCCCAGCAGGACTGGAACCCGAAGTTCGCGACGGTCGCCAAGGTCATGCTGTTTCCCGACCGACGTCTACGCGCTGGGTGATCTTTCGAACAACGTGGCGACCGACTCCTGGTTCTACACCGAACGCGCCCTACAAGTCGTCGCTGACCGGCATGACGGCGAAGAACTTTGCCGCGAACTACCAGAGGCAGTACAAGACAGCAGTGGGTGCAGTCGATGGGCTCGAGCTACTCGCTGTTCGAGGTCGTCGTCGAGGCGCTCAAGAAGGTGAAGAACCCGCACGACCGCAAGGCCGGGGCCGCGCTGAAGGAAGTGAACTACGACGGCATGTGCGGACCGCTCAACTTCTCAGAGAAGGATCCACTTGCGGCGAGTCCCGCCAAGGGCATCGGCATCATCAAGCCGGTCGGCATCCAGTGGAAGCCCGGATCGACCGAGCTGGTCGGCCAGCAAAGTACCCGTGGTCGCCGTGGGTCGTCGACAACTCGCTCAACAAGCACATGACACTCAACGGCACGCTTGAGCCGACTAAGCTTAGTAAGACAGCACCATGGCGCTTCTCCAGCTGGAAGGTGTGTCGAAACGCTTGGACAAGTCGTCGTCGCCGACGAGATCACCTTCCAGTTGGGAGAAGGCGCGTCGGTGGGGATCGTCGGACCAAACGGGGCCGGCAAGACGTCGATGTTCGGCATCATCTCGGGCGACATCAAGCCCGACGCGGGGTCCATTACTCTCGACGGCGTCGGGCTTCTACCATGTCGGCGTCGAGTCGCGCGCGTGCAGGCATCGGACGGACGTATCAAGTACCCCGACCTTTCGAGCACATGACGGTCTTCGAGAACGCGCTGGTGGCCGCCCAACAAGGCGCGCAACTGCGTCGACAAGTCGCGTACGATGCGGCCTATTCCGCGCTCCTGGAACCGAACTGGCGCACCTGAGCAACCGACCGGCGGCGGCCCTCGGCCTGTGCATCGAAAACGTCTCGAGCTCGCGCGCGCCCTCGCCACCCAGCCGCGCGTGCTCTTGTTGGACGAGATCGCCGGCGGCCTCACCGACGCCGAGGTCAATGAACTCACGGGCGTGATGTCCGCGCTGCAGGGTCGAGGGCATCGCGATCATCTGGATCGAACACGTGGTGAGCGCGCTGCTCTCGACGGTAGCCCGCTTGATCTGTCTCGCTAACGGCGCCCTCGTCGCCGACGGTCCTCCGCAAGATGTCCTGGCCTCGGACGCCGTTCGCTCGGTCTACCTCGGCGGGCGGACCATGCGATGGGAAACAGGGCGGTTTCGTGAGCGAAGTGCTGTTGGAGGTGTCTCACCTCATCGCGTACCACGGTCAACTCTGTGCCGTCGACGATGTCGTCCCTGGAGGTAGAACGGGGAGAGGTCCTGGCCATCATCGGCGCAAACGGCGCGGGCAAATCGACGTTGTTGCGCACGATCGCCGGGCTGCACCATCCCAAAGTGGCACGGTGAGCTTCAGCGGCCGTGACTAACGCGACTGGCCCCACACCGACGGGTTGATCTTGGTATCTCGCTCGTGCCCGAGGGTCGACGGCTCTTCTCGTCGCTGACGTTGGAGGAGAATCTGCTCGTCGGCGCCCGGGGCGGGCGAAAGGGCGCCTTCGACATCGACAAGATCTACGAGCTCTTCGACTGGATGCCCGCGCGGCGTCGCCAGTACGCCTGGCAGTTCTCGGGCGGAGAGCAACAGGCGATCGCGATCGGGCGCGCACTGCTCGCCAACCCGGACCTGCTGATGATCGACGAACTGTCGCTCGGACTGGCGCCCATCGTGATCGAGCGTATCTACGAGTTCATCCCCGAGATCGTGGCCCATGGCGTCAGCGTGCTGCTCGTCGAACAAGACGTCTCCCAGGGCGTGTCGGTGGCGAGACACGTCCACTGTCTCCTGGAGGGACGCACGTCTCTGGTGGGACGACCCGAGGAACTGACGGCCGAGCAGATCGAGCCCGCCTACTTCGGCGCCGGACATGGCCCCCAACGCGGGGCGACGACGTGATCTGGCTCAACATCCTCGTCGCCGGCGCTCTGATTGGCGGCTTTTACGCGCTCTTCGCCTGCGGACTGTCGTTGATGTTCGGCGTGATGAAGATCATCAACCTGGCCCACGGCGACATGGCGGTGGTCGCCGGCTACACCGCGGTCTTCCTGGTGCCTCAGTTTCACCTGCCCGAAGTTCTCTCGTTCCTCGTCGTCGTGCCGATCTTCGGCGTCGTGGGCTACGTCGTGCAGCGCACGCTCATTCAAAAGAGCATCGACCGCGACCCCTTCACGACGCTGCTCGTGACCTTCGGACTGTCGGTCGTCATCGAGAACCTTCTGCTCGAGATCGTACACCGCGAACGCGCAGTCGATCAACATCGGCTCGATCGCGTCAACTCCTGGCAGCCCGGGTTCGATCTTCTATCTCTCCTACGTCTCGCTGGTGGTACTCGGCTCGTCGGTCGCTGGTCTTGGGCGCCGCTGCAACTGTTTTTGGCCAAGACCGAGCACCGGACGTCAGATCCGAGCGGTCTCCGACGACCGCGAAGCGGCACAGCTCTGCGGCACCAACTATCGCCACATCTTCGGCATCGCCTCGTCCATCGCCTTCGCGACCGTCGCGCTGGCCGGAATCGCCTACGGGATGATGACACAGTTCACCCCCACGAGCGGCGGCATCAACCTGCTCTTCGCCTTCGAGGCGGTCGTCATCGGTGGCATCGGCTCGCTCTGGGGCACCCTCGTCGGCGGCATCGCGCTCGGCATCGCCCAACAGTTCGGCGCGCACTTCAATCCCCAGTACCAGGTCCTTGGGCGGCAACATCTTGTTCCTGCGTGGTGCTCGCGATTCGACCTCAGGGTCTCTTCGGAAGAAAGTCGGCGATGTCGTGAGCGACGAACCCTCGACTCGACCGCACCCGTCTCGGTGCGCCGCACCACCCACTCACCGCCTGCGACGCTCGTGGGCGTCGCGGTGATCGTCGGCGTTCTGACCTCGGCGCCGTGGATCCTTCCTCAGGGATTCGTCTCGATCCTGGTGAACTTCTTCGTGCTGGTGATCATGGCGACGATGTGGAACCTGCTCGCCGGGTACGCCGGCATGGTGTCGATCGGCCAACAGGCCTTCGTGGGTCTGGGCGGATACGGCGTCTTGTACTTCGCGCATCAAGGGGATGACTCCCTTTGCCGCCGTTCCGCTCGCGGCGATCGTTGGGGGAGTCATCGCTCTCCCGATCACGTACCTCCTCTTCCGCCTTCGAGGGGGCTATTTCGCCATCGCCACGTGGGTCGTTGCCGACACGCGTCATGATCATCGTGGGCACGATTCGCTTCTGGGTGGTGGCACCGGACACCTCGTTCCCGGCTTCACGAGTCTGAGCCCGTCGCAACTCGACCACGACGCGTATCTCGAGACCTGGGTGGTCGCCTTCATCGTGCTGGTGGGCACCTACCTCTTGTTGCGCAGCCGCATGGGCCTCGCTCTGGCCGCGATTCGCGACAACGAAGTGGCTGCCCGCAGCGCGGGGATCAAGGTGGCACGAACTCGGCGATATATCTTTGTCATCGCGGCGGCGGGTTGTGCGGCAGCGGGCGCGGCCCTGACGCTCAGTCAGACCTACGTGCAGCCCACCAACGAGTTCAGCCTTCAGTGGGCGGCCGAGATGCTCTTCGTCTCCATGATCGGCGGCATCGGCACCATCGAAGGTCCGATACTCGGCTGCATCATCTTCTTCGGCCTGCAACAAACCCTCGCGCAACAAGGGGCGTGGTATCTGGTGATCCTGGGATCCGTGGCCGTGATCGTCGCGCTGTGGTACCCGCAAGGTCTTTGGGGCGCGATGCGCGACAGGTTTGGCGTTGAGCTCCTACCGGTCGGTCATCGAATACGTTTTGACGCCAATGATCGCCCCCTGGAGGTTCCTGACGCCAAGGTCTAGGGGTTCGCTAGGCGGAGACGCGGGGCAGTATGAACTCATTGACGGCGCTGGCAAAGCCGTTGTCGTCGTGTGATGCGGTGACGTGGAGGGCCTTGGACTTGATGTCGTCCGAGGCGTTGCCCATAGCGATGCTCAGCCCCGAGCGCTGGAACATCGCCACGTCGTTGCCCGCGTCGCCAATCGTCGCGACGGAGGCGACGTCGATCGAGAGGTACTTGGCCAGGAACTCCACGACGGAGCCCTTGTTGGCGTCGGGGTTGGTGACGTCCAGATAGTAGGTCTGCGAGGTGGTCGCCGAGATATCGAACTCACGGACCGCCTCGAGGCCACCGGCGATCGCGGCCGGATCATCACTGACGCCGACGATCTTGACCACGTCGGAGCGCAGGTCGTCGAAGCTCTTGATCTGCGTGGGCCGAAACTGTACGACCTCGGATTCGTGGGCCACGTGTGGGCCATCGAGATCGAGAACGAACCAGTCGGTGTTCTGATACACCCAGATCGACACGCCACTCGAGCGAAGAGCCCCGATCACCGACTGCACGATCGACGAATCGATGGGCAGCTCACTGATCGGGGTCATGTCGGGCTGCACCATGAGTCCACCGTTGAAGGCACCCAAGGGTGCCGCCAAGCCCAGCGGGTCGACGAACATCGAAAAGCCCCGAGGCGGCCGAGCACTCGTGATGGAGAACATCACGTCGTGTTCTCGCAACTGGGCGACCGCGCGCACCGTCTCGGACGTCAGCGCCTTGTCGGAGGTGATCAGCGTGCCGTCGACGTCGCTCAGGAGTAGACGGATCGGCGTGTCAGTCATGCTCGGGCAACGTCCAGCGGTCGGGCTTGACGACGTTGCCTACGGACTCGGGTCCCCAACTGCCCTTGGGGTAAGTCTCGATCAGACTCGGACGCTCGAGAAGGGGCGCCGAGACTTCCCAGAGGCGCTCGATGCCGTCGGACCGGGTAAAGAGGGCCTGGTTGCCGAGCATGACCTCCAGGAGGAGGCGCTCGTACGCCTCGAGGTTGTTGTTCTCCTGAAAGGAGTCGCGATAAAAGAAGCTCATCTTGGCCTGTCCGAGCGTCATCTCAGGACCCGGCTCCTTGGCAAGAAAGTACGCCCGAATCGAACCGGGGTCCTTGAAGTCGATAATGAGCTTGTTGGCGTCAGGGTGCTGGCCGCTCTTTTGATCAGGGAAGATCTCCATTACGGGTTCGCGTAGTCCGATGGTGATGAGTTGGCGGCTCTCGGCAAGGCACTTGCCGGTGCGCAGGTAGAAGGGCACGCCCATCCACCGCGAGTTGTCCACCCAGGCGCGCAGGGCAATGAACGTCTCGGTCGTTGAGTCGGGGGCGACACCCGGTTCCTCGAGGTACCCCTCGTACTGTCCGCGCAACACAGTGACGGGATCTAGGACGCGTAGCGACTCAAAGACCTTGTTGATCTCGTTGCGCAGTGGCTTGGCGGTGAGCGAGGTGGGCTGTTCCATCGCCAGGATCCCGAGGACCTGGAAGAGGTGGGTGACGACCATGTCGCGGAAGGCCCCGGTGCCTTCGTAGAAGGTGCCACGGCCTTCGATCGAAAGGGTCTCGGGCACATCGATCTGCACGTAGCGCACGTGGCTGCGACGCCACAGAGGCTCGAAGAGTTCGTTGGCGAAGCGCAGCGCGAGAATATTGTCGATCGACTCCTTGCCCAAGAAGTGGTCGATGCGAAAGACCTGGGACTCATCGAAGTACTCGTCGATCTCCGCGTTGAGCTTGCGCGCCGAGTCGAGGTCGGTGCCGAAGGGCTTCTCACAGACGATGCGCGCGTGGCGGTTGAGCCCCTGGGTACCCAGCATCGAGATCACATCGTGCATGGCGTCGGGCGGGATCGCCAGGTGAAAGAGCCGTCGTACCGCACCGCCGATGGCGGCCTCGGCCTCGGCCACGACAGTCGGCAGGCTCTCCGGTCCTTCAGCCGGATCGATGGCGTACGTCAGATTCGAGGAGAACTCCGCCCACTCCTTGTACGTCGGGGTCTTCTGGGCGAACTGGTTCACCGCGTCGTAGGCGTAGTTGCGAAAGTCGTCGTGGCTCATCTTGGAGGTCGGTCGACCGCAGCCCACGATGCGGTACCTCTCGGGCAGTAGTCCCGCGACCGCGAGGTGATAGAGGCCCGGAAGTATCTTGCGGCGCGCCAGGTCACCGGTGATGCCAAAGATGACGATCACGTGGTTGTCGGGTCGAGGTCGAGAGTTGACCGACGCGGGCTCGGGGGACGGGGTCACGATCTTTCCTTTAGTTGTGTTCTCTCGCTCATGAGCCCACGGCGGCGCGATCGGCCATGACGAGAGACGAGACAGGCCCGATACGACCGGCGGGGATCGACGGGTCGTTCGCGAGCAGTTTGGCGAGGGCTTCACGCTTGTCCTCGCCGCTGATTAGCCAGAGGATCTGGTTCGCGCGCGCGATCGCGGGGTAGGTGAGGGTCATGCGCAGAGTGTCTTGATACGGCCCCGACAGTGCGACGAGCCGGTCGATGACGGCCAGGACCGGATCGCCGGGAATAAGTGACGCACAGTGTCCGTCAGGCCCGATGCCCAGTTGAATGAGGTCAAAGAACGGGGGTAACTGGGCGGCGTACTGACGACAAGCCTCTTCCAGATCGTCGCTGTCCACGTCCATCGCGACGATCGGCGCTCCGGTGGAGGAGAGCGCGGCGCGCAGATTCTTGAGGTTGCGCAAGTCGTTGTCCTGACGGACGACCCGCTCGTCGACTTGGTATATGAGTGTGGCGTCCCAGTCCAGGGATTCGCGGGCCAACCGGTCGAAGGTGGCCCAGGGCGTCTTTCCTCCGCTGAGGGCCGTGGTGAAGGTGGCTCCTCGAGCCTGCACGGTTCGCGCGCGAGTCGCCATGTACGCGGCCGCGGCGTCGGCGAGGGCGGCCGTGTCGTCAAAGACCTGGAGTTCGTGAGGCACTACGACGACCTCTCGACGTGCCCTCCAAAGCCGGCCCGCATGGCCGAGAGCACTTTGGCCGTGAACTCGCCCTCGCCCCGCGACTCAAATCGCTGCCACAGCGAGGCGGAGATGACCGGAGCGGGGACGGACTCGTTGATGGCCGCCTCCACTGTCCAACGTCCTTCTCCCGAGTCCGAGACGTGACCGCTGTACTGGTCGAGATCGGGTGAGGCGGTGAGTGCGTCTGCGGTGAGGTCGACGAGCCACGAGCTAATCACTGAGCCGTGGCGCCACACCTCGGCGACGTCATCGAGTTTGAAGTCGTACTGGTAGTACTGGGGGTCCAAGACCGGCGAGGTCTCCGCGTCGGCCGCGGCCGTCATCTTGCCGACGTTGGCGTGCTTGAGAATGCTGAGCCCTTCGCCGATGGACGCCATCATGCCGTACTCGATGCCGTTGTGAACCATCTTGACGAAGTGTCCCGCGCCGTTGGGACCGCATCTCAGGTATCCCTGGGCTGCGGTGTCGCCCTCGGGACGACCGGGCGTGGGCTCGAGGCCGTCGTCGCCCGGGGCGATCGTCTTAAAGATCGGATCGAGGTGAGTGACGATGTCCTCTTCGCCGCCGATCATCAGGCTGAAGCCGCGCTCAAGGCCCCAGACGCCGCCGCTGGTGCCACAGTCCACGTAGTGCAGCCCCTTGGTCGCGAGGACCTTGGCGCGCTCGATGTCGTCTTGGTAGTAAGAGTTGCCACCGTCGATCACGATGTCGCCGGGCGAGAGCAGTGCGGCCACCTGATCGAGAATCTCACCGGTGATGGCCGCGGGCAGCATCAGCCAGATGGCACGCGGGGCGCTGAGTTTTTCGACGAAGTCCGCCAACGACGACGAGCCCGTCACGTTCTGGCCCTCGAGGGCCGTGACGGCGCTCGCGTTCACGTCGTAGACCACGCACTCGTGTCCGTCACGCACCAAGCGACGCACGATGTTGGCCCCCATCCGGCCGAGACCTACCATGCCTAACTGCATGGGATTGGACGTTGTCATCAGTGCCCCTTCTGTCGGTGGCTTCGATAGTACGAAATGAGGGAGTTGGTCGAGGAGTCGTGGGTCAGGGGATCGTCGCTCGCCAGCTCGGGGATGATGGCGACGGCGAGCTGCTTGCCCAACTCGACGCCCCACTGATCAAAGGAGTCGATGCTCCAGATGGTTCCTTGAACGAAGACGGAGTGCTCATAGAGCGCGATGAGAGAGCCCAGGATCCGGGGTGTGAGTTTGGGGGCCAAGATCACGTTGGACGGTCGGTTTCCCTCCATGACCCGGTGGGGGATCACGGCTTCGTCCGCGCCCTCGGCTCGCAACTCCTCGGCCGTCTTGCCGAAGGCCAGCGCCTGGGCCTGGGCGAAGATATTGGACATCAAGATGTCGTGGTGGTCGCCGAGTGGATTGAGGCTCTGAGCGAAGCCGATGAAGTCGACCGGCACGATGGTGGTGCCTTGGTGAATCAGTTGATAGAAGCTGTGTTGACCGTTGGTGCCCGGCTCTCCCAGTAGATCGGCCCGGTCTCGTAGGTGACGTGCGTGCCGTCTTGGGTCACGTGCTTGCCGTTGGACTCCATGGTGAGTTGTTGGAGGTAGGCGGGTAGACGGTGCAGGTACTGGTCGTAGGGCATCACCCCGACGGTGGGAAAGCCTAAAAAGTCTCGGTTCCAAACGGCGATGAGCCCGAG
Organism: uncultured Acidimicrobiaceae bacterium; assembly: GCA_963844615.1. GTDB lineage: Bacteria > Actinomycetota > Acidimicrobiia > Acidimicrobiales > RAAP-2 > RAAP-2. Next base: position 599,169 of record CAWJOZ010000001.1, on the reverse strand, counting down.
GAGCATCGGGATGTTCTCTTCAATGGGCGCGTGCAAGAAGTGTTGATCGATCGCGTGTGAGCCCGCCAAGAGCTCGGTGAAGTTCTCAGGCCCGAGGGCGATCATGGTCGAGAGCCCGATGGCACTCTCCATGGAGTAACGCCCGCCCACCCAGTCCCAGAACTCGAACATGTTGGCGGTGTCGATGCCAAAGGCGCTGACTCGTTCGGCGTTGGTGGAGACCGCCACGAAGTGCTTGGCGACCGCCGAGTCATCCCCGAGACGTTCGACGAGCCACGCCCTGGCCGAGGTGGCGTTGGTCAGAGTCTCCAGGGTGCCAAAGGTCTTCGAGGAGATGATGAAGAGGGTCTCCTCGGCGTCAAGGTCGCTGACAGCCTCGACGAAGTCGGTGGCGTCCACGTTGGAGACGAAGCGAAAGGTGAGGTCGCGTCGCGAGTAGTGGCGCAGCGCTTCGTACGCCATCACCGGCCCGAGGTCCGACCCCCCGATGCCGATGTTGATGACGTTTTTGATCACCTTGCCGGTGTGTCCGCGCCACTCACCATTGCGGACATTGTTGGCAAAGTCCGTCATGCGATCTAAGACGCCGTGAACTTGAGCGACGATGTCGGCGCCGTCCACGACCAGAGTGGCGTCGCGCGGCAGGCGAAGCGCAGTGTGCAAGACGGCGCGGTTCTCCGAGACGTTGATGTGGGCACCGGCGAACATCGCGTCACGGCGCTGCTCCACGTTCGACTCACGGGCTAGCCGGACTAGGAGCGAGAGCGTCTCGTCGGTCAGACGGTTCTTGGAGTAGTCGAGGTACAGGCCCTCCGCCTTGGCGACCAGGCGTTCGCCACGATTCGCATCGGCGTGAAAGAAGTCCCGGAGGTGAAGGGGCCGAACCTCGCCCGCGTGAGAGGTGAGCGCGTTCCAGGCGGGGCGCTCGCGTAGGGGTGGGGTCGTCGGCGTGTCCTGCACTTCCACTCAACTTATCGTCTTAACGAGACACCGAGCGCGGCCGACGACGTCTCGCGGTCGCTCGGGTACGTGAGTAAACGAGTGAGTTACGCGGCGAGCGACTCGCGCTCGTCGAGGAACGCCCACCAGGCTTCGCCGACGAGCCGCGCGGACGCGTAGACCTCGTCGAGGTCGGGGTCCAGCGAACTCAGGGCGTCGAACGTCCAATCGGCGTGCTCGTCTTCGATGGAACTGTGCTCGCGCCAAAAGGCGAGCGCCTCGTCGGGAGCGCCATAGTGCGCCGCGAGTCCCGCGCCCTTGGAGTCCGCTACGGCCGCTCCCTGGCTCTCGTAGGCCAAGAGGCCGGCCAGGGACGAGACGGCGCCCCGCTGAGCGACCTCGCCGTACGCGGCCAGCAGGTCGCTCATGGCGGGCGATGGCGCGACGTCCGCGGCTCCGACGAACGCACCAAAGTCGTCGAAGAGCTCGAGGTGACTGGGCGCAGAGACTTCATCGCTCAGATTGGCGAGAACGAGATCGCGCGCGGCACCTGATTCGAGCTCATCGCTGAGCTGACGCAGGAACGATGGCAACATCGCCTCGAAGTGTCGATACTGCTCGGCGTAGGACGTGAGTTCCTCGCGCGAGAGCTCTCCGGCTTCCCAGCGACGGTAGAAGGGGTGGTCGAGTAACTGGCGATCGCTCAGAACCTCAAACATGCTTTGCTGAAGGGCGGTGGTCATGGGGCGAATGTAGCACGCGAGGTAGCGAAACTTCGGTGCTCACCGACGTGCCGCGTCGTTCGCGTCGCCGAAGGAACGAAAAGCCGATCCCTGTAAACTGGCACGTGGCCTCTTCTAATCCTCCCCGTCGCGCGCCTCGCGCGCGACCAACAGCAACTGGCCGCCCGCCGAGTTCTGGCGCGAAAGGCGCCGCCCGCACGCCGAAAAGCACGTCGCGCGACTCGCGAACCGGCTCGCCGCGCGAGGATCGGCCTGCCACGCGCAGAGGTCCTTCGTCTGCGGGGAAGAGGGCACCTCGCCGTGGCGACTCGCCCCGTGAGGACGCCGAGAGAGATCCCCGCGGTACCCGTCCGCGTCGAGCGCGCGAAGGTGGCGAGCGCGACTCGCGCGGCTCCTCGTCGACACGTCGAGCGCGTGGGGGCGACGAGCGCGACGCCCGCAGTGCCCGTCCACGCCGTCCCGAGGGAGTCGACCGAGATAGACGCGGAACTGCTTCGCCTCGCCGTCCCCGCGATGACGAGCGCGACTCGCGCAGTGCCCGTCCGCGTCGACCAGGCGCGCCGGTAGGTCGGGGCGCCCCGCGCTCGTCATCGCGGGGTCCGGCGGGACCGTCGCGCGAACGAGAGCCGGCCCCTCTCACGCCCGAGCAACTTCAACGACAGCACGCGGCTGAGCACGCCAGGTCCAAGGGCTGGGGGAGTGTCGCTCGCAAGGGAGCGGTCAACATCGAGAGCACCGGTCAGGAGATGACCGCCAAGGTTCGACCGAAGGCCCCGGAACCTCAGTCGTCATGGGAGCGGGTCGAGCGGCCGGCCAAGATCGCGGCTCCCACCAAGACCAGTACTGGAGCCCCGTACTCTCTCCCGGGCGACGTCGCCGCCGACGTGCGCAAGGCGTTCATCGGGACCGCGTACATGCGCGAGAAGATGGTGCATCAGCTCACCCGAGCGGCCGAAGCCTACGACCGCAAGCGCTACGAAGAGGCTCTACGACTCGGGCGGATCGTGGCGGACGCGACGCCGGGCGTCGCACCGGTGCGCGAACTGACCGGGCTGGCCGCCTATCGCGCCGATCGGTGGGCCATGGCCAAGATCCATCTCCGTTCTCACTTCACAATTACCCAGGATCCCCAACACCTCCCGCTCGTGATGGACGCCGACCGGGCCCTGCATCGCTATCGCGCCGTGGAAAAGACCTACAGGGAACTTCTCGAGCACGAACCCTCCACCGACGTGTTGGCCGAGGGGCGCATCGTGATGGCCGCTACCTGGGCTGATCAGCGCCGTTACGGCGAGGCGATCGAGCTACTCACCAAGGCCGGGGCCACGAAGATGCTGCGCAATCCCTCCTATCGCCACGTACGCCTCTGGTACACGTTGGCCGACGTGTACGACCGCGCGGGCGACACCACAGCCGCCCGAGAGCTCTTCTCGCGGGTGGTGCTCGCCGAGCCCGACGCCTACGACGCTCGCGAGCGCTTGAGCGAACTGGGAACTCTCGCGGTGAGGAAGAACCGCAAACGACGCGTCACGCCGACGTCGAAGAAGAAGGTCGACTAGCTGCGCGATCGCGGCGGCGGCCAGTAAGTGGCTCAAAGCACACCCGTTAAGATTCGCCCATGGACATAGCCGCGCTCTTGGGCAACGACGCCTCGTTACTGCTGGATCACCAGGCCACCGCGTTTCCCAAGGAACTGCTAATTCCACCGGGACCCACGTTCCTCGACGACGTGTTCACCTATAGCGACCGCACCCCGAACGTGCTGCGAAACCTCGGCACGGTCTACGCCCACGGCCGATTGGGGGGGACCGGGTACCTGTCGATCCTGCCCGTCGACCAGGGCATCGAACACTCCGCGGCCGCCAGCTTTACGCCCAACCCCGAGTACTTCGATCCCGCGCGTCTGTGCGATCTCGCCATCGCGGGCGACTGCAGCGCGATCGCCACGACATTGGGAAATCTCGGCATTGTCAGTCGTCGCTACATCCACAAGATCCCCTTCATCGTCAAGCTGAACCACAACGACCTCTTGCGCTACCCCACGACCTACGACCAGCAGTTCTTTGCGTCGGTGCGTCAGGCCTTCGATCTCGGTGCGGTGGGCGTGGGTGCGACCATCTACTTCGGCTCCGAGGGGTCGGTCCATCAAATCGAAGAGGTCCGGGTCGCCTTTGAAGAGGCGCACCGCTTGGGTCTCTTCACGGTGCTGTGGTGCTATCTGCGCAACGAGGCGTTCATCAAGGACGGCGTGGACTACGAGTTGAGCGCCGACCTCACGGGCCAGGGTAACCACCTCGGCGTGACGATCGAGGCCGACATCATCAAGCAGAAGCAGCCCGTGAACAACGGGGGCTATAACGCGGTCAACTTCGGCAAGACCGACCCTCGCGTCTACTCGGAACTGACGACGGACAACCCCATCGATCTCACGCGTTGGCAGGTCGTCAACTGCTACGCGGGTCGCATTGGCCTGATCAACTCCGGTGGTGAGTCCAAAGGCGGCAACGACCTGGCGGCGGCGGTGCGCACCGCCGTCATCAACAAGCGCGCGGGCGGACAGGGTCTGATCCTGGGCCGCAAGGCGTTTCAGCGGCCGATCGACGATGGCGCCGAGATCATCCACGCGGTCCAAGACGTATACCTCGATCAGTCAATCACGGTCGCGTAGCAATACGCTTCGTTCGTGAGCGACGACGACGCGGGGTGGCTGACGTGGCCAAATGCCATCACGTTGGTGCGCCTGCTGGCGCTACCCGTCTTCTTGTGGCTCCTCTTCGGCACGGGCCATCGCGCCACTGCGGCGTGGCTCCTCGGCGCACTCGGCGCCACCGACTGGATTGATGGCTACGTCGCCCGACGCTGGCATCAGGTCTCCAACGTGGGCAAGATCTTCGATCCCACCGCTGACCGCATTCTGGTTATTGCGGGTCTCATCGCCGTCGCCGCAGCCGGGGGCGTGCCGTGGTGGTTCGCCCTGTTGTCGCTCTCGCGCGAAGTGATTGTCTCAGTCCTGACCCTGGTGTTGGCGGCGTTGGGGGCTGCGCGCATCGATGTCCTGTGGTGGGGAAAAGTCTCAACGTTTGCCCTGATGTTCACGTTTCCCTTGTTTCTGTTGACATCAAACGCGCACCACGCTCCCTTGTCGACCTGGCAGCACGACGCCCGAATCGCCTGTTGGATTATCGGATCCTGCGGACTGACGCTGTCGTGGATTGTGCTCATTGGGTACGTGCGACCGGCGCTCGCCGCCCTGCGCGTGGGGCGGGCCAGTCGTCGGATTGTGTAAGTTGACTCGCATGCAGATACCCAGCGATCTTCGTTACTCCAGTGACCATGAGTGGGCCCGCGCCAACGTACTGGTTGTGCGCGTGGGCATCACCGACTACGCCCAAGATGCGCTGGGCGACGTTGTGTTCGTCGACCTGCCCCAGCTCAACACCGAAGTCAGTGTGGGCGGTGTGCTGGGCGAAGTCGAGTCGACGAAGTCGGTGTCGGAGATCTACGCACCGGTGAGTGGCATCGTCACCGCGGTGAACGACGCCCTCAAGGACTCGCCGGAACTCGTGAACTCTGATCCCTACGGCGAGGGGTGGTTGTGCGAGATCACCACGACCTCGAGTGGTGACTACGACGCACTCCTCGACGCCGCGGCCTATGGGGGACTGACCAACAACTAACCCAGGCGTCTTTTTTCAAAGTTCACTAGTGTGAGGTCCGTGAACTGCCGACGCTGTGGAGAGATTCTCAACGCCAACGCAAACTTCTGTTGGTCGTGCGGAGCTCCCCAGCACGAGTCATCCTCACCCGAAACGATCGCCGTACCGGTCGTGAGTTCCCCCGACGCCATGCATCCCGATGCCAATCGGGGACCACAAGGTGAACACCGTGACGAATTGGTGATTGCCGCGGGACCACAGGCGGGCACGCGCATCGAATTGGATGGCGACGTGACCACCGTGGGACGCCACGAGGCGAGTGATCTGTTGTTGGACGACGTCTCAGTCTCGCGTCACCACGCGGTGTTTACGCGCACCGCGAGCGGACGCATAACGTTGCGCGATCTCAACTCGCTTAACGGTACGTACGTGAATGGAAAACGTGTCGAAGAGACGACCCTGCACTCGGCCGACGAGGTGCAGATTGGAAAATTTAAGTTGGTGTTTTGGGAGGCCACACGATGAAAGCGACGCCTGGGGTGATGCGCATCGGGGAAGTGCACGCCGAACTTCGAAAGATGTTCCCTTCGGTGGAGTTGTCGAAGATTCGCTACTACGAAGATAAGGGGCTGGTTCAGCCCAGTCGTAGTCGCAAGGGCTATCGGCTCTACTCCGAGCGGGACGTCGAGTGTTTGCGCGAAGCAATACGTCTGGCCCAAGAAGAGTTCGTGCCGCTGCGTGTAGTGCGCCTGCGACTCATCGAACAAGGCCTCCTTGATCCGCCGACTCCGACGTCCACTGCACGACACGCCGCGCGCGAGGCCGCGGTAGGCGTCATCAGCGTGCCCGCGCCACAGTCCATCACCCCGACGCGTCCGAACTTGACGGTGGTCGACTCATCGACGAGCGATGACGACCCTCCCGCACCGGTCAAAGAGTATTTCTCGGGCGCCGAACTGCTCGCGACGACCGGGCTGTCACCCGTGGAGTTCAATCATCTGCACGCACTCGGACTGGTGTCGGCCGTCTCACGCAACGGTGAAACGGTTTTTAGCGCGCTCGACGTGCGCGTCGCCGCTCACTCGCGGGCGCTGTTGAGTCGCGGCGTGGATCCGCGACTCCTCGGCTCCCTGAGACGGGTGGCCGAACGTGAGGTCGGGGTCGTTGACGACCTGACCGTTCCGCTGCGCCAAGGAACCACCGAGTACTCGACCGAACAGGTGCGCGAAATCACCTCCGACGTGGCGCGAGAGGTCGCCGCGCTGCGCAACGTTCTTGTCGAGCGTGAACTCCTCGACTACCTGGCCCAGACCTAGGAATTTGAGGTGAGGGGTCTAGGCTGGCCTCATGATTGAGGTGGTGTTGCGCGCGGTGCGTGTCGACGTGGGATCGTCGACCCCGCTGCTGCTTCTCGAAGAGGTGGGTGGAGAGCGCGTGCTCTGCATCTTCATCGGCGCGCCCGAAGCCGCCGCGATCGCCTACGCACTCCAAGGTGTCGAAGCGCCTCGCCCGATGTCGCACGATCTTCTCGGGCATGTCATCAGCGCTCTCGGGGCCCAAGTGTTCTCGGTCGAGATTGTGGACCTGGTGGACAACACATTCTTCGCCAACCTTCGACTCGTGCGTAGCGGCGACGAAATCGTGGTGAGTTCGCGCCCCAGCGACGCCGTGGCGCTCGCGCTACGTGTGGGGGCGCCCATCCTGGTGAGTGATGACCTCATGGAGGCCGAAGGAAAGGTCATGTTGTTGACCTCGAACGACGAGGACGAGGACGAGGACGGGTTCGTCGAGCTTGATGCGTCCGACGAAGCTGATCTCGTGGCGCAACTGCGAGAGTTTCTCGATCAGGTGCGCCCCGAGGACTTTGGGGCGTGAGGCGCGGGCTCATCGCGGTGGCCGTGCTCGCCGCCTTCGTCGTGATCTACCTCCTCAGTCGCCACGCCATCGACACCTCGACCACGACCACCACGACGACGTCCACGACCACCACCGTTGCGCAGTCAACGACCACCACGACGTCGACGCTCGTGAGTTCCACGTGTGCGGGAAGTTCGTTTTCGGGTACGTACAACGAGGGTCAGGGAGCGGCGGGTACCATCTACGCCTCAGTCACGTTGACCAAGACGACGCCAGGTACGTGCACTGTCGACGGATGGCCCCTCGTGACGCTGCAAGACAAGTTGGGAGGGTTGCTCAGCGTTGAGCCGATCGACGTGCCCAAGGCGGGCAACGACTTTCAGTTTCTGACTGGCACCGCCAGTGATCTCACGAGTGCCGCCAATCGTGCGCCGAGTTCGGTCACTCTCAACCAGAATCAGTCGGTGACTTTTGCTCTGGCGTACTCCGACGTCGCGGTCGGAACCGAGGCTTGCGAGAACGGCGTCACCATGAGCGTGCAGTTCGCCGCGGATGGCGCGACGGTTGGTCTGACCCCACCCTCGCCGATTCAGCCCTGTGACAACGGTCAGATCTGGCTCAGCCCGTTCTACGCGGCCAGCTAGTTCCCTGGCCACGACAGGCGCCGTCGTCGGCGCGCATCGTGACGAGGCGGTGAACCAGTTGTTCCAGCACCTACGATCTCCTTCGTGGCGCGCATCGATCTCAACGGGCATCCGACCTGGGTGAAGTTGCCCAAGAGGAAGGGTCCCACCATCGTTTTGCTACACGGTGGTCTATCGGAAAGCGACAGCTTGCTTCGACCACTGGCGCCCGGTCTGTCCAAGAGGTTCGAACTCGCGGCGTTTGATCGTCGCGGACATGGCAAGACCAAGGACACCGACGAGCCCTTCAGCTACGACGCGATGGCCGACGAGACGATCGCCTTCATCGAACACCTGCAACGCCACGTGTACCTGCTCGGACACAGCGACGGGGCCAACGTAGCCTTACTCGTGGCCCTCAGGCGACCCGACCTCCTACGTCGTGTCGTTCTGGTGGGGGGTAACTTTCACTACGACGGTCTCGTGCCGATGAAGGACTTCACGCCCGAGAGTGAGGGCTTCGCCGAGTTCGCAGTCGACTTCGCGCGGGTGTCACCGGATGGAGTGGAACACGCGGCGGCCGTGGTGGAAAAGTCCCTGGCTCTCGTCAAGAGCGAGCCGGCACTGAGCGTCGACGAACTCCGCAATATCGCCACCCCCGTACTGGTGATGTCGGGGGATGATGACGTCGCCCGGCTGGATCACTCGGTGGCCCTTTACGAGGCGTTGCCCGAGGCGCAGCTGGCCGTCATCCCGGGCGCGTCGCACAGCGTGCTCAAGGAGCGAACGAAACTGTGCCTGACGATCATTGAGGAGTTCCTGCTCGGTCCGGTGCCGCCGCCCACCAAGAACCCTCTGCGCCGCGCGGCGCGCAGTCTTGAGCCTTCGATGAAACCCGAAGCATGATCATGGGCGCCGGTAGACTCGGCGCAATGTTGGCGACGGTATCGCGCACACGACTGCGTGGGATCACGTGTTGGACCTCGCTCAACGCGCTGACGGGCGACGGGCTGTTGTACCTTCTGGCGGCGGGCTTTGCGCTCACCCTCGCGGAGACCTCATCCCAAGCGGCGCAGTGGCAGTGGGGGTATCTCGCCATGGGGCCCTACGCCCTGGCCGCACTCTTGGCTTTCGTGCTGGCGCGCGTGATCGTGCGGCGTCAACACCTCGTGCGACTCGTGCTCTTTAGTGTCGTCATCGTGGGGGCGGTCGCCGCGCCGCTCGGGCTCGAAGCTCACTGGCGCCACGCGCAACCCGAAGTCGGCGTGATTGCCAGAGCCGGCGAACTCATCAGCAAGGGCAAAGACCCCTATCACACGTACGACGAACACGGTCGGTTGGTGGGCGCCATCAAAGACTTGCCCAAGTTCGAGTCGTTCTTTCCGTACTTTCCCCTCATGGGTCTCTTTGGTCTGCCCTCCGCCGTGACGCACAAGGGCAAAGGTCTGACCGACGCGCGCATCATCATGACGTTGATGAGCATCATCGTGAGTGGCTGGGCCCTCGCGCTGTTACGCGCGTCCAAGGAGCAGAAACTTCGTGTAGCCCAGGTCCTCATCGCTCTGCCGACCGGGGCGTTGTTCTTTGCCACCGGCGGCGACGACATGCCGATTCTTGCGCTGATGTTGCTCGCCGTCGCAGCCCTGCAACGTCGCCAGTCGAATCTCGCCGGCATCAGTCTGGGGCTGGCGGCCGCGATGAAGATCACGGCCTGGCCCATGGCCGCCGGCGCCCTGCTCGTCGCGCGCGATCGAGAGGGTCGCTCAACCTGGAAGAGAGTGTTGGCGTGGATCGCGGCCATCGTGATCGTGACGACCGTGCCCTTTGCCGTGCGCGCACCGAACGCGTTCATGGCCAATGTCTTTGCGTTCCCACTGGGGCTCGCGGGCGTCTCGTCGCCCGCCGCCAGCGCGCTGCCGGGCCACATTCTGACCACGTGGATGCCGATTCTCGGTCACATCCTCGCGCCGGTGTCGTTCCTCATTGGCGGGTACTTCGCCACCAAGTACATACGCCGTCACTGGCCCCTCGCGCTGTCCCAGATCCTGGGACTGCTCGCGATTGTGTTTCTCGGCTTGATCTGTGTGGCGTCCGCGACGCGTGTGGGCTACGTGATCTACCCACTGAACCTGCTGCTCTGGTCGTCGGTGACCAAAGAAGCGCCCGTTCCCGCCGAGGAGCTGGTCGCCGTCGCTTAGATAGTGCCGGAGTTCTGGTAGATGGTGAACTTCCAGTAGACCTTGGCGGCGGTCGACTTGGTGACCGTGATGCCGAGCTCCCAGTAGAAACCGTCGCTGCCGGCTTTTTGAAACAGGGACTGTGGTTCGCCGTTGCTGGCGGTGCGAGAGAACAGACCCCAGCCACGGGCCTCGAGTTGGGTGTCAAAGAACGTCACCAGTTGGTTGGACGTCGCGTGGCTCGTGGCCATCGGTTCGTAGCAGTCGTACTCACCCGCCCCCAGGTCCGGGGTATTGGCACCGGGTTCAGGAACTGTGTTCTTGGGCACTATGAAGGCGTTATTGAGGTTGCTCGGGACCTCTTCGCTCTGTAGGCAGTACTGCAGCGCCGGCCCGGGTTTAGCGTCGATCGGCAGACCGCCCACGACGGTGGGAATGGTTGTGGGCACAGTGACCACCCCCTTGTTGGTCGCGAAGTCCACCAGGAGGAAGACGCCAATCATGACCACCGCGAGGCCGAGAATCATCCCCGCGGGCCAGAGGCTCGTTGTGGTTGTTAACGGAGGGCGCGGAGCGGGGGGAACCTCGGGAACATCGCTCACTCACTCCATCCTAAGTGATCGATTGGACCGCGCCCTTCGCCCAAGCGCCACTCGGCAGCGCCCTCAAGGGCGGCGAGCACGAAGGATTTCGCGTCGCGCACGGCGTCGGGCATACTGCGTCCCAGCGCCAGCCCCGCCGCGATGGCCGAGGATAGCGAGCACCCGGTGCCGTGATCGTTGGTGGTCACCACGCGTGGTCCATCAAGAACGGCGAGGTCGTTCGCACTGAGCAAGACATCGGGGGAGCGTTCGGGGTGGGCCGACCTTTCCAGGTGTCCACCTTTTACCAACACGTAGCGCGGACCCCAGGAGAGGATGGTGCGAGCGGCCGTGACAACGTCGTCGAGATCGGAGAGGTTACGGGCATCGAGTCCGCACAGCACCGCCGCTTCGTGCAGGTTGGGCGTCACCAGCTGCGCGAACGGGAAGAGCGCCTCGCGATACGCCTCCACGCCGCCCTCGCCCATGAGAACGTCGCCGCTGGTGGCCACGAGGACGGGATCGACCACGAGGTGGGGGAGTATGCCCTCCCTGGCCAGTGAGGCGACGCGCTCGACGATCTCGGGTGACGCGAGCATGCCGGTCTTGGTGGCGCGCACATCAAAGTCGGTGACGACGGCGCGAACCTGGGCTTCGACCACGTCGGCATCGATAAGTTGCACGGCGCTCACGCCCCGAGTGTTCTGGGCCGTGACGGCCGTGAGCGCGGTTGTTGCGTACACGCCAAAGGCGTTCAGCGAACGGATATCGGCTTGAACTCCGGCTCCACCACCTGAGTCCGAGCCCGCGATAGCGAGGGCGACGACGGGTTGCACCCACCAACCCTAACGATCAAGACTCCCCGGTACGCTGGGTCCGTGGGACAGCTCTTTAGCGTTGGCTCGGTGACGTCGACCTCTCGACTGGTCGTCGGCACGGGTGGATTTCGCTCCTTCGACGTTCTCGAAGCGTCGCTCAAGGCGTCAGAATCGACGATCGCGACCGTGGCCCTGCGCCGAGTTGACCCTAAAGTTGAAGGTTCAATTTACGACCTGCTCACGGGGCTGAACGTGACCTTGTTGCCGAACACGGCGGGCTGCTACAGCGCGGAGGAGGCGATCAAGGTCGCCGAACTCGCGCGCGAAGCCTTCGAAACTCCGCTCGTGAAACTCGAAGTGATCGGCGACGACCTCACGCTATTGCCCGACACCGCAGAGACGCTCGTCGCGGCCGCCGAGCTCGTGCGGCGGGGTTTCGAAGTATGGGCGTACACTTCTGATGACTTGATCGTGGCCCAGCGACTCGAGCAGTTGGGCTGCGTGGCGGTGATGCCCCTGGGTTCACCGATCGGCTCGGGCCTGGGCATTCGCAATCCCCACGCCATCTCGCTCATCACCGAGCGCGTCGAGGTACCGATCCTGCTCGACGCCGGGGTGGGGACCGCCTCGGACGCCGCGTTGGCGATGGAGTTGGGCTGTGACGGGGTACTAGCCGCCTCAGCCATGAACCGCGCGCTCGAGCCCGTTTTGATGGCCGAGGCACTGCGAGATGCCGTGCGCGCGGGCTACGCCGCGCGGCGGGCGGGGCGAATTCCCACCCGCCTGCACGCTGAGGCATCCTCGCCGGCCTTAGGTCGGCCGGATTTATTTGGGTCGTGAGCCGATTCGACCCCCGAGGCACCGACGGCTCACGCCCTGGCGGCCATCTCGCTAAGGGGTGTTACAGACCCACTGCCTTCGAGCAGAATTTGCCATCTCGTTCTCCCATAACTACACTGATGTAGTCCTTCGCGGTAGTCTGAATGGGCCTCGGTCGGGAGGGTGTGCGTATGACAGTGACTTCTACAACATTCGGCTATAGCGGACCGACGGTCTGTCGCCTTACCGGGGTGACCTACCGTCAGTTGGACTACTGGGCGCGCACGGAGTTGATCACGCCGTCGATCACCCCGGCGTCCGGCAGCGGCTCCAAGCGCTCGTACTCCTACGGTGACGTTCTCCAGGTGAAGGTCATCAAATCGCTCCTCAATTCAGGTGTTTCTCTGGCCCGCGCTCGCCAAGCGGTGGAGTGCTTGCGCGACTCGCTCGGCGAGGACTTAGCCGCGAGCAGCCTGGTGCTCTCCGACTCCGGCTCGGTACTGGCTGCGAGTGACGGCGACCTCGTCGACCTGCTGCGCGGTGGCCAGGGTGTCTTTAACATCGTTCCTCTCGCCAACGTGGTCGCCGAACTGCGAATCATGATGAGCCAAACAGATCTCACAAAGTCGGAGAAGGGGGCCGCCACGGCGTGACGTCTCCGATGGAGAGCGACGACGCCCGTCGTCGCCACCCGAGTTTGGTATCCAGCGTTCTCCAACCATTCGCCCATCCGAGCGAGCGCATCTTTTCTCAACTTCTCAGTCTCTACGGGCTGGAGTGGTCCTACGAACCTATTGAGTTCCCCCTCGAGTGGGATGAGCGTGGCACGCCGGTACGAGGCTTTCGTCCCGACTTCTACCTGCCGACCCAACGGCTCTTCATCGAGCTCACCGTTCTCGAACAGCGTCTGGTGACCAAGAAGAATCGCAAGATTCGTCGCTTCCGTGACCTGTACCCCGAGATTGAGTTGCTCGTCGTCTATCAGCGCGACTATCACCAACTGCTTCGCTCGCACGATCTGCGTATCGTGGATGGTCGAGCCGCTTAAGGAGCACCGTTGGATCGCCGTCCCTATCTGTACGACCTGCACGTGGAGTTGGGCGCCAAGATCGTCCCCTTCGGCGGGTGGGAGATGCCCCTGCAGTACGCGACCGGTACCGTCGCCGAGCACCTCGCGTGCCGTCACGATGCGGTCGTCTTTGACGTTAGTCATTTAGGAACCGTTCGCTGCGATGGACCCGAGATGTTCGAGGCCCTGCAGTCAACCCTCACCAACGACCTCAATAAGGTCGATCCGGGACGAGCGCAGTACACGCACCTGTTGAATGACAACGGATTTGTCGTTGACGACATCATCGTGTGGTGGGTCGGCACCAACGAGTTTGACGTCATGCCCAACGCCTCGAACACCGAGGGCGTCACCTCGGCGTTGCCGGGCGGCCACGACGTCACGTCTGAACGCTGTGTGCTCGCTATTCAGGGACCGAACGCCCGGGCCAAAGCGGCCACGGTCGATCCTCGCTTTGGCGAGGTGGGCCGATTTCGCGTCGAGCGTTTTGCCTACCGCGGAGTGGAAGTCCGCGTGGCGGGCACGGGCTACACGGGTGAGGCCGGACTCGAGATCGCGGCCCCCAATGAAGTGGCCGAAGAGATCTTTCGCTCGCTGATCGCCGCCGAGATCACCCCGGCGGGCCTGGGCGCGCGCGACACCCTGCGCCTGGAGGCCGCACTTCCCCTCTACGGGCACGAGCTCACGGACACCTCCACCACCCTTGAGGCCGGTCTGGGCTGGGTTCTGGGCTGGAAGAAGGACACGTTTCGTGGTCGCTCGGCGGTGGAGCGCGAGCACGACCGTGGCGTCGCGCGACTTCTCACCGGAGTGGCGACGTCCGATCGCCAACCGCTGCGCGATGGCGGCGAGGTTGCCGTAGAGGGCGATGTCGTGGGCACCCTGTCGTCGGGCAACTTCTCACCGGTACTCGGTCACGGAATCGGCATGGGACTGCTGGAGCCGGGGCTCGCACCCGGTCAACCCGTCGCGGTACGCCTGCGCGGGCGAGAGATCGAGGCCGAAGTCGTGGCGTTACCCTTCGTGCACAAGGCGTCGTAGTGGCCGACTATCTCCCGCACACGAAGGACGACGTCGAGTCGATGCTGGAGTTCTTGGGCATGGACTCACTGGACGATCTCTTCGCTCATATTCCGGACGCGGTTCGCCTCTCGGGGGGCCTCGACATTGACCCTGGCCTGAGCGAGCCCGACGTGGCGGCAATCTTCGCGACCTATGCGGCGGCCAACCCCGCACGGGCGACGAACCTGACCTGTTACGCGGGCGGGGGAGCGTACGACCACGAAGTGCCCGCCGTGGTGAAGGCTCTCGCCAGTCGTTCGGAGTTCGTGACCGCCTACACGCCGTATCAACCCGAAGTGGCCCAGGGCGTACTCCAAGCCATCTTCGAGTATCAGACGTTGATCGCTCGCCTGAGTGGACTGCCCATCTCCAACGCGTCGCTCTACGACGCCGCGACGTCTCTCGTCGAGGCGCTCAACATGGCTCACGGCGCCACCGATCGCCAGCGCATGGTGATCTCGTCGGGCGTTCATCCGCACTGGCGTACAGTGGCTCGCACGTTTGCCCACGGCACGGGACACGAGATCATCGAGGTCCCCTTGCGCAATGGGGTGACGGACTGGTCGAGTGTGGACGTGACGGGTGCGGCGGCGATCGTCGCTGCCTACCCCAACTACTTGGGTGTCCTGGAGGATCTCTCAGCGGCCAAAGATCTGGCCACGCGCGAGGGAGCCCTCTTCATCGTCGGCGCTGACCCCGTGGCCGCCGGCGTTCTCAAGACCGCGGGCCAGTGGGGTGCGGACGTCTTCGTAGGCGAAGGCCAGGCCTTCGGGACGGCGCTGTGCTTTGGCGGGCCCTACCTCGGGCTGTTTGCGTGCAGCGACGCGCAAGTGCGTCGCCTGCCGGGTCGCATCGTCGGTGAGACGGTCGACTCTAGTGATCGGCGGGCCTTCGTCACGACGCTGCGCGCTCGCGAGCAAGACATCCGACGCGAAAAGGCGACGTCGAACGTCTGTACTAATCAGACGCTCATGGCCGTGACCTCGGCGATCCAGCTGGGCTGGCTCGGCACGTTTGGTCTGCGCGAGATCGCGACGCGCTGTGCCCGGGGCGCGCACTATCTCTTTGATCAACTTGTGGCCCTGGACGGCGTTCGTACCGAATGCGACCAGCCGTTCTTTCGAGAGTTCGCGCTGCATCTCACACGACCGGCCAACGAGGTGATTGAACGCATGGCCGATCACGGCGTGCTGGCCGGTCTGGCGGTCGGCGAACTATGTCAAGGACGCGATCCCTCGATCGAGGGCGAGAATGACCACGTGCTGCTCGTGACGGTCACAGAACGTCGCACCAAAGACGAACTCGATCGCTACGTCAGTGCCATCAAGGAAGTTCTCGCGTGAGCACGGTCGCACCGGGAGGACGAGCCGCTTCAGCGCCGCTCATGGGTCATGAAACTGAGCCAACTCTGTTCGAGATGTCGGTGTCCGGGCGTTCCGCCTACCAACTGCGTACTACGGGCGTCCCGGCTCTGACCCTGGATGAGATGGTGCCCAGTATCCACCTCAACGACGACATCGTGGCGGTGGCCGAAGTCTCCGAGCGGGACCTGGTGGGCCACTTCACCCGACTCTCGCACCGCCAGTTCTCGGTTGATCTGGGCATGTATCCGCTGGGATCGTGCACGATGAAGTACAACCCGAAGTTCTGCGACGCCATCGCCAACGACGCCGGGCTGAACGCGGTGCATCCCGGAGCGCCCGCGTCGCTCAGCCAAGGCTGGCTCGAGATCATGGCGACCCTGGAAGAAAAACTCTGTGCGATCACGGGCATGAGCGCCGCGACTCTCCAACCGGCCGCCGGGGCGGCCGGAGAGCTAACCGGCTTGCTCCTCATGCGCGCGTTCCACGAAGCCAATGGCGACGATCGCCGGCGAGTCATTATCCCCGACTCCGCGCACGGCACCAATCCGGCGTCGGTCACCCTGGGCGGATACGAGGTGACGACCGTTCCGACCAACGACCGCGGTCTGGTCGACCTTAGAAGCGCTGAAGTCGGTCCTCGGGCCCGACGTGGCGGGCATCATGCTCACGAACCCCAACACGGTGGGCCTCTTTGAGGAGGAGATCATCGAGATCGCACTCGCAGTGCACGACGTGGGCGGACTGCTCTACTACGACGGGGCGAACCTGAACGCCATCCTGGGGGCCGTGCGACCCGGTGACATGGGCTTTGACATTGTTCACATGAACCTGCATAAGACCTTTGCCACCCCCCACGGTGGTGGGGGACCCGGTGCGGGACCCGTGGCGGTCGCCTCGCGGCTGGCGGAGTTCCTGCCCGGGCCGAAGGCCACCAAACAGGCTGACGGGTCGTTCGCGTGGATCACACCTGCTCGATCCATCGGTCGGGTACACGGATGGCACGGCAACGCCGTTGTCCTGGCGCGAGCTCTCGCCTATATCGACGTGCACGGTGGGGACGGTTTGACGCGCGTGGCCCAGCACGCCGTGTTGAACGCCAACTGGTTGCGTCACCGTTTGCGCGCGATCTTGCCCGCCGCCTATGACCGAGTGTGTATGCACGAGTGCACGCTGCAGGCGACCCAACTCAAGACGAAGTTCGGCGTGCGGGGGCTCGATGTCGCCAAGGCCCTACTCGACGAGGGATTCCATTCGCCGACCGTCTACTTCCCACTCATCGTGGACGAGGCGCTCATGTTTGAGCCGACCGAGACCGAGAGTGTGCAGACCCTGGAGGCTCTCGCGCAAGCCATCGAGCGAATCGCCAGCGCCGCCGAGAGCGATCCGAACTCTTTGCATCGCGCCCCCCAGAACACACCGGTCTCGCGAGTCGACGAGGCTCGCGCTGCGCGACACCTCATCGCGACCGCCGATGCGAAGCGATGAGCGAACGAACATAGCCCAGCGCTAAGCCGGGGTGGGGTCCGCCTCGTCCGTGTCGCTGATGGTCCGCAGGACGAGCCGCAACAGACGCGCGAGTTCTTGCTGGTCCTCGGCACTGAGTGCGCTCACGGCCAGTGTCTCGTGACCGTTGAACTCGGGAAAGACGCGCTCGATGAGTTGCTCACCGGCTTTGGAGAGTCCGATGGAGACCCGGCGTCGGTCGTCGCTGTGGGGGATACGCCGGATGAGCTTTCGCGTCTGCAGCGTCTTGATGACCCCGGTCAGCGTCCCCTTGGTGATGCCCGCCTCGTCGGCGACGTGTCCGGTCTCTTGCGTGCCCCATATCCAGAGCACCCACAGAACGGTGAAGGCGACCCAGCTGAGGTCGTACTCGGCGAGCACCTGCGCTCCATGTGATTGCGCACGGCCGAGCCGGCTCGATAGATGTTGGAGACGGCGCTCATCGCTGTGAAGTCGAAGTGTTGGTCCCTTCAGGCGCGCCTTGATGTCCTTCTCGGCCTGCAGGACGACGTGCCGGGGAGCCGGCCATGCGTCGGCACATGTCGGCCCTCGCAGGGTCGTGCCGCCGGCGAACGTCGTGCCGACGCAGCGCAAGTAGCCGCCGAGGATCTCGTGGGGCGCGAGGCGCGACAGTTCCTCGCTGGGGGAGTCGAAGACTTCGAGCGTCGCCGTCCCACCCCAGGCCGGTCCGAGGTCGACGTCGACGCCCGCCATCGTGACGACCTCGTCGAGCGTGTCGGCGCCGTCGAGTTCGATGCGAGGGAACCAGCGGTGGTGCAGCATCGCGTGGCCGTTGACGAATCCGTTGGCGCCGCCGGTCGCCGGCCGAGCGTCACCGTCGCGTTGGGCGAGGCGGCGGTCGTAGGCGGCGAGCGTCATGCCGAACCTGGCCGCCGGCCTCGAGTCGCGGGCCGCCTGCGCCGACGGTGACCGGCCGCGTCAGCTGCATCGGAGCCGAGCTTCTTCGGGTACCCCTGGAGGTGCCCGCGGACCATCGCGAAGTCCTTGTCGACCCAGATGAACACGCAGCGACCACAGCTGGTCGCGCCAGCGGCAACGCACGACGACGAACGCCTCCTTGTACTGGAGCGGATCGGGTCGTCGAGCTCGGCGCCGTCGTCGCTGCAGCCCTGCCAGTCCGCCCAGATGAAGGCGACCGCACCGGGGTCCTCGTCGTCGTGGGGGAGGTCGAGCTCGTCGGGCAAGAGCGCGCGCACGCGGCGGGGTCGGTGCGGTACTCGACGGTGAGCAGGTCGCCCGAGTAGTGCCACGGCAGCGGGCGGCAGGATCGAGGCGCGCCCGGTCGCGGTGCGCGGGAAGGGCAGCCCCTCGACGTCATCGCCGCCGTCCACCCGTTGGTCGGGCCGGTCGAACACGACGTGGACCTGGCCCGTGCCGATCGCGTTCTCGTAGGCCGAGTACCGCCGTCCCGGCGCGGTGCAGTCGCGGCCGCCGATGGCGCCGACCATCATCAGGTAGTGGGCGAAGCGGCCCTCGGGGCGGACCGCATGTACTCGGCCATCTCGTCGATGACGCGGCGTGGTCGCCGCGCCCCAGGCGTCGAGCACCTCGTGGTCCGCGGCGCGCGCCTCCTTGGTGAAGATGTGCTCCTCGCCGGCGGCCTCGTGCGCGCGCAGCTCGCGCAGCGGCCAGAACGTGTGGCTGAGCGCGCCCGAGCCGATCACGAACGACGCGCCGGTCGATCGGGCGACGGCCCGGGCGACGCACCGTCCCGACGGCCGGGAAGTCGCGGCTCTCGGCCGGTCTGGCCGACGCCGACCGACACCCAGCGCTCGTCGCCCTGGAGGAAGCCCAGGAGGTTGATCGTCGGGTAGTGGATCGGGCAGGTACTCGTCGTCGATCGCGGTGATCCAGCAGTCCTCGATGGCGTCGGCCTCTGCCGAGCGCCTCGGCGAACTCGGGGTCGCCCTGGATGTCGTAGGGGACCTGGACATGCCGCGGGGCAGCTCCTCGGAGGTGTAGCGGCCCGTGCGGCGCGCCTGGGCGGCGACGACGAACTCGACGGTCGTGAACCAGTGCGAGTCGAAGACGACGACGAGGTCGGGCGCCAGCACGTCGAGGACCTCGCGGCGCACTTCGTGCAGCCCGGTGTAGAGCGTGGACTCCTTGCCGTCGTTGAGGGCGCGCCGCACGTCGTCGGGCAGCACGATGGTCGGGACGTGCGCGAGCACCGCGGCGCCGACGATCTCACCCATGGGTGGTCCCCTCCTTCACCTGGGCGGTCTTGAGCTCGCTGTAGAAGTCGAGCGCGTAGTCGCCGCCCTCGCGGCCGATCCCGCTGATGCCGGCCCCGCCGAACGGGGCGGTGAGGTCGCGCACCAAGAAGCAGTTCGTCCAGACCGTCCCCGCGCGGATCGCCTCGCTCAGGCGGCCGGCGCGCTTCGTCGGCGGTGAACACCATCGCGGAGAGCCCGTAGCGCGTGGAGTTCGCGAGCGCGATCGCCTCGTCCTCGTCGTCGAAGCTCTGGAGCGTGAGCACCGGCCCGAAGACCTCGGGCTGGACGATCTCGGCGTCGTTGGAGCGCGGCACGACGAGCGTCGGCTCGTACCAGAGCCCGTCGTCCTTCCAGCGCTCGCCGCCGAAGACGACCGTGTCGCCTGCGGCCCGCGCGCGCTCCACGAACCCCTCGACGCGCGCGAGGTGGTCGGGGTGGATGAGCGGCGAGATCGTCGTCGTCGGGTCTCGCGGTGTCGCCGAGGACGTGCGCGTCGGTGGCGGCCTCGAACCGCGCGAAGAAACTCGTCGCGCACCGACGCCTCGACGAGCAGCCGCGTGCCGGCGAGGCAGACCTGCCCGGCGTCGTCGTACATCCGCGCCGCCGTCTCGGCCGCGGCGTCGAGGTCGGCGTCGGCGAAGACGCATGAGCGGGCCCTTGCCGCCGAGCTCGGCGGTGAACGGCACGAGGTTCGTCGCGGCCGCGATCGCCGATCGAGCGGCCGGTCTCCGGCGAGCCGGTGAAGCAGATGCGCCGCACGCGCGGGTCGGCGACGAGGGCGGCCCCCACCTCGCCGCCGATCCCCTGGACCACGTTGAAGACGCCCGGCGGCATCCCGGCCTCGCTCGGCGAGGTCGCACAGCATCGAGCAGCTGAGCGGCGACCACTCCGCGGGCTTCAGCACGACGGTGTTGCCCGCGGCGAGCGCGGGCGCGCACTTCCACGTCGAGAGCATGAACGGCGCGTTCCACGGCGTGATCACGACGGTCGGACCGGCGGGCATGCGCAGCACCGTGTTGTGCGGTGCCGTTGGAGGACCACCGACGCGGCTCGTAGGCCGCGGCCAGGTCCGCGTACGCGCGGAAGTTCCTCGCCCCCCGTCCGATCACCCGCAGGCGCAGGCTCTCGTGGAGCATCGCCATGTCGAGGCACTCGACGGTCGCGAGCGCCTCGACGTTGTCGTCGATCAGGTCGGCGAGGCGATGCGAGGTACGCAGCCGCGTCTCGTGGCCGAGAGCGCCGGCCCACGCCGGGAACGCCGCGCCGGCGGCCCCGATGCGCGAGTCGGCGTCGCCGCACCGCCGCGTGCGACCTCGCCAGCTTGAGCGACCAGTCGAGCGGCGAGCGGTCCTCGAACGTGCGCGGTGAGCCGACGCGCTCGCCGCCGATGTAGTGGTCCAGGGCGACCTCGACGCCGCCGACCGTCGACGCGCGTCGTGCGCTCACGACTCGAACCTAGGGCGCACCTGGGGTAGGGGAGCTGGTCGCGCGTCGTCGGGTTCGGCCGGCGCTCGCCGCGGTGCTCCCAGTCGCCGCCGAGCGCCGTCGAGCGCACCTCCTCGGTCTCGGTCGGCTGGGCGCCGACCTCGTCGCTCACCGGCGCGGGCCCGTCGACGATGTGATTGTCAGAGTTCGCCGAGCCCCTCGACGTCGACCTGACGACGTCACCGGGTTGCGACGGGCCGCGAGATCGCGGGCGTGCCCGAGAGGATGACGTCGCCGGGCACGAGCGTGATGAGCCGGGCGAGGTCGGCGACGAGGTAGTGCATGTCCCAGGCCATCTCGTCGGTCGAGCCGTCCTGACGCACGTCGCCGTTCACGCTGCGTCCGGATCGACTTGTGTTGAAGTCCCAGTCGGTGACGAGGCCCGGGCCGAGCGGGCACAGCGTGTCGGCGCCCTTCACGCGCAGCATCGAGCCGGCGTCGGTGTCGCGGAAGTCGTGCAGGCCGAAGTCGTTGGCGATCGTGTAGCCCGCGATGCAGTCGCGCGGCTCGGCGAGGGCGACGTTGCGCGCCGTGCGTCCGATCACGATCGCGACCTCGCCCTCGAGGTTCAGCCACTGGCAGTTGGAGGGCCGGACGACCTCGCCGCCGTGGGAGTTGAGCGCCGAGACCGGCTTGTGGAAGTACGTGGGCGCGGGCGGCAGCTGGATCTGGAACTCGCGCACGCGCGAGACGTGGTTCAGGTGACAGCACAGGATCTTGCGTCGGCTCGACGGGCGGTAGGTGGGCCGCGCTCGCGACCTCGACGCGACGCCCGTCGGGCGCGACCAGCGATCGCCGTCGCGCACGACCTCGCACGGGCGCTCCCGTCGAGCAGTACGCGACGCAACTCCACGCGCCTCCCGAGAGTCGTTTGCAATCTAAACGATCCTCCACGACTTGTACAGACGGCTTCGGGCACTCGCGCCGTGGTACCTTTCGCCAGCGGTCGACCGCGGGGGCGAGAGGACGAGTTCGTTCGACCGCGTCCGCGTGCTGTGGCCCGACCACCTGGGCCTGCCGCGGGGCAAGTACGTCCCGGCGCACCTCGCCGACCACGGCGTGCGGCACTGCACGGGCACCTGGGCGCTCGGCTACGACCGCGAGATGACGCCCGACACGACCGGGCTCGCTACTGGAGCGCGGCCTGCCCGACTTGGAGGCGCGCTTCGACCTCGCCGACCTCCGCCCGGGCTGGGAGGACGGTACCGGTCGTCGTCGCGGACCTCGACGCGAACGGACAGCCCTTGTCGGTCTCGCCGCGCGCCGCGCTGCGGCGCGCCATCGCCGACTGGGACGAACGAGGCCTGGAGCCCCTGCGGGGATCGAGCTCGAGGCGTACCTGTTGGAGCCCGACGGCGACGGCGGCTTCCGCCCGATCGACACGCCCGGCGCCTTCGTCTACGGCACGGGCACCGCGGTCGACCCCCACGGTGTGATCGACGACATCTGGAATGCCGCGCGCAGGCCGAGCTTCCGCTCGAGTCGGTCAACTCCGAGTACGACACACGGCAGTTCGAGCTCACGCTGCGCTACGACGACGCGCTTCGAGCCGCCGACGACGTCTTCTTGTTCAAGGTGCTCGCGCGCGAGGTCGCCGCAGCGCGGCTTCCTCCTCACGTTCCTCGGCAGCCGCTTCGGCGATCGGGGCGGCTCGGGCCTGCACCTCAACCTCAGCTTGCAACCGACGACGGGTCCGAACGTCGATCAACGACCACGAGGCCAGACGACGGCTCTCAGCGCTGGCCAAGCACTGCATCGGCGGGCTCTTGAGCACCACCGTGCGCTCGCGGGCATCTGTGCGCCCGACCGTCAACGCCTACAAGCGCCTGAAGCCCGCGCAGCTGTCGGGCTACTGGCGCAACTGGGGCTACGACCACCGAGGCGCGACGATCCGCGTGCCCAGGAACGCGGTGCCGGGGCCCGCCTCGAGCACCGCCTGAGCGACGGAGCGGCCCCGGTCCACGTCGCGCTGGCCGCCGTGCTGCAGGCGGCACGCCTCGGCGTCGAGAACGAGACCGACCCCGGCCCGCCCGAGGGCGGCAACGGACTCGACGTGATCGACGCCACGCTGGGCGCGCCGCGCGTCGCTCTGCGAGGCGCTCGACGAGCTCGAGGCGGACACCGAACTCGTCGAGGCGATCGGCGCCGATCTGGTCGCGCAGCACCTCGCGGTCAAGCGCACCGAGTGGCAGCGCTTCGCCGCGGCCATGACCGACTGGGAGCTACGAGAGTACCTGCCGTTCCTCTAAAAGGGCCTCAGAGAAGAGTTCGCGCAGTACAACGAAGGGGACGTCCGCCTCTAGGATGAAGTTGTGAATCGTCCGCTGATTGGCATCTCGGGGCGGCGCTGGTCCGCTCGCGCCCTGGGTTCGAACGTCCCCAAGGCCATGAGCGGCCTCGAGTTCGATCTTCATTTCTCCGACTATCCGTGCTCGATCGCCCTGGCGGGCGGATTGCCCGTCGAACTTACGAGAGACGCGGATGCCGAGGAGATGGTGGCGCATTTAGACGCCCTGGTCCTCACCGGTGGCGCGGACGTGGAGCCCTCTCACTACGGTCAAGAGCCGGACCCTGATCTTGGCGCAGTCGAACCGGATCGAGACGCTTGGGAGCTGGCCCTCCTGGCGGCCGCGCGAGCAAAGGGCATCCCCGTTCTAGCCATCTGCCGCGGTTTTCAGTTAGTGAACGTGGTCTTTGGCGGAACGCTGCGCCAACACGTGGAACTCGACGATGGAGCCGGTCACCCCCAATGGGATGTCGATGGACACGAGGCGACTCATGGCGTCAACGTGGTGGAAGGGACACTCACGGCGAGTCTCTACCAGGGAGAGATTGGAGTGAACTCGCTTCATCATCAAGTGGTGGACGAAGTGGGGGAGGGGCTCATCGTGACGGCCAAGGCGACCGATGGCGTCGTCGAGGGGTTCGAAACGCCGGACGGTTCGATCGTCGCGGTGCAGTGGCACCCCGAACTCTTGGATAAGCCGGATCCTACGTTCCAGTGGGTGGTGCGCGCCGCAAAGGAAAGGCTCGCTCAGGGTTGATCCGCGTCCTAGTCGAGATCGGCGAAACGCGCAACGGTAAAGGCGATGGTCGTTGGCACACTGAGCGCGAAAATTACGAGCATCAGTGTTACGAGTACGAGTGGCGACCCACGAGTGTGATCACGGACAAAGGCAAATTCGATCATTCCTGAGGTGATGGCGTAGGCGAGCAACGCCCACTTGAAGACACTCCCAAATGTCTTCCACGAGAAGCGGCGAAGACGAGAGAGTAGTACGCCGGCTGCCGTCAGTAGCACGGCTGCCACGCAGAGAAGTGCAGTAGCGAGCGGTAGTGGCGCCACGCGCGGTGCGTAGGAGGCGAGGATGATGCCTCCCACCACGACGCACGCGAGCGCGCCTGTTGAGAGCCAACCGATAGGCGGATATGGGCGATCTGCGTCGAGTGATGGGGCGGGGGGAATCGCCGCACTCATCGTGAGGCCAATCTGGTCATGATGACCAGCGTGGCGATCTGCATCACCCCGGTAATGCCCGCCGTATAGATGAAACGTTTCATTAGGCGTCCAATTCGCTCGCCGTTCGGCGCCGCCTTGTTCATTTCGTACAGGACCGCGATGTTCGCTGGCTCGAGTACACCTAGTGCGATTACCGCCATGATGCCCACCACGCAGAATGAGACGATGAGCCAGGCATGATTGGGGCTAGATGCCGCGAGATTCCCGGCGTTGCGAGCCACCTGGAATCCCGTCGCGAGGGTCATCATAACGACGGTTGGCATGATGACGACCATCTTGGGCATGAATCTGGCGGAGAACTCAGCGCGAGCCGGTATCGAAAGTCGGCCGAGAATCGGGCCAATGACCAGTCCAACGAAGAGGTCGATGCCCGTCCACAATCCGCCACCGACGACGTGATTGAACATCAAACCCCATTGCAAGTTGAAGCCGATCGAGAGGGCGACGAACAATACGGCTGCACCGACAACGGGCAGCGCTGCCAAGGGCACGACTTGAATCTTCTGGCGCGTCGGCGCGCTTGGCATGACGTCGCTGGTCGTCGTACTGTCCATGTCGATGTAACCCCCGACGAGAATCTACCCGGTCATTGATTCCGAGACACGACTCGCTCGTGATTCCGGATCGAGACGCTTGGGAGTTGGCGCTGCTGGCGGCCGTTCCCTCTATTGCCACAACACGGGTGTCGCCTGGTGATCGCCGGCCAGACCCTTTAGGGCGAGCGTCCGTGGTTCGCCCAGGTAAAAGGCACCGCCCAACTGTTCCTCCGCGCTCTCAGAGATGAGAATTTCACCTCCGCTCGCCTCGCTCGACAACCGCGCAGCGAACACCACCGTTCGTCCGAAGAAATCTCCTCCCTCAGCCTTGGCGTTGCCGCAGTGGATTCCCATTCTCACTTTCAGGGTCACACCGCTGGCTCCTCCGAGCAGGCCCCGCTGCAAGGCAACGGCGCATGCGGCGGCCGAACCAACGGCGGGAAAGGCGAGCATGAAACCGTCGCCCTGGGCCTTGACAACCGTGCCGCCGAAGATGACCGTCTGTTGATGCACGACGTGGGAGTGCCGCTCCAGTACCTCCATCCATTGCTGCTCGCCGAGCTCCTCCATGAGTGCTGTGGAGCCGACGACGTCGGTGAACATGATGGCAACGGTCCCGTCGTTCGCCATGGCCTTAGACGGAGACTCGTAGTCCCTCACCAGGGCCAGGATGTCGTCGACCGAGGTCGTAATGGTGTGCCCCCACATTGCCTCATTGGTGATGGCGATCGAAGCGTGCCAGTGCACAATGCGCCAGTGAGGACCTTCTTCGTGAACCACGAATGTGAACCGAGTGGAAAACTCGCCAGCGTGCGGTGTCGACCCTCGACAGTGCGCCGCGATCCAGCCGACGGAACCTTCCTTCCAGGCAATGACGCTGTCCATCGCCATCTCAAAGCCCAGGAGGCTCCCGTCCGCCAGGCGCTCGCCAAAGTAGATCTGCAAGTACGCGGCGATCGTGTCAAATCCCTCGTACCACTCTTCGTCATCAGTGCCGATTAAGACGGAACCCGGATGGTTGGAGATGGAGTCGAGCACGGCGCTGGTGTCGTCAGATAGGAAACTCCGTATGAACCGCTCCGTGAAGGGGATAAGTTCCGGCGCGGGCTCCATTTGACGAAGATACATCGCGTTGTTATCAGAGGAGTCTTGTGAAAACTAGGACTGCACCCGGTGGAGGGCTTCAGTGAGCTAGCGACATCCCGAGGACGAACAGTCCGGTGCACGCCAGCGGGGTCGTGGTGATGAGCGCGAGGGAGTAACCCCAGTGGTGCTCGCGTTGCAAGATGGCCGGAATGGCAAAAGCCGACGAGAACGTCGTTAGTCCACCGCAGAACCCGGTAATGACGACGTCGCGAAGGTGACCGTCAGCGGAACCGAGAAAATGATACGCAACAAAGCCCGCAATACCGCACCCGATGGCGTTGGCGGCCACCGTGGCCCACGGTCGAATTGTGGGGTGGTGGCGCCGCACGGCGTACTCGGCCAGATACCGAACGGCGCAGCCGATGCCCCCGAAGACCGAGATGAGAAAAAGCGTCATCGGTGGTGCCTCAATAGGCCCAGCTCGGCCGCCACGACACCACTCACAATCGCGCCAAAGGTGACGAGGAGGCATCCACCAACACAGACATGCCAGATTGCTGCCAAATCAACGAACAGGCCCGAGTACGAGGTCAGTCCACCAAAGAATCCGGTAATCACGAGTACTCGGGCGAGGTCGTTGGGATCTCGATGGCGAAGCGGACCGCGCAGCAGTCGCGTGGCGAGGTACACCCCGACGAAGTTGATGACGAGCAGCACCCAAGGAATCTCTTGTGGCCATGTCACCGCCCCGTGCGGACTCGGAAGATGCTCGAGACCGCTCAACCAGGCTCGGAGCAGTGTCCCGACGAATCCTCCGGCCACCGTTGACGAGAGCGCCAGCCCGAGTCGGCGCGGCGTGAGAGACAGGTTCGGCATAGGGGGCTACCTAGAAAGTTACTGAGCGAAAAGCACACGAGGAGTCTTCAAGGATCTCCTAGGCGTCGCGGCGCCAATCGCGGACCTCGGGGAACACCTGAAAACCAGGGGACTCGTACGCGGCGACGGCGGCCACGTTGTCGCTATCGGTACAGACGATTGCACTGGACGAGCCAAGCTCTCGAAGGGCCGCCGCTCCCGCAAGCGTGATAGCCGTGGCATATCCGTGCCCTCGGTGTTCTTGAACCCATGGGCTCAATCAACCCCGGTCTACCGTGGCCAGCCGACCACACTGTGATGGTGGCAACAGCGTTGTTGTCGGCGTCGAAGGCGAGCAGACAACGGCCATCGGCGTAAGCCGCACCCGACGCCATCATTCGCCAACGATCATCGGTGAACGTTGAATTGGGGAACGCGGCGCGTTGTAGGGCCACTCGAGCCGGCACGAGGTCCGCGTCCACCACTTCGATTCGAATACCCGGATCCTCCACCTGGCTGGAGAGACCGCGAGATAGGGGAGTCCACGACTCGTCAGGCTTCCCATCCCGCTTCGTGCAACATGGCGTGAACCAACTTCCCGCTTCGATCCTCCACGTAGGCCCTTCCGGAGGGCAGAACGCCCCGTTCCGGGCGCATTACATCGGCTACCAGTTGTCGGGCAAGCTCGTGGTCACCCTCGGCCGCGGGGGCAATTGCCAGGCGGAGGAGATCCGAGTTATCCAAGAAACCCATGGCGAATATCTGTTCGTCTCGAGTCCAGATCCGTAAAGCCGCGGCAATCGCGTCGGGACCGAATCTCCAGGACCATCCCAAGTCACCTGGATGTAATTGCACCGACGCTCCGTCGTACTGCCAGTTAGATAACACTTTGATGACATTTTCCAGCTGATCGACTCTCGGCTGTTCCAGTAGAATCGGCATCGCCCCAGTCAAACACGGGCGATTACACCTTTCGATTCGAAAACACCTAACTTTACATAACGGACATTATGGGCGGTTCACTTGTGGATGGACTGTACGCGGTATTTGTGGAGAAGTCAAACATGCGCTCTGATCAGGGACTATGCGCAGTATCGTGGCGGCCGCCGATCGGAGGATAACACAGCTGGGTGGAGGTTTTCGTAGAGAGCTGTGGTTGTGCCTCGTCGATCTCTGCAATTTTGAGGTCTCGTAAAATTGCGTGCGTCGCCGGCGTCGATGCTTTCGTAGTGGTTTGCTTCCGACGTCGGCGGCTCACTTCACCTACGATCGCTCGATGGGTGCTCTTCGGTGGGTCTGGACGACGGTGAGTGTTGAGCTTGCGCTCGTGGTTGTGCTGCTGCTTTTGATTCTTGCTGTTGTGGTCGCGATTCTTTTCGTGTTGGATCGAGAGTGATCACGATGTCGTGAATAGTGGCCACACTCTGTGGGCTGTTTCGAGCTGCGGAGAGGGCTTCGCGCTCGCGCCCCTTGGGAAGATACGAAATCGGTTTTCGTAGTTCCCGAGGTGGCTTCTAGGCGCTGGAGAAGAGGTGTAGGGCTTCGCAGAACTCAATCCAGGCCAGTCGTTCGACTTCGCTGATGGAGTTCCAGAATGCGCCGGCGATGACGAGTACCTCGACGCCGACTTCTTCGTTCTCTTGGGCCAACTCTTCGTCGGTGAGTTCGGGCTTCAGGGACAGGACGCCACGGAGTCCGCGACTCCATCGGTGGGCTCTCTTGCCGCGAGTTGCGTTGGCGTACTCGATGTACTGGCGAGCGTGCAGCTCGTCCAGCGCCCCTGACGCCGGTGATGTCCAGGAGCGAAAAGGGGTCGTTTCCGCTCTTGGTGTCGGTGAGGGTGATTTCCTTGGCGATTTTGGTGACGTAGCGAGCGGCGATGTGGCTTTCGTGGCCGAACCAGACCAGGTTGAGGCCGTGCTCGATCGTGTACTCGGTCGTTTTTTTGTTGACGAGCTGCGACCACGCGACTCGCAGACGGTTGGCGGCTGCGTTCACGGTGTCTTCGTCGATGTCTGGTCCGACGAGTAAGAGGATGTGTAGGTGTGGGTGCCAACCGGCGTTGCCGGTGCCGGTCGTTATCTCTAAGGTCGCGATCGTGCCTGTCAGGGTCATGTAGAGGGGTTGGAAGCGTCGCCGCTGTTGTAGGCGCTGCCAGGCGTGGTTGAGACTTTTGATCGTCTTGGCGAGGGGCATCGAGGCGTCGTGTTGGAGTGTCAGGGTCAACATGCCGATTGTGCCGCCGCCGGCGACGTGTGTGTCAAGGGCGCCTTCGACTTCGGTTTCGCGTCGCGCGCGGATACGAGCTGCGCAGGTGGGACAGGTCCAGATATTGCCGCACGCGGTCAGCCCTGCGGCGTAGCAGCGGCCTTGGTGGTTTCGTATGGTCACGTCCGGTCGCAGCGCGAGTCCGCAGGTGGTCACTCGTCGAAGTGCCGAGATGGAGTCGGACTGTTGAGCCGGATCGTCGATCTTGGCGATCGCCCGTGCGCGAGTTCGACGACGCCAGCGGGTGCGGCGATTCTCGCCGTG
This sequence comes from uncultured Acidimicrobiaceae bacterium, assembly GCA_963844615.1. Taxonomy (GTDB): domain Bacteria; phylum Actinomycetota; class Acidimicrobiia; order Acidimicrobiales; family RAAP-2; genus RAAP-2. Next base: position 569,707 of record CAWJOZ010000001.1, on the reverse strand, counting down.
ATCGTCCACGTCGTACCAGAGGTCTCCAACCTCGTCGATGTGGGAAGTAGGAGTCGAGGTCACGCGGTGGGCGTGGTCTCGATGGTCTCTACTTGGGGGCTTGGTGAGTGCGTCGTGCGGAGTGCGTTCGCTAGTGAGGTTGGAGAGATAGCAACGTGCGGGAGCCCCCCACCCGCAGCAGCCTGAGTGTGCGAAGGCGCGAGGATGGGGGCAACCCCCACCTGCTCTCCCCCGCCCCACTCGATCGAGTGCCTTGCCGTGTTGTGCGTGTCGTACATGGCCATCACGTCGGGATTTCGTCGAAGCATGATTCGTGCGTCGTAGTGTCGGCTTCCGGGTTTTCCATTTATCGCGCGTGTATCAAAGAGGGTGTAGACGTGTCCGGCTTTGTAGTGCTTGCACTCCCAGATGCCAAAGGAGAGGTCGCGTATCCACTTGTTGACCGCTTCGATGCGTTGGGTGGCCCACAGCACGGTTAGTCCTCGGTGCCGGATCGTGGATAGCCACATCGTGACTTCGGGCGGCGCTTTCCAGGCGTGACTCGGCCACCAGCCCTGAGCCTCGTCGAGGATCACGGTTGAGTCCCGGGGCACCTGGATGATCTGTTTCCATCCTCCGGTGTCGCTCAGCTCGTCGTACACGTCGAGCAGCACCGGGCCGATCCACAGCACGCCGGCGTTGAAGCCTTCTTGCCACTCGTCGAAGGTTTTGTAGCCGGTCAGCTCGTAGGTGCAGAAGACGAGGCGTCCCTGGTTGAGGCACATCTTGGCCATCCAGGTGAGGAAGTACGATTTGCCGCTTCCGAACAGGCCCGTGACACCGTAGAGCCCCGATCGAGTGGCGTCGTAGTTGAGGTGCTTTCGTTTGCCGAAGGCGACGAAGACGAAGACGAGCAGCGTGAGCCCCAGGAGTCCGCCGATGTACGGGAAGAGCTTCTTGCCGTCCATCAGGTTGAGATGGTTCATGGAGATGATTGCGGTCGTCACTGTTCTTCCTTGTGGAATTGTTCGCACGGGCAGTTCTTGACGTGGCAGTTGAAGAGCAGTCCGCCGTTGGAGTGCAGGTAGGCGGCGTGCCCGCAGCTGCAGCGATCCAAGCGTGCGTTCATTGTCCTGTCCCGAATCCGGCGATTGTCGGGATGTGGTTGTAAATCCAGTTGGCAACCACCCATGCGAGCACGATCGGCCACAGGTTGGCGATAGCGACGAGGACCGCGAGGATCAAGCTTGAGGGGAAGAACGAGCTCACGGTGTAGAGGCTGGCGGCGAGAAAGTCCACGACGCCGCTCGGAATGATTGAGCCGCTGCTGAAGTACGAAGGCAGGCTGAAGTGTGGAAAGAGTGCGTTGAAGCCGGTGAGGATCGCGTTGATGAGGTCGAGGATGAGATTGGTTAGCATCAGCCGAATTTGCTCAGTATTTGTGTGATCATCGCCTTTATCGCGAAGAAGAAGAACACGCCCATGACGGCTGTCAGGATTGCGAGCAAGATTGTGAAGTAAATTGCGACGGGAGTGCTTGATGTGGTCTCGGTGATCGCTGCTGGCAGTGAGACAGCGTAGGTGTGTCCGTTTGCCGTGTACGAGTCGCCGCTTGTGAGGTAGGTGCTGGTTTCGCCGGCGCTTTCTTCGCTGGCCATCGTGTTGAAGCTGCACGACGGGCCGTCGGTGATGAGTGTGAAGCCCGCCCCGAGCCATTGCGTCACTGATCCCGATGTGTCGGTGGGTGCAGTGGCTCCGCACGATCCGCTGGAGCCGCCGTCTGCGCTGAATCCGAATTGGTTGGTGATTGCGGTGACGTCGTTGGAAGCGGGCTCGAAAAGCCACTTCACGCCGCAGATCGCAAAACTCACAGCACCGGTTACCCAGGTAATCGGATCATCAAGCGTCATGCCGGTCGACGTAAAACACTCACTCAACGGGAACGCCCCGCCGTCATCCGACTCGGAACCTTGTCCACCCGACGAACCACCCGAACCCGCGCAATCAATCGCATTATTGCTCGTGCCAGCCGTACACGGTACACCAGGCTGGTCTGGGTTAGGAGATGACGTTGCACCACTCTGTAACGACGTGGCACTCCCAAAAGAAAACCACTCGCCCTCATAATCACACCAGAACTGCGGGTCAACCGCATCCCCCACAACCGTCGCGAAATCAAACACCAACGATTGATCACCCGTAAACGACACAGGCAGGTCAGTTTGACCAGGGACCAGCCCCGTCGCACCGGTCTGTGCCGCAGCCGGAGCACCGCTGATATTGCCCACCACCGACGACTTATAAAACGACTTACCGTCCAACGTTTCCGTCGAACCTGACTCCTGGTTCGGGTCGACCGCCAAAATCGCCGTCGCACCACCAGTCCACGAAACCGTATACGGATACGTCGTCCCACTCACCTGAACCGGAGATGTGACATTCCCCGTCAAATCCAACAACGTACAAGGCCCCGGACCCGCACCAGTCTCACCAGCAGGCGTCGACACCAACACCGACGAACCGTCCAGCAACTGATACCACGAACCCGACCCAGGGTCCGCCATCGTATTAGAACCACCCGCCGTACACGACGACACAATCACATCACCACTCGTCGTCGAACAACCGGAATACGACACCTCGAAACTCTCCCACACCGAGTCCATGTATCCCGTCGCCGCACCAGGCGCCGCAAGAGTCCCACTACCACCGCCCGAACAACTCGACGCAGCAAACGTGACCGCACACGTTGCAGCCCCAACATAAATCGCGCGCAAACACAAAGGCTCGGTACCAACCAACTCACACGGACCATCACCAAGACCAAGCACCGGAGCGGTACTAATAGTGCCCGTCGTCGTAAAATTAGACTTGATAAACCCCGGAGAGTTAGTGCAAGAGTACGTCAAATTGTCATAAGTGTGCATCGTCGACGTACCCGCGTAGCCGTCACAAAGATCGAAGACCTCAATCGACATCTCAACACCATCAGCAGTCGCAGAGGCATAGATCGCATAGGGTTCCAACGCCTGCGTTGCCGCAACATTCGAACACGACATCGTATAAGTCTCCGGCGACCACGACACCGTATACGTGCCAGCCCCCGTCGGACCGAAACCCTGCACAGCCGTAGTACCAACACCAATCGAACATGAAGGCTCAATACCCACCGCACCCGCAACGCCGCCACCGGTGATTGTTGCGATCGCGATTGCTGAGATGACCCACACGACTGCGATTGTGATCTTGCTGAGTCGTACGAGCTTCTTCATGCGTCTTTTCCCCATAGGACCATGCCGATAAGTGCAGCTGCGCCGATGGCGAGTAGCTCGGCGAGTGGGATGAGCCACTCTTTGATGCCACCGAAGTCGATCATCGTGAGGTCCATTACTGCCTCGCTTCGACGTGGTGGTTCAGTGCGAGCGCGAGTGCGGTGTTGCACGTGCCGCAGAGAGTTCCGTGGTACGTGGCGGCGGTGTCCGCGCCAGAGGATGAGCGGCTCCCACGTGTAGCGGATCTCGGTGTGCAGTTGTCGTTCATCGGTAGACCACCTTCCTGATTGTCCTGATGAGTTTGCGGGCTATCCGTACGAGCCCGATGATTGCGAGGCTCCAGGCGGCACACAGGGCCGTGATCGAGAACACTCGGGTGAAGATTCCGGTTTTGAGGATGTCTCGGGTGTCGATGCCAGGTCCTCCGGTGAGAACGATGTACTTGAAGCCGATGAGCGCGATGAGCAGGATGCCGAGCTGCGCGTAGAGCGCCAGGGCGAGCTGTCGTGGTGTGACCTCTACGAAGATGCGGGCTAGCGATCGCTTGGCCATGTACTCGATTGCGCTGGCGAGCCCGGCGAGAAAGAGCAGGATGATGAACACGTCGCCGACGTAGAGCATGATGCAGCCGAGGGCTAGTCGCATATGACGCCTCCGACGAGGCCAACGATGATTGCGACGATGAAGAGGAACTCGATGATGAGCTTGAAGAGCATTTAGTGGTTTCCTTCCGAGGGGCTTGGCCACTTCACTGAGCGGTGGCCAAGCCTGGGCGTCACGGCGTTAGGCCGTCATCTTGGAGCCCTTGCGGGCCCACTTCACGAGGACCGTGATTCCGATCACGAACAGCAAGATCGCGATCAGGAGAGCTGCGCCGTAGCCCAGCTCGCTCAAGATCGAGGTCTGTGTCGACGTGAACTGGTCCTCGAGCGCGGTGGCACCGGTGGCCCCCGCTACGCCTCCCAGAGCGAGGACGCTTACCCCGCCTGTGACGAGGAGTGCGACCAGCGCCATCCAGTGGCGGACGATGAAGTCGATTGTCTTTTTCATTTCACCTCCTTGTTGGTGAGTGCTAGGGGGTTGCTCCTAGTCGCCTCTGTTGTGTCGTCTGGCCCACATACCGCGAGCCAGAGCGAATAGGTACCCGAACAAAAAACCTGTGCCGAGGAAGCCCAGGCAGGCACCGATCATCTGGTTGGTTACGTCGAGGTCGTCCATTAGAAGTCGTCGTCAACGTCTTCTTCGTCGATTTCGTCGAGGTCGTCTTCGTCAGCTCCCTCGTCGATGAGTTCCCAGAAGCAGTCCTCGCAGAGCTGGTCGTTGTCCTGGACTTGGTCTGCGGTGATTTCATCGCCACACTTGACGCATTCGTAGTTTCCGTCCCAGAACCACGCGCCGTCGCCTGCGTAGGTGACTCCCATTAGTTGTGTCCTTCGTCGTCGTCGTCTAGATATCCGGCGTCAGGTCGCTCGCGCCCCACATCGAGAAGTCGATGAGCATGGCGACGCCTAAAAACGCTGGAAGTATTTGGAGTGACCAGAGCAGGAGTTGCGGCAACACCGAGTTGGTCATATAGGTCAGGTAGGCCGCGCGGTCCATCGCTCAGTGCCTCGCGGCAATCAGACCGGCAACCAAACCGACCGCAAAAAGCGCAAAAAGCCCCACGGTAATCATTGGTGTGTTCCTCTCGTTGGTCGTTCGCCAGGGTGCTGATGTGGCCTGGTCCGACGTTGATGTTGGGGTTGACCTGGACGTGTACGCCGACCTGTTGTGCAGCTCGCAGTTGTGCGTCGGCTTTGAGTTGTAGCCACTCCTGGCGGTTGGCCTTCGCGTCGGTCCAGCGGTCGTGCCAGCGCTTGCCGAAGCGTCGTCCGAGGTAGAAGCACAGGAGAGCTGCGACGATGGTGAGTGCGGGCTTCCAGGCGATGCTGAGGATGTGGAGGAAGTGGCTCACGCGTCGACCGTTGTCTTTCTTTCGTCGACCTGTGGAAAGGTCATGCGGCCCTGTGCGAGCTCGATGGATAAGCCACCGGTTCCGGGGAAGAGATCTGTTACGTCGTCGCCTGGCTCGTAGCCGAGTAGTGCTAGTACCCATCGGTTGAAGGCTTTCGGTTTCGATCCACGGAGCTTGTGGCCGTTGTAGGTGGAGCAGATTAGGGAGTCGTTCAGTACGTCGACCTGTGGGCGGCGGTGTCCGCGCCAGAGGATGAGCGGCTCCCACGTGTAGCGGATCTCGGTGTGGAGCGGAGTGGGGTTTGTCTTGATCCAGGAGCAGACTCGGGCCCCGGGTGGAAAATGCCGTGCGAGATCTGTGAGGTTGCTGGGGTTCATCGACAGTGCCCAGCCGTCCGGGAATGCCCTGTGCAGGTGTTGGATTAGTGCGATGTGGGTTTCGAGCTCGTCGTATGCGGCTGCCTTGACTCCGTAGGTCCGCTGCGCGGCGTACAGATATGGAGGATCGGCGTAGGCGAATTTCACAACGACCGTTTTTTGGGTGAGGGTTGGTCTCTGTTTCGCCACTTGAGGTGTTTGTGGCAGGTCTCGCTGTGTACTGCGATTTTGGCGTAGAGGCGTCCGAGGTTCGTTGCGGTGATTGTCGTGTGGCAGCCGGGGCAGGTGTCGAGGAACGTCCTGTGCGTGCCGTTCATGGCGTCACGTCCGGCAGGGCCCGCGTCTGGATGTAGCGGTCGAGCTCGTCGATGAAGGCGCGTTCGCACTCGACCTTGTGGTCGGGCGTGTTTGCTTCGCCGTCGTACGGGCACTCGGTGACGGTGGGGAGACCGAGTACGAGCATGCAGTGGATTACATCGGGAACTTTGCAGTTGATCCAGTTTCGTGAGTTGGGTAGTTGGTGGTAGTGGTCTGCTTGCATTTTCTGAGTGTCTTTCTTGGGGTCGTAGACCCCTAGTGGGGCCGTGAGGCCCATGACTGCCGAAGAACGCACGTCGTTACTCATCGGTCAAGACCGGGGGGAAAATTGCGCCAGCAGGCGGCCATTTTCGTAGGGGCCCCCGGCACTTGAGGGATGAGTAACAGTGCGTTAGTAGTTCCAACGCGGAAGAGAGCGTGTGTTGGTCCGCCCTCCCCCGCGCTGGCGGTTCGCATCCCGAGGAACTCTGTGGGGACTGAGCCTGCCCGGTTGCGGTTGGTCACCAGCGTCACGCGGAGACTGGTGCCATCTGAGCCTGCCGGCGCACCTTCGTGTCGACCTCGTTGAGCAGGAGGACGTTGGTCGCGGACAGGTAGCAGATTTCGGTCTTCTGCCGCCAGCCCCGGTCGGCGTCTTTGGAGCACTCGATGCAGTACGCGGTGAGTCCTCCTGGCCGGGTCCGGTGGCTGGCAGCAGCGTGATGACACTTCACGCGTGGGCACTGCTTGTCAGAGAATGTCACGACCTTGGTTGCGGGCTTGGCCCGAAGTGTGCGATCGTCGTCTTCCTGACGAGTGGGGTGCTCTGGCGTGAGCTTCACGACTACAGCTCGATGGCGTCGATGGCGGTGTAGTTGCTGTACGCCTTGCCGCTGGCTGCGATGTACGGGGCACCGCCGACGCTGATGCAGAACGTCTTGCCGGTTCCGTAGATCAGCTTGTCGAAGGCGGGCAGCAGGACATCTCCGTTGAGGGTCCGTTCACGGCGTGCGAGCTGCAAGCGCTCCGTCGTTTTCGAGCCCTGGACGGTGACGTTCGCCAGGTCGGGTAGGTAGCGCCCGTCCTTGGTTTGCACCTGCTCGACCTTGGTCACCGTGCCGATGAAGCACAGGCCGTCGATCGTGGTGGGAGCGAGTTGCTCGCCGTTTTCGTCGGCCAGCGGTGGAAGGTCGCTGCGTACGTCCGTTTGGGTTGTGTCGGTCATTAGTGGTTTGCTTTCTGCTAGTGGTTTGCTTTACTTACTCGCTCTCCACCCAGCTTGCAACGCTGATCAGCTCTGATAAGCGGACATTATCGGCGAATGGTACAAGCGATTCTGCTACCATTTAGCGCATGCGTCGGGTACTTTTGGCTGCCGTTTTTGTGGCTGCAAGTTTTGGGATATATGCGCTGCCATCGGGCGCGGATACCGGCCTATTCACGAATGTCGTGCTTTCCTTTGACTTCAGCGACAATTCCGGCCCCGCAGCGGTGAATTACGGGAACGCGGCAGGCTCGGCTTGCGTCACGGCCGGTCCCAATGCGAACTCCGCCACGGGCGCCGTCTGCGTGAACGCGTTCAACATCGTCTCCGACGTATTGCCACAGAACACGGGTGGTTTTGTCCGAATGGTGGCGATCGCGCCGGCGGCGTCCGGGCAAAACAACATTGTGTGCTCCTTTCAACCAGTTCTCGAGGGCCAAGTGGAGTGCGGCTTTAATTTCAGTGCGAATGGTGTCTGGGAGATCAAATCCCAATACAGCATTGACACCGTCTCAGGTGTCTCCTCGGTTTCGGTGACGAGCCTGCGCGTCAGCAGCTAGGCGTCTGTAAGTCGATTATTTGGCGCTCGAGACGCCAAGGTGCGTGACCTACACTTCGCCAATGACTTCGCTCTTTGACGTATCGGGAAAGACTGTCCTGGTTACAGGCGGTACGAGTGGCATTGGCGAGATGATCGCCCGGGGGTTCCTGGACGCCGGTGCCAGCGTCATTGTAGTGTCGCGCAAAGTAGACGTCGGCGAGGCGATGGCGGCCGAGTTCGATTCGACCGGACGATTCGCGTTCGTCCAGGCCAACTTGTCCACAGAAGACGAGTGTCGACGGTTGTCAAAAGTCGTGGCGTCTGCCACGGATCATCTGGATGTTCTAGTGAATAATGCCGGTGCGACCTGGGGCGCGCCAATGGACGACTACGACGAGAAGGCCTTCGAGCGCGTCATGTCACTCAATGTCAAGGCCGTCTTTCACCTCACGAAGTTCCTACGGCCCCTCCTGGAGGCGCGAGCAACCGTCGATCAGCCCTCCCGGGTCATCAACATCGGATCGATCGACGGACTCCGAGCCCCGGCGATGGAGACGTACGCCTATTCGGCGTCCAAGGCGGCGGTGCACCAGCTCACACGACACTTGGCGAAGTTCCTGGCGCCAACGATCACGGTCAACGCCATCGCGCCCGGCCCCTTCGAATCACGAATGATGCACGCGACGATCGAGGCCTTCGGTGACGATATCGTTCGCGCGGCCCCTCTGAAGCGCCTCGGTCGTGACGACGACATGGCCGGAACCGCAATCTTCCTCGCGTCGCGCGCGGCGAGCTACATCACCGGTGCGGTCATACCAGTCGACGGAGGAATTGCCACTCTGGCCTAGGTTGACGGAGCCTTGCCGAGGGTCACTTCTAGAACGATGTGCTTCGTCCCACGCACGATGTGTAGCGCAATTCGTTGACCGGGGCGCAGCGAGGAGATGACCGCACTGACGTCCTGGGCGCTGTCGATCTTGGTGTTATTGATACCCACGATGATGTCGCCCTGCTCAACGCCGGCCCTGGCCGCTCCGGTCCCCGCGATCACGCTCATGACCACGGCGCCCTGTGAGACGCTGAACCCGTACTCCTGCTGGAGCGTGGGTGTGAGCGATTCGATTTCAATGCCGATGAAGGCGCCGTGAGTCACGACGCTCTCCCCCGCCAACAGGGAAGATAGCAGTGACTGGATGGTGGCGTCCGGGATGGCGAAGCCGATGTTCTGAGTGTTTTCGCCGTCAGAAAGCGTTCCCGCCACCGCGGTGTTCATGCCGATGACGTCGCCTTCGGCGTCGAGCAACGGTCCTCCGGAGTTACCCGGGTTGATGGCGGCGTCGGTTTGAATCATGTTGTTGAGGGTCTCGGTCGCCGTCTCGGTGCCCGCGGTCACCGTGCGACCGAGAGCGGACACGATGCCCGAGGTGACAGTCGGCGTACCCGCGGCGAGTCCGAGCGCGTTGCCGATGGCCACGACGGAGTCGCCGACCTCCAGATCGTTCGAGTTGCCAAACGTTACGGCCGGCAAATTGGACACGTTGTCGATTCGAATGAGCGCGACGTCGTCGACCGGATTCGTTCCCACGAGCGTGGCTCGCTCACTCTTGGTCGTGCCGCTACGAGTGACGGTAATAGAGCCACCGTTGACGGCGGCAGCGATGACGTGATTGTTGGTGATGACCAGGCCCTTTTTGGAGATGATCATGCCGGTACCCTGGTCCTCGGTTCCGTCGCCGTTCACCTTGATACTCACGATGGACGGCAGAACCTTCTGGACGAGTTTGGGGATGTTCATTCCACCCGTCGTACCGGTGCCGGGCTTGTTGGTCACTTCCTTTATCGTGACCTGGCCGCCGCGGGACGATGAATCCGACGAGGCGAAGTGGCCCGCCAGACCCCCCACGAGGGCCGCGACCAGCAGCAACGAGACGCGCGTTGACCATAGGCTTGTCTTTCTCTGGTCCCGAGGCGATGGGGGTTGCCCTACGTCAAAGGAACTCGACGACATGGGATCGCGAAGGGTCACCGGAGCCACGTCGTCGACGTCGCCGACGGGTTGGGTGGGCGCCGCGCCTTCTGTGGGCGGCGTCAAGGCACTCTCGACCTCCGACTCAGGCGCGGGAACGGGCTCGTTCACTTCGTCGCTCGGGGTGTCACTCACCCCGACATGCTAGGCAGATGAAAATAAGTTTGGACTAAATGCCGCCGATTTCTGTGGTTAGACGTCACCTAGTAGATTAGAAACCTATGTCTCGACGTATTGAGATCGAAATTACGAGTGTGAATGGCGATCTCGCCACGTGGCGCGCAGCGGGGGCCAAACTCCCCAAGGGTGTCTTGGCGGTCTCGCTGGTTCCCGGTGGACCCGAGGTGGGTCGCGTCTACCGCGCCGACATTGAGCAGTACATGGAGGGCATTGAAGTGCTCTCGGTGACCGCTCCCAAGACGGCGTCGCCCATCGACCCGCGCAACGAGCGCCTCGAACTGATTCAAGAATCAAAGAACGGCCCCGATGTCGTGGTGACGTACGCGGGCAAAGGTCGTGGACCGCGTCGCGATGCTGAAGAGCGCGACGGCGCTCGCCGGCCCCCCACCAAGCGCCCCAGCGCACGCCGCGACAAGGATGCTGGTCCCACCGAGCGCCCGTCGCGCGGTCCAAGAAGTGACCGACCCGCCCGTGAGAGCACTAGCGAGAAGGACTCCCCCACTCGTGGGCGGCCCCGGCGTCCGGCCCGCCCGGGTGCCGCAGCCCGCGGCGCTCGAACTGAGCGCCCGCACGGTCCCCAGCAGCCTCCGGTAACGACGACGCATCGCAACGCCATGCTCGCCACGCTGTCCCCTGAGCAACTTCCGGTCGCCGAACAACTACTGCGCGGCGGTATACCCGCGGTGCGCGCGGCCGTCGAGTTGCAAAACAAGAACGCATCGGCTCAGGGTCGGCCCACCGTCGATCCGGCAACGATTGATCGCATCGCCGAAGATCTTCTCAACCGCACCAACCTCGCATTGTGGAAAGATCGCGCCGCTGGTGCAATCGGAGCGGGACGCGAACTGCGCCTACGAGACCTTCGCGCGGTCGTCACATCGGCAAAGACGGTCTCGCTGGACGATGAAGCCCGCGTGCAACTCAGAGAGCTCCAGGCGTCGCTCACCGCCCGCGTTGACCACTTGCGAACTCAGTGGAACGAGAAGTTAGAAGCAGCCATTACGACCAAGAATGCCAAGGAAGCCCTCGGTCTCGTCGCGCGTCCGCCCGACATGTCGACGCGGCTCAGCTCGGACTCCGCGTCGCGTGTCGTGACGCTCGTATCCGAAACTCTGAACCCAGAGCAGACTCCGGCGGTGTGGAACGAGATCGTGGAACTTGCCGCCGACACCTCGATTCGCCGGAACATCAAGCCCGTGGGTATTCCCAGTGACGATTCGAGTCGAGCGGTGGCGGTGCACAACGCAGGAGCGATACCCGAGTTGGCCAAGTTGCTCGGGATGAAGGTTCCTCCACCTCCACCACCGACGCGGCCCGTGCGCCCGGTGCGCCGCCCAGTTACGCGCCGCGCATCGTAAGAAGCCGAGCCTTCCAGCCGATCGACTCATAGAGCGATTTCATCGCCCGGTCTCCAGGAAGGGCGTAGGCATCAACCGGTGGCGCCGCACTGCTGAGCAGGCGTCGAACTAGTGCGGTACCTATCTTCTGGCGACGAAAGTCGGGAGCCACGTAGACGGCCTCAATGAGCTGAGTACGGCAGAGCGCAAATCCCTTCAACGCGTCGTCGTGATAGACCCACAGCGACGAGGAGGTCACCGCCATGCTGAGTAGTTGGTCTTGGGGTGCGGCGTCGCACAAGGTCGCGAGGAGCGCTACTCCCCCACGCTTGGCCCTGACGTCGTGCAGCGCGCGGTTCCACAACTCCTCAAGCTCTGGTGTCACGCCCTCTGCGAGCAGAACGCTCACGATGGCTCGTAGGTCTTAGACGCAGTCACGACAGAGCATGTTCGCCTTGTCAGCGAGCTGGCTCGTCTTTTTGAGCAAGCGACACGACTTGCATCGAAACTCATCGTCTTGCTTGGGCAGGATCGCCTCGGTGGTGTCCAGCAAGGGGTCGACCTCGAGTGGGGCTTCGTCGTCGTCCTCCGGCACGGATGTGCGCAGGATCGTCTCGGCTAGGACCTCGTCGAGAGCTAGCTCCACGTCGGCGTCGTCGACCACGTCGTCGTCGTCATCGGTCACGGCCACGGCCGTCACGACGACCTCATCGTCGTCATCACCAGCCTCGACGTCCACATCGACAGCGGCGAGGACGTCATCTTCCTCGACGTCATCTTCGATGACGTCCACGTCGTCCTCTAGCTCGTCCTCAGTGACGCTCTCCTCGTCAAAGCCCTCGGCGAGCTCCTCCTCGTCAAATACCTCGTCACTTTCAACATCACTTGCCATGGGTTCCTCTTCTGTAGCGCAGGCATCATATGACTAAATTTCGCGTCTGTGCGCTTTTTCGCGCTAAAGAGTAGATAAATCTCGGTATTTCTAGCGATTCCGACGGTTCCGTTCCGCACTTCGCTCCGCTTCCAGCCGCTCGAGGTCAGTGTCCGAGAAATCCACGAAGGACATCGCGTCAGCGATTCCCACGTGACCGGCCTCCTCACGAATAAGGCGGGCCATTTCCTGGGCCACACGCCGGTAACTGGGATGGCCCTGGGGGCCGGAACGCAGTTCGATGAGATGCAGGGCCTCGCGTGCGTTCATCTGCATGACGTAACGGATCCGAAACGCCAGAGCGACACAGTATTGTGCCTGTTCAGGGAAGTCTTTTCGTACCTCGTAGTAGAGCGCTGCGGAACGACCGAGTGACTCTCGGTAGCGTTCGGCCAGCCCGGCCTCTTCCACAATGTCGGGAACATCAAAGCCGAGGTCCACGGTGAGCGGCTGCCATTCGATCGTCAGGAGTCGGTGGCGCTGGAGATCGCGAAACGCTCCGTAGTCGCTGACCACCTCGAAGCGATAGTCCGTACGCTCGAAGGCTCGTCCTGGTCGGTGGCGTCGGTTGCCGCGTCGACCAACGTAGGTCGCGAGCAATTCTTGGCGCTCGTCGCTGTTCATAGCCCCGACGCGTCGTGCGGCGGCGTCGTGGGAGATGTTCGAGTTGGCAAAGACGATCGCCTCGAGCACGCGGGACTCCCCCTCGGGGTCAAAGGAGACAAGGCGAACGCTCTCGGCGGCCTCGGCCACCTCGCCGTCGCTTTCCACCAGTGCGCGAGTCGCCGATCGAGTGTCAGCGAGGTAGGCGGTCCACGCGCGTCCTCGTTCGGGAACGTCCAGGCGGCGAAGGAACGACGGAATGACTTTGACGAGTTCGGCGAGCATCAACTCGGCGTACTCGCGCACCTCGGGCAAGGGGTGCGCGCGCATGCGCAAGAGCAACGACTCGTACGCCTGGCCGGACGCGTAGATGCCCAGGTTCGACAGGGCGCTCGCGGGTAGCAAGCCCCGCAGTCCATCGAGAGCCTTGGCGCGAATGGCCTGGCGGTAGACGAAATCGGTGTCCTCGGCGGTCTTGGGGAAGCGCAGACTGAGCCAGTCGGTGAGTTCGGGGAGCAACTCGCGATACGTGTCGAACATGCGATCCATCTCGCCGATGTAGCGGGCCCCGAAGCGGGAGTCCAGGATGTCGCCGTCGCGATAGAAGCGATAGAGCCCGTTGGGTAGCCGTCGGTCGTAGCCGAGGTACCGCGTTGACTGCTCCAAATAGCTCATGAGGCGACCGCGTTCCAACACTTTGGTGAGCAGGTTGCTCGCCTGCTCGCAGGCGAGATGAACGCCGCCGAGCTGAGCGACGGAGTCGTCCCCGTATTCGTAGAAGATCCTCTGATAGAGCTCGTCGGCCCGCTCGAGTCCAATGGTCGCGTCAACGTTGGCGTCACCATCGAGCTCGAGGTCACCCACGAACTCATCGAGAAACAGTCGCCGCAGGCTCTTCGTGGAGCGTGAGTACCTCGCGAACAGGGCACCCTTGACGACCTCGGGCAGGTTGACCAACGCGAAGACCGGGCCCTCGAGATTGGTGAAATACCGCCGGAGTACGGCCGCCTCCGCGTCGGTGAAATCTTCGGCGACGTAGGGGTGCATGAAAATACGAGACTAGAGGCGAAATTAGTCCGACGGGTGGACGCTGGAGACGCCAGCGACCACGCTACGCAGAACCGCATCGCGCGCCTCCAGAGCGACGTCGGCGACCTCGGTGAGATGGTGCAGACGGCCGAGTTGCTCACAGAGATCCGCCACTTGCTTGGCGTTTCGCACAAAATCTCCCGGCGACGTCTGGCCAATTTCCGCGTCCGCGAGGTCGAGAACCGTGCCCAGGGTGACACCCCGAGCCCAGGCCGCGATGATGGTCGAGAAGTGCGCGTCGGGCTCTTTGAAGTGGGGCACCTGGTAGCGCTCTTCGACCTCCCGGACCCTGGCGTCAATGGTGGCGATCTCCAGGAATCGCTCGGCGATGCTCAGGCGACGAACCTGACCAAGCCGGTCGTGGTGGACGCGCTTCTTCTTGGCGGTCACGTGATGCCCCGCCCGCTCCGAACGCGCCAGACGCTTGGACTCGTACACGAAGCACGAGAGCAGACCCGCCAGTTCGGCCGGCTCGAGGCTCTCGAAGACGCCCGCGCTGATCGACTCGGCGATCAACAGATCGCACTCGTGGTACAGCGAACGCAGTAACTGCCCGTTCTCATTCAAGGTCCAGCCTTGCGCGTAGCCGAGCTCCTCCAGCACGTTGCGGCGCGCAATCATCATCTGGGTCAAGGGACGCTTCTTGCCAGCGGGACGCCGATCGCTCTCGAACTGGGCGAAGGATCGCTGAACGACCTGTAGCGCTGTCTCGTAGTCGAAGTGGTTGATGAGGTTTGCGGTGAAGTTGTAGGTGGGCCGAAACGACGAGTGCAGGTCCGCCGGTGGCGCAAGAGCGATACGCCCGACGTCCTGGAGGGAAAGGTCGCTCGCGAAACAGACGATGGCGTGTCCCTCGTCGTCGAGTCCTCTACGCCCCGCTCGTCCCGTCATCTGGGCGTACTCGGCACTGGTGAGGAACTGGCGACCCGCGTCGGAGTACTTCGTAAAGCGCTCCAGGGCGACCGAGCGCGCGGGCATATTGATGCCGAGAGCGAGGGTCTCGGTGGCGAACACGACGGAGAGCAGATTTTGCTCGAAACACGTCTCAACGATCTCGCGAAAGGCGGGCACCATACCCGCGTGGTGCCCGGCGATGCCGCGGCGCAACGCATCGACAAAGTCCGCGTACTCGAGGGCAACGAGATCCTCGTGGGAAAACTCAGCCAGACGGTCTTCGGCGATGAGTTCTATCTCTCGACGCTCGTCAGGCGTGGTGGAGAGCAGGCCATCACGGCGAAGTTGGTGCACGGCGTCGTCGCACGCCGCGCGCGAGAAGATGAACACGATCACGGGAAGTAGGTCCTCGTCTTCGAGCGCGTGCATCAGCTCGGAGCGACGCGGTGCGCGAAACGGCGGAGGCGGCGCGCTCGATTTGGGACCGTGCCACTTCGGTCCGGGTCGGAACTGACGCGTGGACTTCATGAGGCCGTCTATGCGGCGTGCCTCATTCGACAGTCGCGAGCCCTCGAGCAGGTCGTGGATCTCCGCGCCCGGTTGGCCGCGGCGCACGACCGCGATGTGGTTGTGCAGAACGATCGGCCGCGTGCGTTCGACGATGACGGTCGTCGGGCCTCGTACCTCGCTCAGCCAGTCGCCAAGGAAATCGGCGTTGCCGATTGTGGCCGAGAGAGCAACGAAGCGCACCGAAGCGGGCGTGAGGATTAGCACTTCTTCCCACACTCCCCCGCGGTAGGGATCCTGGAGATAGTGGACCTCGTCGAGAACCACCAAACCGAGCGACGTCAGTTGGTCTGAGTCGGTGAGGAGCATGTTGCGCAGAACCTCAGTCGTCATGACCACCACCGGCGCGGTCCGGTTGATCGATGTGTCGCCGGTGAGCAGACCTACACGCTCCCTGCCGTAGCGCTCGCAGAGTTCGTGGTACTTCTGATTCGAGAGGGCCTTTAGGGGCGTGGTGTAGAACGTGCGCAGCTCACGGTCGAGTTCACGCCCAATGGCGTAGTTGGCGATCAGGGTCTTCCCCGACCCGGTAGGGGCGCTGACCAGGACATTGACGCGCTTATCGACCGCCTCGATCGCGTCGAGTTGGAAGGGGTCAAGTCCGAAGCCAAGTCCGTCGATGAACTCCTGGCGGTAGTCGAGGAAGGTCACTTATGGAGCATCTTGCCCACAAGAATCGCGAGGAAATAGAACGCGACGAGTGGAGCAGCGAGGGCCAACATCGACAAGGGGTCACTGCTCGGCGTGACGACAGCTGCGACCACGGTGATTGCGATGACCGCGTAGCGCCAACTGCGCAGCAGCCGCGCGGGAGTGACCACGTTGATGAGCTCGAGGGCGACCAGCACCACGGGGAACAGGAATGCGATGCCAAAGATGAACAACATCAAGAGAAACAGCGTCAGGTATTGGTTGGGGTTGTACTCGGTGAGCAACGTCGAGCCGCCGATGTCCTTCAGCCACTGGATCGCCTGGGCGAAACTGAAGTACGCCAACACCATGCCCGCGGAAAAGAAGATGATCGAGGCCGCCACGAAGGGAACGGCGTAGCGCCGTTCGCGAGCCTTGAGGCCGGGAGTGATAAAACGCCAGGACTGCCACAAGATCACCGGCGACGAGATGACGAAGCCCGCAAAGAACGCGATTTTTACTCGAAGATTGAGCCCGTCGAGAGGGTTTGTGACCAGGAATTTACAGTGCCCGGGACTCGCCTTGCAGTAGGGATTCTGCAATATTACTAATAAGTGTGTATAAAAAATGAACGCGAGAACCGCGACCACGCTCACACAGATGAAGATGATCATGAGGCGCCGACGTAGCTCGCCCAGGTGCTCGCCCAGCGTCATTCCCGTTTCAGCGCGGCGAAGTTTGGGCATGCGGGGCTAGTTGAGCGAAGGGTCAGGCGGAGGCGCGGGCGTCTCCACGGGGGTTCGCGGCGTGGCGGCTCTTGGAGGCGGCTTGATCAGGGGCGGGCTGTCGGGCACCGCAGATTCGTTCCCGTCACCCGTGGTCGACTGGGCCTCGGCGTCCTTCTTGTCGGCTCGATCTGCGAGTTGATTGAGCAGTGAGACCGGACTACGGGCCATGCGGGCAATATCACCGGTACTGGGCAGGTCCGGTATGGCTTCTCGAACTTCGGACTCCATCCGCTCCTGGAGGCGTTTCAGGGCGCGCCAACTCGCGCCAAGGCGATGGGCCATTTCGGGGAGTTTGTCCGGCCCCATAAGCAAGATGATGACGGCCGCAACAAAGATGAGTTTGATCGGGCTGAGACTGATCACATCCCCAGTGTAGGGCTGGTTTCGTCAGGGAATTAAAGGCCTACCTGGCCGAACGGATGCCATTTATTGGAGAACTCTTGATGCGCGACTTAGCCGTGTCGCTCCAAAGACGCGAGCAACTTTTGAAACCGCTCGTCGGTACTCTTAAAGGGGTCTTTGAGGAGCACGGTGCGCTGCATCTCGTCGTTTAACTTGAGGTGCACCCAATCGACGGTGTAGTCACGTCGCCAATGCTTGGCTGCCTGAATGAACGTCCCACGCATGTGGGCGCGAGTGGTCGAAGGAGGAACTGACGTGGCCCGCTCAATCTGTTCGTCGCTCACCATGCGCTGGAAGTGTCCTTTCGCGGCGCGGCGATAGAACAGACCGCGATCGAAGTCGGTGTCGTGGTACAGCAGGTCGATCAGGGCGATCTTGGGATCACTGAGGTCGACGCCGTTGCGCTCGCGTTCGCGGTCGATGATCTGGAGTTTGGCAATCCAGTCGACGCGATCCGCGAGACCCATCGGGTCGCTGCGATACTGCTCAATCACTTCGCGCCACATGCGCACGGCTTGTACCTGATCAGGGGGCACGTCGCGCACCTCGACGAACTTTTCGGCGCGCTCGCACAGGTCTTCTTGGATCTCCAGCGCGGTGAGGTCGCGACCATTCATGAGCTTGACCGGCTCCTTGCTCCACAAGTCGTAGGAGATGTCGCGCAGGGCGTTGATGGGAGAGGCCATCGTGTAGTCGCGCAACTGGACAATGTTGTCCTCGATCATGGCCAATACGACCGACGCCGTGCCCAGTTTGAGGAACGTCGCGTACTCGCTCATGTTGGAGTCGCCGACGATGACGTGGAGTCGACGGAACTTCTCGGGGTCGGCGTGTGGCTCGTCACGGGTGTTGATGATCGGTCGACTGCGCGTGGTGGCCGAGGAGATGGCTTCCCATATGTGTTCGGCCCGCTGGCTCATCGAATACGCGGTGCCCTTGGCGTTGGTCACGACCTTGCCAGCACCGCTAAAGATCTGGCGGCTGATCAAAAAGGGAATGAACACGTTCTCGAGGCGTGAGAGATCCTCGATGCGTTCGATGCAGTAGTTCTCATGACACCCATACGAGTTACCCGTTGAGTCCGTGTTGTTCTTGAAGAGAAAGATGTCACCGCGAATGCCCTCGTCGCGCAGCTGGGACTGGGCGTATCCCACGAGCTCGCGCAGGATCGACTCGCCCGCCTTGTCTTGTGCGACGACGTCACTTAGTGAGTCGCACTCGGCCGTCGCGTACTCGGGGTGGCTTCCCACATCCAGGTAGAGCCGACTTCCATTCTCCAAAAAGACGTTGGATGATCGACCCCAGGCGACGACTTTGCGGAAGAGAAATCGCGACACTTCGTCCGGACTGAGGCGACGCTGTCCCCGCAGCGAGAACGTGATGCCGTACTCGGTCTCGACGCCGTAGATTCGTCGCAACATTGTCTCGTCCCTCAGCCCAAAAGTTCGCTCACCCGTGCGTCAGTCAGTCGCTCGAACGTTCGGCGGGTGCCGCGGTCCTCGAGTACGCAGACTTCGAGCTCCTCGGATCGCAGCACGCGATCGGGACCGGCCAGCGCGCTCACCGCGTTTCGCAGTGTCGTCGCCAAGGGCTCCACGGACTCTTCGGACGTGGCGAAGCGCTCCTTGATCGTCTCCGCGTCGCCACCCAGCACGGAAAAACGCGGCTCATCAGAGATCGTGCCCTCGTAGGCAACGCGATAGAGCTTGGTCGGACGAAGCTGGTTGCCAAGCTGGGCCACGAGGATCTCCACCTCGAGGGGCTTTTGACCCTCGGTGAACATGTCGCCGAGGTGTTGGGCGTAGTAGTTCGCGAGGGCTCTTGCGTCCACGTCCTCGCGGGAGTAGGTAAAACCGGTCGAATCCGCCCAACGAATACCCGCTTCCCTGAGTCGATCGAACTCGTTGTACCTGCCCACGCCGGCGAAGGCGATGCGGTCGTAGATCTCAGAGATCTTGTTGAGCGACGCCGAGGGATTCTCGGCTACGAGGAGGACTCCGGCGTCATACACGGCCGACACGATGGAGCGGCCGCGGGCGATTCCCTTCTGGGCGAACTCGGCACGGTCCTTGATGAGCTGCTCGGGCGGAACGTAGAAGTAGTTGCTCATCGCAGTGTCCCGCCGGGCACGCCGCGCGACTCCGTGCGCCGGATGTTGATCGCGCGAAATCGCTCTCCCACCTCAGCGGCGGGCATTTCTTGGAAACCCTCCGCGCTCAGAGTCACGATCATGGGATAGATATCGCGCACGAAGTCCGGGCCGCCGGTGCTGGGATCGTTATCGCCCGCTTCGTAGATGGCGAGTGCCCCGAGATCGAGCGCCTCGTCGCGCGTGAGGTTGTCGCGGAATCCCAGTCGAAGCGTCCCGTCGGCGAACGGCGAACCCGAACCGATCGAAGCAAAATCATTTCGCTCGTAGCAGCCCCCCGCTCCGTCGTACTCAAATATCCGCCCCGTGAGATGACTGTCGTCCCACCCGGCGAGTAGGGGCAGCACGCCCAGCGGGGAGCTCAGGTTGTTGCGCTGGATGATGGGCGACAGGTAGTTGGCCTTGCCCTCGAGGCTGAGCGATGCGTTCGTCATCTTTTCGTAGTGCTCAAAGGACAGTTGCGCAAACTTGAGCAGTTCGATGCCCCGGGCGGCGCTGCCGGACATAGCGAGCGCGGTGAAACGGTCGGCCGGCTCGATTTTGCGCACGTCGCGACTCGCAATGTAGTTGCCGGTGGCCTGACGATCGCCGACCATAACGACGCCGCCGTCAAAGCGCACCGCGATCACCGTCGTGGAGTGCGGAGCCTCCTGGTCTCGCTCTCTCGGGGTCGAATCGAGACCCATCGTCTGGGCAAAGTTCCAAAACGAGGGTCCAGGATCGCCGTGGGCGCTAAAGAGCGGAAGTCCCACGCAGTTACTCTCCACCCTTTTGGACGTAGTTGCGCACGAACTCCTCGGCGTTCTCTTCGAGAACCTCATCGATCTCGTCTAAGAGATCGTCCAAGTCCGCCTTCAGCTGGTCGCCCTTGGTGGCATCGACCGAGACGTCCTCGGAGGCTTTCTCCGAACGCTCGGTGCGCTGCTTTTGAATTCGTTCTCGTTCACTCATACTTCTGTTCTACCTGTCTAGAGCGGCGAGAAGGTCACCCGCCGTTGCACTCGTTTCTAGCAACTCTGCAGTCAGTGCGTGTGTACCCCTCAGAGGATCAAGCATTGGCACGCGTTGGAGAGGCCCCTCGCCGAGGTCAAAGACCACCGAATCCCAGTTGGCCGCCACGATCTCCTCGGGGTACTGGGCCACGCAGCGGCCACGAAAAAAGGCCCGCGTATCAGGCGGCGGGTTGTGAACGGCATCACGAATCTCCGTCTCGTCAAAGAGACGTCGCAGCCCGACGCGCGCGGCCAGTGAGTACGTGGGGCGCACGTCGTGATACTGCAGGTCAATCGCCCGCAATCTGGCGTCGCGGTCACGCAAGTTATGCCGCTCTTGAAATCCGCTGACGATTCGCCACTTGGCGACCCAGTCCACCCGGTCGGCGACGGCCTGCGGGTCGTCGCGCACGCCATCGAGCATCTCGCGCCACTGCTGCATCACGAAGCCGACTTCCTCGGGTGAGGCAACGGCCTCGCCGCCGAAGTCGGTGACGTAGTGGTCGGCGACCCGCCACAGTTCGTCTTGGTAGTCCCAGGCCGTGCGAGACGTCTCGTCATCGCAGGGAACGGCCTCGCTCAGGGTCAGATCCATCGAGTAACTGCGCACCGCGTGCACCGGGGAGCGTGGCATCGCGGGGAACTCTTCCACGCCGCGCTCCTCCAACGCGGCCAGCAGGAGGGCTGTCGAGCCGAGTTTGACCAGGGTCGCCACCTGGCTCATGTTGGCGTCGCCAATGATGACGTGCAGTCGTCGGAACCGCTCGGCGTCGCTGTGCGGTTCGTCGCGCGTATTGATGATCGGGCGCTTCAGGGTCGTCTCGAGACCGACGACCTCTTCAAAGAACTCCGAACGCTGCGAGAGCTGAAAGGAGGGGTTGCGGTCCAGTGCTGGCTCGGTCTCGGCTCCGACCTTGCCGGCACCCACCACGATCTGTCGGGACACGAAGTGGGGCACCATCGCTCGAATGACGTGGGCGAAGTCCAGGTCACGCTTCACCAGATAGTTCTCGTGCGTCCCGTAGGAGTTGCCTTTGCCGTCAGAGTTGTTCTTGTAGAGGGTGATCGCCTGATCGGGATCCAACGACTGGTTGGCAATGTCCAGGGCCCGGCGCATGACCTCTTCTCCCGCTAGGTCGTAGAGCGTCGCTTCGCGCGGAGTACGACACTCGGGCGACGAGTACTCCGGGTGCGCGTGATCGACGTAGAGGCGTGCGCCATTCGTGAGAACCGTGTTCGCGAGGTGCGTCTCGACGATCGGCGCGAACGACGTCAGGTCAACGCGGCCGCGCGCATCCATGTCCGGCGTCTCACCTTCGAAGTCCCAGTTGATCCGGGTATGTCCTTGCTGGGCGTACGCGTTCACGATGATGCTCGACGAGGCGATCGGATCCAGGTTAGGGCCGCCCGCGATCCCATACTCCGTCTCGATGCCCATTACCTTGGCGATGGCCATGGCCCTAGAGGTACTGCCCAGTGCCCACGTGTTGGATCGAGCGGCCGCCCTTAACGTCCTCTTCTTCGTCGCGATTGATAAGCGTGCGAATGAAGATGATGCGTTCACCCTTCTTGCCCGAGATCTTCGCCCAGTCATCGGGGTTCGTGGTGTTGGGCAGATCTTCGTTCTCGCGGAACTCCTGGCGAATGGAGTCGGCCAGGTCGCCCTGGCGAAGGCCTCGACCCTGCCCGGCGATCTCACGCTTCACGGCGATCTTCTTGGCGCGGCGCACAATGTTCTCGATCATCGCGCCCGAGGCGAAGTCCTTGAAGTACAGGACCTCCTTGTCACCACCTTGGTAAGTCACCTCGAGGAATCGATTCTCGTCGTCGATCTGGTACATCTGCTTGACGGTGTCTTCGATGATGGCCTGGACGGCCTTGGCGCGGTCCCCTCCCCCGAGATCGATCACGGTCGTGGGGTCGAGGGGCAAGTCGACGTGCAGGTAACGCTGGAAGATCTGGGCCGCCGCCTCTTCGTTCGGGCGCTCGATCTTGATCTTCACGTCGAGACGTCCCGGGCGCAGGATCGCGGGGTCAATCAGGTCCTCGCGGTTGGTCGCGCCAATCACGATGACGTCGCGCAGCGACTCCACGCCGTCGATTTCGGCGAGCAGCTGAGGAACGATCGTCGACTCCATGTCCGAGCTGATGCCGGTACCCCTGGTGCGAAAGAGGGAGTCCATCTCATCGAAGAAGACAATGACGGGCACGCCCTCCTCAGCCTTTTCGCGCGCGCGCTGAAAGACCACACGAATCTGGCGCTCGGTCTCTCCCACGTACTTGTTCAGCAGCTCCGGGCCCTTGATGTTCAAGAAGTAGGAGCGCACGTTGCGGTTTCCGGTGAGTTCGGCCACCTTCTGGGATAGCGAGTTCGCGACGGCCTTGGCGATCAAGGTCTTGCCACATCCCGGCGGGCCGTAGAGCAAGATGCCCTTGGGAGCCGGTAGGTCGTAGTCGTGGAAGAGCTCGCGGTGTAGGTAGGGCAACTCCACCGCGTCGGTGATGGCCTCGATCTGTGCGTCCAGTCCCCCGACGTCGGCGTAACTAATGTCGGGCACCTCTTCGAGAATCAGCTCCTCGGCCTCTTGGCGAGTGAGTTTTTCGCTCAGGAGATTCGAGCGCAGGTCCAAGAGGAGGGCGTCGCCGCTGCGCAACTTCACCGACTGCAGCGACTCCGCCAGCTCGACGACGCGCTCTTCGTCGGCCCGCCCGTAGACCAGCACGCGACGTTCGTCGAGGACCTCCTTGACGGTGACGACTTCGCCTTGGCCGTCGGAGTCGCGCACCCCGATGACCGTGAACGACTCGTTCAAGACCACCTCGTCGCCGCGGGCGATCTGCGCGGGGTCGAGACCCGGGTGCAGGGCGACGCGCATCTTGCGCCCGGAGGCGAAGATATCGACGGAGCCGTCTTCATTGAATCCGGTGAAGGTCCCGTAGACCGCCGGCGGTTGGGTGAGCTTCTCCACCTCGTCACGCAGGGCCGCGATCTGATCACGCGTCTGTTGAATGGTGATCGTCAACTTTTCATTGTTCGAGCGACTTTGGGCCAGTTGGCCACGAGCCTCGAGGAGCTTCTCTTCGAGAATCTCAATGCGGCGATTGGTCTGCTCAACGTCGCTTAGCCCGTACTCGCTGGGGCCGTACAAGTCCTCGTGCTCGCCCCGTGATGATTCGCCAAACCCTGAGGAACGCTCCATAGTGCCACCCTAGGGGAGCCCAGCACGGAACGTGAGACCACGCATCGGCGAAATCTCCCACTAGAGTGACTCTACGTATTTGGCCACGGAGGACTGATTACATGAAGGTTTGGATCGACCAAGACCTCTGCACGGGAGACGGGCTCTGCGAAGAGATCTGCCCGTCGGTGTTCACCTTGCTCGACGACGGCTTGGCCTACGTGAAACAGGGCGATGACGTCAAGAGCAATCCGGGCGGAGCCCAGGGGCTGGCCGACGTGCCCACCGAGTTCGAAGACGCGGTTGTCGAGGCCTCCGAAGAGTGCCCCGGTGAGTGCATCTTCATCCACCGCGACTAGTTAATCGGACCCTTCTCGACCCACCAGCCGTCGCGCGGAGGTGAGAAAGCCCGTGTGGGCGACCATGCGATGATCAGGCCGCACCGATCGACCATCGACGTGCCAGGTACGACGCAGAATCTCGACGGTCTCCTCGAGTCCGAAGGAGTGGCGCTGAAGCGCTTCGCGCAACAGCTGGGTCTGATTGATCGTTGGCAGGTACGAGAGCAACAAGCCCCCCGGGCGCAGCGCTCCCTCGGCGTGCTTGACCACATCCCACGGTTCGGGCATGTCCAGAATTACACGATCAAGGTCGCTCTCGTCGATGCCTGCGGTGACGTCACGAATGTGCACGTCGTAGTCGACGTCCAGTCCGAGGAAGTCATGTACGTTCTTGGTGGCGTGGGCCGCGAAATCATCGCGGATCTCATAGGCCACGAGGGAGACCCCCGCGCGCAACAGTGTCATCGAGAGCGCTCCTGAACCAACGCCCGACTCGAGAACGCGCATGCCGGGTCCGATGTCCGCTTGAAGAAGAATGGCGCCGAGGTCCTTGGGGTAGATCACTTGGGCGCCGCGCGGCATTTTGAGGACCACGTCCGAAAGCGTGGGACGCAACACGAGGAACTTCCGCTCCGTGGTGGACGTGACGAGCGAGCCTTCAACCTGACCAATGACGTCATCGTGCTGAACGATGCCCGCGTGCGTGTGAAACGCCGCCTCGGCCTTCAGCGTGATCAGGTAGTGACGGTCTTTCGCATCGATCAGCATGACGCGCTCGCCCTCGGCGAGTTCGCGACGACTCACGAGTGTCGCGCCGCGCGCTTCTTTGCTCGCGAATCCAAGATCCGAAGGGCCGCGAGCGCAAGGCCGATGCCCAGCCAGCGCTTATCGCGGTCAGAAAGAGCCTTCCCCAGGGCCGCGGTCGAGGCGAAGCGAAGTAGTTTGCGCGGCATCAGTCCTTCTTCTCCTTCTTTGACTTCTTCTTGGCCTTGCGGACCGAGCGTCCGCGCAGGCGACCCCAGACGTAGCCGCCGAAGAGACCACCCACGCCCACCGTGGCGAGCGTGGGCTTCGAGGAGTTCAGCGAACTCGGATCCTGGACCTCCTTGGGCAGGAAGGAGCGAAGGGAGTTCTCGAGCTCGCGACGCGTAGCGCTGGGTTCGCTCACTTGGCCACCTTCAAGCGGCGCTTCGCGGTCCCGCTGACGATGCGCCACGCGGTGAGCGCCATCACCACCACGGCCAAGGCGGCCACGATCACGTAAGGCAACCACGACAGCGAACCGCGAAAGACCGGAAACTGCCACTGCAGGTACCGCAGCGCGCCGAAGAGCAACAGCACGGAGCCAAGGCCGACGAACACACTGCCTAAAGCGCCCCAGAGGACGAAACGCCAGAGATCCTTGAGTGGCTGGACGGTCTCTTCCTTGATGTAGCGGATCGCGACGCGCTTGAGTTCGTCGACGTCGCGCTGGAGCGAGGCCCCCCACAAAAACCGACGCCAGGCCGAGTTCTTCACGGCCCAAGCCTACTCAGAACGGTCTCTAATCAGGTAGGTAGAACTGGCCGTGGCGACCAGGTCACCGGCGGCGTTCTCAATCGTCGCTTCTAAGAATGAAATAACTCGCCCGGGCTTGATCACCGTCGCAATACAGGTGAGGACATCGCCCGCACGAGCCGAGCGCAGGAAGGAGACCTTCATCTCGGTGTTGGCGACGCTCACGCGACGTTCCCCCGTAAGCGAGACGGCCGAGGCACCCATGGCCGAGTCCAACATGGCGGCAAGGAATCCACCTTGGACGACGCCGGCCGGGTTGAGGAACCGCTCATCAATCTTGGCGCGCCAGACCGTTCTCCCCGGTTCGGACTTGTCAAGACACACCAGGCCGAGGGTGAGGTCGCAGTTGGGAGGAATCTGCAGTGCCACCTGGCGAGACTACCTTTTGCTTCCGCACGAGTCCTGAGGTCTATTCGGTACTGTTCTAGGCATGACTGACTCTCTCTATCCCGGTGCCAGCGACCTCGAAGGGCGAGCCATTCGCGAAGTGGTGACGCTGGCCATGGACGCGCCCGCCAAGGCCAACTCCGGACACACCGGCACGGCGATGGCACTGGCGCCGCTGGGCGTCATGCTGTGGGGCCGCGTGATGCGCCACGACCCCACGGATCCATTGTGGAGCGACCGCGACCGCTTCATTATGAGCTGTGGTCACGCCTGCATCCTGCAGTATTCGCTCGCGTATCTCTACGGGTACGACCTCACCCTCAATGACATCAAGGAGTTCCGCCAGGCGCACTCCAAGTGCCCTGGGCACCCCGAACGCGGCGTGGCGCCCACCGTGGAAGTTACGACTGGTCCCTTGGGTCAAGGTATCGCTGACGGCGTCGGCATGGCCATCGCCGAGCGGATACTGCGAGCCGACTACGGCGAAGACCTGGTGGATCACCGCACGTGGGTCCTGGCCGGGGACGGCTGCTTTGAAGAGGGCATCAGCCACGAGGCGGCGTCGCTAGCTGGTCACCTCGGCCTCGATCGACTCACCATCTACTACGACGACAACCACATCACCATTGACGGTAAGACGGAACTGGCGCTCAACGACAACGCCGCCGAGCGCTTCGAGGCCTACGGCTGGCACGTGCAAAACGTGGGTGAAGAGGCGAACAATCTCGACGTGCTGGAAGAGGCCACTCGCGCGGCCATGGCCGAGACGCGCCGCCCGAGTTTGATCATCGTTCGCTCGCACATCGGGTTTCCCTCGGTTCAGCTGATGGACTCGAGCGACGCCCACGGCACGCCCTTCCCCAAAGAGGCGATCAGCGCCGTCAAGGCCCAGCTCGGGGTGCTCGACGAACCCTTCGCCGTTGATCCGGAACTGCCCAGCGAACTGCACGCCACGTTGAGCGCGAACCGCGACGCCCGAATCGCGTGGCAGGCACGTTTCACGGCCTCGGGTGAGAAGGGCGCACGTCTGAGCGCACAGATCGACACCCACGGGGCCGCCACGCTCGCGACCAAGGCCGAGGCCTTCGAGCCCGGCTCGATGGTGGCCACGCGCAAGGCCATGCAGCGAGCCATGGACGTCTACGCGGCTCAGACGCCCGGTCTGACCGCCGGATCGGCGGACCTCACCGGCAATACCGGCATGGTGCTCAAGGGAGCCGACGTCCAGGGTGCTGGCACCCCGGGCGGGCGCCAAATTCACTACGGAATACGTGAGCACGCGATGAGCGCGTCGATGGTCGGTCAGTTCCACCACGGCGGCTTTCGTCCCATCGGTTCGACGTTTTTCGTGTTCAACGACTACGCCCGACCCGCAGTACGCTTGGCCGCCCTCAGCGAAGCGGGCGTGATGTTCGACTACACCCACGACTCCATTGGCGTCGGTGAGGACGGCCCGACTCACCAGCCCATCGAGCAGCTCATGTCTCTGCGATCCATGCCGTACATTCACGTCGTACGCCCCAGCGACGCGAACGAGACTCTTGATCTCGTCGAGCACTACCTCAGCGCGAAGGAGCCGGTCACTACGGCCATGATCCTCACACGTCAGGACATTCAGACCTTCGACGTGGATGCGGCCGCCGCGAGCGCGGCGGGTGCGCGCAAGGGGGGCTACGTCGTTCGCGAGAGTCCCGGCGCCGTCTTCACTTTGGTGGGCACCGGTTCCGAAGTGTCGGTGTGCCTGCGAGCCAACGAGGAACTCGCGGCGAAGGGTATCGTGACCCGTGTTGTCGCCCTGCCGTGTTGGCGCTGCTTTGACGCCCAGCCGCCCGAGTATCGACGCGACGTTCTGCGACGCCAGATTCCCTCGGTAGCGATCGAGGCCGGTGCCACGCTGGGCTGGGCGAACTACGTCGATGACTCCATCGGTATCAACACCTTTGGTATGTCGGCGCCCGGAAAAGTCGTTTTTGAGAATTACAACATTGTCCCCTCGGCCGTGGTCGCCCACGTCGAACAAGTCCTAAGCGAGACCCCATGACCAAGCTCACCACCCTGTACGCCGATTACGGACAGAGTCCCTGGATCGACAACCTCCGCCGCGACTGGCTACAAGACGGGACGTTGCAGACCTACATCGACAACGGTGTTCGCGGGCTGACGTCGAATCCCTCCATCTTCGACAAGACGATCGCGACGTCCTCGGCCTACGACGCGGACATTGCTTCTTCCAGTGAGACGGATCCCGAGAAGGTCTTCGAAACTCTGGCGATCTCCGACGTGCAACACGCGTGCGATCTCTTAGCCAAGGTCTCGAGAACCTCCCACGACGAGTTCGCCGCGGGCACGAGGCGCTACCTCGACGGCTTTGTGTCACTCGAGGTCTCACCTCGTCTTGCGCACGACACCGAGGGCACCATCGCCGCGGCCAAACGCCTCTTCGCTCAAGTCGACCGAGCAAACGTGATGATCAAGATTCCCGGCACCAAGGCCGGCCTGCCGGCGATTCGCGCCGTGCTGGGCGCGGGCATCAACGTCAACGTCACGCTGATCTTCTCGGTCGAGCGTTACAGCGAAGTCATCTCGGCCTGGCGCGACGGCATTGCCGACGCCGTGGCGAGCGGTCACGAGGCCGGCTCGATCGCGAGCGTCGCGTCGTTCTTCGTTTCTCGGGTTGACGTGGCGGTCGACGCGCTGCTGCCCGAGTCAGACCCGCGTCGGGGCACGACCGCCAACGCCCAGGCGGCCGCGGCCTACGAGCTCTATCGCCAGCGGGTGGCGTCCGTTGAAGTCACTGATCTGCTCTCCTGGGGAGCCCAGGTCCAGCGCCCGCTATGGGCGTCAACGTCCACGAAGAATCCGAGTTATCCCGACCTGCTCTACGTCGATCGATTGGTGGCCCACGAGACCGTCAACACGATGCCCGACAAGACCCTCGCCGACGTGCTCGACCACGGTGACTTTGCGGCCTCGTACCTGCTGAACGAGAGCACCACCCGCGAGACGGCCGCACTCCTGGACAATCTCGCGCCCGACGTCGACCTCGCCAAAGTGAGCGAACAGTTAGAAAATGAGGGCGTCGCGTCGTTCGCCAAGGCCTACGACGACCTTTTGGCAACCGTAGCGTCAAAGATGAAGTCATGACGACTCGCGGGGAGACGACGCTGAGCGCCGAGCTCCTCAGCGCCACGGCGAAAGAACTGGCCCCGCGGGCGTTCGAGCGGGCCCGAAGTCTCTTTGGACAGGTCGTGACGTACTCGCCCAAGGTCTTCATTCCCCTCACCAAACTGTGCCGTGACCGATGCGGGTACTGCACCTTCGCCCAAGCACCCGCCCACGTGGCCTCGGCCTACATGAGCCTCGAAGAAGTCATGGCCGTCGCCCAGGCTGGACGCGAGGCGGGCTGCAGCGAGGCTCTCTTTACCCTGGGCGAGCGGCCGGAACTTCGCTACGACGACGCGGCGCGTTGGTTGGCCGCGCGCGGCTACTCCTCCACCGTCGACTACGTCGCCTCGGCGGCCCAGATGGTCTTGGAGAGCACCGGGCTGCTGCCTCACGCGAACGCGGGAGCCCTCTACGAGCACGAACTCGCTCAACTGCGAACGGTAAGCGCGTCCCAGGGCATGATGCTCGAAGTCCTCGCCGACGTGCCCGCGCATCGCCTCGCTCCCGATAAGTTGCCGCAGCGTCGACTCGACACGTTGCGCTGGGCAGGCGAACTGCGGATTCCCTTTACAACGGGTCTGCTCGTCGGCATTGGCGAAACCCGAGAGGATCGCATAAGTACGCTCGAAGCCATCGGCGAAGTCCACAACGAATTTGGACACGTCCAAGAGGTCATCATCCAGAATTTTCTGCCCAAGCCGCGCACGGCCATGGCGCACGAGCCCGCCGCCAGCGACGAGGAGTTTCACTGGACGATCGCCGCGGCCCGTCTGATCCTGCCCGACTCGATCCACCTTCAGGCGCCCCCGAATCTCAGTGACGATCCGACGCGCCTGCTGAATTTTGGCATCGACGACTTCGGCGGTATCTCGCCGGTCACGGCTGACCACGTCAATCCCGAGCGCGCCTGGCCGGCCGTGGAGACGCTGGGCCACGAGAGCGCTCAGCAAGGGTTTCACCTCACTGCACGCTTGACCGTCTACCCCGAGTACGTGGCCGAACGCGACGACTGTCTCGACGATCGCGTACGACCCTTCGTCCTGGCGGCGGCGGACGCCCACTCCCTGGCGCGTAACGACTCGTGGTTCTCGGGCACCGATCACACCCCCCCGACGAAGCCGACGTCCTCGACAACGACCAGTGCGGTACGAGAGCTGCTCACGCGCTACGAACCGGGCTATGAGTTCGATCGCGCCGAACTCATCACGCTCTTTGGCGCTCGCGAGGGTGACTACAACGCCGTGGTGGACCTGGCCGATGCCGTGCGCTCTGACCTAGTGGGCGACGATGTGAGTTTCGTCATCAATCGCAACATCAACTACACCAACGTCTGCACGTTCAAGTGCCGGTTTTGCGCCTTTTCCAAAGGTCCCCTGTCGCTGAACCTCCGCGGCGATCCGTATCTGCTCACGTTGGACGAAATCAGCGAGCGCGTGCGTGAAGCCGAGGAGCGCGGTGCCACCGAAGTCTGCATGCAGGGCGGCATTCACCCGAATTTTGATGGCGACTACTACATCGACGTCATTGCCGCGGTGCGCGCCGCATCACCGAACATTCACATTCACGCCTTCAGCGCCCTCGAAGTATTCGAAGGAGCGCGTCGCTCGAATCAGGATCTCGCGATGTACCTGACGCGCCTCAAAGAAGCGGGCCTCAAAACATTGCCGGGCACGGCCGCGGAGATCCTCGACGATCCAGTTCGCGCGATCCTGTGTCCCGACAAGATCAACTCCGACCAGTGGCTAGAGGTGCATCGCACCGCGCACTCGGTGGGACTCCGCTCGAACATCACCATCATGTTCGGCGCCGTCGAGGGCCCCGACAGCTGGGCCACGCACCTGTTGCGCACGCGCGACCTGCAACGTGAGACGGGTGGCTTCACCGAGTTTGTCCCGCTCCCCTTCGTGCACATGGCGACACCGCTGTTCCTGCGCGGTCGCTCGCGCAAGGGACCGACGTTTCGCGAGGCGGTCTTGATGCACGCAGTGGCTCGACTCCACTACGCGACACTGATCAACAACATCCAGGTGAGCTGGGTGAAGATGGGTGTGGAAGGATCCCGTCGGATCCTTCAGGCCGGCGCCAACGACCTTGGCGGAACGCTGATGGACGAGAATATCTCGCGTGCCGCGGGGGCGACCCACGGCCAAGAGATGGACGTCAACGCGCTGCGCCGCTTGGTCGAACCCCTCGGCCGGCCCCTGCACCAGCGCAGCACCCTGTACCAGACGTTGCAGTGATGACCTCGCTCATCGACACGCTCCTCAACGACATCGCTAACGACACGGCCATCTCCGACGAACGTCGAGAACTTTTGCGCGAGCTCTTGGCGCGCGTCATTGCGGTGGCCGACTCTCCGGCCCATACTCGCGACCTGCACGTGGCGGTTCAGGCCATCGATGAGCTACTCGAGGCTTTTGCGCTCTTCGAAGCGCAGGGTGACCGGCCCAAGATCACAATCTTCGGGTCCGCCCGCACGCCCGCGGACGCACCGGTCTACCAGATGACCATCGATCTGGCCCGTGCGATGGCCGAACGGGGCTGGGTCATCGTCTCGGGCGCGGGGCCGGGCATCATGGAGGCCTCCGCGCGGGGCGCCGGCGAGGCGAACACGGTCGGCATCAACATTCGTTTGCCCTTCGAACAGCGGGCCAATCAGTACATCGCAGCGACGAACCTGGTGACCATGAAGTACTTCTTTACGCGAAAAGTTGCCCTGACTCGTCCGTCAATCGCCTTCGTCGTGATGCCGGGGGGCCTCGGCACCATGGACGAGCTATTCGAAGTCCTCACGCTCCTTGACACCGGCAAGACGAATCCGGCGCCGGTCGTGCTCCTCGACACCCCGGAGGGCGAGTTCTGGCACGAGTGGATGACCTTCATGGATCGGGGCATCGTGAAGAACCACTACGTCGCGACCGACGACATGTTCCTCGTTCGACTCGCCACGTCGATCGATGAGGCGGTCGACGAGATCGAGCACTTCTACTCCAATTACCGCGGATTCGAAATCGTCGGAGAACGCGGGCTGATCTCTCTTCGACACGAGCCGACTGACGCCCAGATCGCGTCGTTGGCGAGCGCCGTGCCATGCTTCAACGAGGAACCGGGCTACAAACGCGAGGACGCAACGACCATCTCGTTCAACTTCGACGGCCGTAACTACGTCAGTCTGCGCCTGGTCATCAACGAGGTTAATCACTGGCTTGATCAAGACTAACGAGTCGCCTCAAGCCTCGGCGTCACCGTCGTCGCTTCGCCTCAGAGTGTGTTGGGCCTTCTGCAGGCTTCGCCGCACTCTCGAGAGCAGCCGCTCGAGTTCCTTGGCGTGATCGGGGTCGTCGCCACGCATCTGCGCGCGCACCATGTCGAAGATTGCGTCAGTAACCCGCGCTTCGATGGCCTCAATCTCGTTTGCGAGTTCGTCGAGCGACTCCACTTAGGTAAGTGTCTCCACGTCCAGTTCGCCCGCGGCGTACTGGGCGCGCAGGACCTTCTTGTCAAACTTGCCCACACTGGTCTTGGGCACTCTGTCGATGAAGGTCCAGCGCTCGGGCAGCCACCACTTCGCGACCCGATCCGCCAGGAAGTCGCGCAGCTCGCTCACGCTGGCTGCGGCCTCAGGGCGCAGCACCACGCAGCACAGTGGTCGCTCCTGCCACTTGTCGTCGGGGACCGCGATCACGGCCGCCTCGAAGACCGCCGGATGGGCCATGACATTTACCTCCAGGTCAACTGAGCTGATCCACTCCCCGCCCGACTTGATGACGTCCTTGGAGCGATCACTGACGATCATGAAGCCTTCGGCGTCGAGCGTACCGATGTCTCCGGTGCGCAGCCACCCGTCGCGGAAGCGATCGGGTTCGTCGACGCCAAAGTACGAACCGGTGATCCACGGCCCTCGAATTTCGAACTCACCCACGGACTTCCCGTCGCGCGCGAGCACGGTGCCGTCTTCGGCCGTCACGCGGACCTCGACACCGGCCACGACCCGGCCCGACTTCACGCGGTAGTCCACCTCGAGGTCCTTGGGGGTTCCCGAGGGTGGAATGGATACCGCGGCGAGTGGACTCGTTTCGGTCATCCCCCAGCCCTGGATGAGATCCACACCGTAGCGCTCGGCGAACTGCTCGATCATGTATCGCGGGACCGCCGAGCCGCCGCCCACGATGCCGCGCAGACTCGACAGGTCTACGTTCTCGGTCGTCTCAGCCACCCGCAAGACGTCGTTCCAAATTGTCGGCACGCCCAGCGAGACCGTGGGACGCAGCTCGCGAATCATGGTGAGTATCGGTCCACCCTGGAGAAACATCTGGGGCATGATCAGTTCCACTCCCGCAAAGAACGCGGCGTAGACGCACCCCCAGGCGTTGACGTGGAACATAGGCACGATCAACAGGCACCGGTCGGACTCGTTCAGCCCCAGGGAGTTGGCGGACGTGGTCGCCAGCGAGTGCAGCCAGGTGGACCGGTGCGAGTAGACGATCCCCTTGGGGTTGCCCGTGGTGCCCGAGGTGTAACACATGATGGCGGCGTCGCGTTCGTCGAGCTCCGGCCACTCGTAGCCGGGACGCTCGGCGCTGACGATTGACTCGTAGTCCAGGGTGTCGCCGAGCACCCCCGTGTCCTCGGGACCGTGGATGATGATGGTCGTCGACCCGGGAATCTCATCTTTGACTCGCGCGAGCAGCGGGACCAGCGAGGCGTCGACGATGATCACGCGGTCCTCGGCGTGATTGATGATGTAGCCAAGTTGCTCGGGGAACAAACGAATGTTGAGCGTGTGCAGAACCGCGCCCATGCTCGGCACGGCGAGGTACACCTCCATGTGGGCCTGGTTGTTCCACATAAATGTGGCGACGCGGTCACCGCGCCCGATCCCCACCTTTTCGAGGGCCCTCGCCAGCTGCTCGGCGCGCCGGGCGATCTGGGTAAACGTGGCCTCTTCGACGCCGTCGGGGGTAACGGTGAAGACCTTCTTCTCGGCGTAGATCGCTTCGCCGTGTCGCACAATGCCGCTGATCAGTAGCGGCGCGTCCTGCATGGTGCTCTTCATCGGCCCCCCTCCGGTTCCTGCCACGATGCTACAAAACTGAACTCAGATCGATGGTTCCCGGCGCTACCAGGACAGGCTGTACGGCGTGACCGGCGAGGGCAGACGGCCCGCCTGACCCGTGAGCAGCCGGTCGACCGCGCTCGCGGCACTTCGGCCCTCGGCGATCGCCCAGACGATCAAGCTCTGTCCGCGAACGGCGTCGCCACAGGCAAACACCGGAGCGTCGCCGCCCAGGGCGATCACCCGCCAGTCGTTATCGACCGACAGCGTCGCGCGCGGTGTCGTGTGGGCGGCGTCGGCCAGCCCCAATTGGTCGAGCTCCGGCCCCACAAATCCGGCCGCGATGAGCACCATGTCCGCGCGAAGTGTCAGACTTTCGTCGGTGGCTCGGTCGATGACGACCATGGATTCCACCCGCCCGTCACCTCGAAACTCCACCGTCTCGGTGGAAAATCGACGCTCGCCGCCTTCGGCGTGCGCCGAGGTGACTTTGAACAGGCGCGCCATTGTCGGCCATGGTTCTTCGTTTGGTCGTACGTCGGGTGGTCGGTCCAGAATCTCGATCTGAACGATGGAGGCCGCTTCGTGGCGATGGACGGTGCCCAGGCAGTCAGCGCCGGTGTCGCCGCCACCGAGGATGACAACGTGGCGACCCTTGGCGCTCAGGTTCGACACGCGACCTTCGTTGACCGCTCGATTCGCCGCTTCGAGAAAGATCATGGCGGGTATTACGCCGTCCAGGTCAGACCCGGGTACCGCGAGTAACCGGGGTCTCGTCGAACCGAGGGCCAGCACAACGGCGTCGTAGTCGCGCTGCAGCTCCTCGAGGGCGACTCCCCCCTCTCCGACTTCGACTCGGGGATAGAAGACGACGCCCGCTTCTTCCATGACGCGCAGGCGACGATCGAGAACTGATTTTTCCATTTTGAACTCAGGAATGCCGTAGCGCAGGAGACCTCCGATGGCATCACTGCGCTCGAAGACGCTCACCGAGTGTCCCGTGCTGCGCAGTTGCGCCGCCGCGGCCAGTCCTGCGGGCCCCGAACCGACCACCGCCACGCGAAATCCAGTCTCGGTTGACGGGGGCGCCGAAAGCGGCAGGCCGAGGTGGTAGGCGTGTTCGGCCACCTCGTACTCGAGCCTCTCGATCGTCACCGGTTCACTGGAGATGCCGAGTACACAGGCCGACTCGCACGGTGCCGGACAGAGTCGCCCGGTAAATTCGGGAAAGTTATTGGTGCGAAAGAGATGCTCCGCGGCGTCCGCCCAGCGCGCGTGGTAGACGGCGTCATTGAAGTCCGGAATCATGTTGCCCAGTGGGCAACCCTGCATGCAGAAGGGGATGCCACAGTCCATGCACCGGGCGGCCTGGGTCGCCACGTCCTGGTC
Organism: uncultured Acidimicrobiaceae bacterium; assembly: GCA_963844615.1. Lineage (GTDB taxonomy): Bacteria > Actinomycetota > Acidimicrobiia > Acidimicrobiales > RAAP-2 > RAAP-2. The sequence continues at coordinate 534,361 of CAWJOZ010000001.1, read as the reverse complement.
GCTCTGGGCTTCGTACACCTCGTGCCAGTCGCGAAGCCGCACCGGCACCGCCCGATAGGCCGGACCTTGGCGTTCGTACTCGAGGAAGCCCGTGACCTTACCCATTTTTGATCTCGTCGCGGATTCGCTGGTACTCCGAGGTCTCGATGCGCACGAAGTTCATCTTCTCGACTCGCCAGTTCTCCACGATGCGCGCCGCCTTCTTCGAGCCGGTCTCGCCAGAAAAACGCTCCAGCAGGGCGAGGAGTCGCTCGTCGTCGCCACCCTCGAGCGGGTCGATCTCGTACACCCCCGCGCTCAAGTGATCGTGCACCGACAGTTCCGGGTCATGGAGGTAGAGGGTGCCCCCCGACATCCCGGCGGCCAGGTTGCGCCCGACGCCGCCCAGGATCACGATGACCCCACCGGTCATGTACTCCCCGGCGTGGTCACCCGTGCCTTCGACCACGATCGTCGCGCCAGAGTTGCGCACGCCGCAACGCTCGCCCACGACGCCGCTGACGAATATCTCGCCGCTCGTCGCGCCATAACCGATGACGTTGCCCGCGATGACGTTGAGGTCGCTGGCGAAGGTCGCGGCGTCATCGGGGCGCACGACGATGCGACCGCCCGAGAGGCCCTTGCCGACGTAGTCGTTGGCATCGCCGCTCAGTCGCAGTGTCACGCCGGCGGGAACGAAAGCCCCCAGACTTTGACCCGCCGAACCCGTGAGGTCGATCGTGACGCGGTCGTCGTCAAGAACTCGCGCGCCCAGGGCTCGGGTAATGGCACTGCCGGTGAGGGTCCCGACCGCGCGGTTCGTGTTGCGCACCGCGCCCGAGTAGGCAAAAGTGCGCCCGGACAGTGCCGCGTCGACGGCGCCCGAGAGGAACTTCCAGTCCAACGCATCGTCTAGGCCATGATCTTGCTTCACGCTTTGGCGACGTTGATCGCGATCGACGGAACTGAGGAGGGCCGACAGGTCCAAGTCGTTGTTCGGGTCGTCCAGACCGTTCACGCGCAGCCGGCTGCCGTCACCAATGATCTCATCGAGGGTTCGGGCTCCCAAGAGCGCCAGGTACTCGCGCACTTCTTCGGCGATGAACTCAAAGAAGTTCTCGACGAACTCGGGCTTGCCCGTGAATCGAGCGCGAAGCGCGGGGTTTTGGGTGGCGATGCCCACGGGACAGGTATCGAGATGACAGACGCGCATCATGACGCAGCCCGAGACGACGAGCGGCGCCGTCGCGAAGCCGAACTCTTCGGCGCCGAGCAACGCCGCCACAATCACGTCGCGACCGGTCTTGAGCTGGCCATCGGTCTGCAAGACCACGCGGCTGCGCAGTCCGTTGGCCGCCAAGGTCTGGTGCGCCTCGGCCAGCCCCAACTCCCAGGGCGTGCCGGCATGCTTGAGCGACGTGAGCGGCGCGGCTCCCGTCCCGCCGTCGTGACCCGAGATCAAAATGACGTCGGCGTGCGCCTTGGCGACACCGGCCGCGATGGTTCCCACGCCTTGTTCGCTGACTAGCTTGACGTTAATACGGGCCCCGTCGTTGGCATTTTTGAGGTCGTAGATCAGTTGCTTGAGGTCTTCGATCGAGTAAATGTCGTGGTGCGGTGGGGGCGAGATGAGACCCACGCCCGGAGTCGAGTGCCGCGTCGCGGCAATCCAGGGGTAGACCTTGGCGCCGGGTAACTGTCCGCCCTCGCCCGGCTTGGCGCCCTGGGCCATCTTGATCTGCAGATCGTCGGCGTTGACCAGGTAGCGACTGGTGACGCCAAATCGACCCGAGGCCACTTGCTTGATGGCCGAGCGCTTGTTGTGGTTCGGATCGGAGGTGTCGTAGCGCTCGTCGTCTTCTCCCCCCTCTCCCGTATTCGACTTGGCGCCGAGCCGATTCATGGCGATGGCCAATGTGGTGTGGGCCTCTTCGGAGATGGACCCGTAGGACATGGCGCCGCTGGAGAACCGCTTGACGATGGAAGCGACGCTCTCCACCTCCTCCAGCGGCACCGGTTCGGGTGAAGCAACGAGCTGCAGCATCGAGCGCAGGGTCAACTTGCCCGCACTCTGGTCGTCGACGAGCGTGGTGTACTGCTTGAAGAGGTCGAAGCGCTTTTCTCGTGTGGCGTGCTGGAGTTTCTGCACCGTGCGGGGATTGAACAGGTGCAACTCCCCGTCTCGACGCCACTGGTACTCGCCGCGGTTCGTGATCTCCACACTCTGAGCGGTCCCCGCGAAGGCGGACGCGTGCATGCGCAGTACGTCATGCGCAATGTGCTCGAGCGTCACCCCGCCGATGCGCGACTGAAAATCGGGAAAGTAGCGAACGAGGACCTCGTCCGAAAGGCCCACCGGCTCAAAGAGCTGGGATCCGACGTAACTCGCGACCGTGCTCACACCCATCTTCGACATCACCTTGACCACGCCCTTGTTGAGGGCCTTGCCATACTGATATCGCGCTTCAAACGCGCTGAGTTCGTTGAGTTCGCCCGAGGCCACGAGGGCATCGATGGATTCGTAGGCCAGGTAGGGGCACACGGCCGACGCGCCGAAGCCCAACAGGAGGGCCACGTGGTGGATCTCTCGCACGTCGCCCGCTTCGATGATCAACGCTGCGCTGGTACGCAAGCGCTCGGCCACCAGCCGATGGTGAACCGACGCCGCGAGCAACAGACTCGGTATGGCCGCCTGGGTAGCCGAGACTCCTCGGTCGCTCAGAATGACGACGTTCACACCATCGCGAACACACTGGACAACCTGGTCGGTCACGTCGTCAATCGCGCTCGCCAAGCGCTCGCTCGCGTTGTCGCCACCCTCGACGCGAAACAGCCCGTCGACGCTCGCGGTCCGGAAACCCTTCACGCCGGTCTGCTCTTCGATGTAGCGGATCTTGGCGAGCTCGCGCACGCTCAGCACCGGCGAGGGAAGCACGATCTGGTGACAGTGCTCCTCACTCGCGCTGAGCAGGTTCTCCTCTCCCCCAATAACCACCCGGGTCGACGTGACCAGCTCCTCACGGATGGCGTCCAAGGGTGGGTTCGTCACTTGGGCGAAGAGTTGAGTGAAGTAGTCGAACAACGATCGCGGCAGAGCCGACAGGGCCGCGAGGGCGGTGTCAGAGCCCATGGAACCCACGGGCTCCTCGCTCACTTGAGCCATGTGACGCACGATCATGCGCAGATCTTCTTCGGAGTAGCCGAAGCTCTTCTGGAGCCGCACGACCGAGGCGTGCTCGGGGGTGAGCGACTCAGGGGCGTCAATTTCATCGAGGGAGATCTGGTGACGTTCCAGCCACTGCGCGTACGGCGCCGCACGGGCGAGCGATGACTTCAATTCGTCGTCTTCGATAACCCGCCCTTGGCCCACGTCGACGAGAAAGACCCGCCCCGGCTGAAGGCGACCCTTGCGTTCGATATTTGCCGGATCGATGGGTAGGACGCCCACTTCGCTCGAGAGGATCACTCGCTGGTCTTTCGTGATCCAGTAGCGGGCCGGTCGCAGCCCGTTGCGGTCCAGCACCGCTCCGGCGACCGTACCGTCGCAGAAGGTGACCGACGCCGGTCCATCCCAGGGCTCCATCAATCCCGCGTGATATCGGTAGAACGCACGGCGCTCGGGGCTCATGTTGGTGGAGCGCTCCCAGGCCTCGGGGATCATCATGAGAACGGCGTGCGGCAGCGAGCGGCCCGCGTGCACCAGAAGTTCGACGACCTCGTCGAAACTCGCCGAGTCACTCATGTGGGGCGTCACGATCGGCGTGAGATCGCCCACTGGCACGGGCAAGGCAGAACTGGCCAGGTTCGACTCGCGCGCCGTCATCCAATTTCGATTGCCGCGAACGGTGTTGATCTCACCGTTGTGGGCGATGAAGCGGAACGGCTGGGCCAGATCCCAGCGCGGCAGGACGTTGGTAGAAAAACGACTGTGCACCACCGCGATCGCCGTGGTGAATCGTTCGTTGGTCAGATCCGGAAAGTAGCGGCGCAACTGCGGTGCGCTCAGCATCCCCTTGTAGATCAGAACGCGAGAGGAGCACGACGCGGCGTACGCCTCATGGCGATGCTCGATGATCTTGCGGGCGCAATAGAGCGAGCGCTCCAGCTCGTCACTCGCCAGTGGGGTATCGGGCACGAGGAGTTGTTGAAAAAACCTCGGCTCGCCGGCGGCCGAGGTAGGACCGAGCACGCGGGAGTCAACCGGAACCTCCCGCCACGAGCGTGAAGTGAGTCCGAGCGCCGCAAACTCCTGGTCAACGGCGGCGCGCAGAGCATCGACGTCAGAGTGCTTGGGAATCATCCACTGCGCCACGCCGTAGTGACCCGACTCGGGTACGTCGTCAAAGACGTGCCGGATGAAGGCGTCGGGTAGTTGAGTCAGTATCCCGGCACCATCTCCCGAGTCCACGTCCGCACCGGTCGCCCCACGGTGCTCGAGATTCTCGAGGATGGTGAGGGCGTCCAGCACGGTCGTGGCACTCGGGCGGCCAGTGAGGTCCGCGACCATGCCGACGCCGCAGGCGTCGTGTTCGAAAGAGGGGTCGTAAAGGTCTTTTGTCATGTGCGTCGCTCTGGGGCAGCGCTGACCCATGGCCATTATACCCAGGGACGTGAATGACGTTCGTCGTACGCTGGTGGCGTGAGTAACACCCCGGGCACCGCGCTCGTCGTTGGCGCCGGGGTCATCGGCTCGGCGAGTGCCTTTCGACTGGCTCGAGACGGATGGCGCGTCACCGTGTTCGATCCCGCGCCGGGCCACGGGGCGACGTGGGCCGCGGCGGGCATGATTGCCCCCCGAGGCGAGATCGCCCCCGGCGAGTTCGAGAACTACCGTCGCCAGCGCGACGCGGTCGCCTCGTGGCGCAGTCTGTCTGAGGAGCTCTTCGAGGTGACGGGCCAGCAGGTGTCGATCGCCCAGACCGGCACGTTGTTCGTCGGCTTCGACGGGGGAGACCGGCAACTCGTCGATCACATCGCTCACGTCGCGACCGATTTTGGTGTCGCCGCGCTGCGGGTCTCGCGCGAAACGCACGAGTCCTTCTTCCAAGGCGTGACGCCGAGGATTCGCGACGGTCTCTACTTCGAGGGCGACGGTTGGATCGACCCTGACGAGGCCGTGAGGGTCCTGTCGCTGGCGAACGAGACCCTGGGCGTGAAAGTGATTCGAGAGACTGTGACTTCCGCGAGCGTCGAGGAGCAACACGTGGTCGTGGTGACCGATGGCGGCTCGTTTGAGGGCGACGTGGGAATTCTGGCGACAGGAGCTCAGCCCCTGCCCAACGGCGTCGCCCAATTCGCCGAGCATGCGGTTCGCCCCGTGCGCGGGATGACGGCGCGCGTCGAGGGCCTGGACCGTTCCGCTCAGCCGGCGTTGCGGGCGTTCGTACGGGGCCGATCGTGGTACCTGGTCAGTCGACCACACGGCTACTGCGTGATCGGAGCCTCGTCGGACGAGCAGGGCACCCTGGGCGTCGAACTGGGAGAAGCCCAGCGCATCTTGCGCGATTCTCTCGATGTCGTTCCCTCCCTTGAAACGGCCACCCTGGTCGAGATTCGAGAAGGACTACGACCGGCCAGCAAAGACTTGGAGCCTTTTGTCGAGGTCATCAACGAGCGCTGGGCGTGGCTGTCCGGTCACTATCGACATGGGATGACTCTGGCGCCTATCAGTTCTCGCGACGCGGTGACCTTCGCGCAGAGTTTCGTATGATTCGCTTCAACGGTGCCGACGAGTCGTTTGCAGTCGAGAACGTGAGCGAGTTTCTCGCGCGACACGGCATTGAGACTCGCGGCATCGCCGTGGCCGTCGACGGCGAAGTGGTGCGACGTAGTGAGTGGACAACTACGTTGATTCCTGACGGCGCCCAAATCGAAGTGGTGACGGCGGTCGCTGGCGGATAAGGAGACCCAACGTGTCTGTGGATGAACTGCTCACCGCGCTCGATCGTCGCATTCTCGAAGCGATCGAGGCAAAGTCAACGGGCGAGAGCATCGCCTATCTGTGCGAAGCGCGGGCGTGGCTCACCGACCCCGCCCAGTCCCACGCCCCGCACCGGGCGGTGGGATGAATCCACGAGACTAGAATTGGTCCTTCGCGGGCTGTGGCTTAGTTTGGTCTAGAGCGCTCGGCTGGGGGCCGAGAGATCGGGAGTTCAAATCTCCCCAGCCCGACCACTGTGATGAGTCGGGACATCGTTCATATATGAGTCGCGACATTGTTCAGATTCTGGGCCAGCGACCTGGTGGGCGCAGTTGGTTCCTCCAATATCCAGCGCGAGGGTCGATGGTGTTGAGAGCGAGCACTTCGCCGGTGTCAAGCGACGTCACAGTCACCTGCCTCTCGTCGACCAGCATGACGACGCGCACGCGTCGATGTTCGATTCCGACCCCGAGGTGGTGCAGGCGGCCGGCTCGACGAAGGGTGAGTTTGCCGTCCTTGGTGACGATGTCAAGGCGCACTCGGTAGTGGGCGCTCAACGAGTCACCGCGGGGCGAGGCGCTGGGGGTAGTTCGATAGATCGAACCCGGTGTTCGTCGGTTGAGCGAACGATGCCGACGCTGTTCGTTGTAGAGGGCGCGGAAGCGATCGAGCTGCTCTTGGAGCTCCTCGAGGGATCATCTCGCGCACCTCGTCGCGGGTGCGCTGGGGACTGGAGAGCGGGCGCGAACTTCGCGCCTCGACCGCGCTCCAGCCGCCCTCGTGGTAGCGCGTGACCAACGCCGTAGCGACGAGCGGCCTCGGCTTTGCTCAGGCCCTGGTGGACGGCGGAAAGAACGATGACACGGGCTTTGGACATCTCCCATCGTCAACGACACGACTATGAACGATGTCGCGACTCATATATGAACAAGGTCCTGAACCTACACATCCCCAGCCCGACCACTTCACGGTCACTCTCTTCAGAGGAGTGTCCGCCGCGGCTCTCGGGGTGGACTTAGCTGACCAATTTTGAGTATCGATAGATCTCGAGTTCGTCGTCGGTCTGTATCGGCCACTCGAACTGACCTGCCGGAACGGGCGCACCACCCTTCTTCTCGCGGAACGCCGAAAAACTTTGCAACCACTCCTGATACCACGCACGTTGCGCAACGTTGAGGTCAGCCAATTCCATCGCATCGATGTCTCGAAATCGATCGCGCAGCACGTCCAGCACGAGAAGGCTGGCCACGGCGTCGTCGACGGCCGAGTGAGCAGTCCCAAGAGCGACGCCATAGTGCTGGCACAGATCGACCAGCTTCCTTGAACCCTTTCGCCATTTGTCAAAGTGTCGATCAAGTATGAGAACATCCAAAATGGGACCGATCGAGCCGCGATCGCGAAGCAAAACGAGACCCAATCGCTGGCACAGCGAGTCAACCATCGTTAAGTCGTAACTGACATTCATCCCCACGATGACCCCGCCGTCATCCCACACGTCGACCAAGGATCGAGCGAGCGCCTCCACGGCCTCGGCAATCGGCGTGGCGTTGGCCACCATCGCGTCGGTGATGCCGTGAATGGCCGTCGCACCAGGGGGTATCAGCCGACCCGGATGTATGTATCCGCTCTCGAGACGCAGGTCGGACCGCGCCTCTCGCGCCGTTCGCTCGGCGAACCCGTAGGACACCGGTGAATCTCGAAACGAACTAATTCCGGTGGTTTCGAGATCGAATCCCACGTAACGAATCACTACGAGCGCCGTTCACTCATCTACGCCAACGCTAACGAAGGGCTGTCACAGATCGGTGGATACGACTGCGCCGACGACTCGACACCCCTCCACACAGTGCCTCGTCGTTGGAGGCGGCACCGGTAAACTCGCGACAAGCCGGGGTCAACTCTCGGCGGCCACGATCCCACTATTCAGCGTCTCGAGAGAAGGTGATTCCAGCGTCCAGCTGGACACAACATGGAGAAGAAGGACACCTTCGTTCTGCGTCATCTCGCCGAAGTACAACCTGAACTGTGGTGGCTGGACTCGGATCCGCTAGAGCCCGAGGCGCATCCGGCGCTGATCGGGGAGCTGGGCGCCGATCTCTGCGTAGTCGGAGGCGGCTACACCGGGTTGTGGACCGCACTGCTCGCCAAAGAGCGCGACCCCTCGCGCGACGTGATCGTGCTCGAGCAGTACGAGACGGGTGCGGGCGCCTCGGGACGTAATGGAGGGTTTTGTAGCGCGTCACTCACGCACGGCTTCAATAACGGCATGGCCCGCTTTGCCCACGAAATGCCCGTGATAGAGCGGTTAGCGCGCGAGAACCTGGACGAAATTGAAGCCACGATCGAGCGCTACGGGATCGAGTGCGACTGGGAGCGCACGGGCGAACTCCGCGTGGCCGTCGCGCCCTGGCAGTTTGACGGCATGGCCGACGAAGCTCGTTTGCGAAACGAGATGGGCGATCACGTGGAAGTACTGAGCAAAGAAGAGATTCAAGCGCGTATCCACTCCCCCTCCTACGAGGGGGCCCTGTTTGACGTCGACGGCAACGCGCTCGTGGACCCCGCACGCTTGGTGTGGGGTCTCGAGCGAGCCTGTCAGGCGTTGGGCGTTCAGATCTTTGAGAACTCCAAGGTCGAAAGGCTCGAAGACGTCGAGGACGCCATTCGAGTGCACACCCCCTACGGGGCCGTGACGGCGAGCCGTGTCGCTCTGGGAACGAATATCTTTCCGTCGCTCGTTCGCCAGACGCGCCGTTACGTGGTCGCGGTCTACGATTACGCGCTCGTCACCGAGCCGCTCAGCGACGAACAGATGACCAGCATCGGATGGAACGGGCGAGAGGGAGTAGCCGACGCTGGCAATCAGTTCCACTACTACCGACTCACGAAGGACAATTCCATCCTGTGGGGTGGCTTCGACACGATCTATAAGTTTCGCGGCAAGGGTCGTCGCGACTTCGAGTTCAACGCCGAGACGTACGCCAAACTGGCTGGCCACTTTCTCACGACCTTCCCCCAGCTAGCCGGCATTAAGTTCACGCACGCTTGGGGCGGGGCAATCGACACCTGCACCAGGTTCTCGCCGTTTTGGGGAACGGCCCACGGCGGCAAGGCGGCGTACGTCATGGGCTACACGGGCCTGGGCGTCGCATCCACGCGATTCGGCGCATCGGTCATGCTCGACCTGTTGGATGGAAAGACAACCGAGCGCACGATGTTGACGATGGTGCGCAAAAAGCCGGTGCCGTTCCCGCCCGAGCCGTTTCGTTGGTTGTTCATCCGATGGACGCAGCGCGCAATCGAGCGTGCCGACGAAGACGAAGGACGCCGCGGTCCGTGGTTGAGACTTCTCGATTTCTTCAATCTCGGATTCGATTCATAGCGAAGGCTGTCGCCGACCCGATCCTGATAGAAACGAAGGCGTGCGGATACTCACCCTGGTGGTGGCACTCGCCGTTGGCGGAGTGACGCTCGACGCGTGCGCGAACGCGAGCACCACGGCGTACGCTCCTTCCGCTCGCTGCTCGGTATCGACGACGAACACGGACTACGCGGGCTGTAATCTCAGCGGGCGCGATCTCCAGGGTGTTGACTTTCAGTCCGACAATCTGAGACGTACCGATCTCGCGCGCGCGAATTTGGACGGCGCCAACCTCGAGGGCGCGACCACGAAGGGTGCCATCACTAAGGGGACCGTGACGAACCGGTCAACCGTATGCGTGAACGCTGTCCCGGGTCCCTGCACGAGCAACGGACTACGCGGCACCGGCAGCGCCGAGACGGGTAACTAGGAGCTTGGCTACGCGTCTGCCGAACCGAAGTTCCTAATCGCCGCCAACTCCGCGTCGCTTAGCTCACGGGGGACGTCGCCGCTGGCCACTTTGCTGCTTTCGACGTAGTGGCGGATACCCTCGACGACTTCGGGGTTAGCCAGGGTCGTGATGTCGCCCACGTCCGAGAAGTTGGACACCGAGGCGATCACCCGTCGCATGATCTTGCCCGAACGAGTCTTGGGCATGTCAGCCACGATCCACACGTTCTTCGGTCGCGCGACCTTGCCGATCTCGCTCTCGATCATGGCCGACACCTTCTCCGCCATCCCCTCAGGCGCGACCCCGGGTTGCAGCGCGATGTACATCTCCACCGCGTGACCGCGAAGCTCATCGACCACCGGCACCGCCGCGGCCTCCGCGACACCCTTCACCATGATCGCTGCCGACTCAAGCTCCTTGGTGCCAAGACGGTGGCCCGAGACGTTGATGACGTCGTCGACACGCCCCAGGATTCGAAAGTATCCGTCCTCGGCCTGCATGGCCCCGTCGTTGACGAAGTAGGGCCAGTCGTGCCAGTCGGTGCTGGTCTTGTCGCGGTTGTATTTGGCGTAGTACGTACTGACGAACCGGTCAGGGTCTCCATAGACCGTCTGGAAGATTCCCGGCCAAGGGTTGCGAATGCAGATATTGCCGGCGATGCCGCTGCCAGGTAATACCTCTTCACCGTTCTCGTCCAAGATGGTGGCGTAGATCCCGAGCACGGTCGGGCCACAGCTGCCGGGCTTCATAGGATCGATCGCCGGCAAGGTGCTGCCGATGAAGCCACCGGTCTCGGTCTGCCACCATGTGTCGACGATGACGGCCTCGCCTTTGCCCACGACGTCGTAGTACCAGCGCCAGACGTCAGGTTCGATGGGCTCGCCAACGGTCGTCATGTGCTTGAAGTGATAGTTGTACTTCGCTGGCTCGTCGGGGCCGACCTTGCGAAGCGTGCGAATGGTCGTTGGCGCGGTGTGAAAGGTGGTGACGCCGAGGCGCTCGGCGATGCGCCACGGTCGCCCGGCGTCGGGGTAGGTGGGCACACCTTCGTACATGACTGAAGTCGTGCCGAGAGACAACGGCCCGTAGACAATGTAGGAGTGCCCGGTGATCCAGCCAATGTCGGCCGCGCACCAATAGGTGTCCTCGGGGTGGATGTCCTGGTAGTACTTCGACGTGCCGGTGACGTAGGCCAGGTAGCCGCCGACGCTGTGCTGACAGCCCTTGGGCTTGCCGGTCGTACCGCTCGAGTACATGATGAACAGTGGCGCGTCGGCGGGCAACGACACCGGCTCGACGAGCTTGCCCTTGAACTGCGGCATCAACTCATCGACGAAGAAGTCGCGTCCCTCGACCATCGGGCTCTTCGAGGCGTACTCGCCCGCGTGGCGGCGAAAGACGAGCACCTTCTCGACCGTGACACCCTCCTCGGCAGCGCGCGCAACCGCCTCGTCCGCCTTCACCTTGTGGTCCTGGAGATCACCGTTACGGTAGTAGCCGTCCATCGTGACGAGGATCTTGCTCTTGGAGTCGGCGATTCGCCCGCCACAGGCATTGCCGGAGAATCCGCCAAACACCTGGGAGTGCACGACTCCGAGGCGCGCGCAGGCGAGCATCGCGATCGGCAGTTCGAGCACCATGGGCATGTGGAAGGTCACCACGTCGCCCGTCTTGGCTCCGGCACCTTGCAGGAGCGCGGCGAACTCGTTCACCCGGACAAAAAGCTCCTGGTAGGTGAGGACGACCGTTTCGGCGTCCTCGGGTTCGGGGACCCAGATGAGGGCAGCCTTATTGCGATCCTTTTCCAAGTGGCGGTCGACGCAGTTGTACGACGCGTTCAGTCGCCCGCCGACGAACCACTTCCAAAACGGCGCGTTGCTCGTATCGAGTGTCGTGTGCCAGTACTCGTCCCATGTCAGCAGGTCGGCGTACTCTTTGAAGCATTCAGGGAACTTGTCTTCGGTAAAACGCTCCCTGATGCTCGGGTCGGTCGCGTTCGCCTGACCGATGAACTTCGCGGGGGGAAAGTAGTACCCCTCCTCGCGCCAGTGCACCGCGATCTGAGCCTCCGAGGCCTGATCCGATGAAAAAACTTCTTCGTTTTCGTCACTCTTTTTGGGCACACAACCTCCCTTGACCGAAACGCCCGAGCAGATTACTCAGCGCCAGAACTGTACCATCGCGATAAACGCCTGGTCTGGGAGAATGCCCGCTGACGCGAGGCACCGAGCGCTCGCACTCGGCAGCGGGCGGCAAGAGCGATAACGCTGTCGCGGTAGGCGTTGATTACCGAGACTTCGCGTCGCACCGTGACTCAGTGGTCGAACTCTCTTGCCTGCCTCACGTTCGCAACGATGAGGAAAGTGTTTGTAGATGCCAACAGCGCCCGAACCTTTCGGCACGGGCGCTGTTGGCGGTTGGGTCCGGTGGCAAGCCACCAGTGACCCCTACGTTAGCCTCGTGGACCCACCGGTAGCACAACTTTGCCGTGCGTGGCATTCACGACCCCCGCTGCGGACGCGTACCATGCCGCCGCCGCCGTGGCAAGACCGAAGTAGCCACCAGTCTTTATGATGTCGGTGAAGGTGTGGGTGGTTCCCCAGTTCCCAACCGTCAGCAAGATGAAGGTGATTGATAGCAAGACGAACACCGTCAGGACTGCGTTGTTCGTCTTCATCGCCGCCAGCGTCATGTACACCGTAAAGATGGCCCAGCCGAGCAGGAAGATGGGCACCGTGTCCGATCCGCCCCCTGGAATATTGAACTTGATAAGCGCATAAAACGAGAGCCAGAACGCACCGTATGACGTGAACGCGAGTGCTGCGAAGGTGTTCTTGCGCACAAACTCCCACATTCCCGCCAATAGCTGCGCCATACCCCCGTAGAAAAACGCGAGCGCTAACGCTGCCTCAAGACCATTTCCGTGCCACCACCCGGCATTCCAAGAACTCAGAGCAAACGTCGTCATTGCGAAGCCGGCCAGTCCTAATGGGCCAGGATCCGCAACTCTTTCTTCAGCCATTTAAACCCCCAGGTATGGATTACGTGCAACCCCCAAGATGGGGGCCCAACTGGAATTATTAACCCGCGCGGATCAGCGATGTTGGATTTGCCTGAGACGCCTTGATGACGGCAGCGTGCGCAACGTGAAAACGGGTGCAACCAGCGCCTTTCACACCTGATGAACGAGAAGAAAACTCTCAGGCATTCGTGGCCTTATCTATCGCCTCACGAAAACTTCGCACGAATGTTTCGACCCCGTGCGCCCCTCCGCCGTCCAGAATGACGCGAACGAGCGCCGATCCCACGATGACCCCATCGCTCACGCGTGCGGTCGCGGCCGCCTGTTCGGGGGTACTCACGCCGATCCCGACGTAGACGGGCAGGTCGCTCAGCGTCCGCACCCGCCTCACGACGGCGTCGCCTTCGCCCTCCTCGCTGCTCGCGCCGGTGACCGCCATGCGGGCTGACGCGTAGATGAAACCTTCGCTGACATGCGCCGCCCGCTCGATCCTGGACGTCGGGGTCGAGGGCGCCACCAGTAGGACCGTGGCCACGTCCGTGTCGCGGCAGGCGCACGTCCACTCGTCGGATTCTTCGATCGAAAGATCGGGCACGATCGCGCCCGAGATCCCGAAATCGCGCAATCGCCCCGCGCTTCGATCGAGTCCATGGTGCAAGAAGATGTTGTAGTAGGTCATCGCAATCAAGGGGACGTCGACGTCCAGGGTCTCGAGCTGGTGGCCAATCGACTCGAACGTCGTGCCCGCCGCGAGCGCCCGCAGACCGGCTTCTTGAATGACCACGCCGTCCATCATCGGATCAGAAAAAGGGATACCGATTTCGATGGCGTCTGCGCCACCGAGGGCGGCCGCCTCGACGTCGCGGGCCCAGTCGGGCGTCGCTCCCGCCATGAGGTAAGGCACCAGAGCCGTGCGTCCGCTCGCGCGCAGCGCACGCAGCGTGCTCTCGAGGGACTTCACGACTCCCCTCGAAGGATCGAACGAACCTGAGCGACGTCCTTATCTCCACGGCCCGACAGGTTCAGCAAAATGGTCGATCCGGAGGGCACGCGAGAACCGACCTCGCGGGTAATCCAGGCCATCGCGTGGGCCGTCTCCAGGGCGGGAATGATTCCTTCGCTCTCGCTCAGCAGCGACAGGGCGTCGAGGACTTCGTCATCGGCCACGGCGTAGTACTCGGCGCGTTGATTACTGGCCAGGTGCGCGTGTTCCGGTCCAATACCCGGATAGTCCAAGCCCGCCGACATCGAGTGAGCCTCTTCGATCTGTCCGAACTCGTCTTGGAGGATCATCGAGCGCATCCCGTGCAACACCCCAGGAGACCCAATGCCGATCGCCGCTCCTCCCGCCGCCTCGACGCCAATCAGACGCGCGTCGCTATTGGCGAATCCCGCAAAGATGCCGGCCGCGTTGGAACCGCCACCCACACAGGCCACGACCAGATCGGGCGTGCCTGCACCGAGCTCGATCATCTGGCTCGCTGCCTCCACTCCGATGATGGTCTGGAACTCTCGAACCATCCAGGGAAACGGATGCGGGCCCATGACCGAACCGATGCAGTAGTGGGTGTCAGCGACGCACGTCACCCACTCGCGCATCGCCTCATTCACCGCGTCCTTCAGCGTGCGCGACCCAGAGATCACCGGTACAACGCGCGCGCCCAATAACTCCATGCGAAACACATTGAGTTCTTGGCGAACGGTATCCACTTCGCCCATGAACACAGTGCAGGCGAGTCCCAGTCGCGCCGCGCCCGTGGCGGTCGCGACCCCGTGTTGACCCGCTCCCGTCTCGGCGATGATCCGTGTCTTGCCCATGCGTCGCGTGAGCAACGTCTGGCCCACCACGTTATTGATCTTGTGCGATCCCGTGTGCGCCAAGTCTTCGCGCTTGGCGAAGAGGCGCACGCCCAACTTCGCTGAGAGGCGAGGCAGCGGGGTGACCGGCGTCGGTCGACCCACGAACTCAGCCAGTGTTTGGCGGTACTCCCCCAAGAAAGTCGGATCGCTCCACGCCTCGGTGAAGGCCTCTTCCAATTCCAGGCAGGCGGGCATCAGAGCTTCGGGGACGAATCGCCCGCCGAAGTCGCCAAAGCGCCCCCGTGCATCGGGTGTGCCCATTACCGCCACGACTCCTCCTCTTCTGGCCACGCAGTGCGAGCGGAGGTGACGAACTCCTGGACTAGCCTCGAGTCCTTCACGCCGAGTTGGCTCTCCACGCCACTCGCACAGTCCACGCCCCAGGCCCGTGTGGCGAAGATCACTTTTCCGACGTTCTGGGGAGTGAGTCCGCCCGCGGCAATGATCGGCACCCTGAAGACGCGAGTCCCAAGCCCATCCCATGAGTGTTCGGCGCCTGAACCAGGTCGCGGTCCGTCGACTAGGACCGCGTCGACGAGACCGTCATCAAAGTTCGAGAACTCCTCACTCTCAATGTTGAGCGCCTTGACAATCCGTACTCCGCGACGTCGAAGGTCGTCGTGCAGCGCCGGGCCTAGCGGTCCGTGTATCTGAAGGATGTCGAAATCAAGGGCGTTCGCGCAAGCCGAAATCTCCTCATCCTCGTTGTCGGCGAAGACCCCGCAGCGCAGCACTGAACCTCGCGTCGCGTCAAGAATCGCTCGGGCCTGATCTGGCGTGACGCGACGCGGTGACGTCGCCAGGTTCACACCGATTGCGTCGACGCCCGCTGCCACGACCTCCAAGGAATTCTCCACCGACGTCACTCCGCACACCTTGACGTACCCGCGGCTCCAGGGTTCACGCACGCTGGGTACTCGGAACGAGAGCGAAGGATTTAACAACGGTGGCCGGGTCGTTCGCCGTGACAAAGGCCTCACCAACGAGCAAGGCGTCGAAACCCGCCTCCGCGGCTCGTTGCGCGTCCTCGAGGGTGGAGAGGCCCGACTCACACACCGCCAGGCAGTCACGCGGAAGAACGTTGATCAGCGAGGCCGCTCGTTCGGTGTCGACCTCAAAGGTATGCAGGTTTCGCTGATTGATGCCAATGATTTTGGCCCCCGCGCCAAGGGCCCTCTCTGACTCCTCGGCGTCGTGAATCTCTACGAGCGCGTCGATGCCGCAGAGCTCGGCGAGTTCGATGAACGAAGCGAGTTCGACGTCGCTGAGCGCCGCAACAATTAAGAGCACCGCACTGGCTCCCGACTCCACCGCGTCAAGGACGTCGTTCTCGCTGACGGTGAAGTCCTTGCGCAGGATGGGCAGCGAAACACTGCGGTGGACGACCGCCAGGTCCTCCATGGATCCGCCGAAATACTCCTCGTCGGTCAGAACCGAGATAGCGTTGGCGCCGGCGTCGCGGTAGATAGCGGCGAGTTCGCCGACATCAAGTTCCCTCGCCAGCGGTCCCTTGGACGGTGATCGACGTTTGATCTCGGCGATCAACTTGACGTAGGGCGACGAACCTTGACGTAGCACAAGGATGAACGAGGGTCCGTCGTAGCGCACGTTCCCGACGCGCTCGTGCCAGTCTCTTGCGTCCTGAGCGGCGCGACGTCGATGTGTCGCGAGGATCGTGTCGAGGTACGTGGTCGCCATCATCAAAGCGTAGTTGTGGCCACCACGCGAAAGTCCCCCGAGTATCGTGACGCTATGCCAACGCCACGCGCAACACGGGGCTAACGGTGGAGTCCTTCGCGCTCGACGTACTCAACCCGCTGGTGCGCGGAGAAAATCTGGAACGCGACGAGGCGTCCCTCGCGCTACGCGAGATTCTCGAGGGGCGCGTCGATGGCGTGCTCATCGCCAGTTTCCTCACCGCCATCACGATCAAGGGAGAGACGGTTGACGAGATGACCGGGTTCGTCGACGCCATGATCGCGTGCGCCACGACATTCTCACTCGACGTTGACGCCATCGACATTGTGGGAACCGGCGGAGACCAACTGCACAGTGTGAACGTGTCGACGATGGCCGCTTTCGTCGTGGCAGGCTGTGGCGTACCGGTGGCCAAGCACGGCAATCGAGCCGCGTCGTCGTCGGTGGGTTCCGCCGATCTCCTTGAAGCACTAGGCGTGCGCATCGACGCGCCCGTCGACGTGGTACGCGCGTGCGTCCTTGACGCGGGGTTTGGTTTCATGTTCGCCCCGGTCTTTCACACCGCACTCGCGAATCTCGCCCCCGTGCGGCGCTCGCTTCGATTTCGAACCATCTTCAACGCCCTGGGTCCACTCGCCAATCCCGCCCTGGTGCGGCGCTCGCTCATCGGCGTGGCCTCCACTCCGCTCGCGGACAAGATGGCTGAGGTGTTGTTCCGCCGCGGCATCGACCACGCCGTATTAGTGAGCGCCGACGACGGACTCGACGAGCTCTCCCTTGGCGGACCCTCAACGTTGGAGTTGGTGACACCAGAGGGTCGCGCGCGCGAGCGCATCGACGCGGGAGAAGAAATCGGTGTCCACCACGATGTGACGGCCCTACGAGGCGGCGACGTAGATGAGAACGTCGCGGTGACGAGGGCGTTTCTGGCCGGTCAGCGCGGCCCGGTGTTCGACACGGTGTGCGCCAACGCGGCTCTGGCCCTGATGGTCGCCGGTCGCGCCACTTCACTCAGCGACGGCTTCAAATTGGCCTGCGCCTCGGTTCTCGACGGCGGGGCAGCTCAGGTACTCGAGCGCATCGTCGTCGTGTCGAACTCCTAGAGCTGACGCAGCTCCTCCCGGAAGCGACGTCCGTTCTCCGCGTAGAGCGCGGCCGAAGCCACCGCCACGCTCTCCTCGCTGGTGCCAGGACGAATCTGGGCGGGCACGCCCAACGCCGACGAGTTCGCCGGAACTTCCATCTTGTTGCGCACGACAGCGCCTGCCCCGACGGTTGCCCCAGTATGAACGACGGCCTGGTGCAGAACGATCGAGCCACTGCCCACCAGCGCGCGGTCGTGAATGGTGCAACCCTCGAGGTGCGCCAAATGGCCGATCACGCAGTCACTGCCGATGACCGTTGGATACTCGTCCACGGCGTGCACGACCGTGCCGTCCTGGATGGAGGTTCGTTCGCCGATGATGATCGTGCCGTAGTCGCCTCGCAGAACGGCCGTGGGCCAGATGGATGAGTCGGCACCGATGTGCACGTCCCCGATCACCACGGCGTCGGGGTGGACGTACGCGTCCTCGTGGATGTGGGGCACTCGATCACCCAGGGCGTAGATCGGCACGATATTCCTCCTAGTGGACTATCCACGAAATTATCTGATAGATCCGCCACCCGATGTAGATGACGGCGGCCACCGCAAAGAATCGCCAGCGCCACGGGACGGGTTCGCGTTCGGTGACGGCGACCTCTCCTCCGCATACCTCACAGACGTCGCCCTCCTCGGGCCGATCACAGGTCTCGCACCAGTTGGCCACTACTCGACTCGAACGCGCACTCGTATCGGTGAGGCGCCCAGTTCGAACTTCTCACGCAAGCTGCGTTCCACGTAGCGCAGATACGTCGGCGCGAGGCGTCCCGCCACGAAGAGAGTGAACGTCGGTGGCTCCGTCGCGCCTTGGACCGCGTAGCGAATCTTGCCCGTGGGCGACGGTTGTTTCACCTGCAGGTCACGAACGGCGCGATTGAGGACTCCGGTCGGTACGCGCTTGGCGTAATCCGTAGCGGCGTTGGACAGGGCCGGCCAGAGCCGGTGCACGCCTTTGCCCGAGAGAGCCGTGGTCTTCAGTACGGGAGCGTCACCCAAGAAGGCCAGTTTGTCGCCCACGGTCGCCAGGACCGCGTCTCGCTCGTCAACGGGAACCAGCTCCCACTTGTTGAGAACCACGATCGAGGGACAGCCGGCCGCCGAAATGCGCTCGGCCAGTCGTTGATCCTGACCGGTCGCGCCCTGGGTCGCGTCGATGACCAGTATCGCGATGTCCGATCGATCAAGAGCCTCCAGACTCCGCAGGACCGCGTACGTCTCCAGTCCGGCTTCGGTGCGCGCGCGCTTGCGCATGCCTGCGGTGTCGACGAAGCGAACGAGACCCGACTTGGTCTCCACCACGGTGTCGATCGCGTCGCGCGTGGTTCCGGGCATATCGTGCACGACGCTTCTCTCTTCACCGATGAGCTGATTGAACAGGGTCGACTTGCCCACGTTGGGGCGTCCCACGATCGCCACGCGCAGCGCGCCGTCGTCCTCGCTGGAGCCCTCGTGCACTTCGGTTCCCGCGTCCAATTCGTCGACGATTCGGTCCAGCAGGTCACCGGCACCGCGGCCGTGCAGCGCGCTCACGAGAAACGGTTCACCGAGTCCGAGGGAGAGAAACTCCCATCCGCTGGCCTCGTGTTGCTGGTCGTCCACTTTGTTGGCGACGAGAACGACCGGACGCTTCGATGTGCGCACCCAGCGCGCTGCGGTCGAGTCTTCCTGTACGGGGCCGGTGGCGACGTCAACCACGAGCAGGACCAGGTCCGCGCTCGCCAGGGCGGCCTCGGCCTGCTTGGAGATCTTGTCTTCGAGCGTGTCGCCCCCTTGGAGCCACCCTCCGGTATCGACCACGTCGAACGTGACGCCGCGCCACTCGACCTCGACCGCCTTGCGGTCGCGGGTGACGCCACGTTGCTCCTCAACAACGGCGACTCGCCGGCCCGCCAAACGGTTAACCAGGGAACTCTTGCCTACGTTGGGGCGCCCGACTACGACGACCTGGGGTGTGGTCACGCCAGCTCCGAGCGTCGCGAGCCTGAAGCGTCCACGGATGCCCTCAGGGCCGCCAAGTAGCAAAAATGGGCGCCAAACACCGAGTCAGCCTACTGGCGCATGGCCGTGCAATCTTCGGGGCGAGAGCCTTTTACTCGCGCGCGGAGGACGCGGGCACGCCGGGGAGCTGATCAATATCGACGCCCAGATGATTGGCACTCAAATCCAAGAAGCGTTCGAGCGATTCGTGAGTGTCGCGAACTCACTCCGTCTCTAGTTTGAAAGACACCCCCATTAGGCTGGAGCACGTGACGGCGGACAAGGTCGTGTTGGCGGCTCCTCGAGGATTCTGCGCGGGCGTTGAAAAGGCGATCAAGGCGCTGGACTGGATGACGCGCGTCTTTGAGCCGCCCGTCTACTGCTATCACGAGATCGTTCACAACCAGTTTGTGGTGGATCACTTTAAGTCGGTAGGAGTCATCTTCATCGACGATGTCACTGTCGTGCCCCCGGGGGCGCCCATCATGCTCAGTGCTCACGGCTCACCGCCCGAGGTGATTGAGGCCGCTCGGCGCACCGGCGGAACCGTGATCGACGCCGTGTGCCCACTGGTGACCAAGGTGCACCACGAACTAAAGGTCCGGGCCAAGAAGGGCTATACCGTCCTCTACGTCGGGCACGAAGACCACGAAGAAGCGGTCGGCACGATGGCTGTCGCTCCCGAAGCGGTGCACCTGGTGCAGTCCCGCGAGGACATCGACGCGATCGACGGACACGACGGCCCCGTGGCCCTGCTCAGTCAGACAACCCTCAGCCTGGATGAGTGGCAGGATCTGCGAGAGTACGCCCAGGAGATCTTCCCCGATATCTGGATGCCCGGTCGTAGCGACCTCTGTTTTGCCACCACCAACCGACAGGCCGCCCTGCGCCAGCTGGCTTCGAAAGCCGACGCCGTGGTCGTGATCGGGTCAGCGAACTCCTCCAACACCGTGGCTTTGGTCAAGGTCGCCGAAGCCGAGGGCTGTCCCCGCGTCTTTCGCGTTAACGGCGCCGAGGAGTTGCCGAACGATCTCACCGGTGTCGTCGCGGTCACCGCTGGTGCCTCCGCGCCTGAGATCCTGGTCAATGAGGTGCTCGAACACCTCAAACCTCGCGATGGCATCACCGTGTTCTCCGTCACGGTCGAGGACGAGTACTTCCCTCCCCCGCCTGAACTGCGCGAGGTCCTCAAGGCCCTCACCGCACTCGTAGACGTCATCTTCGCCACACCCCAACCGACCGCCTTTGACGCACAGGCCGACCGCGAGTTCACGGCCTCCGAGGTGATCTCCGCCTAATCGCAGAGGTTTTCAGCCTCAGTAGACTGGTACACCGGACTACCGTGGGCCGCGAGCAGAGTTGCCGTTTCAATAGGCCCATCTTCGAAGGAGATAGATGTCAAACGAGGACCTCGAGAAGCGGCGCATATCGCGTTTGCGCGACTTCGCCATTGCCCAGGCCCGTGACCGATTTGACGTCGACTACCCCGGTTTCGTCCCCGACGAGATCGTCGCGTCGATCTGCGCCTACGAAGAAGAAGGCAACATCGGCGACGTCTTAAAGAAGATGCCCGACACCATCAACGGCAGCCCGTACACCACCTTCGTCGTGGTCGACGGTGGAACGGACAAGACCGCCGAGATTGCCCGCTCCTTTCCCGGCGTCAAGGTTTTGGAGTTTCCCGTCAACCTCGGTCACGGTGTGGCACTCCAGGTCACCTATCGCTACTGTATCGAGCACAAGGTGAAGTTCGTGGTGACCCTCGACGCCGATGGCCAGAACGACCCGTCCGAGATGCCCCAGATCCTGGCCCCGCTGCAAAGTGACCATGCCGACTTCGTAGTCGCCAGCCGGGTGCTGGGCGAGGACAAGACGACCGACGTCGTGCGCAAGAGCGGTGTGCGCTTCTTTTCCCTAGTCATGAACAAGATGACCGGAGCCAATCTCACCGATACCTCGACCGGCTATCGCGCGCTGCGCGTGACGATGCTCGCCGACGTCGTCGACCGACTCACCCAGGAGCAGTACCAGACCGCCGAGTTGCTCATTACCGCGCTCAAGCGGGGCTGGCGCGCCAGCGAAGTTCCCACCGTGTGGTACCCCCGAGCCTCGGGCACCACGAAGAAGGGCAAGAACTGGCTCTTTGGCTTGCGCTACGCGAAGGTGGTCTTAGGCACCTGGTGGCGCGAGCGCTAGTCGCCCAACCGCTCGCGCGCCTGGCGGTACACGTCTTCGAGGGCTTTGCGTAGTTCCTCGGTCTTCTCGGTGATCTGAGTGCGCGAGACGCGCCCTTCACTGATCGGTGGATCCAGAGGCGTCCCCACCACGACCTCGATCCTGGCGAAGTGCGGAAACTTGGCTCCCACCGGCATCGCCTTCTCGCTGCCCGCGATGCCCACGGGCACGATCTTGGCTCCCGTTCGTGAAGCGAGGAAGACGGCGCCGTCGTGCAAGGGTTCGACATTGTCACCCGATTTGCGGGTTCCCTCGGGAAACAGCACGAGAGCCTGGCCGCGTTTGAGCACCTCTTCGGACAGGCGCATCGACTCGCGGTCGGCACTCTGACGATTGACGGGAAACGCTCCCAGTCGCGTGAGCAGCGCGCCGAAGACGGCCGGATGAAACACCCCTTCTTTCGCCATGAAGAAGGCCTTACGAGGCGAGATGAACAAGCTGAAGGCAAAGTCGACATTGGACCGGTGGATCGGAGCGATGATCACGGGACCGGTGAGAGGAATGTTCTCGGCTCCCGTAACGCGCGGGTGAAAGAAGATCCTGGCCAGAGCGGCGACCAGCCCCGCGCAGATCCGATAGATCAGCGTCTTCTTCGGATTTAGGACGAGGTCCGCTGCTTCAGGCACTGCGTGATCTCCTCCACTATCTCGGCGACGCTGCGACCCGTCGTATCCAGGGCGAGGGCGTCAGACGCCTGGCGCAGCGGCGATGCCTCTCGCGTCGAATCGACCACGTCACGCCTCGCCACTGAGGCCTCGCTCTCGTCACCGCGCCGTCGTGATCGCTCCTCGAGCGTCGCGGTGAGATAGATCTTGACGCTCGCCTTAGGAAAGACGACCGTCGTGATGTCTCGACCCTCCACGACCGTGCCCACGGGCTGAGCGGCGGCGAAGGCCCGCTGTCGCTGGACCATCTCGGCGCGCACACGGGCATTCGCCGCCACGACCGAGACCGCTTCGTTCACGTCGATGCCGCGAATCTGGTCGTGCACGTCGCGCCCGTTCACGCTCACTCGAGGCACCGTGGTGATGACCGCGTCATGGGCCAAGGACGCGAGCGCGTCCTCGTCAGCCACGTCCACACCTTGATCCAAGGCCTCGCGCGTGACCGCCCGGTACATGGCCCCCGTGTCGAGGAACGACCAGCCCAGGGAGTCCGCGAGCGCGCGCGCAATGGTCGACTTTCCTGAGCCCGCCGGTCCGTCGATCGCGATGACCAGGTTGCTCATTGGAGCAATGCTAGGTCGCGAAAAAAGTGGGGATAACTGGACGACACGGTGGCCGCTCCCCTGATCGTGGCCCCGTTTCCCGCGCATCCGGCGATCGCACTAGCCATCACCATCCGGTGATCGAGTGCGCCGTGAAACGTGAACTGAAGGAATTTCTCGGCCGACCCGAGGCCCTCGATAAAGAAGTCGTCGCCTTCGGACCACACCCGACAGCCCAGGCTCATGGCGAGCGACATCGAGCCCGCGAAGCGGTCCGACTCCTTGTGACGGAGTTCGTCCATCTCGCGAAACGCGCTCACGCCGCTGGCCGCACACGCAGCCACCGCCAGCACCGGCACCTCGTCGACGGACGGTACGTCGTTCGAGTGAATCTCAGTGGCGACGAGCGACGAGCTGCGCGCATGCAGGACGTGAAATCCCTCGCGGTCGTCGAGACGCACATCGGCGCCCATCCGGTCGAGGACTCCCACGAACCCCACACGTTCGTCGGAGGCGTCGACGCTCAAGACCTCGAGCGTCGCGTCGGGATGGATGGCCCCCAGCACCGCGAAGAACGCCGCTTGCGACGGGTCACCGGGAATATACCAGTTGTGGCGCGCGGGCCGTCCTGGCTGGACTCGCACGACGCGGCCCAGACCGACGTCCTCGCTCGTTACTTCAACCGCAGCGCTCTGGAGCATGTCTTCGGTGGTGCGACGAGTCCGCACGTCTTCGTGCACTCGAGTCTCGCCGTAGGCGTGCAGCCCGGCGAGCAGGATGGCCGATTTCACCTGGGCACTGGCGACCGGAACGTGATAGTCGATCGCCTGGAGTTTGAGCGGGCTGGTGATCTCGAGGGGTGCCGTCGACGAGAGTCCCTGGCCTTGGAGATCGACACCCATGAGACCCAGCGGAATGGCCACGCGATCCATGGGCCGCCGCGACAACGAGGCGTCGCCTACCAGACGATGACGTCCGGGTATGGAGGCAACGACTCCACACAACAACCGCATCGACGTGCCGGAGTTCGCGCAGTCCAGGTCCTGGTCGCTTGGGCGCAGTCCGCGTTCGGGACCGCTCAAGTACGCGACGCCATCCTCGTCATGGCGGGTTGCTCCCAGTTGCACCACGCAGGCACTGGTCGCTTGCACGTCCTCACCCGGCGACAGATTGGTAATCGTGCTCTCGCCGCTCGCCAGCGCGCACAGCATCAGAGCCCGATGCGATGAGCTCTTGTCGCCGGGAACTCTCAGCGAACCTCGCAACTGGGCGGCGTGGGTCACCACTTCGACGTCGTTCATTCGTGACCAACCTGAAACCCGCGCTCGCTCAAAGTGCCACTGAACATCTCCGCTTGCAGAGCGTCGACGGCGAGGAGCAGGGTTCCGCTCGAACCTTCGATCCCGTGGGCGATCTCGATGTCGTAGATGTTGACGAGCATCTCCGAGGCGGCCATAGTGACGGCGGCGAGCACGCCGGGTTGGTCACTGACGGCGACGCGTAGATACGCGAGGTTCTCGGAGTTGAGCGCCCGGCCAGGCAGCTGGCGCCGGGCAAGGGCAGCTTGGGCGAGATCCAACGCGATGGCGTCGTGATCGTCGTTGCTCAGCGCCTTGCGCAAGCGCGCGAGGCGCTCTTCGAGTGCGAGCAGCGACTGTGCGATCGCGTCACGATTCTCAAAGAGAATGTCCGGCCAGATACCCGGGTCGCCGGCCGCCACGCGGGTCATGTCGCGAAAACCGCCGGCCGCCAACTGCAACAACACCGCGTCTTGCTCCGCCACGCGGGTCGCCTCATTCATCAGCGCACCCGCCAGCAGGTGAGGAACATGGCTCGCAACCGCGACTAGGCGATCGTGGTCGTCCGCACTCACGGCCACGACGTTGGCGCCGAGCTCGCGCAAGATTCCGTGCAGCGTCGTGTAGGTGGCGGGCAGCGTGGCCGAGGTCGGCGTCAGGACCCAGGTGCATCCCCGAAAGAGGTCGGCTCGTGCGCCGGCCAAACCACGTTGCTCAGATCCGGCCATGGGATGGCCCGCCAGGAAGCGTCGATCGCTCACCTCCTCGACGATGGTGCCTTTCACCCCCGCGACGTCGGTCACGATGAGGTGGCTACTCGCAGAGCGCTCGAGGTAGTCGCGAACGATCGCGGGCACCACTCCGGCCGGCGTCGCCACGACGACCAGGGTGACGTCATCGTGGAACTCCGAGTCCGTCACGACGCCCGCCTCGAGCGCCGCACTGAGTACGTCCTCG
Organism: uncultured Acidimicrobiaceae bacterium; assembly: GCA_963844615.1. Lineage (GTDB taxonomy): Bacteria > Actinomycetota > Acidimicrobiia > Acidimicrobiales > RAAP-2 > RAAP-2. Next base: position 509,255 of record CAWJOZ010000001.1, on the reverse strand, counting down.
TCGGCGTCGGTCCCGGTGACGACCCAACCGGTCTCACTCAGCGCCCGGGCGACGGACGCGCCGATCAGACCGAGGCCCACAATGTGGGCGCGGCGCTTACTCGGGGAGATCATCGCGCAGGGATGGGGCGTTTCGCAGATATACGTGACGAAGGTCGCTACGGTCCCGCTCGGTGTAGGCGTGCATCAGCACCCTCACCGTCAGGGGCATCGCGCCTGGAACGTTGATCTCACTCGCGCACAGCAGCGGCACGTCTCCGAAGCCGATGCCACGAGCCGCCGTGGCCGGAAAGGCCGCCGTGAGATCGGGCGTGGTGGTAAAGAGAACACTAATGACGTCGTCGTGGCCGATCCCGTTGCGCTGGAGCATCTCAGTCAGCAGTTCCTGGGTGACGTCGTTGATCTCCTCGACGGTGTTCTCGCCGCACGTCGAGGCGCCGCGTAGTCCTCGAACCTTGGCAGAAGTCATGCAGGCATCGTAGAGGCCAGTTCCTCGGTCATCCCCACGGCCTCCATCAAGCGACGCACTTCGTTGACCGACAACTGGCGATAGGCGCCCGGCGAGAGCGTCGCGTCCTGTAGGGGTCCGATCCTCGTGCGAACCAGGCGAGTCACTTCGTGACCCACCGCGGCGCACATGCGCCGGACTTGCCGGTTTCGCCCTTCGTGAATGACGATGCGCAACAGTCCTTCGCTCACCCGAGACACCTGAGCCGCTGCGGTGACGCCGTCATCCAGTTCGACGCCTTCGCGTAGACGTCGCAGTGCACCGGGCGAGGGGTCGCCCTCCACTCGTACGAGATACTCCTTGGCGACACCCGAACTCGGGTGCGTCAAGAGGTGCGCGAGGCGACCGTCGTTGGTGAGGATCAATAGTCCCTCGGTGTTCATGTCGAGTCGACCCACCGGAAAGATGCGCACCGGGGACTCCACCAGATCCAGGACCGTCGTGCGGCCCTGGGGGTCCGAGGCGGTCGTGACGACACCGTCGGGCTTGTTCAAGAGGAAGTACACCTTGGACTGTGAGGTCGGCACCATCTTTCCGTCTACGCAGATCACATTGACGTCGGGATCCACTCGATTGCCCAGTTCGGCCACTCGCCCGTCAATCGTCACCCGACCATCGACGATCAGAACCTCGCACGCCCGTCGCGAGCCGAATCCGGCTCGCGCGAGGGCCTTTTGGAGGCGCTCTCCGCCCTCCAACTAGGACACCTCGGAGTCGTCGAAGCGTTCCGCGATCTCCTCGGCCAAGGCGTTCGCGGTCTCGATCGGTGGCATGAACTCCTCGATCGGTGGCAGATCGTCCAGGGTGGCGAGTCCCATGCGATCCAAGAACAGCTCGGTCGTGCCGTACAGAATCGGCTGACCGGGGCCGGGTGCGCGTCCGAGCTCTTCGATGTAGCCGCGTTGCTCTAGCAAGCGCACGACCCCGTCGACGTTGACCCCGCGTAGCGCGGAGATCTGCGCGCGCGAGACCGGCTGGCGATAGGCGATGATCGCGAGCGACTCGAGGGCGGCTGAGCTCAGGCGATGCGAGACGTCGCGATTGGCGAACTTGGTCACCCACGCCGCGACATCCGGCGAGGACTGCATGACCCAACCGCTGGCGAGCTCCACGACCTGAAAGCCCCTCTTCTGCTGGAGAAACTCAGCCCGTAGCTCGGCGAGCGTACCGCGCACGACCTCGGCTTCGGCGTCGACCACATCGGCGAGCTCCTCGGCCGAGATCGGTTCTAAGGCGACGGTCAACATCGCCTCGAGCTTCTGTTCGAGTGACAACTCATCCCTCATAGCGATCCACTCCCCCAAAGTCGACGTTGTCGTTCGAATCGAGCCATTCGATCTGCACTTCGCCGAAGGTCGCGCCCTGCCCGAGGGCGACGTGGCCCAGCTTGCACAGTTCGAGGAGGGCGAGAAAGTGCACGATGACCTCGATGCGGGTCACGAGCGGCTCAGTTAGTTGGCGAAACGAGAAACGCCCCATCGTGGGCAGGCGTTGGGACAGGGCGGCCACCGTCTCGGCCACCGTCACCGCGTCAACGGTCACGTGATGCAAACGCACCACCGGCACGGGCTTTTCTTCGATGCCCCGCAAATACGCCAAGGCGAGCTGCGTGGTCGTCACGCCGGCGAGAAGATCGGGGGGCTGAACGACGAATCCGTCGTCGACGCCGCGCAGGCGCGAGTACGCGCGACTCGCGCGCTCGAAGAGGGACACAAAGGCGTCCGCCAGTGCGGCGTACGTGCGCAACTCCAGGAGCCGCGCGAGAAGAACGTCACGCTCTTCCCAGCCGACGAACTCCTCGTCGATCTCGCCGCTCTCGGGTCCGGGTAACAGCCGGTGGCTCTTCATCTCGAGTAATACCGCCCCGATCAGGAGGAACTCAGAGAGGTCCTCCATGTCGAGTGTGGTGGCGTCGTCGTGCAGTGTGGCCACGAACGCGTCGACCAGCGGGGCAAGCGGCACGTCGAGGATGTCGACGTCGTGGCTGGAGATCAACTGCAAGAGCAGCTCGATCGGGCCGCTGAAGGACGGCGTCGTCACGACGAAGGTCACGGATCAACTGTACCGGTTGACCTCCTCTACCATTGAACGATGAAGATTCTCTCGGGCATGCAGCCGTCGGGTCCGTTGCATTTGGGCAACTACCTGGGAGCGTTGCGCCAGTGGGTCCGCGCCCAGAACGAGGACGCTTTCTACTGCGTGGTCGATCTTCACGCCCTCACTCTGCACATCACACCCGAGGAGCTGCGGGCCAATACGACCGATCTGCTCGCGACGTACCTGGCCGCGGGGCTCGACCCCGAGGTCTGCACGATCTTCGTCCAGAGCCAGGTGCCCTACCACGCTCAACTCGACTGGCTGCTCGAGTGCGTGGCAACCTACGGCGAGCTCTCGCGCATGGTGGCCTTCAAGGAGAAGGCCGCCCGCCAGGACGGATACCGGGTGGGGCTGTTGACCTATCCCGTACTGATGGCCGCTGACATCCTGCTCTACGACTCCGAAGAGGTCCCAGTGGGCGACGATCAGCGCCAGCACTTAGAGCTCACGCGCGACGTCGCCGAGCGCTTCAACAATCGGTACGGCGAGACCTTCCGCGTACCAGTGGGCGTACAACCCAAGGTGGCTGCGAGGGTCATGGACCTCCAAGAACCCACCCGCAAGATGAGCAAGTCGATCTCGAGCCCCTTGGGCACGATTCACATGTTCGATACTCCCGCCGAGATTGAACGCAAGATCGCCAAGGCCGTCACCGATACCGACGGCGACGTGTCCTTCGACTGGGACAGGAAGCCCGGTATCTCGAATCTCCTGGAGATCTACGCCGCCTTCACCGACGACACCCCGCAGGACATCGCGTCTCGCTACTCACGTTACGGGGATCTGAAAAAGGACTTGGCCGAGGTGATCATCGAGTCCCTTGGGCCGTTGCGCGAGAGATACGAGGCTCTCCTGCGCTCGCCCGATGAGATCGACGCGGTCGCCGCTCGCGGCGCGCAGAAGGCCGGCGAGGTGGCCGGTCCCATCTATCGCCGCGCGGCGAGGGCCATGGGACTGATCTAAAGCAGGTCGAACCACCAGTTCTCGAGGTGCCCAATCCAGGTGCTGCCGATGCTGGTCACCCAAAAGAGCAAGATCACGACCAAGAACACCAGCGGCATGGCCCGCGCACGAAGTTGGTAGTAGCGAGCGAGGTGTCGACGTGGCACGAATCGTTCGATGATCGCCGACCCATCGAGGGGCGGAACAGGAATCAAGTTGAAGGCGGCGAGCACCAGGTTGACGATGCCCAGGTACTCGCCGAACTCGAAGAGGTGCGGGTTCTTGGCATACTCAATAATCTGACCGAAAGAGTTGAGCCCCGTCGCAATGGTGAGACGACAGATGAGCAGCCCCACTGCCGAAAGGATGATGTTCACGGCGGGACCGGCGAGCGAAACCCAGATGGCTTGTTGGCGCGGCTTGCGTAGACGCGAGACGTTGACGGGCACGGGCTTGGCGTAACCAAACGCCGGAAAGTGCACCAAGAGCAACAGCGCGGGCATCAGAATCGTGCCGAAGGGATCAATGTGGGCCAGAGGATTGAGAGTGAGTCGGTGGTTTTCTTTCGCGGTGGGGTCACCAAAGAGATAGGCCACGTAGCCGTGGGCTACTTCGTGCAGGACCACCGACGGCACCAAGATCACAAACCAGAGCCACAGATTCATCGCGGAACCGTCTAGTCGTGGGCTCGAGGGTGAGCGTCGAGGTACTCGCGCTGGAGCGTGGTCACCGAGACCGCGGTGTAGATCTGGGTCGTGGCGATGGAGGCGTGGCCGAGCAACTCCTGGACCACGCGAATGTCGGCACCGTGCGCCAGCATGTGGGTCGCGCAGCTGTGACGAAAGACGTGGGCCGAGACACGCTTTCGATCGATACCGACGCTGAGGGCACGCTTATGCACAATGAGGTCGACCCCCTGGCGGGTGAGGGGTCCCGAGCGCGCATTGATGAAGACACGCGCACTCTTGCGTCCGGCCAACAGAGTCGAACGCCCGCCAGGGCCTAAGTAGCCGCCAAGCGCATCGCGCAACGAGTCACCCAGAGGCACCAGGCGCTGCTTGTTGCCTTTACCCGTGACCAGGATCAGTCCTTCGTCAAAGTTCAGGTGCGAGAGCTCCAAACCAACCGCCTCACTCACGCGAGCTCCCGTGCCGTAGAGCAACTCCAGAAGGGCCCGATCGCGCAGGTCGATGGCCGAGGCCGCGGGTACCGCATCGATCAATCGAGCGACCTCGGCCTCACTGAGCGGTTTGGGCAAGCTTCGCCCCCGCGCGCCGCCCTTCAGGCGCGCACTCGGATCAACGCGCAACGATCCTTCGTCGTACAGGTAGGCGAAGAACCCCCGGACCGAGGCCACCGTACGAGCCACGGTGTTCGCCTGACGGTTCTTTCGTAGACCATTGAAGTAGATCTCTAAGTCTTCTTCGCGCAGGTCGCCTACTTCCATCTTCTTCTTGGTCATCCAGGAGCCGAGAGCCCTCAGGTCACGACGGTACGCCTCTAACGTGGCGCGGCTTCGACCCTTTTCGATGGTCATCCACTGCAGGTACTCCTCGAGGGCGTCGTCAAACGTCATCGAGAAAACTTCCAAAGAGGCGGAAGAGCGCGATCGTGGTGGTCGAGTCGATCGCAAAGGCGCTGCGCAGGATGGAACGCAGTTGGTCCTTCGCGTACCAGTGGATGGTGGCGCTCGACTCCTCGACGCCCGCGGGCTCGCGTTCGACCTCTTCGAGGTCCCGCGCTTCGTACACCCACATGACTTGAGTGGACCAGCCCGGCGAGTTCATGAAGCGACCGAGAAACGTCCATGAATCCGCGCGCAGTCCCATCTCTTCGTGGAGCTCTCGCTTGGCGGCGTCGAGGGGCTCCTCGCCCGGAACATCTAGGGTGCCCGCCGGAATCTCGAGCGTCTCCTCGTCGAAGGTGGCGCGATACTGACGGATGAAACCGACTTCCTCGTTTTCGTTGAGCACCAGTACCGCAACCGCGCCCGGGTGCACCGCCACCGCACGCTCGAAACGCTCCTCGCCGTGGGCGATGGTGCGGCGCTCGACGTTAAAGACACGGGACTCAAAGACAGTGGTCGCCCCTTCAACGCGGAAGGAGTCGCTCACAAGGTGCTGGCGACCGTCGAGGGATCGATGATGTGCGGTTCGCGGCCTTCGCCGCGACCAACCGCAGCCTTGATGAGACCGAGGAACAACGGGTGCGGGCGATCGGGTCGAGATTTGAACTCGGGGTGCGCCTGGGTGCCCACGAAGAAGGCGTGCCCGGGCAACTCGACGAACTCAACCAGTCGGCCGTCGGGCGAGTTGCCCGAGCAGCGCATGCCGTTGGCCTCAAACTGTTCGCGGTAGCGGGCGTTGAACTCGTAGCGGTGGCGGTGGCGTTCCGAGACGACCGTCGTGCCATAGAGCTCCGCCACGATCGAGCCTTCGTCGAGCATCGCCGGCCAGGCGCCCAGCCTCATTGTTCCACCCAGATCGGTCACGTCAATCTGTTCGGCGAGCAGCGAGATTACGGGGGCCGAGGAGGAGTGAGAAAACTCGGTGGACTGCGCGTCACTTAGCCCGAGGACGTGGCGGGCGAACTCGATGACTTGGATCTGCATGCCCAGACAGATGCCGAGATACGGAATGTCATTTTCGCGAGCAATGCGAGCGGTCGCGATCATGCCCTCGATACCTCGTTCACCGAACCCACCGGGAACGATGATGCCGTCGAACTGGCTGAGGCGTTCGGCGTCCAGCTCCGAGGGGACGCGCTCGGCCTCGAGGTACTCGATCTTGGTGCTGGCCCCCACGGCGAATCCGGCGTGCCGAATAGCTTCGCCCACGCTGAGGTACGCATCGGGCATCGTCACGTACTTACCGATGATGCCGATGCGCAAGGTCCGCGTCGTCGTGTGGACGCGCCGTACGACCTTCTCCCACGCGTTGAGGTCGATCGGGTGCTCCTCGAGATCGATGTTCAGCGTGTTACACACCATCGTGTCGAGACCCTCGTGGTGCAACGTGATCGGTATGTCGTAGATGCTGGCCTCATCGACGGCCGAGATGACGGCGTTCACCGGCACGTCACACAACAAGGAGATCTTGCGCTTGAGGCCATCGGAGATCGGTTGGTCGCTACGACACACGATCACGTCGGGCTGAATGCCCCGCGAGCGCAGTTCCGTGACCGAGTGCTGGGTGGGCTTGGTCTTGTGCTCACCGGAGGGAGCGAGGTACGGCACCAAGGTGAGGTGGATATAACAGACGTTGTCACGCCCCGCGTCGCGGCGGAACTGACGAATCGACTCAAGGAAGGGGACGATCTCTATGTCGCCCACCGTGCCGCCGATTTCGACAATGATCACGTCGGCGCCGAGTCCCGCCTGTCGGCGAATTCGTTCCTTGATCTCGTCGGTAACGTGGGGAATTACCTGGACGGTCTTGCCGAGATAGTCGCCACGACGTTCCTTGGCGATGACGTTCGAGTAGATGGATCCCGTAGTCGTGTTGGAGATCTTGGATAGCGACTCGTCGATGAAGCGCTCGTAGTGACCAAGGTCAAGATCCGTCTCTCCCCCGTCATCGGTGACGAATACTTCTCCGTGTTCGCCCGGATTCATAGTTCCCGGGTCGACGTTGAGATACGGGTCGAGTTTGCACATGGTGACTCGAAGGCCGCGGGACTTTAACAGTCGACCGAGCGAGGAGGCCGTGAGTCCTTTGCCGAGGGAGCTCGATACTCCACCCGTTACAAAGACGTACTTCGCCATTAGGCCGCGCTTCTCACGGAACACCATCTTAGCGAGAGGACTGTGACGTGGCGCGACCCTCGAGCGAGTTTTCCAGTAGTTGTGACGCGAGTGCGCGTGATTCCTCGGTCACGGTGTCGCCAGCAAGCATGCGAGCGACTTCACGAACCCGTTCGTCGCCGCTCACTTCACGCACGTTCGTCGTGGTCGTCCCCTCGCTCATGACTTTCTCAATAACGAAATGATGGTCCGCCCGGGCCGCCACCGAGGCGAGGTGAGTAATGGCGAGCACCTGTTGAGCGCGCCCCACTTCATAGAGACACTCACCAATCTGCTGGGCCACTTGACCGCCCAGTCCCGCGTCGATCTCGTCAAACACGGCGACGACGTCTCGGTGCGCTGTCTCGAGGGAGATGGCCAGAAGCACCCGGCTCAGTTCACCGCCGCTGGCGAGGCTCGAGAGGGGCCCCTGGCCCAGACCGGGGTTGGCGCTGAACATGATCTGGGCATCTGATCCATCCTCGCCCGCCACGACGAAACGAAGGACGGAGTTAGCAAGGGCCACACGCGCCAGCTGGGTCTGCACACGCTGGGTGAGTCGCGCCGCTGCCTCTTCTCGGGCGACACGAATCCGCGCGGCGAGATCACGCTCGCTTTGGTCAAGGTCATGTATTTCCTGGTCAATAGCCGCAATGCGCTCCGCGCTGACGTCCAGGCTCTGGGCACGCAGTCGAAGTTCGTCGAGCGTTTTGAGCGCGTCAGCCACCGAGCCCCCGTACTTTTTCGCCAGGCGCTGAAGGAGCCCCACGCGCCCCTCGATCTCCTCGATCACCCGGGGGTCAAAAGAGTCGGGGTCGGCGAGGGCCGCGAGCTCGTGCACCGAGTCTCGAGCCTGAACCAGCACCTCGTCGAGCGCACGCCGAATCGGGTCATACGCCTCGCCATCCGGTAGGCGCGATAGGCCCCGCGCGTACGTGGGTAAGACCGCATCGTCGCGGTCGCCGTCGAAGAGATCGACCACCTCGATGATGGACGCTTGGCCGTCGCGCAGGTCCGTCAACCGGCTCAGTTCGCTCAGCGCGTCGTCCAGCTCACTGGGTGATGCGATGCGCGCCGCCTCGAGCTCCGCGATCTGGAACGCGAGGTAGTCGCGCTCTCGATCCCGGGCGGCGGCATCTCCGCCGTAGGAGTCTCGAACCTGCAGGGCGTCGCGCAACTGGCGGCGCACCTCACTCAACTCGCTCGTATCGACGCCCGCGGACTCGTCAATCAGGCGCACGATCTCGCTGCGATTCTTCAGAAGCAGCGAGTCGTGCTGACCGTGGATGATGGTGAGATCTGAAGCGATCGTGCGCAACGCATCGGCGCTGGAAACCGAACCGTTGACGAGACTGCGAAGTCGACCCGACTCAGTCGTCTCGCGGGCGAGCGCTATTTCGGAGCCGTCGGGCCGTGCGAATAGTGCCGCCGCACGAGTGTCGTTGGAGACCGCGTACCGCGCGGCACTCGCTTCACTGCCCAGGCAGAGGTCCAGAGCCCCCACCAACAGGGTCTTGCCTGCGCCCGTCTCTCCGGTGAGCACGTTGAAGCCAGGACCGAACTCGAGGTGCGCGTCGTCGATAACTCCCAGTTTGTGCGCGTACAGTTCGACCAACTGGGCCCTAGGCATGACCTTCTCGCAGGCCCCGGCGTAGCCGCGTGGCCAGATCAAAGCTCCTCGAGCCGGCGATGCGCACGGGCGTTGGACTTTGGCGCACGTCGATGAACTCACCGGGCTCCAGTGGACCGATCGTCTGACCGTCCGCCACCAGCACCGCCGGCTTGTCGTCGACCAGTAGACGAATCACGCGGTCGTCCGGCACAACGATGGATCGATCGATCGTGAAGTACGGCGCAATGGGCGTCAGGATCATCGCCGACAGGGCCGCATCGACCACGGGGCCACCAGCCGAAAAGTTGTACCCGGTCGATCCCGTGGGCGTCGAGACCATGACGCCGTCGGCCGCGTAGGTGAGGAACTCAACTTCGTTGATGAACGTCTTGACCTTGACCATGTGTCCCGGACTGGCTCGCTCGACCACCACTTCGTTGAGCGCGAATTCTTCAGCGTCACGACCCGACACCATGATCTGCAACGCAAGCCGCTCTGTCACGACGTTGCTCGAGAGCGCCAACTTGACGTGTTCGACGATTTCGGTCGATGGCACGTCGAGGAGAAACCCCACTTGGCCCAAGTTGACGGCCACCACGCGTGCTCCGACGCCGTGAGCTAGCCTGGTCGCGCGCAGGAACGTCCCGTCACCGCCGAGGCTCACCACGACCGTGCCCGCATCGACCTGAGCCGAACCGCCATCGTCCAAAAGGTGCAGTGACGAGGTAATCCCGTCATGCGCCAACTGGTCCGTCGCCTCATGGGCCAACTCGACCGCATCATCGCGGTTACTAAACGCCAGAAACAGGACTTGGGCTGCGGACACTGGGGCCATCGTACTTTCCAACGGTTGTGGCGGCCGCCGAAGGCAGGGTGCGCTATCGCTCGCGCGGGGCACTCACTCGACGTAATGGTGGCACCGTTGTCGGCGGCTGTTGTCGCGCAGGTAGATCTGCCAGCAAGTGCAGCGTCGCTTGAGCGACAATCTCCACCGCTTCTTCAAACGCCTCGCTCGTTCGCGCAGACACCGTGGTGACGCCGCTCACCTTGCGAACGTACTGACGTGCGGCGGCGCGGATCTCTTCCAAACTCGCGGGAGGCTCGAGCCCGCGCAGGGTTGTGATGTTTCGACACATGTTCTGAGAGTACGCCTCTTATGGCGAATCACCACTCATAAGACCCCAACATCAGCCCGGTGACGCCGTGAGTACTGTGAAGTCAGATCGACCAAGGAGGCATCGTGAGCAATGTCAACGACTACAACAGCGCAGTTATCGAGGAGTTCCGCGCCAATGGCGGCCAACTCGGAGGCAACTTTGCGGGCGCGCCGATGTTGCTGCTGCGCACGCTCGGCGCCAAAAGCGGCGCCGAGCGCGTGAACCCCATGATGTATCTCGAGCTCGACGGACGTGTCTACGTGTTCGCCTCCAAGGCGGGGGCTGACACCAGCCCCGACTGGTACCACAATCTCGTCGCTGATCCCCACGTCACCGTCGAACTCGGCGACGAGGTATTTGCGGCCACGGCCACCCCCCTGTCGCGCGATGAACGCGATCGCGTCTTCGCCGTGCAGGTCGAGAGATTCCCGGGATTTGGAGAGTATCAAGAGAAGACAACGCGAGTGATCCCCGTCGTCGAGATCACGAGGTCCTAACTAGGACGAGAGTTGCACCACCGAGAAGGTTCCTCCGTGCGTGCGTCCACCGTTTCCATTCGCCGCGGTACCTGCGGCGCTGAGCGAGCCGTTGCTGTCCAGAAAGACCCTCTCGCGTGAGTACTCATAGAGGGGCCGGCCGTCGTAGGTCACCTGCAGTGAGCCATCGGCCAGACGCTGGGTGCCGATCGAGTCCGGAGCAACCCCGCGCACCAATGGCGTCTCGGTCGTGAGGACCGGCGTCCACCGTGGCGCGCACGACGCGCAGGTCCCCAGGCTGAACGTGTATACCGTCACGGCGAGCGGGTTGATATTGGGATCGCCCTCCACGGCCAGTACGTGTTTTCCAGAGTGAGTCAGACCCACTTCCATCAGCGCCGAGCCGGTATCGCTGTTGCCATTCGCGGCGGAGACGAGCGTCCAATATCCGTGCCACGGCGCGAGCGGCGCCACGGTCTCGAGGTAGTCCTCCCCCAGCGGCTTAAACGGAGCCGAGGAGGGATCGAACAGATACAGGGGGTGACCGGCGTACGTCACCTGTCGACCGACTCCTCGGCGAAAGACCGTGCCCAGCAGCTTTTGATTCACTCCCTTCTCGGCGACCGGCTTCACCGACGACGTCAGCGCGGGCCAGTCGTCCGAGGTCACGTCGTTGATCATGTCGCTCATCGGACCGGTGCACGTCATCTCCTCGGCCCCGGCGGGGTTGAGGTCGTACCCGCGCGTCCTGGTCGTGCCGCACGTCGACTGGCCGTTGAGGTCTCCACTGAACTCGTAGAGCGGGAACCCGGCGAGAGGTCCGCCCTTTAGCACGAGGACCGATCCATACGCCCGGGTCGTGAGCACGCCCACCATCGAACCCTTAGTCGGTGAGGGCCGAAAGACCACGAACACGAGGACGAGAGCGACGAAGACGACAATCGCGACGAGTCGCAGTACCAGCGGATTCGTCGCGGACGACGACCTCACGAAGCGCTAGACGGGGCGCGGCTCGTAGTTGACGACGACCGGGTGCGCTTGGTGATTCCCTTGACCATGGCCGCCCCAAATCCGAAGATCCACGCGCTGCTCTTCTCCGTGTCGCTCAAGAGTTCGTCCAGGGCACCCACGAACAAGTCAATCTCCTCTTCGCCGGCGATCAGCGCGGGGAGCAGCTTGATGATGTTGACGTTGTCTGCCGCTACTTGCGTCAATATGCGGTGCTTTTGGAAGAGCGGCACGACAAGGGACTGGGTAAAAAGCGCGGTGCGCGCGGACTCAACGGCGCGCCAGCGCCGCTTCAGGGCTGGACTCGTCGGCGCACCGAACTCGATGCCGATCATCTGGCCGCGACCGCGAATCTCCTTGACGTACTCGTGGCGCTCGGAAAGTTCGCCGAGCTTCTTTCGCCACACGTCGCCCATCGACGCAGCGTGTTCGACGATTCCCTCGTCGTCGAAGACCTGCAGGGTCGCGAGACCCGCCACCATCGCCAGCTGATTGCCCTTGAAGGTCGTCGAGTGCACCATCGCGCGATCCATCGAGCTGTAGACGCTACGAAAGATCTTGTCGCTCGTGAGCATCGCACCGACGGGCACGTAGCCTCCCGAGAGCGCTTTGGACACCGTAACGATGTCGGGTCGAAGACCGAAGTGTTCAAAGGCGTAGAACTTGCCCGTGCGTCCGATTCCCGTTTGGACCTCGTCGCAGATGAACAGCGTGCCCGACTCACGGCACGCCGCTTCCAGCGAACGCCAGACGTCGCCCTCGAGTTCATACACTCCCTTGCCCTGAATCGGTTCCACGATGAACGCGGCCACGTCACCTCGACGTAGCTCAGCCCGTAACGCGTCGACGTCGCCAAATGGAATCTCGACCGCCCCGGGCAGCATGTCGCCAAAGGGCTTCTTGAACTCCGGTGATCCATTCAGCGCGAGCGCTCCCATGGTGAGGCCGTGGTAGGCGTGGGCGTGGTAGGCAATTCGCTGGCGACCGCTCGATGCCCGCGCAAACTTGATGGCGGCTTCTACCGCCTCGGCACCCGAGTTGCAGAAGTAGGCGCGCTCGATCTGCTCGGGGCTACGGGTGACCAACTGCTCGGCCAGCAGGCCGGGCAGCAACGCACAGTCCATCTGGACCATGTTGGGTAGGTCGGCGTCGAGTGCCTGGTGCAGGGCGTCGCGCACGACCGGGTGGCTACGGCCGAGGGCGAAGACGCCAAAACCGCTCAACAGGTCGAGATACTGAACTCCCTCCTCGTCGTAGAGATAGCAGCCCTCACCTCGGACATAGAAACGGTCAAAGCCAAGGGTCTTGACGACCTTGGCCAGTTGGGGGTTCATGTACTTTGACTGAAGTTGGAAGTTCTCGCCGTCGTGTTCGGCAAGAATCTCCGACAGATTGAACGACATCACCCTCCTCGTACTCCTCTCAATCTACGTCCCGGTCCTGAGAGGCTCGGCAATCGCCCCCGCAACTCCTTCGGTCAGCCCCGTAGTCTCTAGTCTGTGGTCGTCTTTCTCGCTCTGCTGGCGTCGGGTCTGTACGCGCTCGCGAGCGTCTGTCAGCGCTTGGGAGTAGAGGCGACTCCGGCGAAATCCGCCCCACCGGCTTGATTCACCAGATGGTCCGACGCCGCATCTGGATCGTGGGTTTTGTCGTGATGACTCTGGGCTACTTGATCCAGTCCATCGCCCTGCACCTCGGCTCGGTCGTGATCGTTCAGCCTCTCATGGTGAGTGAGCTCCTGGCGGTCGTCGGGATCCTGTGGTTCTGGTACGCCACGCCGTGGCGGGCGCGCGACGTCGCCTCGGTCGTCATGGCCGTCCTCGGACTAGTCACCTTCCTGGTGGTTGCTTCGCCCTCCCCGGGGACGAGTTCACCGCACGCCGCCCGATGGGTCGTCACCAGTGTCGTGATTGCTGCCCTCGCGGCGACCTTGATCGCCCTCGGCTCGCGGGGTCCGGACTGGTGGCGCGCGCTGTTCCTCGGAGCCGGCGCGTCGGTCGGCTTTGCGTTTCTGGCCGTGGTGACCAAGTCGCTCACGACGGTGCTGATGAGCGACTGGATTCGCGCCCTGATCTCCTGGCAGCTGTACGCGCTGGCCTTCATCGGTCTGACGTCTTTTGTCGTGATGCAGCACGCGTTTCGTGCGGGGTCGCTCGCCGTCTCCCAGTCCGCGCTCATCCTTGCCAACCCGATCGTCTCGATCATCCTCGGGTCCACCCTCTTTCACGAACAGTTACGCGGCGGAGCGCTCGCGGTCACCCTGGAGGTCCTCTCGCTCGTGGTTCTGGTCGCGGGCGCGATCAGCCTGTGCGTCTCTGCGTCGTTCGTTGAGGTGTACGACGAGAACCCCGATCGCCACATTCTCGCGGGCCGTGGCCGCTACGCGCGACGCCATCCACACCCGGTGGTTTGACTCACAGCCCAACTCTCAGACGGTTCTAGGGGTCGCCGGTAGGCTTCGACAATGACTCTCGACGCCATCAAGGGCCCCAAGGACCTGCAGGGACTCACGCACCAACAACTCCAAGGCCTCGCTCAGGAGATCCGCGCACTCATCATCTCCACCGTGACGACGACCGGGGGGCACCTTGGATCGAACCTCGGCGTCGTCGAACTCACGTTGGCCCTGCACCGCGTGTTCCACTCCCCCGAAGACATCTTGCTCTGGGACACGGGCCATCAGGCCTACACCCACAAGCTGATCACCGGTCGCCGAGAGGAGTTTGCGAGCCTGCGCCAGCGCGGTGGCCTCTCGGGGTACCCGAATCGCGCCGAGAGCCCACACGACTGGATCGAGTCGAGCCACGCCTCGACGGCTCTCTCGTACGCCCACGGTCTGGCGATCGCCCTGGAGCGTCGGGGCGAGCTCGCCGGTCACGGCGGCAAGCGTCACGTCGTGGCCGTGGTCGGTGACGGTTCCCTCACCGGGGGAATGGCCTACGAGGCTCTCAACAACCTCGGGCACTCGAATCAACGCGTCGTCATTGTGCTCAACGACAACGGACGCAGCTATGCGCCGACCGTCTCCAAGCTCTCGGAGTCGCTCACGTCCCTGCGACTCAACCGCACGTACGTCAGCGTTCGCGAGGGCGTGCGTCACCTCGCCCCACACTTGCCCCGCGCGGGCCGCGCCGGACTCGCCGGGCTGCACGGCATGACCTCGGCCGTGAGGGACCTCGTGACCCCGGGAACCTTCTTCGAGGACCTAGGCGTTCGCTACGTCGGACCTATTGACGGGCACAACATCGAGTTCCTCGAGACGACCCTGCGCAACGCCGCCCTCTGGGACGGTCCCATCGTGGTGCACATTCTCACCGAGAAGGGTCGCGGGTACGAGCCGGCCACGACCGACAAACTCAAGATGCACGACTTCAAGCTGCGTGCGGTCACCACGGACGATGGTCCCGCTCCCGAGTCCTTCACCGCCGCCTTCGCCAACTCGCTGATCACCCTGGCCGACCTCGACGATCGAATAGTGGCGATCACGGCCGCGATGGCGGAACCCACGGGGCTGGCTCGCTTCCAGGAGCGCTATCCCACGCGATTCTTCGACGTGGGCATCGCCGAGCAACATGCGGTCACCGCAGCGGCGGGCATGGCCATGGGCGGGCTGAAGCCGGTCGTGGCCATCTACTCGACCTTCTTCTCACGGGCCTTTGACCAGGCGAACCTCGACGTGGGTCTGCTCAATCTTCCGGTCGTCTTCGTCTTTGATCGTTCGGGTATCACCGGTGACGACGGGCCGAGCCACCACGGTCTCCTTGACATGGCCCTGTGCCTGGCGATACCGAACATGACGATCTTCGCCCCATCGAGCGCCAACGAGATTCCCGGGATGCTGGCCGACGCCCTGTCCCTTGACGGTCCGGCGGCGCTGCGCTTTCCCAAGACCCTGCCCAAGCCCTTCGACGGACAGACCGGGGTCGGGCTGCACGCTCGCGAAGTCACGCGCGGCGACGGATCCTTGTGCGTCCTGGCGGTCGGCAAGATGGCGCCCGCCGCCTACCAGGCGCTCTCATTAATTGGTGAGGAGTCGTCACGCGTGACGCTCTATGACGTCCGCATCCTGCCACCCGACCCCGACATGATCGACGACGCCGTTCGCCACCAGCGCATCATCACCATTGAAGACGGGACCCGCCACGGCGGCGCGGGCACCCTGATGGTGTCCGCGGTGCGCGAGCGAGCTCAGGATCTCGAAATGAACGTTCCTACGACCCGCATTCTGGGGGTGCCGCGAGCGTTTCTCGATCACAACAAGCCCGATGCTCTCCTCGCCGAGATCGGACTCGACGCGAGCGGCCTGGCGAAAGCACTGTCGCGACTCTTGAACGATGAGCCGGAGTTTCCTCCCGTCGTGCCACTCGCTGCGCGCGGTGGTTACTTGAGTACGACGATGCCGTTTCCCTGGGAGGACTAGGTCACGTTGCTCGTATGCCCGCGAGCGTTGAAATGCCAGGTCGCATGGCTCGTCGTCAGCGGGAATTCAAATGACGACTGATAGGTTTGCTTGGTAGAAGTAGCGCAAAGGGAGTCGCCGCTGGTGTCAAGCAAATTGACGCAGACGATAAGTAGTTTTCGAACCGGAAGTGACCACTTCGCCGCTAGATCGCGACAGGAGAACTTTCCGGTGGCCTCGCGACTTCTGCCCCGCCAAGAGCGCAATCACCTCATGGCGATCTACGGCTTTGCGCGACTGACCGACGACATCGGTGACGAGGCCGACGGGGATCGCCTGGCTCTGCTCGACTGGCTCGACGACGAACTCGACCTCGCCTTTCGCGGCGAAGCGATCCACCCGGTCTTTCAGCGGCTCACCCCGATGATCGAGAGTCTTGGGCTCAGCCCCGTTCCCTTTCGCGCTCTCATCGAAGCCAACCGCGTCGACCAGCGCGTCGCCCGATACGACACCTTCGACGACCTCGTGGGGTACTGCATGCTGTCGGCCGCCCCAGTCGGGCGCCTCGTACTCGCCGTCTTTGGCGCATCGACCCCGGAGCGGATCGATCTCTCGGACAAGATCTGCATCGCGCTTCAGGTCGTTGAGCACCTCCAGGACGTCGGCGAAGACGCCCGGGCGGGGCGGATCTACCTTCCCCTCGACGACCTGAAGCGCTTCGATTGCCGTGCGGAGGAACTTCTGGCCCCCTCGGCCAGCCCGGCCCTGCGTCGCGTGGTGGCCCACGAGGCCGATCGCGCGCGGACTCTCCTCGTCGAAGGATCCCCTCTCGCCTCGACCCTGCCTTGGCGACCTCGAATCGCGATCGACGGGTTCGTCGGCGGGGGCCTCGCCGTCATTGACGCGCTGGGTGAGGCGTCCTACGACGTTCTCGCGATTCACTGTCGACCCACCAGGCGCGCGCTCGCCACACGTGTGCTCAGCGCCCTCATACCTCAGATTCGCGGTGCGGCGTGAACGTCGAGGCGGCCTATGACTGGTGTGAACGTGTCACGCGCAAGGAAGCCAAGAACTTCGCGTACGGCATTCGGCTGCTGCACGAACCCGAACGACGCGCCATGTCCGCCGTCTACGCGCTCGCGCGGCGCATCGACGATATCGGTGACGGCGAGGGATCGGCTGACGAGAAGCTCTCGGCACTCACCCTGCTGCGAAAGGACATCGATCCCATCGATCCGTCGACGAACGACCCCGTGCTCATCGCGGTACTTGATGCGGCCACCCGTTACTCGTTGCCCATGGACTGTTTTGGCGAGATCATCGACGGTTGCGAGATGGATCTTCACGACGCGCACTACGAGACCATCGAGGACTTGGTGAAGTATTGCCGCAACGTTGCCGGTTCCGTGGGGAGGCTCACCCTGGCCGTCGTGGGCTCCGACGATCCCGAGCGCGCGATCCCACTCGCCGACTCGCTGGGCGTTGCCCTACAGCTCACCAACATCGTGCGCGACGTCGCGGAAGATCGCGAACGCGGTCGCGTCTACATTCCTCGCGCGGACGCCGAACGAGTGAGCTGCGCGCTCGACCTGTCCGGGCCGGACAGCGCCACCGCGCGGGTCGTCGCCTACGAGTGCGGTCGGGCCGATCGATGGTTCGACGAAGGACTTCAGTTGTTGCCGCTCCTTCACGGCCGCGGCCGCGCGTGCGTGGGCGCACTCTCGGGGATCTATCGTCATCTTCTCCAGCGCATTGAGAACAATCCGATCGCGGTGACCCGTGGCCGGGTGTCGGTGCCCACCTACGAAAAAGTCACCGTGGCGCTGCAGAGTCTCTGGGCCGCCCGATCGTGAACGTCTCGCGGGTCGTCGTGGTCGGCGGTGGACTCGCCGGGATAAGTGCCGCCCTGACGCTCGCCGACGCCGGTGTCGCCGTGACACTGCTGGAGCGCCGTCCACACCTCGGAGGCCTCACCACCTCGATCGAACGCGACGGCTATTCCTTCGACAACGGACAGCACGTGTTTCTCGGTTGCTGCAGCGCCTATCGCGCGCTGCTAGCGCGTCTGGGAGTGAGCGACGGGGTCTTCTTGCAGCCTCGTTTGGTCATGCCCGTACTCGCCCCCGCCGGCGAACGCGGCGTCATCCGCCGATCGAATCTGCCCGCGCCCTTTCATCTGGCCGCGTCCATCGCGCGCTATCGGCTTCTCAGCGTGCGCGAACGCCTCGGACTTTTGCGAGCCCTGGTTCCTCTCGCCCGAGCGAAGTTGGGCGACCCGGCCTTGGACGGCGTCAACTTTGGCGAGTGGCTGCGCGCGCACGGCCAATCAGATCGCGCCATCTCTCGTCTCTGGAACCTCATCGTCCAGCCGACGCTGAACGTAGGTGTCGATGACGCCTCGCTGGCCCTCGCCGCCCAGGTCTTTCAAGTCGGTTTTCTTCACACCAACGACGGTGCTGACGTCGGGTGGTCAATCGTTCCACTGATTCACCTTCACGGCGACGCCGCGCTGCGCGGACTTACCGCTGCCGGCGTCGACGTGCGCCTCAACGCGACCGTCCATCACGTGGCGAGATCCGAGGACGCCACGATACGCGTCGACCTAGCCGACGAGCAGCTCCGCGCCGACGCGGTGGTCGTAGCCACGCCCGCTCGCGTTGCCGCGACGATGGGCGTGCTCGATGCGACGCTCGCGAACGAACTGGAATCGTCTCCGATCGTTAACATTCAGTTCGTTTTCGATCGAAAGGTAACGGATCTCGACATGGCCGCGTGCGTGGACTCTCCGATCGAGTTCGTCTTCGACCGCAGCGACGCTGCAGGTACCCAGTCCGGTCAGTGCCTCGTGATCTCACTCTCGGCGGCCACGTCGTACATGTCGATGGGCTCCAGTGAACTGATTCCCCTCTTTCGCGCGGCCCTGGATGAACTGTTCCCCGACGCGCGCGACGCCCACGTGTTGAGCGCCGTGGTGACCAGAGAGGCGAGCGCAACGTTTCGAGCTTCGCCCGGCGTGGAAACTCTGCGCGCACGACTTCGCTCTCGCACACCTGAGGTGTTCCTCGCGGGGTCCTGGTGCGACACGGGCTGGCCCGCCACCATGGAAGGCGCCGTGCGCAGCGGCAGCGAAGCCGCGTCGAATGTCCTGAGCCTTTTTTCAGGGTCGATTAGCAATCCACCGCTCAATCGCGAAAGCGTGAAGTCGTGACCGTGGCCGACTCTCTCTCGCGCGAAGACAATGGTCTGCGAGCCACCGAGATTTTAAATCGGGCCAAGTCGACCGTGACTCCCGCTCTGGAGCAGACGACCAAGCGACTAGGCGGGGAACTTGGTCCGGTGATCGACCACCATCTCTTGGTGGGCGGTAAGTACGTGCGGGCCTGCTTGGCCTTGTTGTCGGCGAACGCCGCCGGCGCTGGGGACGACGTGGGCCTCGCCGGGGCGCTGGCTATCGAGCTCGTGCATAACTTTTCGCTCATTCACGACGACATCATCGACGGCGACCTGGAGCGACGTCATCATCCCACGGTGTGGGCGACCTTCGGCGTTGGTCAAGCCATCATCGCCGGTGACGCCCTGTCGACGCTGGCCTTCCAGGTCTTGCTGGAAGACGCCAGTCCTCATCGTCTCGCCGCCGCGTCGTGTCTGGCGAATGCCACTCAGGCCATGATCATTGGGCAAGCCCAGGACGTCGCGTCCGAAGAGAAGACCTCACTCTCCGTCGAGGAGTGTCTGAGCATGGAGGCGGGAAAGACCGGGGCCCTGCTGTCATGTGCGGCATCTATCGGAGCGATCTTGGCGGGAGCTTCCGACGACGTCGTGAGCGCGCTCTCGGACTACGGCAACCACCTGGGTTTCGCCTTCCAGGCCATCGACGACATGCTCGGAGTCTGGGGTGAGTCGTCGGTCACCGGAAAGCCCGTGGGCAATGACCTGCGATTGCGCAAGAAGACTCTGCCCATCTCGATCGCTAACTCCAAGGGCTTTGACATCTTCACCGCACCCAAAGACCACGATCTCTCCGACAACGAGGTCAAAGAGGCCATGGTGCTGCTCGATGAGTGCGGAGCGCGCTACGAGACGATGGAACTCGCCGAGGGCGAACTGCGCGCGTCGCTCGACGCCCTGGCTCGGGCTTCCCTGGTGGAAGAGGCCAGCGCGAATTTGGCCGTCATCGCGCGCTACGTCGTGGAGCGGGACCAGTGAGCGACCTCGATCGCCGCGGCGCCTTCGAGGATCTCGACGCGGCGGATACCGGGGTCCCCTCGCCCTCCTTCGAGCGCGACATCAAGAACTCCCTCAAGAACGCCGTCGACGCCTTGGTCTCTCTCCAGAGCGAAGAGGGTTGGTGGAAGGGCGAGCTCGAAACCAACGTCACGATGGACGCCGAGGACCTACTTCTGCGCGAGTTCCTCGGCGTTCGCACCCAGGAACAGACCGATGAGGCGGCCCGGTGGATCCGTTCTCGCCAACGCGAGGATGGAACATGGGCCAACTTCTTTGGTGGCCCGGCCGACCTGTCGACGACCATTGAGGCCTACGTGGCCCTGCGACTCGCCGGAGACTCCCCCGATGAGGATCATCTGGTTCGCGCCCGTGAGCACATCGTCGCCAATGGCGGCATCGAGCGAAGCCGCACCTTTACCCGCATCTGGCTCGCGCTGTTCGACCTGTGGCCGTGGGCCGAGTTGCCCGTGGTGCCGCCCGAACTCGTGTTTGTGCCTCGGCGCGTGCCCCTCAACATTTACGACTACGCCTGCTGGGCCCGCCAGACGGTGGTCGCCCTGACCATCGTCAGCGCCTACCGACCCGCCCACCAACTGAGCTTCCACGTCGATGAACTCAAGTGCGGCACCGCGCGTCCTCGCGAATCGATTCGCACCTGGGCCGGACGGTTCTTGGCGGTGGACCGCGTCCTGCACGTCTACGAACGTCGGCCGATTAAGTTTCTGCGCCACGCGGCACTGCGTCGCGCCGAGCGCTGGATTCTCCAACGCCAGGAGGCCGACGGCTCGTGGGGTGGCATCCAGCCTCCGTGGGTGTACTCACTCATCGCGCTCCATCTGCGCGGCTACGGACTCGACCACCCCGTTATGCGCGCGGGGATCTCGGGGCTGGATGGCTTTACGATCAACGACGAACAGGGACGCCGGTTAGAGGCGTGTCAGTCGCCGGTGTGGGACACGGCCCTCGCGGTCACCGCCCTCGCCGATGCCGGTCTCTCCCCCGAAGATCCCGGTGCTGCGATCGGCGGCCCGCTATCTCTTGGGCGAAGAGATCACCGTGCCCGGCGACTGGTCGAGGCGTCGACCAAACCTCGAGCCGAGTGGCTGGGCCTTTGAGTTTCACAACGACAACTACCCCGACATCGACGACGCGGCCGAAGTGCTGTTGGCCCTCGCGCGCACCGCGGAGCCGCTCCAGGGGGCCGATCGTCGTGGGCTGAACTGGATAGTGGGGATGCAGTCGCGCGACGGCGGCTGGGCCGCCTTTGACGTCGACAACGTGCAGACCCTCTGTCGCGAACTGCCCTACTGCGACTTTGGAGAGCTCATCGACCCCTCGAGTGCCGACGTGACCGCCCACGTACTCGAACTGTTGGGACCCAAGCCCGAGTTTCGCGAACCGGTTGAGCTCGGCGTGACGTGGCTACTGCGCAACCAAGAAGACGACGGCTCGTGGTTCGGACGCTGGGGAGCGAACCACGTCTATGGCACCGGCGGCGTCATGCCGGGGCTCATCGCGACGGGCATGTCGCCTCACCACCCCGCGCTGCGTCGAGCGGTCGCCTGGCTCGAAGCCCATCAGAACCCCGACGGTGGGTGGGGCGAGGACCTACGCTCCTACAGCGACCCGTCGTACCGAGGGCGCGGACACTCCACCGCCAGCCAAACCAGCTGGGCCCTGATGGGGCTGCTCGAGCGTCAACGAACACTCCGAGGCCGTGCGCAAAGGCATCGCCTACCTGGTCGACACTCAGCACGACGACGGCACCTGGGATGAGCCGTGGTTCACCGGGACGGGCTTTCCCGGGTTCTTCTACATCAACTATCACCTCTACCGTCAGGTGTTTCCGCTGATGGCGCTCGGGCGCTACGTGGCACGGGGGGAACTCCCACGGCTGAGCTCGAAGTACTCACGCCGCTACGCATTGAGTCCTTTGCGTTCGGTGGCGCGGACACCATCATCGGCGCCGGCCGCGAGCGCGCAAAGAAGTCCGGCGCGAAACTCGCCGCGCGACTGGATGAACACACCGCCGTGGCCCTCGTGGGCGTGGCGGGTGGTCTCGCTCCCGAGCTCACCCCCGGTGACATCATCATCGCGAGTGAACTGCGATCGACCGAGTCGTCGACTTCGCGCAACATTCCCGGATCGTCACTGTTAAGCGCACGAGTTTCGCCGCGCTCGCTTCTCCGTTCACCTCGGGCCCCTGGTCACCTCGCCCACCTACGTCGCCTCCGGCGATCGCGCCGAGCTCGCCGCCTCCGGCGCCCTCGCGGTCGATATGGAGTCGTCCTGGGTGATGGACTTTCTACCCAACAATCCGCTGGCGGTCGTGCGCGCGATCTCCGACACCAGTACCACCGGTCCCGTGCGCGGAGGCCTACGGGCCCTCGGGGCGCTCGCCCAGACCCGCGCTCCACTCGTGCGATGGGCGAAGGCGTGCGGCGAGCATGAAGTGATCCTCGCCTCGCCGCGATCGTTTTGCGCAGGGGTCGATCGAGCCATCGAGACCGTCGAGCGCGCCCTCGAACAGTACGGCGCGCCGATCTACGTTCGACGACAGATCGTGCACAACCTGCACGTCGTACGTCGCCTCGAGACGATGGGCGCGATCTTCGTCGAAGAGCTCGACGAAGTGCCCGACGAAGTGCCCGACGGGGCGGTCGTGGTACTCGCCGCGCACGGCGTGAGTCCCGAGGTCCGTCGCGAGGGAGCGGGTCGCGGCAGCCTGACCGTGATCGACGCGACCTGTCCGCTGGTGGCCAAAGTGCACACCGAAGCCCGCCGCTACGCCGCACAGGACTACAACATCGTGCTCATCGGGCACGCGGAGCACGAAGAAGTCCAGGGCACCCTCGGCGAGGCCCCCGAGCACATCACCCTGGTCGACGGCATCGACGATGTGGCCACCCTTGCGCTTGACGACCGACCGGTGGCGTATCTCAGCCAGACCACGCTCGCCACCGATGAGACAGCCGCTATCGTTGCCGCCCTGCGCGAGCGCTACCCCGAGATCACCGGACCCGCCACCGACGACATCTGCTACGCCACCCAGAATCGCCAGGACGCCGTTCGCTCGATTGCGCGGCGCTGTGACCTTCTGCTCGTGGTCGGGTCATCGAACTCGTCGAACACCGCGCGCCTCGTCGAAGTAGCCCAGCGCGAAGGGTGCCGCGCCGAACTCCTCGAAGACGCCAGTCAGCTGGAACTGAGTTGGCTCTCAGGCGCTCGCACCATCGGCGTCACCGCCGGCGCGTCGGTGCCCGAGTCGTTGGTCGGTGGCGTCGTGAACTCTCTCGCGTCACTCGGACCCGTGCACTTGAGCGAGGAACGCATCGTCCAAGAGACCGTTCACTTCGCGCTCCCGACTAGGGTACGGTAATGGCCGTTCCCCTTCGCCAAAATCTTCGTATCGGTACATATCTGCTCAAGCACCGATGGAAGAAGACCCCCGTACTACCCCTTCATCGTCGAGATCGAGCCTCTCTTCGCCTGCAATCTGGCCTGTCCGGGCTGCGGCAAGATCCAGTACCCCACCGAGATTCTGCGCAAGCGCCTTTCGGTAGAGGACGTGATCAACGCGGTCGAAGAGAGTGGCACGCCCATGGTCTCCATCGCCGGCGGTGAGCCGTTGCTGCACCCCCAGATCGGCGAGATCGTCTCGGAGTTGATCAAGCGCAAGATCTACGTCTACCTGTGCACGAACGCGGTCTTGCTCGAGCGACGTCTCGAGAAGTTCACCCCTTCGCGCTACTTCTCGTGGGTCATTCACATGGACGGCCTCCAGGAGCGCCACGACCTGGCCGTGAACCGCTACGGCGTCTTCGACGAAGCGGTCAAGGCCATCAAGGCCGCCAAGGCCAAGGGGTTCCGGGTGTGCACGAACTCCACGTTCTTTGACACCGACCAGCCCAAGACCGTGCGCGACGTCCTCGACTTCCTCAACGACGACATCAAGGTCGACGCCATGATGATCTCACCGGCCTTCGCCTATGAGAAGGCGCCCGACCAAGAGCACTACCTCGGCGTGGAACAGTCGCGCGAGCTCTTCCGCGAAGCCTTCGCCGACGGGCACCGCAAGCGCTGGCGCCTCAATCACTCACCTCTGTTCCTCGACTTCCTCGAGGGCAAGCGCGACTTCCAGTGCACCGCCTGGGGTATTCCGAGTTACTCAGTCTTTGGTTGGCAGCGCCCGTGCTACCTCATGTCCGACGGCTACGCCGCGACGTACAAGGAGCTCACCGAAACGACCGACTGGTCCAAGTACGGTCGAGGTCGCGACGAGCGATGCGCGAACTGCATGGCGCACTGTGGCTACGAGCCCACAGCGGTGATCGCCACCATGGACTCCCTGCGTGAGTCGATTCGTGCGATGATCGGCACTCACTAACTCTTCTAAACCTAGGGTTTCCCCCGACCCCCGTCTGCACCATCCGACACGCGTCGCGTCGTCTCCCAGTACGGTTTGGTCGTGACACTCGACACCGTAACTCCGACCCGCGCGCGGGGGCTTAAGGGCGAGTTCGCGCGTCTGTGGGTCGCCACGCGGGCCGGCTGGACGAACGGCGCACGACCCTGGCTCGGCGTGGCGCTCGCCCTGTCGTGCGTGGCCGTCACAGTGCTGTTGCACTTTCAGGTCTGGCGACCCGAGCTGTGGCGCTCAGGCGACGTCAGCGCGGCGTTGCCCTTGAGCCGCGAGCTGGCCCGACTTCCCGTGTCGCTCTTCATGCCAACCGCATACCTACCGCTGTGGGGAGCCATCCTTCAACTGGTGGCGGTCGTCGGTCTGGGCGAGCTCATTCTCGGACGTAGCGTGACCGTCGTGGTGGCGGCCGCCGGCCACGTGGGCTCCACCCTCCTCGCTCGACTGCTGCTCGCGACATCCTTCGCCCATCTGATTGGACTCACTCCCGCCATGGCGCACGTGATCGATACCGGACCGTCCGGCGCGACCACCGCCGTCGGCGCGTGCCTCCTGGTGTCCTTGCGAATGAATCGCACGGCTCTGTTGTTGACACTGTCACTCTCGATCGCCGCCGTCGTCGCACCGGGCCTCGACGGCGTCGAACACGCGGGCGCACTAGTGATCGGTCTCGTGTCCGGGATCGCACTCGGCTGGTTCTACGTCCGCGCCCCTCGCCGGTCGCGCCCACTGGCCGTTCGCTGGGTGCGAGTACTACGTCGTCGACGTCCCGGAATTGTCGCGCTGCGCGAGTACTCCTCACTCAGCCCGAGGTGACCGACACACTCTCGCCTATGGCCATCAGCTCCACCCACGTCTGACCCGGGGTCAGGTTGATGAGCGTGCCGTGCGCGTCTCGGTAAATGGCGCGAGTTCGCAGGTTCGGCCGTGACCACGTACCGCGTTCCACTCGTCCCTGACTGAACACTTCGACGGGGTCCGAGCCGATGAGCTGGGCGTAGGAGTCGATCACGCCGACGCCGCCCACGTAGTCGACCGTCATCACGACCACGTTCTTGGGCGAGATCCGCACGCCCTCGGCGGTGACGTCGGGCGCACCAAAGATCGATCGATCCCACGACTTGCTGGCCGCGTTCCACGTGTAGGTGGCGGCGTAGCCCGACTCAAAGCCGACCGTGAAGGCCTTGACGGGGGGGCCGTTGAACTTCTTGGAACCCGACAGGTAGGTAAAGAGCGCGCGCGGCGGGCGGGGCTTGCCGTCTTTTTTCATCAGCAAAACCCCGTTGGCCAGGAGATTGTGCGGGGCGGGGCGATCAGGGTCTCGGTACATTGCGTCGCCCGCGTTGGTTTGGTCGTAGAGCTTCACCGGTGCGGTCTCGATGCTTCTCACCGCGTACTCCGCACCACCTGAGAATGCGAACACCCCGCCAATGGGAAAGACGATCTCGCGATCGGTCCGCCGAACGGACCGCACCGGACCCACCACCGAAGGGACGTGGGAATTGAAGATCGCGGCCAATCGGGTGATGCCGCCTTCCACGATCTCTTCGTAGACCACGTCGGCGTCTTGAATCCCGTACTGGGGCTGCGCCTCGGGCGTGTTGTCGATCTTGACGGTGAGGGCGGAGTAGTCCTTCAGCAGTCGCTTCGGGAAAGGCAGTCCCGTGAGCGGTGCCGTCGGACGAGGCGACGCTGTCGTGGTGGTGGTGGTGGGACGCGTCGTCGTCGTGGTGGAGCTGGTCGACGTCGATGACGTCGTCGTGGTGGAGTCCGCGTGCGCGCTGGTCACCGTGAAGAGGCCGGCACCGAGGGCAAACGCGACAATCAGGGGAGCCCGGCGCCGCATGAGGGAAAACCTAGTTCGCTCGATCGCGCTGATGATGACAGGTCATCCTCGAGCGACCCATCAGTTTGGTCGTGGCAAGTCCCCTAAATCGTGATCAACTATCAAATTTGGCCCACTCTTCGTTGTCGGAACGCGAAAACCTGCCCAATTGGTCCTAGCATCGGCGTTAATCGAGGCGGCTACATGGACGTACGTCAGACTGCGCTGTACTCTCGGGCCGCGCGTCGGCGCAGGTCCGAGCGCGGCGTCGGCATGATCTCTACGTTGGCCGTCGTCGTCATTCTCGGGGTCATCGTGACCATTGTGATCGCCGATGGCGGCACCCCCTCGACCCCCCAAACGAGTGTGTCGGGAACCCCGAGTGGTACAACGACGACGACCGGCGCATCGACCATTGGTAGCGACGCCAAGGCTGCCGCGATCTCTTCATGTCTGGGCAACTTCGAGATCGTCGAGTCCGCGATATCGGACTACCAGACCTTGGATGGTTCGATACCCCCGGCCGGCACGACGTGGGCGACATCGCCGTCGAGCGGTCCGATACTTCTGTCGTGGCCTTCCGATCCGCCGTACTACACGCTCAGTTGGAACGGACATGTGCTCAGCGTCATACCCGCGCACGGGGGCGTGGCCTCACACGGAAACACCGGTACCTCCTCTCCCCCGACGGGATGTCACGCCGCCTGAACCACGGTCCCAGGGGACTACCACTTCGATGGGTAGATGAAGTCCGAGGCCGGCCGGCCCAGCCACTGCGTAATTCGCATGGCCAAGGCGATGCCGGTCGCGAACTTGGCGGTGCGCAGCCCGGTGAGCTGATTGGTAGTACAGCCCAGGGTGATCGCTAGTTCCGCCCACGCGAGGTCGCTCGCACGACGCTGTTCATTCATGGCCTCGTAGAGCCTGGCTAGATTCCATCGAAGTCGACGATCTGCTCCCACAACCGGAAGCGTCGAGCCGGGGACCTCGGGGGCTCCGACGATGAAACTCTCGGGAGTCCGATCGAGCCAGCGCATCATAAAGAGCGCATGCTGGCAACTAGTGGCGCCACGCGACCCCATTCCCGTGAGCGTCGCCGGACTGATGGGATGGTCTCGGCGGCGCTCATTGAGTTCACTCGACAAGTCCCAGATCTCGTCGGCGACTTGGCGCCAGCTCAGTCCTCGCTGGCGTCGTCGTTCATCCAACGCCGCATACAGGTCACCCACCGAGAACTCTGGTATGGCCACGGCGCGTTACTCGCCGGTTTCGCCGTCCAACGCTTCGCGTATCAGGTCAGCGTGCCCGTTGTGTCGCGCGTACTCTTCGATCATGTGACATAGGATCCAGCGCAAACTCGGTGAGCGACCGTCCCGCCACTTCTTGAGGGCGAGTTGGTCGAGTCCGCCTCCTCGAAGTGCTTCGTCCAACGCAGAGTTGGCGATGTCGAGCGACTTGTGCCACTGGACCAGCAACTGCTCGGGCGAGTCCTCAAATGACGTCCGCCACTCCCAGTCGGGCTCGTGCTCCCAGTCGACTGTGTTCCACGGCGGCCCGGCGGGTCGGACCCACAGTTGCTCCCAGAACCAGCCCTCTTCGACGATCGCCAGATGTTTGATCATGCCGCCCAGCGTCATCGTGGACGCGCCCACCGAGGTGCGCAGAGCCGGCGCATCCAGTCCCGAGCACTTCCAGTGGAACGTGGCGCGTTGGTAGTCGAGGAATCCCCGCAGCGTCGCGGTCTCATCAGCGGCAATGGGTGGCTCGGGCCGTCCGTGTTCGTCGATGTCGCTCACGAGCCGATATTAGGGACCGGCGTGATCCCACAGCGAAAACCAGTTCGACTCAGGCGGCTGGCACCGTATAGGCCACAATCTGGGACCTCTCTTTCGATCCCTTGGGCACCGGGCCACCCGTCGGAACGATGACGGTGTTGCCGGCGATGGCCGGGGTCGAGTTCATCGCTCGAGGAAGCTTCTTGTTCAACACGATCGCTCCGGTCGCTCGATTACACGCGATAAGACGGCCGCTCACGAGCGCAGTGAACACAAGGTTGTTCGAGACCGTCGCCGCGCCGTCGGGTACTCCATCGAGTTTGGTACTCCACTCAATCGCACCCGTCAGCGCGTTGAGAGCAACCAGGTCTCCCCCGTAGGCGAACTTCCCCGTCAGGGGCACACCATCCACTTGATCGTCCTTGGTGAAGCGAAGCGGGAGGTTGATGGTGGCGGCATAGATGGTGCCATCCGCGTAGGCCATGTTGGTCAGGATCCCCCCAAACGAGCCTGGCAAGTACGTAAAGGGCAACTTCAACTTCTCTTTGTGCTCGAGCGCGTCGAGAGACTGATTGTCGTCGCCGTTGTGCTTGCCAACGGCCCGCTTCCAGAGCAGCGCGCCAGTCGCTGCGTTCATCTCGTAGACGTACCCCATTTTTCCGCCTCCGATCACCACCGACGTTCCACTCACGGTCGCGGCGATGGGCGAAGCCTGCATGTCGAAGTCCTTGAAGTCGTTCTCGACGCCTTGGTAGTACCAGTTCAGCTTTCCGGTGGCCGCGTTCAGCATCACGTCGCTGTCCGAGTAGAGCAGCCGCGCGGGTTGCGCGTACGCCTCGCCGACGCTCTGATAGGGGTTGCCGATTCCGAAGGTCACCGTTCCGCGCGGGCTCACGAGCGGCGTCTCCCACGCACCACCGGCGCCGACTCCCAGCGCATTCACCCCAGGCTCAGTACCGGTCATGGTCTTGAACGACCAGAGCTCGTGTCCGTTGGCGGCATTGAGCGCGATCAGAATCCCGCCGCCTCGGGGCCGATCCGTACTGGCTAGCGAGGAACATCTGGCCGCGGTTGACTTGGGGTTGGATGCCAAACGTGCCCTCACCCTTCTTGAGAAGCCCGTCATTTGACCAGGTCAGATGCCCGTTCGTAGCGTTCAACGCGAAGGCGGCGTGAGGAGTTTCTCCGTATACCTCGCCGTTCGCCACGGCCACACCGTTAGGCCCCGGCCCGCTCAGTTCGGGTTTGTTGAACGTATGTTCCCAGAGCAGGCGACCACTCGACAGTGACAACGCATAGACGTTGGAGTGCAGATCCTGGATGTATACAACACCGTCTTCAACGATGGGATTGGCCGCCAACGTGCCGTAACCACCGACGCTCGACGTCGCCTTGCCCGTGAGATCGAAGGACCACGCCTTCTTCAGGTGCTCAACGTTGGCGAGGTCGATGGTCGACGTCGCAGCGTTACGCGTGTTCGCGAGATCGCCGTTGGGGTACGCCCACGATGACGGAGTCGCCGCCGAGCCCGGGGCGACCGTCACCGTGAGAGGGGCCACAAGAATTCCGATTGTGATGCAAACTATCTGCTGATATACGCGCATGACGCCGACCTTCACTCAGTGACGACCTAGAACTTCACCTCGATCGTCAGCGTTATATGTACCGTATCGCCAAGTTCCACGGATTGAGAGCGTCGTACGTCGTTCTTCAACGGCACAAGGTAACCCCCATCTTTGGGAAAGAGCGACGTCGTGAAGCGCGTCGCCCCGATCTGTGCGTCGACCGGAATGACACCCCAGCCGTAGGTCACCTGGGCTGCGACGGCGTGAATCTGCGCGCTCTCCTCGTCGGGTACCGCAACGAAGTGGAACGGCGACGGGCCGCGCCAATAGAAAACTTCGCCATCAATATCAAGTTGCACGCTGGCACCCTAGCAACGACGCTGAAGCACCTCGGGGCTCTAGGAAGCTGAGACCAACGCCTCGAAGTTCTCGTACAGGTCTTTTCGACCGACCCTTCTCGAGCGGAGAGCGCGCGGTGCTTGACCCTTTCCCAGATGCCGTCGAACCAATACACGATGCAGGGCCGGCGTGCGACGGACATCAACTCCCGAGAAGACCCCTCCTAGGGAGCACGGGTTCCCACCACCCGGGACGAGGGAAGTATTCCCGCCTTCGAGGTTCCCTCCATCGAATCGCCGTCAAACTCGATCTCAAACTTGAGGGTCAGCTTCATGGGCGTCGTTACCTTCATGTTCCAGGTGAGTTTGTTGCCATCGGCGACGGCGTCGAGAATCTCGACGGTTTCCTTGCCGTTGCTCGAGCTGCCGGTAATCAGGCCATTGTCATCGTGAATATCGAAGGTGGCCGTCATCTCACCGATGGGCGTGTAGAGCGTCGCGTTCCAGAGTCCGGCAAAGTCCGTCATGTCAGTGTGTCCTTCGGGAGAGAGTGACGTGAGACGTCGGCAGGTGACGTCTCGTTTCAGGTTATCGAAGTGCTTCATCGCCGCTCCGCCTCTTGATCAGTCGAACTCTCGACCATTCCCCGTTCTCAGGGGGGTCACGCCTACAATTGACTTTCGTTTGGCGCACAGAGTCTGGGGGCTCCTCCGTTGACCTTATGGCACTGGATACTGCAAGTCACGGGAACCGCGAACGAGTCGGGCAAGTGGTACGCCTTTTGGAGTGGCTTCGGGGCCGACCTCGGTGAGGGGGCCATCATCGTCAGCATCGTGGCCGTGTATCGTCGGCACAAGTGCCAAAGTTGTTGGCGCCCAGCGCTGAAATTTGGCCTGGGCAAGGTTGAGGGCACGCACTACGAAACGTGTCACCGCCATACGACCGACACTGACCACGAAGCCCTGAAGAAGGAGCACGCCCTGAAGCATCCCGCACTGCACGAGCATCTGAAGCAAGGATCCTCATGATTGCCGTCACGTTCTGGGACCGCTGGGTCTGGCCGGCGGGCGGCTCAGGTGGCATACCGGGCGACGTCGTGGCCACCCTGATTTGGGTCATTATTGCGGCGATCGCCACCACGATCTTCTATCCGCCGGTGCGTCGCGCGATCGAAAAGTACATCAAACGGCACTTCGACGCTGCGACGTCCGAGATACACGCCAAGCTCGATCACATCATTGAGCATCACCCGGACATTCCGCCCTACGTGTCCAAGAGCGACCAGACGACGGACGGCAGCCCGAAAACTTGAGTGGACAGTCTTCGATACACTCGGTCGCGTGGGTATCGCCGACGAGAAATACATGTTGCTGACTACCTTTCGCCGCGATGGCTCGCCGGTGGCCGCGCCGGTGTGGGTCGTGGCGCTGGACGGGAATACGTTCGGTTTCGCCACGAGCTCTTCGTCCGGTAAGGCCAAGCGACTGGCCCACACGAGTCGCGTCACCGTCCAGGCCTGCGACATGCGGGGCCGAGTGACACCAGGTTCCCCGGTCATCGAAGCAACCGCCCGCACAACGACGGGACCTGAGTACCTCACAATCAAGTCCAAGGTGCGGGGCAAGTACGGCTACATGGTCTCGCTTTCGAAGACCCTCGGCGCGATCGCGAGTTTCGTACGTCGCAAGCCCATGCCTTACGGCGACCTCGGCGTGGTCATTACACCGTCCTAGCTCGAGGCCGTCCGAAGTCAGATGGCGGCGGATCTGTCGAATTTTCTATCTCTTGTGCCTAATATGAGGCCACCGCACGGGCGAGGTTGACTCCGTCCTTACGTAGGGAGGGGTATGCGTCGACTGGTCCTGGGAACCACCGCAATCGCCATCTCGACACTGCTGGTGTGGGCGACCTTTGCCTTGAACGCGGATGCGTCCAGCACGTCGCTCGCCAAGCAGGTTCTGAGCCTGGGCCAAATGGGATCTGGTTGGTTCGCCGAGTCCAATAGCAACACCGGCGTTGGCTGTCTGCACGACTTGCTCGAACCACGCGGAGTAACTCAGACCCAAGCAGCCGAGGTCGACTTCGTCCACACGGGCGATGTGCCATTCCTGGATGAGAAGATCGCCACGTATTCCAGCGCAAAGACGGCGTTTGAGAAGATTGCGGCCACGATTGCCGGGTGTCCCAACCCCTCAGGCCCCTACAAGGGCTTCACATCCGATGGAACGGTCACGAAGTTCTCCTTCCCAGCGGAAGGTAATCAGAGCGTGGCCTACCAGATGGTGTTCAAAACCGGCGATGTCACCTTCTACTACGACTACCTCATCGCGCGCAAGAAGAAGGTCATCATCGCCGTCTTGGAAGGAAGCTACCCCGCCGTGAGCACGACGCAGTTCACCGGGTTCGTTCACCTGGCGTTGGCCAAGGTCACGTCGTAACACCATGGCCAACAACTCGATCGTCGAGTCACTCATCGGGGATCTCCTCGAATGGATCGGCCCGCACGCACGCCCGTACGCCGAGGTGCAAGAAGCGTGGCGGACGTCATGTCCTCGGCTCCCCGTTTGGGAGGATGCAGTAGACGCCAAGTACGTAGATAGTTGGCGGGACTCCAACGGAGTGCGCCTAGTCGCCGTGTCTCCCTCGGGTAAGTCGTTTCTGGCGCAGCGACGCGTGGAGCGCTGAAGATCTCGAAGACTTCGCGTATCCTGCTGACCTAGTCTCAGTAGTGTCCATGGGAACTTGGACGAGAAAGCTGGTGTCGAGTGCAGGGCACTGTCTTCGGGCTCGACATCGTCGTCGGCCTACTTTTCTTTTTCTTGTTTTGGGGCGTCCCCATAATGGCCACTGTGGACGCAGTTTCACGCACATCGGCGTCATTCAAGGCGGCTGGCTCTTCGAAAACCTCTTGGGTCGCATGCCTGCTCATCTTCATGATCCTCTTTGCCCCAGTCGGCATCATTCTTGGCTTCGTGTACATGCTGAACATCCGGCCGCGCGTACGGAAATACGCCTAGCGGCCGCGCGGGAGTGTTTGTGGGGAGGACCCAGGATCCGAAGGGCGCGTCAGTCCCAGACGTCGTGCGCGGTTTCGACAACGAGGCGCACCTTGGCGATCTCCTCGTCCAAAGTAAGGCTGTTGCCCTCCACCGTCGAGGAGAAGCCGCACTGGCCCGAGAGACAGAGCTGCTCCAGCGGAACGAACTGACTCGCCTCGTCAATGCGCCGCTTCAATTGATCCTTTGTCTCGAGTTCGCCCCGCTTGGTGGTCACGAGCCCGAGGACGACCATCTTGCCCGGCGGCACGAAGCGCAACGGCTCGAAGCCACCCGAACGCTCGTCGTCGTACTCGAGGAAGAAGCCATCGACATCGAGCTCGCTGAAAAGCGCCTCGGCGACGAACTCATAGCCGCCTTCGGCCGCCCAGTACGACTGGAAGTTGCCCCGGCACGAATGAGTCGTAATCGCCATGCGCTCGGGGCGACCGGCGATCGCCGCGTTGATCTGCTTGATGTAGCGCAAGTGTTGGTGCTCTGCGTCCTCGCCGCGTTCGGCGATCATCTGACGTTGCGCCGGGTCGTTCAGGTACGCGAGCGACGTGTCGTCGAGTTGGAGGTAGGTGCAGCCCAACGCCGCCGAGTCGACGGATCTCTTCGGCGTAGGCGGCGCTGAGGTCACTCCAGAACTCCTCCATGTCGGGATAGACGACTCGGGTCAATCGCGGCGGCGCCACCGCGATAGTGCACCATGCTCGGCGAAGGAATCGTGAGCTTGGGGACCGCCGTCGTGACGGTCGACTGCAGGAAGGTAAAGGCGTCGGCGAAAATCGTGTCGTCAATGCCCACCTTGCCGCTCACCTTGAGAGCAGCTGAGGTGAACGAGGTCGTTCCCTCGGCATTCTTGAAAGCGACCTGCAGTTTCTCGTCGGTGCGAGTGACGCCCCCGAGCTGGTAGATGAAGTCCATGTGCCATGACGTACGTCGAAATTCGCCGTCGGTCGCCGACTGCAGGCCCAAGTCCTCCTGCAAAGCAACGACATCGCGAATCGCGGCGTCTTCGACGCTGCGAAGCCCGTCCAGCGTCAATGCGCCCCTCGGCAGCGTCAGTTCGCGCCGCGAGCAAGTTCGACGGGCGAAGGAAACTGCCGACGTGATCGGCGCGAAACGGTGGCGACAGTCGTTGACTCATGAGGTCGAGAGTACATGTCACCGCACAATTGGTCGGGGTGCACCGGATGCCCCTCAATTACCCGGACGCGGCAGTACTGTTCCTTGATGGATCCTCCCGGAAAGTTGATCGCCGGGGGCCGCGACTCAAGCATTTACGAGATCGGCGAAGGCAAAGTCCTTCGACGTTCGCGCAATGGTCGCTCCCAAGTAAACGAAGCCAAAACAATGCAGTACGTTCGGTCCCACGGCTTCCCCGCTCCCGAGGTCTTCTCAGTGAGCGATGACGGCGTGGATATGGTGATGGCTCGGATTGAAGGCCCGACCATGATTGACGCGGCGTCCGCTCGACCATGGAAAATAAGACGCTTCGCTCGGGAGTTGTCGACACTTCACCAAACTCTGCACCAGTTGGACGCCCCGGGATGGTTACCGGTGGCTCCGTGTGGATCTGGCGACTCGTTGCTCCACATGGATTTTCATCCGCTCAACGTCATGCTCTCGAGCGACGGGCCGGTGGTTCTGGATTGGGCGAATGCCTCTCGAGGAGATCGCTTGGTGGACGTCGCGACGACGTGGGTGCTCCTGGCATCCGGAGAAGTCACGGGCAGTCGGCTCGAAACCTTGATCGCACGACTGGGCCGCACCTTTTTCCTCAACGCCTACCTCAAGCCCTTCCCGATTGCCGAAGTCAATGCGGTACTGAGCGACGTCGTAGAGTGGAAGAGCCAAGATCCGCATATGTCAGTCTCAGAGATACATCGCATGCGAGCACTTATCTAGCGCGGTATCTCTTCTCGATTGGCGTTGCAGAACGCGTCAGCCGTAAAGGTGAGCGTCTTGGATCAGTCCATCCGCAACGCGGTAGGCGACGGCGGCGTGGATCTCTGTTGGCATTCCTGGAAGGACCAGTCCGGTGACGAACTCTTCATCCATGACGATGGGCCCGACTTCGATTCGGTTCTTTATCTCCGCGCGCAGGTCCGGGCTCTGTTCGAATAACTCCCCGTAGATGGCCCGGATCTCCTCGCGACCAGCCGCGAGCAATGAACCGTCCGGTTGCACAACCTTTGCGTCGGACGCGTAGCAGGCAACGAAGGCGTCCACGTCTCGTCTGTTGTAGGCGGCAACTTGTTGATCAACCACGTCACGGGCTGTCATAAAGTACGTCCTCTTCTGCTATTCGACGAGAAGCGCCATGAGGGGGTTCGTCCCGTCAGCGGTGCGCGAGCGATAGAGGGCCTGAACTTCGGTGAACTCCGAGAGTCCCCACTTGCCGTTCTCCACTCCGAGGCCACTCCACTTAGAACCCCCGAAGGGCTGGCTGGGCGCGAGGCCGAGGTGCGTGTTGACCCAGGCCGTCCCGCACTCGAGTTGGGCTGCGACTTCGGCCGCTCGCTCCACGTCGGTACCCCAGACCGAGCCCGAGAGGCCAAAGTTGGTCGCGTTAGCCCGCTCGATGGCGTCGTCGAGCGAGCGGTACTTCACGACGGGAAGCGCCGGGCCGAACTGTTCTTCGTCGACGATTCGAACGCCGTCGGAGAGCCCGGCAAGGATTGTCGGCTCGAAGAAGTAACCCGGCCGCTCCATGGCCTGACCGCCCGTCACCGCGGTGGCGCCGTGGCTCAGGGCGTCGGCTACCAACTCCTTGACCCGCTCGAACTGCGGCTTGTTATTGATCGGGCCAAGCTGACTCTGCGGGTCGGTCCCGTCACCCACCTTGACCGCAGTGGCACACGCCGCGAGACCGTCGACCACGTCGTTGTAGAGCGAATCAGGGACGTACACCCGTTTGATCGCGCAGCATATTTGGCCGTTGTTCGAAAAGGCGCCAGTAAAAATCGCCTTAGCAACCATGACGGGGTCGGCGTCATCGAGCACAATCGCCGGGTCGTTCCCCCCGAGCTCCAGGGTCACTCGCTTGAGGTCTGGGGCTGCGGCCTGGGCCACCTTCTTGCCGGTCTCAATCGATCCGGTGAAACTGATCTTCCGCGGCACCCGGTGCGAGGTCATCTGCGCGCCTAGGTGATCACCACCGCTCACGGCGTTGAGAACGCCGGGCGGTAAGACGGACTGAACCAGCTCCGCCACCTTGAGAGTTGAGAGCGGAGTGAACGGTGATGGCTTGATCACCACGGTGTTGCCCGCCAACAGTGCGGGGGCAATCTTCCAGAAGGCGAGCAGGAGCGGGTAGTTCCACGGGGTGATCGCGGCGATCACTCCCAGGGGTCGACGCACGACCTGGACCAGCGCGGACTCGTCATCCTGGATCACCTCAGGATCGATTTCGAGGTTCGCGAAGTACTGACACCACATCGCGGCCCCGAACACCTCCAAGTTGGCGTCCGAGAATGGTTTGCCTTGCTCGGCGGTGATGACCGGGGCAAGTTCGCCCGCCGACGCCATCAGCACGTCGGCAACGGCGAGAAGGGCCTTGCGGCGATCGCCCTCGTCGGAATGCCACGTCGTGTAGGCCTGTTTCGCGCTCTCGAATGCCGCGTCGAGCTGATCAGCGCTGCAATCGGGGGCCCGCTCGAACACCTCGCCGGAAGCGGGGTTGACGACGCCGAACGACTCCTTGGCCGAGACGGCCTTGCCGCCGATGGACATGACGTATTCAGACACGATGACTCCTTACAGTCGAACAGTTTTCGTACCCTACGTCCATATAGAAGGTGTGCCGATCCACACTTGGAGACTCCACCCGACCAACGCGCCGCCTGACAACGATGGCGAGTTGAGCGCTCGGGCGCGAACTAAAACTCCCCCGGGAATCCCTTGACGTTCGCCACGGTCACCATTGGCGCGCCCCGCACTCCCATCTCGCCCATTACGGCCTGGAGCCCTGGACTTGATATGAACGTCTGAAAACTCTCGGCGCTGTCACAATCGCGCTCGAGCGCGCAGGATCGAATCGTCTTACCGCCCGGTCATACTCCGGCCTATGGCCAACCGACGAGGCGACATCGGGTGTTGGAAGGAAACTATGACTTCCCAGGTGTGGGACCAAATTGCGCTCTACGAAAAGGTCGCGCAAAATGAGGGATCCGCGGAACGCGAGTACCCGCTCTTCAAACATTGGTGTGTAACGATTCAACCGTGACCTCTAAGCCCTATCAAACCCACTGGCATAAGCATCCGGGCGTTCGCTCGGGCAACGACCTCAGTCGAGGCGAACGCGCGGCGGACCGGATGCGCAACATCATGGGTTCGTGGGGATTCGTCTTTGGTTTCTTCGCGGTGATGATCCTTTGGGCGCTCGTGAACACAGTGTTCTTCGAGCACGTACTGCATCACAGGGCCTTCGACCCCTATCCCTATATCTTGCTCAACCTGTTCTTGTCGATGATGGCCGGCGTACAGGCGGCGGCACTCCTCATCGCCGCCAAGCGAGCAGACGCGATCTCATCGGAAGTCGCGCTGCACACCTCCACCAACACCGACGACATCAAACGGTTGATACAGGAGAACACGGAATTGACCGAAGCAGTAAAAAAGGCGACCGACTTACTGGACGAGATTCACCTGCACGTCGCCAACATCGGCAAGGTGATTGGCGCTGACACCGGCAACTTTCCGCCGACCGCAACGACCCTCGACGAGCCGTAGGACGTCATCGTTTTCGGCTCCGCGTTGACCGTATTCGGACAAGGCCTTCGGATTCGCTCAGGAGGCGGTTCCTCGCTCGACAAACATCCAGCGATGTCCCTCAAGATCTTCGGCGCGGTACCGTTTGCCGTTCTCAGTGGTCTCGACGTTGGTGAGAATGGTTGCACCATGATCTCTGGCCCGAGTGCAATGCGCTTCAACATCCTCAATGAACACGAGGATGCCATCCACAAGGTAGGGAACCTCCTGCCATCGGGCGGAAGTGTCACAGTGGCTGCGGTGGAGCGAAGGTCCCTCGTAGTCCAAGCTCGGTGTCGCGAGCATGATGGGTCCGGAACCTGCTTCGAGTTCCGCGTGCTCGAGCCGTCCTTCATCGGTCACCATCCGAACGTGTTCGGTGAAACCGAAGGCCGCAGTGAGCCATTCGAGGGCTTCGACGTCGTTGCGGTACGACATCATCGGAATAACGTCATTTGACATGGAAGACGTGTGCCACGTCGGCCAGCGAGCACCGAAAGACTTGATCGGCATCTTGTTGACAATTAAATCTCGTCTGCGACGTTGGAACGGATGGGAGGTTCTTAAGGAATGAGGGCAAGGACTGCCTCGCGGTCGCCGACGTTCCACGCTTGCATGGGCGTTCGATAGTTAAGCGCGGGCAGAATCGTGGAGTTCCACCACGTGTCGAGTCCTTCACGAGTCTTTCCCTGCTCCCGCAGTCGGCCGTTGAGGGCCTGCGCTTGTCGTTGCCAGTAGGGCTCGTCGCGCTCCGCGACGGCGGACGATACGCCCGTACGGATTGCCCGGTACATGCTGGTCCGATTCATACCGAGGTCTCCGGCGGCCTTGACACCGCCAACGTCGCGTGCATAAGAGCGCATTGCCGCGGCGCGGACTTCCTTTAAGTGTTCAACCAACCGCTCGGCAGCTGACAACATCGTGTCGGCAGCAAGCGCTCGGTGTAACGGCTCCGTGATCTCCTCGACCTCCCGCGTGTCAATTTTCACCTGAGATATCCCTTTGCTCGCTCTGGCGAAAACTGTAGCAAGGGTAGAGACATATGGCGCGGGAGCAGCGACACGGCCCTGAAGTCGGCTGCACTTGTCTCGCTTCCTGAACACGCGCGCTTTCAGATCAGGGGCGACAGCCCTAGTCGGCGAATGAATCCTCGAGGTTAGGAGTCAATCAAGCTGGGGCTGAGAATAATTAGCTTGAGACCGCCACCCATGTCACACCGCCGTTTGTCCTGCGCAATAGGTGGGTGGGCGTAAAGATGCCGATCTCGGGACCGGTTGCCTGCGCCCACCCAAAGGCGGGCGAGGCCAGATACCAATCAAGAATTCGAAGACCATCCGGAACACTGTCCCTAGTAGTGAGCACAGTGGTATTACACTTCCGCGCTAAAGACGAAACGACTGCTGTGCCTTTGAGCGAGCGCCAACTCGATCCTCCGTTTGACGAATACGGGGTGAAATCGACCCGCGCGTCGCCCTCTAGGTCCTTTGCGATGACGAGGCTCCACAGGTAGGTGTAGTAGCGCGAATCCGCGAGACTAACCTCGGACGTTGACGCCAATTGGAAGGGCCCCACGATAATGGACGCCGCTAACGCAAGAGTCGCCTCGCTGTGGAGATTCCCGGTCAAGTCAATGCAGGGGGAACTTCTGCAAGAGGTGGCACTTTCATCCACGGGCCTCGTTGGCGACCGTGCGTACGCGTTGATCGACGCCGAGACCGGAAAGGTCGTGAGCGCGAAAAGCGTGCGCCAATTTCCGGACGTCCTAACGTGCGCCGCTGCGTTCGTCGAAGCACCGCAAGCGGGTCACGCGCCGCCGGCCGTTCGAATCGATCTCCCCAACGGGACCGTGGTGACCAGCGATTCCCCGAACGCGGACGGGGTCCTGTCCGCGTTCTTCGGGCGCTCGGTCTCTCTGGCGCACTCAGCTCCCGAGAACTTCACCATCGACCAGTACCACCCTGACCTGGACAATCTGGACCCCGCGGGACACCGTGACACCGTCACGGAACAGAAGCTCGGTTCCGCGTTCTTCTCGGAGATTGGAGTACCGTCGCCTGTCCCGGTCGAATCATTCTTCGACTTGTTCCCATTGTCGGTTCTGACCACCTCGACCCTGGCTCACCTGGGCGAGTTACAACCAGAGAGCCGATTTGATAGTCAACGATTCCGAATGAACGTCGTCATCGACACCGACGAGTCGGGCTTCGTTGAGAACGGGTGGGTAGGCCAGGCCGTTGGCATTGGCGACACGGTGCGCCTCCGCGTGACCATGCCGGACGCGCGGTGCGTAATGACAACGCTCGCACAAGGCAGTCTGCCTCGAGACAACGAGATACTGCGAACACTCGCGCGCCACAATCGCCTACCGATCGGCGCCGGAGCCTACCCGTGCGCCGGGGTCTATGCCATGGTCGAAACATCCGGGGCCGTCCGC
This sequence comes from uncultured Acidimicrobiaceae bacterium, assembly GCA_963844615.1. GTDB lineage: Bacteria > Actinomycetota > Acidimicrobiia > Acidimicrobiales > RAAP-2 > RAAP-2. Next base: position 468,899 of record CAWJOZ010000001.1, on the reverse strand, counting down.
GTCGGTGATCGCATCGTGGTCGAATAACACCGAGGGCTGACGGGAGTTCTTCGGGATTCTCGGAGCGTCGAATTCGGTGGTACCCAAGACCTGAAGCAACGAATCTGCTACGAAAAGTTGGCGATTGGAAGATTCAGACAATGTCGGAGTGCCGAATTCTGAGATTGACACGTATCAGCCCCGCTCGTGCCGCTTAGCGGAGACTCGATCCGGTCGTCTACGGTCGTGCGGATGGAGATCATCGGGCCGGCAAGAGTAGAGGAGCGGCCCGCAATCCCGTACGTGGGAATTCGGGTCATAACGCCTTTCCGGGGGATGTTGGCGGCCCGAGACCGCCTTTTGGCAGAGGCGCACGCCGGGATCAAAGGGGCTGGGATCAAGACCGTCGGCTATGGCTTTCTCCGGCTGCACGTAATCGACATGGCCGGGCCAATGGACCTAGAAGCGGGGTACTTCACGGTTGGACCCGTGCACGCCGTACACCCGAGGCTCCGACCTGGCTCAATGGCTGCGGGAACTTACGCGACGATGAAGTACAAAGACCACGCCCATAGAGCGAACCAGGCGTTGCAGGATTGGGCACGCGGCAACGGCCTGGTCCTCGACTGTCGGACCGTCGCCGAGGGTGATGAATTTTCGTGTCGCTACGAGGCCTACTGGACCGACCCGGCAATCGAACCGCGCAAGACGAAATGGACGGTCGAATTGGCGATCCGTCTGGCCAAATAGGTCAGCCACCCCCACGAGAGGCGTGGCTTCCTTAATCCGTGAGATAGAAGCGAGCACTTACCATTGAAAGTGGTCGGAGCCCGAAAAAAAGATCTGCTACCAAGCGACCAGCAAACTGACCCTGTCCCGCCGGTTGGTCTGAGGTAACAACTCTCAAGAGGATCTCGAGCGAAGCTACACGGTCCCTGGGGCGTCGATCGATTCGTAGACAGTGATCTCGGGGGCTCCGGTCACTCCGACAGATGCCATCACTTCCGCAACCTTGGGGTTACCGTCAAAGAACATCTGGAACTGATCTGCACTACCCCGGAGGCCCGAACAACGAATTTGCTACTGGACAATGGCGTTTGTACTAAGCCCTGCGGATTCATGACTGCGAGCCGTCATCATTAATCTCCGATTGGGGATTCGAACAATGGTTGAGCTAGGGACTATCGAACAACACGAAGGCCCTCAGGTTGCCGACACCAAAATCTCTCGTCTCTCGAAATCCAAGCGACTCGTAAAAGGCACGCTGACCGGGCTCGTCATCCGTAAGGAGGACCTTTTGCCGAACCGCAGCATAAGGGCCGAATGCGGAATGCACCAAAGCGGTGCCGACCCCGCACCGCTGTTCTCCAGGGTCTACTAACACATCTTGGAGGTAACAGATACTGGCGCCGTCCGAGATCAGCGCGGGCGAGACCCACGAGCCGCCCCCCGCGCCGTGCAACCACCACCCTAGATGAACCCTTGAGAGCAGCAACGAGAGTTGTCAAGTCATCCGCGTACGTGCTCCATCCCACGGCCCGATAAAGCGCCTCCACCTCGGCCATGTCGAAAGTGTGCGACTCGTCGATTGAGATGTCAGGCTGCATCGAACGGCAGGATACTCTCCCGGTATCAGCCTTACTAGAGGCACTCGACCGAGAGTATCCACAAAGCGGCCCAAGTGTCGGAGACCCGATGAAACGAATCTGCTACTAGCCAATGGAGGTGGTGGCGTCTATCGGGTGAGTGAACTCACGGTCCCCGACTAGAGACCGGGATGCGCGAAGCACAATCAAAAATGCGGGCCAAAACAGGAACTTCCATTCACGACTAAGCGACAACTCGCTCGAAAACCATCGTCCAGTTTGCGTATTCCGGCGAATTCGGACACTCGGTCCGGCGTTTTCGGACACCTCGCCGTGCAGTCGGAGGTCGCGAAGCGACCGACGTGTGTGTGAGTCGTTGACTCCCTAACTCACCTCCTTTCGTGTCATCGTAGAGCAGATCATTTTGTTGACTTCTCGGTTGCGGTCGCGGTGGGTTTTTCTCGCCGCCGAGATGCTCCCGAGAGTTCGATTCGGTGCGTGCGCTGTAGCAGCCGGTCCATAATCGCGTCGGCGACCGTGGCGTCGCCGAGTCCCTCGTGCCAGTGGTCGATGGGCAGTTGCGAGGTCGCGATGATTGAACGCCCTCGACGGTCTTCGACGACTTCCAGAGGTCAGCCGCTTGGTCGTCACTGAGTGGTCGCAGCAAGAAGTCGTCGAGAATCACGACGTCGGTGCTCGCGAGCGTGGACATCACGCGAGCCAGTCGTCCGTCCGCCCTGGCAACGCTGAGGTCGTCGAGCAGTCGCGGCACGCGCACGTAGAGCGCGCTGTGACCGTGGCGAATCGCGTCATTGGCGAGGGCGCAGGCAACGAACGTCTTGCCGACACCGGTCGGTCCGACGATCATCACGCCATGATGGTTCTCCACCCAGGGCGAGTTCACGAGCGACAAGAACGCCGTCTTGTCGAGCCCGCGAGTCTTCGTGAAGTCGACGTCCTCAACCACCGCGGAACTGCGAAGCTTCGCGGCCTTCAGGACTCGTGCGAGACGGCGGTTCTGACGCTGCAGGAGTTCCGCATCGACCAGCAACCCGAGGCGCTCTTCGAAACTGAGCCCCGTGTAGTCGGGGTGCTCTCGTTGTCGAGTGAGACCCGCGGCCATAGCCGGCAGCCGCAGGGATTTGAGTCCCTCGATGGTGGTGTGGGTGAGCACGATGTTCTCCTTCATTGGTAGTAGTTCGGACCCCGGATGTTGCGGTGCGCGACGTGGGTCCGAGGTGACGCAGCGCGCAGTGGTCGTTGGTCGAGTCCGTGAGCGAGCATCGACTCGATCGACCGGTAGGAGAATGATTTGAGGGTGAGGCCGCGTTCGCACGCGGCCTCTAAGCGCTCCGGTGAGTATTTCTTGGCGAGGCGCATCACACCCAAGGACGAGCGGAAGCCCTGCTCGGGGTGGGGCCGACTCGCCATCAACGCCTCGATGAAGAGAGCCGTTGCGGGACCGTTCTTCTGTGCCCAGCTCACGATGCGACCCGGGGTCCACTCGAGGTAACGACGGTGCGAATCGGGCATGTGGGCGGAGTCGGTGACGTGGCGGCCCTTTAAATAACTACGCAGATGCGACGCGACGCGGCGATGTTGTGAGAACACTTCAATCACGCTGCTCGTGAGTCGCACCTCGACGACCTGTCCGGCCAGTTGGTAGGGCACGGAGTAGTAGTGACGTTCAACCTCAACGTGATAGTCAATGTTGACCTTGGCGAGGCGCCAGGTGGCGAACTCGTAACGCGTTGGTGGCAGCGCCCTCAGGGCCGGTTGATCGAGCTCCGCGAAGAGACTGGCGCGAGAACCTTGGATCTTCTTAAAGGGCCTGGTGTTCAGGCGCTCGACGAGCCCGGCGATCACCTCATTGAGCTCCGCTAAGGACGTGAAGCGGCGGTGGCGTAACACGGCGATGATCCAGCGCTCGGCCAGCAGCACGCCGGCTTCGACCTTCGCCTTGTCGCGCGGCCGATAGGGGCGCGCGGGGATCAGGGCGGTGTCGTAGTGGGTGGCGAGTTCTTGGTAGGTGGCGTTGAGGTCGGGCTCGTAGCGATGCGACGTCGTGACGGCGCTGCGCAGATTGTCGCTGACGACGATCTCGGGCACGCCACCGAAGAACTCAAAGGCGTGAACGTGCGCCCCCACCCAGTGGATGAGCTCTTGGGAACGCAGGGCCTCGGCGTAGAGATAGGAGGACGCCCCGAGCACGGCGACGAAGAGCTCGGTCTTGAAGGCAATCTCTAAGGTCTGGGGGTCGTAGATCGGGATCGTGAGACCGGGAAAGTCGACGAACATCTTCTCTGCGGCCTTGTGGTCCTGGCGCACGACGACGTCGCGGCGACGGCGCCAGTCTCGGTAACGCTGACAGAACTGGGAGTAGCCGTAGCCATCGGGGTGCAGTTCGCGGTATTCGAACCAGAGGAGTTGCAGCGTCACGCCCTTTCTGGCGAGCTCCTTCTTCATGACCTCGAAGTCGGGCTGGGGGTAGGTGGAGCGCACCGTCGCCACCTCGGGAAAGAGACGACGCTCGAGTTGGTCGTCGTCCATCTCTTCGGGCAGTGGCCAACTGAGTCCCGCGACCCTCGAACGAATCAGGTAGTCGGCGACCGTCGAGCGCGCCATGGCGAGCGACGACGCGGTGTCGCGAACGCTTAATTTCTCAGCGAAGTGCAGTCGTAGAACATTGCGGATCTGACGCATGGTTGTATGGGGACGGGGCATCGGTAACTCCCTTGATCGTGATGGATCAAAGAAGCGTTATCGGTGCCCCTTCACTCACACAAACGCCAATCGGCGCACCCCCTCAGGTGTCCGAAAACCCCGGAATGGGTGTCCGGATTCAATCGGAATGGGTGTCCGAAAACCCCCGGAATTCGCACCAGTTCAGGCGCCACGTGGCACCCGCATCAAATGAAAACGACTGTTGCCATTGCGGCATGTCTAAGTCACCAACCCACTCGAATCTAACTTGATGGTTTGCCGCCAAGCTCGTCATCGCACTCAAAGACGCCGTGACCATCAGACATTCGCCCGATCAATGGAGGTTCCAGGACTCCGGGAAAGCGAGTTGAACTCCACCAAATGCGCCACGTCGAAGTCACCGGCTCGTACAGGCGCAGCGTGAATCCCTCGAAGGGATCACCACCAGGCATGACGGGTACATACATCCGGTGGATGTGACCTAGTCCCTCAAGAATCGGTGATGCGCGGAAACTATCATCGTGTTGTCACAGAGATTCTTGGGGAACGATTCTTGCTGGTGTCGGGGACCCGAAGCAACAGGTCTGCTACCAAACATTGGCGACTCACATCCCGCCCGCTCGAGCACTAATTTTGGGCGGAAAGTTACCCCGGAGGTACACGTCTTGGCCAAACAGTCCGCACCTTGGCCGAATCATGGTCCCGCGTCATACTTCCCGTCAATCGAGAAGAAGTACGGTCGCTCAATTGCGGAGTGGCAGAGAATTATCTCCGAATGCGGCACCAAAAAGCACATGGAGATCGTCCGACACCTTAAGTCTGAATACCAGGTGGGGCATGGTCACGCCAACGCACTCGTGGGTTGGACTCTCGCGGGCAATGAGGCAACTGAGTAGTCTGCGAGAGAACCGCCGCCAAGCACTGGTGACTGACTTGAGGCGGATGATGTTGCCTCCACTCGATTGTGCGAGAGATCTATAACCTTACCGAATGGGCTTATCTCCCTGCGGGACTGTTGCCCTCTTGAACGATGTATTGCGCGCGACGAATCCACAGAAAGCCGTGATACACGACTAGATCGTCTTCGAAGGTCAGCTGACCGCGCCGGATGAATCTAGAGAAACCGCCCTCGTACGGGCTGCCGAGCTTCACCAGGCCAGCGTGGCGCGGGTAAGCAGCCAGTTGCTTGCCGGGAAAATGAAAGGGCCAATCCCGATACACGTACACGTTTTCATCGGTGACCAGCACGATGCGATGGAAATAGAACGTCAAGACGCCGATCGCCAACTCGATCACGCCACCAATCGTCGGTACGTACCGGGCGACGTCCTCCACCACTCCAATGAGCAGGGATGTCAGCAGGTTGTTAAACGCAAAACACACCGCCACGCCCTGCTCGTCGAGATGCGCGCGCCTGGCCACCCGCCGAGCCATGCGCTGGTTGTATCTCCGCACTGGCAGATTTCCGTAATTAGGGTCGCTAGAGGCACTCATGAGTGAAACTTAGAGGACGGCCGCGCGCAACAGAGGCATCTTCCATACGGCAAGACGTCTCTCGATGTGTGGCACTACCGATGATCTTGGCCGTGATCGCGGATTTGGTGTCGGAGACCCGAAGCAACGGGTCTGCCACCAAGCACTGGCGAGTGGTTCAATCTTGAATTCGATTGTCAGTCGGCTTTCTCGACTGGTGGGCAACCTTGTTGTCACCCAGCACCAATCGCTGAATGCGCCAGATGACTCGCCGAAGCCTGTTAAATCGTTCGGGTATTGGTGGAAACAACCGATATCGAAGTCGGCGCCGCTGCTGCCCGCGTCTCGAGGTAGGACCATAGGGCCGGGCTCCACTGTCCATGGCGACAATGTACGTGCCAAGTGTCGGAGACCCGACGTAACGGTTCTGCAACCTTGCATTGGCGGTTGAGTTGAGACAGCGCGAGTTTGCATCCGCGAGCAGACTGCAGGACTAGTTGCTCGTCTCGATCTGGATCCAACTAATCACGTTTCCGTCTACATCCACCACGTTGGCCCTCCGCCCAGCGTAACCGACGGGTTCCGTTGGCCCCGCGCTGATTCCCCGACTAGCGAGGTCGGCGACGAACTGATCTAGATCGCTCACCGATACCGTAACCACGGTCTTTCCGGCGCGTTCGGGGTCCTGGATCACGTACAACCAGCCGTTTCCAGCCACGCACCACATCGCCTCGTTCTCATTAGGAATGATGTCGGCGACGCGTCCGAATAGTCGCTCATACCAAGCTAGAGATGCTTCGAGTTTTCTTACTGGCAGGCCTGCGAAGAGAGCTTCCAAAGTCATCCCAGCAGCCTTCCACTTGCCGTCTAGAGATGTCGAACTCTATTCAGGGTTACCTTCCTCCCGACATCGAAAGATCCGACGGGCCGGAGGCGTAACTGACGACGGCCGCCTTCTCACTCAGTGTCGGAGGCCCGAAGAAACAGATCTGCTACCACGCATTGGCGTTTGAATTGAATCTGCCATTGAAGCCATAATTTGCCTGTGCAACCGCACCGAGGCAGTCTCAATACGTCGAGACAGAGAGTGAGTCTGAATGGTTCAGGTCACCGAATGACACTGGAATTCGAAGGCCTTGTGGTCGTCGACTCGGTCGGCGTCGTCGGCGATGGCGGAATAACTGATATGACGCGTCTCATACCAGAACGCCTCTCGCCTGAATCAATAAGACGGCTGGATTGGATGAACGCGAAGCAGCCGGTAACGGTACTCCTGAAGACGCCCTGGAGTCGTTGACGCTTGCTTGGCCGAGCCCGCTTCGCGGACCAGGCGAACGCTCCCCCTATGCTGCCAATGAGAATCTCGCTCGACTGCAACATCGAGACGTGAGCGACAGTGATTACGGTACGAGGCAATGGGAGGGAAGACTGGTGTCGGAGACGGTGTCGGAGACGGTGTCGGAGACGGTGTCGGAGACGGTGTCGGAGACGGTGTCGGAGACGGTGTCGGAGACGGTGTCCGAGACCCGACGCGACAAGAATGCCACCTTTCATTGGCGATTGACTGGAGACAGTCCATAGAACAGAATCGCTGAATGTCTGCACCCCTCATCGTGTTGAACGGTCCAAGCAGCTCTGGGAAGACATCAATCATCAGGGCACTTCAAGAAATCTGGCCTCGCCCACTCTTCACCTCCGGCATCGACGCGTTCATTGTGGGATGGCCTGAATCCCACGTCACCGTCCCGGGTGAGGACGGCTCACCAGCAACTAGTTCGGGAATGCGCATCGTTCCCGGACTCGGCCCCGCGCCTTCATGGATTCCCGAATACGGCGACGAGTTCCACGCGGTACTGCAATTCGCGCACGAGTCGTGGGCAGCCATGAGTCGAGGAGGCATCGATCTAATAATTGATCACGTCATGATCGACGCGGTCATTCGGAACCACGCAAGGAAAACGCTCGCCGACGCGTTTTGGGTCGGAGTCACGTGCGACATCGGCGAACTCGTGCGGCGCGAAACTGCTCGTGGCGATCGCCACGTCGGCTTCGCATCCGGCACGTCCGCCGTCGCCCATTCAGAGATGAACTATGACTTCGTGGTTGACACGACATCAACACCCGCTGACGTGCTCGCACACCAAATCTACGAAGCAGTCATAGGCATCTAGTAGCTGGTTTCCGACGGAAGCGTGAATATTGGGCGATCGAACTGGTGTGGGACCCGGCGAGATGGTCATACTTGAAGCGTCGCGACGAACAGGTCATGCACGTACCGTTCCATTCGGAGAGATAATTCACATCCCCGGCGACGAGCCGCGAGTGCACTCACGTGGCTCAATACTTGGCACAGGGCCGCTCCGGCCTTCAGAAGATGATCGAACTCCAAATCGCTGACCGTGGATTCAATATCTGGAGGTAGGTCTAGCGGGTTGGAATGGAGTACTTGGCTTAATCCAAAGGCAGGATAGAGAACATCCGGGACTGCCGGAGTCCACATTTGTTCAGTTTGGTAGAAATGGGTCCGTGAACCTCGAATTCGGCGATTTAGAGGGGCGCCACGTTCGACTCGAGCCGTTTGTGCCGCAACTTAAAGAAGAGGTGCGCGCGGCTATCGATTGCGATCCTCAAACATGGGAGATTATGCCCATCAATCCCACGGGCGAAGGTTTTGATGACTACTGGTCCCTCGCTTGTGGTGCACCAGTAGACGAGCGGATGTCTTACGCGATTCGACGGCGTTCGGATCGGCGCGTGGTCGGAATGTCGAGCTATTACACGTCCCTGGTCGGCCAGGGAGGAATAGAAGTCGGTACTACCTTTCTTCACCCCGACGCACGAGGAAGTGTTGTCAACTCCGAGTCGAAGTTGCTAATGCTAAAGCACGCATTCGACTCGGGGGCGGTGCGTGTCCAGTTCCGGGTTGACACTCGCAACAAACGAAGCCAAGCCGCCGTTGCGCGTCTCGGTGCATTCAGGGAAGGCGTACTTCGCCGCGATCGACTCACTTGGACGGGCTACGCCCGCGACACCGTGTATTTTTCGATCCTCGACGACGAATGGCCAACGGTGCGCGCGCTACTAACTGCGCGTCTCGCTTAAATGCTCTTTGCTTCGAAAGAATTCGAGTGTCGGAGACCCGAAGAAACAGATCTGCTACCACGCACTGGCGTTTGAAGGGCAAGGGCGATTCATGATTCTTTCGCGAGGGTGACTGCAAGCATGTATCTACCCTTTGCTTGAGAATGCATCTGGTCGCTGGCCGTCGGAGGCAATCGCCACTCGGATAACAGGTCTTCGCGAGCTCGATCCCAGGTCTCGTCCTTGGCCAGGCCAGAGTAATTGGAAATTCGGCTGATCGACGGATATATCGCTGTCCCGTCAATGAGAAAGCCCTCGAAGCCTAAAACTGCGATGCCGCGCCGCTCGGCTTCGTCAATGGGATCGCCCACTCGGTCATACGCGATAAACAGCTAACCCGGCATTCGGTAATCGTCGTCAGGATGTGCTTGGACGAAATCGCTCTCGAACGAGGTCACCATTTGAGGCTATTCGACTTCGTTATATTCCCAGTGTCGGAGACCCGACATGACAGATCTGCCACCGAGCACTGGAGGCTTCCGGTTCAGAAATTGAAGATGGAACCACCGTCGACGGCGTAGAGAGATCCTCCGAACATCAGCGTGGCTATAGTTCCCGTGAATGCTGGCTTTAACAACTGTGGAGCGATTGTTTCCAATTTGGCTGCTGTTGCTGATCGTAGTCCTGGAAATCATTCGACGCTCTATTCGCTCCAGCGTGTCTCTTGGCGAGTTTTCGGTTGGGAGAGTAAGCAGGCGGGTCAGTGAAACCGTTCAATTTACGGCGATTGGCGGAATGCGATGCCAATGGGGCCCAGGCACTTTCACTGCCACGAAGCCCCTCGCTCGGCTGACATGTTTCGAATCGGAGCTGCGTATCGGTCCGAGCATTCGGCTCATCGGTTGGATGATGCCCGATTAGATCATTCCATACGCGGCGATTGCAAAATGCGAGCCAGTAAAAGGATTGTTCAACGCAACTGGAGTAAGAATTTGTGTCGGACAAGTTCCAATCGTTTTTTTGACCTCGAGGCCTCTTGAAATTCTTGATGCTTTCGAGACCCGAGGATTGGCGGTTAGCAGGAATTGGGGTCGAACCGCTTGGCTATCAATCAACTAGCCCTGGGGCGCACAAACTCCACGGGACCGCTTCGCGTCGGAGAACCTACCTCAACAATCTCCGCCGGGACATAACTACGAATCCCTGCGCGACAAGTGTGTTAGACCATCATTATTCCGAGCCACGATCCCGGGACGAGGACATTCGAAAGTTAGGGGTGAACATGCTCGCTCACATAAAGCGCGCCGTGTCGTGCTGGCGGGTCCTGTTGGCAAGCTTCGTTGCAGCCGGAGTCCTATTCGTTCCTCTAGGCATAATGGAGGCTCCGAGCGGAGCGTCAAGTTCGAGTTCGTTCTGCACGCAGTACCGCGCCTGGCTTGAGGGCAAGCTGCAGGCGCCGATCAGCGCGACCGGCCTGCCGACCACCAAAACCGCTGCGGCGTGGCACTCCTTTGCAATGAAGGCCGAGCCGATCTTCGAAAAAATGGCGGCGAACGCCCCGAACGCCAAGATCAAAACCCACCTTGATGGAATCATCACAATATGGAAGTACTACGCCAAGACGACTAGTGCGGCCAAACTTGCCTCATTTTTCAATGCCCACCAGACTCAGTGGGATGGGTGGTATCTCGTCGGGCAACTTTCAGCAGAAGAGGCCTGCGCATAATTTGAGCAAAGTCTTGACTCGACGACTCCGTCGCGAACTGCCGAGACGACCGCCGAAGGCGGACGTCCTTGACTGGCTTAGACTTCGGCATCACAGGACATGGCTTGAACCGCTCCAAGCCAACCTGGTGTCGGAGACCCGGCACGGCAGATCTCTTACCAGGCATTGGCGCCTCCTGATAAGGGATTCCTCGGTCCGTCACCGATGAAATACAGGCGTCACGCCAGGTAGATCTCTGAAGGCTGTCCGGTCGGCGGTGACCAACAGTCGATTTGACGAGAGCGCACTGGCCGCGATGATCAAGTCGTGCGCGCCCCGTGGTCGTCCCTGGCGCCGAACCGCCATGAGAAGTTGGCTATGAGTTCGCGCCACCACAAGGTCATAGTCAATGATCGGGAGAGACGCCACGATGTCGTCAACTAGGGTCTGGCGGCTGTGCCTGGTCTTTCCCTTGGACAACTCACCGCCAACCTGCAATTCCGCCATGGTGATGGCGGCGACAGCAACGTCGTCGTCGTCGTTGATGACTTCGTCAAGACTAGTGTCGGACCTTACCGCGTCAATGAGGAAGGTCGTGTCGAGTAGCAGTCTGCTCAGAAGCGATCCTCCGAGACAACCAAGTCTCGTGTTTCGCGAATGGCGGTCAACCACTCACCATCAGCTGGGTGGCGCTTCAGCAACGACTTGGTATCCGCGCCGCGTCCCTTAGTGGCAGGCTCAATTTGGGCGATCACACGACCTCGTCGAGCTATGAGGATTCGCTCGCCCTTGTGCTCTACCGCATCGGGCAACTCTGCGAAATTTCTCGCGGCCTCGGTGGCACTAATCTCCGTCATGAAATCATGATTATCAGATATTCCGTGTCAGTGACCCGGAGTCACAGATCTGCCTCCGGGCACCGGCGACAAGCGAATTGAGACGACCTCGTGTCGGAGACTCAATGTCAAAGACAACCCGAGAGGCGACAGTCCGCCTGGCTACTTGCAAGGTAGGTTGCACTCGTGCACCAAGCCATCTCGAAAAGCGTCAGCGTATGGCTTGGATTGATCGTGGTGACGAGTTCCCTCGCGCTGATTGGCGCCAGCTCGTCCGGGGCGTCGTCAGTGTCACAATCCAGCCTGAGATGCGGTTCCGATCAACTCAGTGTCGTCTGGATAGGGACCACCGGCGGCCTCGCAGGGACGTTCGGTGACTTGTTCTGGATCCGAAACGAGGGTTCTTCCCCGTGCGTCATCAGCGGATTTCCGAGAGTTGCCGTTTCCTTGAGGGGCAAGCGCCTGCCGATCAAAACAAAGGACATCGAGGGACATAGGGGCAACGACCAAATGGGATTGGCGTCCGGTCGACGAATTCCTTCGATTCGGCTCTTGCACGGAGGAGTGGCGTCGTTTTGGGTTTTCGGCAATGACGTGGCGTCTAATTGCATCAATGCCGACGAATTGACAGTCTCGGTGAAATCGCTGTCCGGGTTCTCGTCGATTCCGGTTCCCCAAGGTTTTCAAGCTTGGACCTATTGCGGTGGCGAACTCGAGGTCAATCCGATCGTTCCTGGTGTGTCGGGAAGTGATCCCTCACGCCCACTGCGATCCGAGATAATGCAATAGGCCGTGTCTTCGAGTTCTGTCCCGAACTACCCGATACCCGCAAACTGCGAACCCCGGTTCAAGCAGGTACAAAATGCAAGCGAGTCTTCAAAACTAAGTCACTCGAAGATTGTTGGTGTCGAGCTGACGCTCCATAATCTCCGACTAGCGGATCCGCCCATGGTAGTAATGGCAAGGGATGTTTGAACTTGACGGAAGAGCGCCTTGCTAAACCTGGCGGTAGAGAGCCAAGGTTCTCCCATCCTCTGGGAAATAATGCTCGCGATCACGGCCGCGGCAACGATCATCAATACTGTCATCTACTTTCGAACTCATGACTCGAATACTCGGCCTAAGAACGTCCGACTGAAGACTTCCATCTATCTCACACTTGGATGGTCGGGTCTCTTTGTAGCGAAGTTGGTAATCGGGTAGATACCGACACCGATGGGAGCCGAAGTTCGGGCGGGTGCGTACTCGTGAATCACAGCACCCTTGGACTGCACCGCGTAAATCAGCGATGTGAAGTGCAGGTGCTCATGGCAATTGAACTACTCGGAGATTGGTGTCGGAGACCCGAAGCAACAGATCTGCTACCAGGCACTGGCGCCTGCATGTGGAAGCAAATCGACATTCTTGACTGACTACTGATAAACGTCGCGCCGATGTCCGATGGTGACGACCACAATCAGGAGAATTCCGTCGTCAATGGTGTAGATGACGCGGTAATCGCCGACTCGTAGACGGTAACCGGGACGCCCGCGAAGCGGGCGCGATGCGGGAGGGCGGGGATCTCGCGCGAGTAGCACGATCGCGCCTTGAATACGCGGCTGGACGGATCGGTCGATTCTTCGAATCTCGCGCAGAGCTGCCGGTCTGAATTCAATTCGATACTCGCTCACGACCAGCCGAGATCGAACTTCACCTGCTCCCAGGGGATGTTTTCCCCCTCTTCGGACAATGCAGCGTCAAACGCCATGATGTCTAGCGACTCCTCAAACGCTTCAAGCAGCTCGTCGTAGTGGTCCGGGCTCACCACCACCGCGGCCGGGCGACCGTAGTGCTCCAAGACGACTGGCTCGGACTGGGACATATCAACGACTTCGGAGAGCCTTTCGCGCGCCCTGCTGACGGAGATCTTGCTCATGTCAACATTGTACAACATTCACGTCACTGTTGTACAACTGGGTATCCGAGCTCGAAGTAACGAATCTGCTACCCACGCACTGGCGAGGCTTGATTCTGAAATCCGCGATACTGGTTCACGCCACATTACTGTCTGCATCCTTGACAGTCAACTTGTAATACCATATGATCAAGTTATGCAATCTTTAGCGGACTCCTATCTGTCGATCCCCGAGTTGATGCGAATGGCCCGTGGCACATACAAGCGAGCCGCCGATATCCAGTTAGCGGCTGGCGGATTTGAAGATCTTCCCACCGCCAGCGGCTACTTATTGGCCTACTTATCCAACGGCGATGAATCAATCCCCGAAAGGATTGAGGAACTCGGGTTCAAGCAGCGCGAGTTCCATGAACTCGTCGATGTGCTGGTTCTTCGCGGATATATCACTCGCACGCTCAATACGACGAGCCAAACGGAGTCCTTCGCACTCACCGAACGCGGACGTGCAGCCAATGATGCGAGCTACGAGGGGTGTTGCTACGTCGACGACGAACTGGCGCGTAGGTTGACTCAGGGCGAGATGGCTGGACTGCGCCGTGGGCTGGCTGTGCTCGGCGAGATAAAACGTTCACTACCAGGACCGGTCCTGCGTCGCGGCCTGTCGCGCTAGATGGCTGCTCAATCCTGGGATGGGGATGCCTCTATTCCGTCGCTGATGCGCGAAGCTCGAAGTGTGTACCGCAACGCTGCACACCGCGCGCTAGTCGAGATCGGTTGCGACGACATCCCGCGCAACGGCGCGTTCGTGCTGGCTGGATTAGATAACCGTGTGAAGGAGCCAATGTTCAGCTCCCAGTCCGACGTCGTCGCTTCGTTGAAACTGAGCAAGCAAGCGGCGAGTCAGCTGCTCGATAGTCTCGTTCTTCGCGGCTATCTCGATCGCCGTAGCGATCCCAATGATCGCCGCCGAATGGGTCTGCGACTGACCGATCGCGGGCGCCGAGCAGCGGACGCAATTCGAACAGCGACCGAAGCGATTGACACAGCGCTGGCAAAGCAGATCTCCGCTGACGAGCTCCACGGATTGCGAGTCGGATTGGCAGCATTTCGAGAAATTCGCGATCAGACCTGACAAGGCTAGGTTTTATGCCGACAACAAGCACTTAGGGGTACCTCGTGTCGGAGACGGTCAGTGGTTCCAGGGTAACGGGGTGTCGGAGACAGGGGTGTCGGAGACAGGGGTGTCGGAGACGGGACTTGAACCCACACGCCCCTAAGGGCACCAGCCCCTCAAGCTGGCGCGTCTGCCTATTCCGCCACTCCGACGCGGACTCCACTCTAGCAACCGCATAGTTAACTCAAAAATTGTTACGTACTTGTCGCCGGCGGCGTCTTGGACCACGACGGAATTTGGTCCACGAAACCCGACACAATGAAACTCCCCTGCACTGGCGTAAGAAGACCCGACCAAATGATTAGCGAAGGAGCAGTAAAGAGCGGACGCACCCAGAAGTTATTCATGATCGTCTGATCGATCTGTAACCACATGGGTGTTGCGGTGACGGGATTGAAGATCGATGACGCGTCACCAAAGAGTGTCGTCACGCTCGCGATTCGCACGCCACTCGGATAGGTATCGAGATACGGCGGACCCGCCCAAGACCGCCCCGTGTAGGAGGGGTTGGTCTCGGTTGGACGGGCTAACAACGCCACGTCGACGTTGCCCGTCGCGGCGGCGTGCGCGGCCGCGACGTCGGACGTTTCGTTCACGATCGCGGTGCGAATGCCAATGGACTTCCAGTCAGCCACCACCAACTTGGCGACCGAGTGGTCGAGGACGCTCGAGCCCACCCCGAGAACAATGGTGAGGGGCTTCGCCGATCCGTCGATCCATCCCGCGCTCGTGCGGGTGTAACCCGCGTCGCGCAGCGCCGACAACGCGCACGTCACACAGTCCACGAGGCTGCCCTTGGCCGGTGTGGTGGTGGTCGTGGTGGTCTGGCCCGCCGGATTGGAGCCCGAGGGTCCGGGATACTCACTTTGACCCTGGGAGTAGATCGCCGAGGCCGCGACGGACGGCGAGTAGGTCACCGAGCCAAAGAGGGTGTCGATCATGGACTGGCGACTGATCGAAAGGCTGAGGGCCTTGCGCAGATTCAGCTGGCTCGTGATCGGCGTGCCGGGAGCGAAGGTCAATTCTTCGATGTTGTTGGACGAACCGATATGACTGTCCAGCGTCGGGTGATTGCTCAAGGCCACGATCGACGCACTGCTGAGCGCCAGCGTGTAGTCGGCGTAGTTCGAGGTATACGACGCCGGAAGATTCTGAGTGTCGGTAATGACGATGCGCCCGAAGCGATTGGGATCGAGCGGCCACTCGGGATTCATCGCGAGCACGATGCGACTGGCCGTGGCGCTCGAGACAAAGTACGCGCCGAGCGACGGCCGCGAGACGAGGTTGCCAATGGCACATCCCGGGGTCGTGCCGGGCGCTTCGACGTCGCGAAAGAGCAGCTCCCAGTCGGCGTAGGGCGAGGCGAACGTGGCGGTGACCGAGAGCCCGTTGGTCGCGACCACCAGCGACTTGATGGCGCGATACCCGTCACTGGTCACGCTCGCCAATGTGCGCGCGCGCTGCCACCAATCCACGAGGTCCGCCCCGTTAAAAGCCAGCCCGTCGCTCCAGACCAGGTTGGGCGAGATCGTGTAGCGAACGGTCTGGGGCGCGAGCGAGATGAGCTCGGCCGAGGAGATGGCCCCGTCTTCTCCCTGGAGCGTGCCATTGAAGTTGGTCTGAAAGGCCGAGGGTCGCACCAGATCCAAAATCGCGTCGGAGGTCACCGTGGCGCCGGGATCAAGGTAGGAACAGCCAGTAAAAGGCCCGGGCAACGAGACGTCCAAGGTGCTGGAGTTCTCGTTGCCGGTCGCACTGGCCCCGGAGCGCGCGATGGGCAAGAGCGCAGCGACCAAACAAAGAGCGCCTACTCCGAGCGCGAGCCCGCCTCGACTCATCGCCCCTACTGCAGGCGTAGGTCGAGAGCCAGCGTGGAGAAGGTAAAGACCAACGCCACGGCGATCGTGATGCGGTCCAGGTTGCGCTCCACGACCGTCGATCCCGTCGCCGCGGAGCCGATGGAACCCCCCATGAGGTCCGAAATGCCGCCACCTCGGCCCGAGTGCAGCAAGACAAGAAACACCAGCGCCACGGCGGCGGCGGCCTCTACAGCGATGATTACCCAGGTCAGCATGGGGGCCCTCCGAATTAGCGCTTTATAGCGTAGCAGTCGTCACACGCGCGAAGAATGGCGTAGAACGACTCCGCCTTGAGCGACGCGCCGCCGACGAGAAACCCGTCCACCTCGCTCTCGCGCACCAGCTCAGCGGCGTTGTCGGGGTTCACCGATCCGCCGTAGAGCACCGTGGGGGCGCCAAAACCAAGCGATCGCACGACCCCGCGCACGAAGGCGGTCATGTCGCGCACCTGCTCGGCGCTCGCGGTCACCCCGGTCCCGATCGCCCATAGGGGTTCGTAGGCGACGATGACGGACTCATGAAAGCCCTCCTCCAGTCCGGCGAGGGCACGCTCGAGCTGGTGGCGCACGAAGGACTCAGCCTCACCGCTCTCGCGCTGTTCGAGAGTCTCGCCCACGCACACCACCGCGCGCGCTCCCCCGCGCACCACGGCCCGCAACGTGAGAGCCACGACCTCGTCGGTCATGTCGTAGTAGGTGCGTCGCTCGGAGTGCCCAACGATCACGAACTGCACGCCCAGACGGGTCAACATCGACACGGAGATCTCGCCGGTGCGCGCACCGTTCTCGAAGGCGCTCACGTGTTGAGCCCCCAGCGCGACGCTGAGGCGTTCGGACTCCAGCACCGAACCAACGGTGCGCAGATCCACGAAGGGTGGGGCCACGACCACGTCGGTGTGTTCGATCGGCCGGTTTTTGATCAGGACGCCCAACTGCTGGACGAGATGCAAGCCCTCTATGAAGTCGAGGTTCATCTTCCAGTTGCCGACGACCAGGGGGCGCTTGACGACAGCCACTAGTGGGACCAGGGGCTCTCTCGTAGGGCGCGCAGTCCGGGCAGGTCCCCGAACTCGACCAGTTCGAGCGACGCGCCACCGCCGGTGGAGACAAAGCTCATGTCGTCGGCCAGTCCGTACTGGCTGAGGGCGGAGACCGAGTCCCCGCCCCCGACCACGCTGATCGCCGATGAGCCGGCGATCGCGCGAGCGATGGCCTCGGTCCCTCGACCCAAGCGCGGGTCCTCGAACACTCCCATCGGGCCATTCCAGAGAATCGTGCGCGCACTCGACAACGCGGCTTCGAAGATCTCGACCGTGTTGGGTCCGATGTCCAGACCGACAAACCCGTCGGGAATGTCCGCGGCGAAGTCGATCACCTCGTCGTCTCCCCCGTCGGGACCAAAGGGCGCGCCATCGGGTAGTCCTCGCGAGTCGACCGGGACCAGCACGTTGCCGCCGTCGAGCAACGCCCGGCACTCCTCGACGTATCGCTCATCAAACAACGAGCTGCCGATGGTCTGTCCTTCGGCGACGCGGAACGTGTACGCCATACCGCCACCCACGATGACCGCGTCGGCCTTGGCGGCGAGCACCTTCATGATGCCGAGTTTGTCCTTCACCTTGGCCCCGCCCGTGACCGCGACGAAGGGGCGCTCGGGAGACTCCAGCAGGGCGAGGAGCGTGGCGACTTCGCGGCCGAGGTTGGGACCGGCCGCACTCGGCAGCAGCGTGGGCGGCACCATGATCGAGGCGTGCGCGCGGTGCGAGGCACCGAAGGCCTCGTTGACGTAGTAGTCGAAGCCCGCGACCAGCGACGCCCCAAAGGCTGGGTCGTCGGCCTCCTCGCCGGGATGAAAGCGCAGGTTCTCGATCAGCTCAACGTCGGGGCAGAGTTCAGCCAGACGACGACGCAGCGGCTCGACGCTAAAGCGCTCGTCGACCTGGCCGTTCGGTCGTCCAAAGTGCGTCGCCGCCACGACGCTCGCCCCCCGTTCGAGCAGGGTGGAGAACAGCGGCAGTGCGGCGCGCAGTCGAAAGTCGTCCGTGACCTTGAGCACGCCGCCGACTTCGGCCACCGGGGCGTTGAAGTCGACGCGCACGAAGACACGCTGGCCGGTGAGTTCACCCCACGCGTCAATCGAAGGCAGAGGAGCCGGCACTAGCGCGAGACGTAGTGCGCGAGGTCGACGAGACGGTTGGAGTATCCCCACTCGTTGTCGTACCAGCCGAAGACTTTGACCAGGCTGCGCGACTCATCCAGGCGCTGGACCATCGTCATGAGGGAGTCGAAGGTGCACGACGCGGGGCTGCCCACTATGTCCGACGAGACGATCGGCTCGTCGGTGTAGACGAGGTAGGTCGACAGCGATCCGGTGCTGGCCGCCGCGCGAAAGGCCTCGTTAACCGCCTCTACGCTGGTGCTCGGGAGTACGGCGGTGAAGTCGGTGATCGAACCGACGGGGATCGGCACGCGCAACGACGTGCCGTCCAACTTGCCCTTCATGGCGCTCAAGACCAAACTCGTCGCGCGCGCGGCACCCGTGGCGGTCGGCACGATGTTGATCGCGGCCGCGCGCGAGCGGCGCATGTCCTTGTGCGCGAGATCCAGCAGGTTCTGGTCGTTGGTGTAGGCGTGGACCGTGGTCATCAGGCCGGCCTCTACGCCGAAGGCGTCATCGAGAACCTTGACCATGGGCACGAAGCAGTTCGTCGTGCACGAGGCGTTCGAGATGACCAGGTCCGTGTCGGGATTGAACGACTCTTCGTTCACGCCCATGACAAAGGTCGCGTCGGCGTCGCCCGAGGGCGCGGAGATGATCACGCGCTTCGCCCCTGCGGCGAGGTGCGCGGCGGCCGCGGCGCGCGAGGTAAAGATGCCCGTGGACTCGATGACGACGTCGATGTCGAGGTCGCCCCAGGGCAGCTGGGCGGGGTCACGCTCGGCGAACACCTGGATGGTGTCCTCTCCCACCCGGAGTGAGTTCTCGCTCGCACGCACATCCACGTCCAAGACGCCTTGGGTCGAGTCGTACTTGAGGAGATGGGCGTTCGTCGCCGTGGGCACCAGGTCGTTGACCGCCACGACCTCCACCTCGGGGTTGACGAGGACCGCGCGGAGGAATCCTCGTCCGATGCGCCCAAATCCATTAATCGCGACCCGTGTTGCCACTGACGTCTCCTTCGCTGTGGTTTGCTGTCGTCGCGTTCTCGAAGACAGTCACCGCCAATTTTTGCACATCGTGCACGAGCCCATTTCCACCCGCGAGGTCCGCCACCACCGTCGCAACGGTCGCGTCATCGTGCGCGAAGGGTGAACGCTCGTCGACCAGCACCAGGTCCACCTTCACCCCATGACGCGTGAGAGCGTCGAGGTGATCTTGGAGGGTGAAGCCTTCGGTCTCGGGTATCTCGGCCCGTAGGTTGGCGACGTAGATCTTCTTGGCGCGCGTGCCCGCCAGCGCCTGGGTGATTCCCGGCACCACGCAGGCGGCGATCACACTGGTGAAGAGCGAGCCCGGCCCGATCACCACGACGTCGGCGCGCTCGATCGCCTCGACGGCCGCGATGGGTGCCGCCGCGTGCGAGGGCTCCAGGCTGACCCGTCGGATCGTCGAGGACTTCGCCACGCTGGTCTGACCCCGCGTGTCACCCTCTTCGGTCGTCGCTAACAGCACCACTCCTTCGGTGCTGGCGGGCAAGATAGTGCCCGTAACCCCCATGACCTGGGCGAGCGCGCGCACCGACTCCTCAAGATCGCCCGTGGCGTCAATCAAGCCCACGAGGAGCAGGTTGCCCACGGCGTGACCGCTGAGTTCGCCGACCGAGAAACGATGTTCGAAGGACGTGGTGAGGGGATTCTGCGGGTCGGCCAACGCCACGAGGCATTTGCGCAGATCGCCCACCGCCGCCACGTTCAACATGGCCCGGAGTCGACCGGTCGATCCCCCGTCGTCGGCCACCGACACCACTCCGGTGACCTCGCCCGAGAGCCGTTTGAGCGCCCGCAGCGACACAGCGGTGCCGTGACCTCCGCCGACCGCGACGAGCTTCATCGAGCGATATCGCGGTGAAAGACTGGGGCCTCGACGTGCAGGCGCCGACGCACCTCCTCGCCGATGGCCACGCTGCGATGGCGACCACCGGTACAGCCGATGGCGATCGATAGGTACGACTTGCCCTCGGCGGCAAACGCGGGGATCTGCCACTCCAGCATGGCCACCACGTCGTCGATGAAGTGCTGGGCCGGCTCTTGTTCCAGCACGTAGCGAGCGACGGGTTCGTCGAGTCCGGTGAGCGGCCGCAGTTCGGGGATCCAGTGCGGGTTGGGCAGGAAGCGACAGTCAAAGACGATGTCCACGTCACTGGGTATCCCGTAGGAGTAGCCAAAGGTGACCAGAGAGACCCGCAGGGACTCCATCGCCGCCACGTCGGTAAAGATCTCGACGATGCGTCGGCGCAACTGATTGGTATTGATCGGTCCCGTGTCGATGACGACCGCAGCGGCGTCGCGGATCGGGGCCAGCAGCGCGCGCTCGTGGGCAATAGACTCGGCGAGCGTCGCCTCATCCAGGGGGTGACGTCGACGAGTTCCCTCGTAGCGGCGGATCAGTACGTCGTCGGGCGCGTCCAGGAAGAGGATCTTGGCGTCTCCGTGGTGCTGGGCCAACTCTTCGCGGACTCTCAAGAGGTCCTCAGGCTCCAGCCCGCCCGAGCGTCCGACGATGAAGGCGATGCCCGGGTACTCGTGGGCGTCGGCCGAGGCCAGTTCGCCCACGCGACTCACGAGTTCGAGCGGCAGGTTGTCGATCACGAACCAGCCGAGGTCGTCGAGGGCCGCGGCGACCGTCGAGCGTCCAGCACCCGACATGCCGGTCACCACCAAGACTTCACTCATCGTCCCTGTCCTTTGTGGGTCGCGGCGCCGCGGGCGCCTGCAGATGATCGTAGAGCCTGGTCGCAACGTCTCCCGGCAGCCACGACAGGGCCCCGAGCTCCTCGAGGGTCGCGTGACGCAGCGCGTTGAGTGAGCCGAACACCTCCAAGAGGCGATCGCGACGCGAGGGTCCGAGGCCTTCGATGCCCTCGAGCGAGGAGGCGACCATCGACTTGCCGCGCTTGGAACGGTGAAACGTGATGGCGAAGCGGTGCGCCTCGTCGCGAATGCGCTGGACCAGATACAGGCTTTCTGAACCGCGCTCCAGCGCGATGGGCGTCGACGACCCGGGGCGAAAGAGGAGTTCTTCGCGTTTGGCGAGAGCCGCGAACTCCACCAGGCCCCCCAACTCCAGTGAGCGCGCGGCCTTCTCGGCCGCGTGCAACTGCGGGACACCTCCGTCGATGATGATCAGGTCGGCGCGGCGAAACCTCGTATCGTCCTGGTGCTCTTCCCAGTGGGTAAGGCGGCGGCGCACGACCTCTTGCATCGCTCCCACGTCGTCGTTGCCCAGTACCTCGCGCACGTTGAAGTGTCGGTACTCGCCCTTGACTGGCAGTCCATCTTCGAACACGACCATTGATCCCACGTAGTTGGTTCCCTGCAGGTGACTCATGTCGAAGCACTCGATCCGATACGGGGGCTGCTCCAGGCCGAGTGCGGTGCCGAGCTCCTGGAGGGCGCGCGAGCGCACGTTGTGATCGGCCTGGCGACGCAGGGAGTCGCGCGCGATCACCGACTCGGCGTCGTGAGCGGCGAGTTCGACGACGCGCTTGCGCCGGCCGCGCTGGGCGACGGTCACTTCGACGGGCTTGTCTCGTAGCCCGCTCAGGTACTCGCGCACCAGGGTCGTGGCGAGGTCCTTGCGTTGGACCACCACCACGGCGGGTACGGACGATGCATCGAGGTACATGTCGGTGAGCGCGTTCTCGAGCATCTCGGGGTCGCCCTCGTCCATGGAGCGATCCACCAGGTGCACGGTGCGTCCGATGATGCGTCCGTGTCGCACGCGAAAGCGCACGAGGGCGGCGCGCGATCCGGCGCTCGCGAGCGCGACGACGTCCAAGTTCGAGTGGGTGTCGAGCACCACGCTTTGGGTGCTGGCCGCTCGCTCGAGCGCTTCGAGGCCGTCACGAGCGGCGGCGGCGGCTTCGTAGTGCTGGCTTTCCGACGCGTCGCGCATCTGGGTGCGCAACCGATCGCGCAGGACCCGCACGTCGCCCTCAAAGAATCGCTCCCACGAGTTCAGTAGTTCCACGTACCCCTCGGTGTCGATCTTGCCGACACATGGTCCCGAGCACTTGCCGATGTCGTAGAGCAGACACGGTCGCCCGATGCGCTGTTGATACTGGAACTTGTGCCGGGAGCACGAGCGCAGCGGAAACGCTTGCAGGAGTTCGTCCATCGTGGCGCGAACGGCGCGAACGTCCACGAAGGGCCCGAAGTAACGAACGCCTTTTACGTGCGAAGCCCGCGTCAGATAGGGCGCGGCGAAGGGCGTGCGATAGTCCAGGGCCACGAAGGGAAAACTCTTGTCATCCTTGAGGCGCATGTTGTAGCGCGATTGATTCGCCTTGATCAGCTCGTTCTCGAGGATGAGAGCGTCGACCTCGTTGGGCGTGACGATCCACTCGACGCTGGTCGCCTCGCTCATGAGCAGCTGGGTCTTCTCGCTCAGCCCGGACTCGCGCTGAAAGTAACTCGACAGCCGTTGGGCAAGAACCCGAGCCTTGCCGACGTAGATAATCGCCCCGCGATCATTGCGAAAGAGATAGCACCCGCTCTCGCGAGGTATGCCAGTGGGTTTCGTCAACATCAGGCGTGGCCGTGACCGGCGAGCACCTCTCGTAGCACCGTGCCCGTCGCGGTGGGCAACTCGGCGATCTCCTCGGGCGTGCCCTCTCCCACGACCTCTCCCCCGCGGCGCCCACCCTCGGGACCGAGATCGATCACCCAGTCGGCCGTCTTGACGACATCGAGGTTGTGCTCAATGACCAGAACCGTATTGCCCTGATCGACCAGGCGATGCAGAACGTGGAGCAGTCGATTCACGTCGTCGAAGTGCAGGCCGGTCGTCGGTTCGTCCAGGACGTAGAAGGTGTGCCCGGTAGGCCGGCGAGCCAACTCCGTGGCGAGCTTGACGCGCTGGGCCTCGCCGCCCGACAACGTCGGGGCCGGCTGGCCCAGGCGCACGTAGCCCAGGCCGACGTCGTAGAGGCTCTGGACGTGCCGAAGGATCTGGGGTTGGCGCTCGAAGAACTCGAGGGCCTCGCTGACCGACATGTCCAGTACGTCGGCGATGCTCTTGCCGCGATACAGGATCTCCAAGGTCTCGCGATTGTAGCGAGCGCCGTCACAGACGTCGCAGTTGACGTACACGTCGGGCAGGAAGTGCATCTCGATCTTGATGGTGCCGTCACCCGAACAGGCTTCGCAGCGCCCGCCCTTTACGTTGAAGGAGAAACGACCGGGCTGGTACCCGCGCACCTTGGCCTCCTGAGTTTCGGCGAAGAGCTTGCGGATCTTGTCGAACACCCCGGTGTAGGTGGCGGGGTTCGATCGAGGAGTTCGTCCGATGGGTTGTTGGTCGACCGCCACCACCTTGTCGAGGTTCTTCACTCCGAGAATGGTGTCGTGCTCCGCCACGACCGTCTTGGCTCGATTGAGCTGTCGTTCGAGGGAGGCGAGCAGGATGGCGTTGATGAGCGACGACTTGCCCGAGCCCGACACCCCCGTCACGGCCACGAAGTCGCCGAGGGGGATCTCCACGGTGATGTTCTTCAAGTTGTTGGCGCGCGCCCCCTTGATCGTTAGCCTCTTACCGTCGCCCACCCGGCGCTCCGGGGGCACGGCGATCGACTTCTTACCCGAGAGGTACTGGCCGGTGATCGACTTCTCGTTAGCGAGTAAGGCTTCGTAGCTGCCCGCGTGGACCACTTCTCCGCCGTACTCGCCCGCGCCGGGGCCGATATCCACCACGTAGTCGGCCAACCGGATGGTCTCCTCGTCGTGCTCGACCACGATCACAGAGTTGCCGATGTCGCGCAGTCGCTCGAGGGTCGCGATCAGTCGACGGTTGTCGCGCTGGTGCAGACCGATCGAGGGTTCGTCCAGCACGTAGAGCACGCCCACCAGGTAGCTGCCGATCTGACTGGCCAGACGGATCCGCTGCGCCTCGCCACCCGAGAGCGTGGCCGAGGCGCGACTCAAGGTGAGGTAGTCCAGCCCCACATCCATCAGAAAGGTCAGTCGCTCCACGATCTCTTTGGTCACCTGGCGCGCGATCGTCTCTTCACGCTTGGTTAGTTCGAGGTTCGCGAAGTAGTCGATCGCCTCGTCAATCGTCATCGAGTTGACCTGGGCGATGTTGTGATCGTGCACGCGCACGGCAAGTACCTCGGGCTTGAGGCGTTGGCCGTGACAGGCGGTGCACTCGACCTCGCGCATGTACTGTTCGGCCTGCTCGCGCGACCAGTCGCCGTCGGCCTCGTTGCGCTTGCGCTCGAGCCACTCGACGATGCCGTTATAGGTCGTCTCGTAACTGCGCACCCGGCCGTAGCGGTTGCGGTACTTTACCGGCACCGACTTGCTATCGACGCCGTTGAGCACGAGCTTCTTGTCCTTGGCCTTCAGTTTCTTCCAGGGCGTGTTCACGTCGAAGCCGCCCAACGTCGCGATGCCCTCGATCAGCCGTTCGAAGTACTTGAATCGCGCCCCCGACCAGGGGGCGAGCGCCCCTTGGGCTAGCGAGAGATCCTCGTCGGGTACAACGAGATCGGCAGCCACCTCAAAGCGCGTGCCGAGTCCCGTACAGACCGGGCACGCCCCGTAGGGCGAGTTGAACGAAAAATCGCGGGGCGCGAGCTCCGAGAAACTGATGCCGCAGTTCAAACAGGCCATCTTCTCGGAGTACTGAACCGCCTCGTCAGGATCGAGAAAGAGGAACTTGACCACCCCCTTGGTGAGTTTGAGCGCGGACTCGACCGACTCGGTCAGACGCTGGCGGTTTGATCTCTTCACGCTCAGCCGATCCAGCACCACGTCGATGGTGTGTTGCTCGTAGCGCGCCAGCGTCAGCGTGTCGCGCTCGGAGAGCTCCATCACCACGCCATCCACCCGCACGCGCGAGAAACCCTGCGCCGCCAGTTCGTTGAGCAGGGTGCTGTACTCCCCCTTTCGGCCCTCCACCACGGTGGCCAGGACCAAGAACCGCTGGCCCTCGGGCCGCTCGAGCACCTGATCAACGATCTGCTGCGGCGTCTGGCTGGTGATGGCTCGACCGCAGGTCGGACAGTACGGTACCCCGATGCGCGCGAAGAGCAGACGCAAGTAGTCGTGGATCTCGGTGATGGTGCCCACGGTCGAGCGAGGATTGCGTGAGGCGGTCTTCTGGTCGATCGAGATCGCGGGCGAAAGCCCTTCGATGAAATCGACGTCGGGCTTGTCCATCTGTCCGAGAAACTGACGGGCGTAGGCCGAAAGGCTTTCGACGTACCGACGCTGTCCTTCGGCGTAGATCGTGTCAAAGGCGAGGGACGACTTACCCGATCCGGACAGGCCGGTAAACACGACGAACTGGTCGCGCGGAATCTCCACGGACAGGTTCTTCAGGTTGTGGACACGCGCGCCCTGGACCCGAATTGACTTAGACATAGGGGGAATCTACCGGTTCTTCCTCGATGAGAAAACTGACCGGAGGGCCAGCCATCTGGCGTTGCAGGTTCTGGAGCGTGTCGCGCAGTATGGCCGCTTCTTCGAACCTCAGATCCCGGGCCGCGATGAGCATCGCTTCTTCCACCCGCGCCATCTCCAGGCTGAGATCGTCGGGAGCCATCTCCTCCAACAACGAGACACCATGCACCTTGTCACGGGGTTCGCGCGGGGCCTCGCTGCGCAGGCGATTCAAGATATCGGCCACGTTCTTCACCACCGACAGCGGTTCGATACCGTGCTCTTCGTTGTAGGCCATCTGGAGAAGACGTCGCCGCTCGGTCAGCGAGATGGCGGCCCGCATCGAGTCGGTCATGCGGTCGGCGTAGAGAATCGCCTCGCCATTCGCGTTGCGCGCGGCACGTCCAATCGTCTGGATGAGGGCACTGCGCGAACGCAGGAACCCTTCCTTGTCGGCGTCCAGGATCGCCACCATCGACACCTCGGGCAGGTCGAGGCCCTCGCGCAGCAGGTTGATACCCACCAAGATGTCGAACTCACCCAGCCGCAGGGAGCGCAGAATCTCGATGCGCTGAATCGTGTCGATGTCACTGTGCAAGTACTGAACGCGATATCCCGCCTTGGTCAGGTACGTCGTCAAGTCCTCCGCCATACGTTTGGTCATGGTCGTAATGAGGGCGCGGTCCCCGCGTTCGACGACCGCGTCAAGGCGCAGGCGCAGGTCGTCGATCTGGTTCTTGGTGGGAACGACCGTCACCGTCGGATCCAACAGGCCCGTGGGGCGAATGACCTGCTCGACCACCTGGTCGGAGTGCTCGATCTCGAAGGGTCCGGGGGTCGCCGACACAAAGACGATCTGGGGCACGATCTCCATGAACTCATCGAAGTTCAGTGGGCGGTTGTCCAGGGCACTCGGCAGGCGAAAGCCGTGCTCGACGAGCGTGATCTTTCGCTGCTGGTCACCGGCGTACTGCCCGCGCAGTTGGGGTACCCCGACGTGCGACTCGTCCATCACCACCAAGAAGTCCTCGGGGAAAAAGTCCAGCAGCGTGTAGGGGCGCTCGCCCGGACTCCGACCGTCTAAGTGGGCCGAGTAGTTTTCGATGCCGGCGCACACGCCGGTCTGCTCGAGCATCTCCAGGTCGTGTTCGGTGCGCGAGCGAAGTCGCTGGGCCTCGAGGAGCTTGCCCTGACTCTGAAAGAGCGCGAGTTGGCGCTGCAGCTCCTCTTCGATGCCCCGGCAGGCCCGCTGAAGCGTCGCGTTACTGGTGGCGTAGTGCGACGCCGCGAAGAGCGTGAACTCTTTGACCGTGCCGCGGTCCTCCATGGTGACGGGATTGAAGAACGAGATCTCTTCGATCGCGTCGTCAAAGAAGGAGATTCGCACCGCCTCGTGGCTGTAGGCAGGCTGGAGCTCGAGGGTGTCGCCCTTCATGCGAAAGGTTCCGCGCTCGATCACGAGCTCGTTGCGGGTGTACTGCATCTCCACCAGTCGTCGCAATAGCCACCGCTGTTCAAACGTCATGCCGATCTCCAAAGCCAGCATGTGGTCGCGATACGCCAGAGGCGAACCCAAGCCGTAGATCGCTGACACCGAGGCCACGACCACGGTGTCGCGATGGGTGAGAAGAGAAGACGTCGCGGCGTGGCGCAACCGGTCAATCTCCTCGTTGACCGAGCTGTCCTTTTCGATGTAGGTGTCCGTGCGAGGCACGTAGGCCTCGGGTTGGTAGTAGTCGTAGTACGAGACAAAAAACTCGACTCGGTTCTGGGGCAACATGTCGCGCAGCTCCGAGGCCAACTGCGCGGCCAGGGACTTGTTGGGCTCGAGGATCAGCGTCGGGCGCTGGACCTGCTCGATCAGCCAGGCGATGGTCGCGGTCTTGCCGCTGCCGGTAATGCCCTCGAGTGTCTGGTAGCGCAACCCGTCGTTCACCCCGTGCGCGAGCGCAGCAATTGCGCCGGGCTGGTCGCCCGCTGGTTGAAACGTCGACTCGACCAAAAAGTCAGTCACGGGACACCAGCGCTTCGATCGCCTCGCTCAGGGACGCGTATAGCTCTTCCTGCGTGCCGTCGTTCTCGATGACCCGGTCGGCGAGTGCGGACCGCTCGTCGTTGGACATTTGGGCAGCCAGGCGCGAACGGGCGTCTTCGACGTCCATGCCCCGCTGCGTCACGAGACGCTCCAGGGCCGTCTCCGGGCGCACCTCGATCGCCCAGACCTCGCTCAGCCCTAACTCGCCACGGTGCTCGGGACGATAGAGGGGTATGGCGACGAAGGCCACGTCACCGCTCGCCGCATCCAACTCGGCCCTCATCTCGGCCCCGATATACCCGTGAGTGATGTGATTAAGCCGGCGCAACGCGCTGGCGTCGTGAAAGACCACGTCCGCTAGAAACTTTCTGTCGATGTCACCCTCGGGGGTGAGGACGGCGGAGCCGAACGCGTCGACCAGGGCGTGCCACGCGGGCTGTCCCTGTTCCACCACTTGTCGCGCGATCATGTCCGCGTCCACGACCGGAAAACCGAGGGTTGTAAGCCTATCGGTGACGGCCGACTTTCCTGCCCCGATGCCTCCGGCGATGGCGACACGCTTCACGGGACCACGCTACTGAGACCCCGTGACATCGCGACCACCGCGAGGTGGCCAAAGACCTTGGGGGCCGTTAGATAATGTCGCTACAGGCCTTGAAGGGGGAATGTTGTCACGATATTTACTGCGGCGCCTGATCATGCTGATCGGCGTCGTGTTCGTGATCTCGGTCGGCGCGTTCTACCTCATCCACCTACTCCCGGGCGACCCGGCGGCGGTGATTTTGGGCACCGGCGACAGCCCGGCGAATCGGGCCAGGCTCTACAAACAACTGGGCCTGAATAAGCCAATCATCGAGCAGTACTGGGTGTGGATCAAGAACGTGCTGCACGGCAACCTGGGGACCTCGTTCATCACCGAGACCTCGGTCTGGAGCACCGTGAAGGCGGCTCTGCCCATCGACGTCGAGATGATCATCATCTCCCAGATTCTGGCCTTCGCCTTCGCCATCCCCATTGCCATGCGCAGCGCTCGCAAGCCCGACGGAGTGGTGGACCGCATCCTGGGGGCGGGCAGTTTCACGCTGCTCAGCATTCCCTCCTTCGTACTCATCGTCGTCCTCGTGCTCGTCATCGCCATTCACTTGGCCGTGCCGCACACCGGACCGGCGTCCTTCGTCTCGCTGAGCGCCGACTGGATCACCAACTTCGAGAGCCTGGCACTGCCGTCGATCGTGCTCGCCATCGGTAGCTTCGTTCTCTACTACCGCGTCCTGCGCAGTGATCTCATCTCCACCCTGCAAGAAGAGTTCATTACCATGGCGCGCTCCAAGGGCATCAGCCAGCGGCGCATCATGTGGCGCCACGCACTGCGACCCTCGTCGGTCTCGCTATTGGGTACCGCTGGCGTCAACATCGGTGGTCTCCTCGCCGGCGGATTCATCGTGCAGTACCTGCTCGCCATTCCGGGCCTCGGCTACCAACTCATCGGGGCCATCGGGCGCAGCGACTACTTGGTCGTCCAAGGCATCGTGCTCGTCGTGTCGGTGGGCGTCATCGTCATCAACTTCGGCTTCGACCTCGCCATCAGCCTCATCGATCCGAGGATCAGCCGTGAGTAATCCCACCTTCGCGGCCGAGATCGTTGAGGAGTCCACGGTCCACACCGCCCCCGCTCGCAAGAAGCGCCTGGGTTTTCTGTTCTGGACTTGCGTGAGTTGGATCGGGCTCAACGTGTTCGGCGCCATCTTCGCCAACGTGCTGCCCCTCATCAATCCGACGTACGAGAACTACAACGTCGTGAACTCCAGTCCCTCGTGGCACCACCTGCTCGGCACCGATGACCTGGGACGCGACATCTTTTCGCGCGTCGTCTACGGTTCGCGTATCTCGATTGTGGTGAGTTTGGGCGCGATGGTGATCGGATTCGGGATCGGGATGCCCCTGGGCATGCTGGCCGCCTATCGGCGCGGCAAGTTCGACGTCATCTTGTCCACAATCATGTACGTCTTCCTGGCCTTCCCGGCGATCATTGCCACCATCGCGGTCCTGTCGTTCTGGACGCCGCGATCGCTCTTCAAGATCATCGTCGTGGTGGGGATCGCCGCGATTCCCCTCGTGTACCGCGTGATCCGCAGCTCCACCATGGCCTGTGCGTCCCAGGACTACGTCCTGGCGGCCAAGGTCCAGGGGGCGACCGACCGGCGCATCTTGATGAAGGAGCTCTTACCCAACATCGCCCCCGTGGCCGTGTCGTTCCTGCTGATTGGCATCGCCACCGTCGTCACCCTCGAGGGCGCGCTCGCGTTCCTGGGACTCTCGGTCAACCCGCCTACTCCCTCGTGGGGCAACATGATCAACGAGAGCCTCGCCGTTCTCCAGGTCAACCCCTGGCTGGCCATCTTCCCCTCGGCCGCGATGTGTCTCTTCCTGCTCTCGCTCAACTTCATTGGAGACCGGTTGCGCGCGCACTTTGACATCACCGAGAGCAAGCTATGAGTGACCCGACATTGTTGTCCGTCCGGGATCTACACACCACGTTCAACACGTCCAATGGACCACTGGCGGCCGTGGGGGGCGTCTCCTTCGACCTCGGTGAGAACGAGACGATTGGCATCGTCGGTGAGTCCGGCTCGGGCAAGACCGTTCTGTCGCGCACGATCATGGGTCTCCAGCCTCGCTCCAACGTGGACGTCACGGGCTCGGTCCTGCTGAATGGCTTCGAAGTCGTGGGCGCCAGCGAGAAGGCCAAGCGCCAGATCTGGGGCACCGAGGTCGCGATGATCTTTCAGGATCCCATGACCTCACTTAACCCGGTCCTGCGGGTGGGCAAACAGATCGACGAGATCCTGCGAGTGCGCCTGGGCATGAGCCGAGCGGCCGCCAAAGCGCGGGCCATCGACCTGCTCGAACTGGTGGGCATACCCTCGCCCGCCGAGCGCTACTGCGTGTATCCGGGTGAGCTTTCGGGGGGTATGCGCCAGCGGGTCGTGATCGCCACCGCACTCGCCGGTTCGCCCAAACTGCTCATGGCCGACGAACCCACCACCGGTCTGGACGTCACGATCCAGGCCCAGATCCTCAACCTGCTCGACAACATCAAGGAAAAGATGGCCACCTCGATCGTGCTGGTGACCCACGATCTCGGGGTGGTCGCCACGCGCACGTCGCGCATCATCGTGATGTACGCCGGTCGCGTCGTGGAGACCGGCACGACCCGCGACGTCTTCTATCGCCACCGTATGCCCTACACCCGCGCGCTGCTGGAGAGTTCACCCAAGGTGTCGAGCCCCTCGCACACGCGCCTCGCCGCGATCCCCGGGCGACCGCCCAACCTGCTCAACCTGCCACCGGGGTGCGCCTTTGCGCCTCGCTGTGCGAACGCCACTGACATCTGCCGCGTCGAGCGGCCTAAGCTGCGCTCATCTGACGAACCCGGACACGCGTTTGCGTGCTGGAACCCTCTGTCGGTCAGCGAAACGGTGCGCGCGTGAGCGAGACCCGCACTCCCTTATTACGCGTACGCGACCTCACCGTCAGCTTCGGCCATCGCCGCAAAGTGAGTGCCGTCGCCGGCGTGAGCTTCGACATCTACGAAGGCGAGACCCTGGGACTGGTCGGCGAGTCGGGTTGCGGCAAGACCACGACCGGACGGGCGCTGATGCGCATCGTCGAGCCGACCTCGGGAACGATCGAACTCGAGGGCATCGACATCACCACGAAGAAGGGTTCGGCACTGCGACAGTTGCGCACCCGGATGCAGATGATCTTTCAAGACCCGATCAGTTCACTGAATCCTCGTCGACGCGTGCGCGACATCGTGGCCGAACCCCTGGACTGCTGGAAGAGCGTCGAGGGTGACGAGCGCCTCCAATTGGTCAACG
The DNA here is from genome assembly GCA_963844615.1 of uncultured Acidimicrobiaceae bacterium. Lineage (GTDB taxonomy): Bacteria > Actinomycetota > Acidimicrobiia > Acidimicrobiales > RAAP-2 > RAAP-2. The sequence continues at coordinate 437,091 of CAWJOZ010000001.1, read as the reverse complement.
ACCTGCTCAACAAAGTTGGCATCGACCCCGACGTGTACGGCGATCGCTTCGCGCGCCAGTTCTCGGGCGGCCAGTGCCAACGCATCTCCATCGCGCGCTCTCTCGCTATGCGACCCAAATTGCTCATCTGCGACGAGATGGTCTCGGCCCTCGACGTGTCGGTCCAGGCCCAGATCCTGAACCTCCTCGAAGACCTCAAGAGCGAGTACGGCCTCACCCTGCTGTTCATCGCCCACGACTTGGCCGTCGTCAAGAACGTCTCGGACCGGGTCGCGGTGATGTACTTGGGCAAGATCTGCGAGATCGGTCCCGCCGACACGCTCTACAGCTTGCCCGAGCACCCCTATACAAAGTTTCTCCTGGGCGCGGCGCTCGAGGCCGACCCCGACGCGCCGGTGCGCGATGACGTCCTCTCGGGCGAGCCACCTAGTCCTTTGAATCCACCCAGCGGCTGCCGATTTCGCACCCGCTGTCCGTACGCGACCGAAAAGTGCGCTCGCGAAGAACCCCAACTCCAAGAGATCGTGCCGGGACATCGCGTCGCTTGTCACTATCCGCTCTCGATCGCCCTCGAACGGGCGTAGGGACTACTCGCTCGCGGCTTCGCTAGCCTCCGCGGCGTCGGCGGTGGCGCCCGCGTCTGCGACGATCTCGGCGTCCGCGATCTCGGACTCGTCGTCGTGCTTGGGCGCCAGCTCGGTGGCGTACTCGGCCCAGGCGGCCTGCGCTTCGGTCTCGGGCGTGAACTCGCCGTACTCGATGGCGCCGATGTAGTTCCCCTCGGCGTCGTAGGCGTGAGAGCCAAAGGCCTCGCGGTACTCCTCGGAGACCTCACCGCCCTCGGCCGCCTGCTTGATCGACAGGCTGATGCGACGACGCGCGGTGTCGAGTTCGATGATCTTGACCCAGAGTTCCTCACCGGCCGTGACGACCTGGTCGGGCGACTCGACGTGGTGAGCGGCCATCTCCGAGATGTGCACCAACCCCTCGATGCCTTCGCCCACTTGGATGAACGCGCCGAAGGGCACGAGCTTGGTCACGCGGCCGTAGACCAGTTGGTCGACGGCGTGGCTGTCGGCAAAGACCTGCCACGGATCGGACTGGGTGGCCTTGAGCGAGAGCGAGATGCGCTCCTTGGAGAAGTCGACGTCCAGCACCTCGACGTCCACCTCGTCGCCCACCGCCACAACCTGGCTGGGGTGATCGATGTGCTTCCAGCTGAGTTCGGAGACGTGGATGAGTCCGTCCATGCCGCCTAGGTCCACGAAGGCGCCGAAGTTAACGACCGACGAGATGACCCCGTGTCGACGCTCACCCGGCTTGAGGTTGGAGAGGAAGTCCCCGCGCTGCTCCTTCTGGGTCTCTTCGAGCCAGGCCCGACGCGAGAGCACCACGTTGTTGCGATTGCGGTCGAGCTCGATGATCTTGGCTTCGACGGTCTTGCCGATGTAGGGCTGGAGCTCGCGCACCCGGCGCAGCTCGACCAACGAGGCGGGCAAAAAGCCGCGCAGACCGATGTCGACGATGAGACCACCCTTGACGACTTCGATGACCACGCCCTTGACCACTTCGTCGCGGTTCTTGAGTTCTTCGATGTTGGCCCAGGCCTTTTCGTACTGGGCGCGCTTCTTCGAAAGGACGAGACGTCCCTCCTTGTCCTCTTTCTGCAGGACCAGGCACTCAATGCGCTCGCCCAGCGAGACGATCTCGGAGGGGTCCACATCGTTGCGAATCGAGAGCTCGCGGCTGGGAATGACGCCCTCGGACTTAAAGCCGATGTCGAGGAGAACTTCGTCGTGGTCGATCTTGACCACCGTGCCGACCACCAGGTCGCCGTCTTCGAACTCGAGGACGCTGTCACCCACCAGGGTCGCGAGGTCGGTACCGACCAAGTTGTCCTCGGTGATAACGCGCGGAATGTAGTTTCCGTTTTCGTCGAAGGTGCCCATCTGCTGGGTGGAGAGGAGGCTCGTGCCGTCCGTCATGGGGGTACTACTTTCGTGCGACCACAACCGGGGTCTGACTAGTCAACAGGGACTGGGTTTCCGGTGTCAACCCAGCGTTCAAGGTTAGCAGAGGGTCGCTCAACCCTTCGCGTCGGCCCAGTTCTCGCCCCACGTGAGGGACACTTCGAGGGGAACCGACAGGGTGGCCGCATTCATCAGCGCATCGATCACGATCTCGCCCACCCGCTCTTTCTCTTCCGGTGGAGCCTCCACCACGACTTCGTCGTGGACCTGCAGGATGAGCCGAGCGGCCAGGCTCTCGCGGGTGAGGGCGTCGTCGAGGCGAACCAAGGCGGACTTAAAGATGTCCGCGGCCAGCCCCTGGATCCCCGCGTTCATCGCCTGGCGCTCGACGGCCGCCCGCTGAGCACCCGTGGCGGTGAGCAGATCCGGGAACGGCCGCACGCGTCCAAGTTCGGTGCGCGAGTATCCCTGGCTGCGGATCTCCTTGACGACCTCGTCGAGATACTGGCGCAGGCTCGGGAATCCCTCGAAGTACCGATTCATGATCTCGCGCGCGGCGGCGACGGGAATCCCGAGACGCCGACTCAGCCCGAAGGCCTCCATCCCGTAGACCAGGCCGTAGGAGACGGCCTTGGCGCGTTCGCGCTGTTCGTTGGTGACCTCGTCGGGATCCACGCCGAACACCGAGGCGGCGATGGTGCGATGCACGTCCTCGTGGGAGGCGAACGCGCGCAACAGGCCCTGGTCTTGGGAGAGGTGAGCGAGGATCCGCAGTTCGATCTGGTTGTAGTCCGACACGGCGAGCAACCAGCCCGACGTGGGCACGAAGGCGTAGCGCAACCGTCGCCCTTCCGAAGAGCGCACCGGGATGTTGTGCAGGTTGGGATTCTCCGAGGAGAGTCGCCCCGTGCGCGCCACGGTCTGGGTGAACATGGCGTGGATGCGCCCGTCGCCCTGGACGGTGTCGATCAGGGGTGCGCCGTAGGTGCTGCGAAGTTTTTCGATCTCGCGATAGCGCAGGATCAGCGGCACGATCGGGTGCTCATCTTCGATCGCCTCCAGGCTCGCGGCGTCGGTGGAGCGCCCGGACTTGATCTTCTTCACCGCGGTAAGGCCCAACTCGTCAAAGAGCACGACTTGTAACTGCTGGGGTGAGTTCACCTTGAACTCGTGTCCGGCCATCTTCTGGATCTCGGCGTCGAGGTGACTCACCTCGGCACTGAACTCCTCGGAGATCGTGCGCAGCATCGCCGCGTCCACGCACACCCCGCGCGCCTCCATTCGCCCGAGCACCGCGACGAGGGGCAGCTCCACCTGTTCGTAGATGTGGTTCAGTTCCCAGCGGTCGATCTCGGCGCGCAGCACGTCGCGCAGCCGGGCGATCTGTTGAACCGCGCGCACCAGGGTCTCGTCGTCGGAGCCGCCAAAGAGCGAGGGCTGGGCGTCTTCGCGGGTCTCGCCCAGAAAACGCTCGGCGACGTCGGCCAGTTCGTAGTGACCGCTGATGGAGTCCACGAGGTACGCCATGATCGACGTGTCGTCCGCCGGGGGGCGAAGGGTCACGCCGGCTTCTCCCGCCCGTCGATACAGCGTGCGCACGTCGTGTCCCGCGAAGCCAATATCGCTCGCACGCCCAAAGAACTCACCGAGTGCCACGACCGCGAGCGCACCGCTGGTGGCGTTCAGTACCGCCACGCGCTCATGGTTATAGGCCACGAGCGGTGCGCCCTCACCAGAGAGCACCGTGGCGAGCGAACTGCCCGGGCGCAACGCGACGGCCGGTACCGCCGCCGCCCGCGGCGCGGCCGACGGCACGACGTCAGTACCGGCGGGCTCGCCCAAGAGGCCGTCGGTCATGAGCTTGCCCATGCGCGTACGCAGGGAGTTCATCTCGTAGCGCTCGAAAAACGCGTTCACCTCAGCCCGATTCCAGCCGCCCAGCGTCAGGTCGTCGAGGCTGAAGTCCAGGGGCACGTCGCGAATCAGTCGCATGACGATCTCGTTGTTGCGAGCGCGCTCCTCCCAGGTGGCCAAGTTCTCGCGCAGCTTGGGCGTGAGGGAGTCGAGATTGGCGTAGAGCTCGTCCATGTCCCCGAACTGCGAAAAGAGCTTCGCCGCGGTCTTCTCCCCCACTCCGGGCACTCCGGGCAGGTTGTCCGAGGTGTCCCCGCGCAGGGCGGCGAGGAGTGGGTAGCGCGGAGCCTCAATCCCGGTGCGCTCGAAGATCCCACTCTCGTCGTAGAGGGAGTAGTCCGATACGCCGCGCCGGTTGTAGAGAACTTTGACGTAGGGGTCCTCGACCAATTGAAACGTGTCGCGGTCCCCCGAGACGATCACGACGGGAATCTGCGCGTCGCGCCCCCACGACGCGAGGGTCGCGAGCACGTCGTCGGCTTCGTAGCGCTCGACGCCCACGACGGGGATGTGCAGGGTCTCGCACATCGTGCGGATGAGGTCGAACTGGTGCTCGATCTCGGGAGGCGTGGCGTCGCGGCCCCCCTTGTAGTCCTCGGTCATCTCGTCGCGAAAGGTGCCCCCGGGCAGGTCGAAGGCCACCGCCAGCGCGCGGGGGTTCTGTGATCCCACCAGCGACACCAGCATCGAGGCAAAGCCGTGCAGCGCGTTGGTGACAACCCCGGCCGACGTCTGAATGTCCGTGGGTAGCGCAAAGAATGCGCGAAAGGCGAGCGACATGCCATCCAACAGGACGAGCGGACGACGATCGACCGGGGCGGTCGGCTCAGCCAATGAACTCACCGTTAAGTATCTGCTGAGCCACGTCCCGCATGCGAGTGCGTGCGCGCATGGCGGACTGCTGAATCACCTCGAAGGCGGCTGGCTCGTCGAGCCCGCGATCGGCCATGAGGAGTTCCTTGGCCCGTTGAACGATCTCGCGCGTCTCGATCTTGTCGTCCGCACTCGCAACCTCGTGCGAAGCGCCGACTTCACTCGCCTCGGGGTCCAAGATGGCCGCCAGCTTCGGCAGTATCTCACTGGAGCGGAAGGGCTTCACGAGGTAGGCGCTGACTCCCGCGTCGCGCGCGCTCTCGATGAGCGTGCGCTGGCTAAAGGCGGTCAACAGCACGATCACCGTGTTCGAGCCCTTCAGGGCGCGCGCCACTTCGATACCGTCAATGCCGGGCATCTTGATGTCGAGCAGGGCCAGGTCAGGCTCGTGCTCCTTGATCATCGCCAGAGCGTCGTCACCTCGTGCGGCCTCCCCCACGACGAGGTACCCGTCGCCTTCGAGGATCTCCTTGAGATCGAGGCGAATTATCGACTCGTCATCGGCGATCACCACACGCTTATTCATGCTCATCCTTGGGTGACCACGCTCGCAGCAGTTCATCTCGTTTGGCGACCAGTTCTTGCACGTCGTTCAAGCGCCGCTTCATCTCGGCGTTCGCCACGGCCACGTGGCGAGCCAGATCCTCGTACTCCTTGGACTGCAGGGGCGTTTCGGAGACGAGGGCCCGAATTCGCGCGTCGTCGAGCGCGTCGTTCCAGACCGCGACCTGTTCTTCCAGGACGGCCAGGCTCTCTCGTGCTTGGGCGAGTTGACGCTGCAGGTCCCCCAGACGACGTTTCGTGAGTCCCGATCCCATCAGGCTGAGTCTACGGCGCGCCTCGTCAGAGGAGAGAAACGCGCTCAACTCCGCCCCGACTGACCAGGGCGGGCTCGACCCCAAAACTCGTGCGCGTGACGACGAGGTCGATCTCGCTCGCCACCGCGACATCGCCCACGTCACTGGGTTCGATCACGCAGCTGTTGGCGAGCGCGCGGTGCACCCGCCGCGCGTACGGCGACTCGAAAAACCCCCCGAGGTAGACGCGCAACCCCGACCCTCGAGCCCGCGCGATGAGGGTGCGCGCGTTCGCCAGTCCGCCCACGCGCGCGGGCTTGACGCACAGCATCGTTGCCGCGCCGTAGTTCACGATCTGGCTGAGGTCGCGCAACGAGCGCACCCCCTCGTCCAGGCTGAGCGCGACCTCGAGACGGCCAGCCAACCTCGCGTGGTCCACCAGGTTGCCGACCGCGTAGGGCTGTTCCACTGCGTCGACGGCGGCGTACCGCGACACCGCGGCAAGTAGTTCGAGCACCTCTTCGTCGCGCGTCGCCGAACAGTTGAAGTCCAGCAGAGTGGGAACCCGCAGGCCACGTAGCCTGCTTCGCGCCGAAGAGCTGAGAGCGCCTGGTGCACACTTCACGCGTACTCGTTGAACCCGCTCGTCGACCATCCAGTCTTCGTCGTCGAGGATCGAGACCGTCTCCTGCCACGGGGTCTCGGTGAGGGGGGCCCACACGTCCTCGACGAGTACCTGATCGCGTCGCATCTCGCGATCGAGCAACGCCATCTCGATGAGCGCGTACGCCGCGTTATCACGAGGTGTGCCTGAACCCAGGCGCGCGGCACGACTCCAGTGCGGTACGTCCCCCTCGCGCTCGGTGACGCCCTGGAGGCGCACGAGTGCGCCGCGCAGCGCGTCCAGAACGTCATCGAGCCCCGGGTCGTCGTTGAGTGCGCAGGGCTGCGGCGAGATCTCACCGGCGCCGTCGAATCCGTCGTGCGCCACGCGCAAGAACAAACGCGTGCGCCGGGCGTGGGTTTCAAAGCTCGCCTGAATGGGACTGGCGAGCTCGCCGACCTGGTGAAAGAGTGACGCCTCCATCCGATTCACCCTACGGTTACTGGTACGGTGGTCGCCGCAGCCCGGATGGCGGAATTGGCAGACGCGGAGGCCTCAAAAGCCTTTACTCGAGAGGGTGTGTGGGTTCGAGTCCCACTCCGGGCACGCTCTTGCGCGCAGCTTTCAATTACCTTGGTCCCTATGGCCGACCACACCACTCTGCCCTTTCGCGATGACATCGTCGCCCTCTTTCCCGGACAGGGTTCGATCAATGCGGGTGCGGGCGCCGCGTGGCAGTCATCCCGGCACTGGGGCTTGGTCGATCGGGTGGGTGAGATCGCCAGTGTCAACGTGGAGCGGCTGCTGCTGGTGGCCGATACCGATGAGGTGGTACGAACCGACAACGCTCAATTAGCCACCTTCGCCCTGTCTCTGGTGGGCTACCACGAGCTGTTGGATTTGGGCGTTCGACCGCGCTACCTCCTCGGACACAGCCTCGGCGAGTTTTCGGCCCTGGTCGCCTCGGGACTGCTCGACTTGAGCGAGGGCACAAAACTCATCGCCGTGCGAGGGGCGGCCATGGCCCGCGCCGCCCAGGCCAGCGAAGGCTCCATGGTCGCGGTGATGGGCGGGGACGATGAGGCGCGCGAGAACTTGAGCTCAGTGTCCGAGGTCTGGATCGCCAACATCAACGGCACGGGCCAGATCGTAGTGAGTGGAACCCGGGCGGGCCTCGACGACCTGCTGTCACGCCACCGTGACCTGGGTTGGCGACGCGCGACATCCCTCGAGGTGGGGGGCGCGTTTCACTCACCGCTCATGGCACCGGCCCAAGACGAACTCGACGCACAACTCGACGCGACCACGTGGGGCGAGACCGACGCGATTGTGATCTCCAACGTCGACGCGCGGATCCACCGTGCTCCCGCTGAGTGGCGCGAACTCATGCGACGCCAACTCACCTCACCGATTGAGTTTCTCGACGCGACGCTGGCCCTGCCCGAGTCCGTGCGCACGTCCGTCGAGATGCCACCCAGCGGCGTGCTCACCGGCCTCACCAAACGCATCCGCGAGTTCGACGTCCAGTTTGCTCCAGCCGGTCTCGACCAACTACAGGAGAGTCAACTATGAGTCGACACGTCATCGTCACCGGCGCCAGCCGCGGCATCGGCGCGGCCATCGCACGACACTTCATCGCCCAGGGCGATCAGGTCGTGTCGCTCTCGCGCAGCGGCGTGGCGCCCAGCGGGACGGCGAAGTCCTTCGAGGTCGACGTGGCCAACTCCGAGCAGGTCACCGAAGCGGTCAAGGCAGCCGTGGCGCAGTTCGGACCGGTCGGCGTGGCCGTCGTGAACGCGGGCATCACCCAGGACGGCATCGCGCTGCGCATGTCCGATGAGCAGTGGCACAATGTCATCTCGACCAACCTCGACGGGGCGTTCTACACGGCCCGCGCGGTGCTGGCCTCCATGGTGCGCGCGCGCAGCGGCTCGCTCATCTTTATGGGTTCGATCTCGCCCTTTATGGGCATCCCGGGTCAGGCCAACTACGCGGCGGCCAAGTCGGGACTCGTCGGACTGGCGCGATCCCTGGCGCGCGAAGTGGCCTCGCGTTCGATCACCGTCAACGTCGTCGCCCCCGGTCTGATCGACACCGACATGACCAGCGAGTTAGGCGCACGGGACTCCATGCTGTCGCTCATCCCACTCGGGCACGCGGGCCAGCCCGAGGATGTCGCTGGCGTTGTCGGGTTTCTCGCCAGTAACCACGCTCGCTACATCACGGGCGCGATAATTCCTGTTGATGGAGGACTCGCGCTCGGTCAGTAGGGTTCACCATCGCGAGACGCATTGACTACGATGGAGCGACAGAAAGTGGGGCTACACCATGGACCGTAACGAAGCATTTGCGAAGTTCACCGAGGACACAGTTGAGGTCCTGGCGGTCGATCCTTCGCAAGTCACCGTCGAAGCGTCCTTCGCCGACGACCTCGGTGCGGACAGCCTGGACCTCGTTGAACTCGTCATGGCGTTGGAAGAGACGTTCGACATCGAGGTCGCCGAAGACGAACTCAAAGAGATCACCACCGTCGGCCAGGCCTTCGATCTCATTTACGCCAAGCTGTAGTGCGCGTCGCGGTATCTCCCTCGGGACCGATTCAGGGTCGCCGAGTCGCCGTCACGGGACTGGGCGCGATCAGTTGCGCCGGTGTGGGCGTCGAGGCCCTCTGGACGGCTCTTCTGCGTACCGAGGCACCCCCCAGCAAGCGCATCGGCGACTTTGACGCGAGCCACCTCGGCAACGCCAAGGAACTGCGTCGCTTCGACCCCTTTACCCTCTATGGCCTGATGGCCGCTGACGAGGCGTGGAACCAGAGCGGGCTCGTGGGCCCCTACGAGGACGCGGGCAGCATCGTCACGACCGGCATCGGCGGTCTACAAACGGTCCTCGAGCAAGATGCCGTCTTGATGTCCAAGGGCGCCGATCGGGTCTCGCCTTTTCTCGTGCCGATGCTCATGCCCAACGCCGCCACCGCCGCGGTCTCGATGCGTTTTGGCCTCGGCGGTCCCGCGGAGACGGTCACCACCGCGTGCGCCGCGGGAACGCACGCGATCGGCAACGCGGCGCGCCTGGTCGCCTCGGGTCGCTGCAACATCGCCGTCGCCGGCGGGGCCGAGGCCGTGATCGTCGATCTCGCGGAAGCTGGCTTTCGCAACATGACCGCACTCTCCACTACCGACTTTTCACGGCCCTTCGACGTGGATCGCGACGGCTTCGTCATGGGCGAGGGCGCGGGCATCCTCATTCTCGAGGAGTGGGACTACGCGGTAGAACGCGGGGCCACGATCTTTGCAGAAGTCGTCGGCGCCGCCTCCACGGCCGACGCGCACCACGTCACGGCCCCCGATCCCAGCGGCAACGGCGCCGTGCGGTGCATGGAGATCGCCCTCGCGGACGCCCAGATTCGCCCCCAGGACGTCTCGCACATCAACGCGCACGGCACTTCGACCCCACTCAACGACCTCGCCGAGTCATTCGCCGTGCACCGTGTCTTTGGCGATCGTCCACCGCCCACGACATCGATCAAGGGTCACCTCGGACACTCCCTGGCCGCCGCGGGGGCCCTCGAGGGCGTGGCGTCAGTGCTCACGCTGCAGAACCAGCTGATTCCCCCCACCGCCGGGACGACGGTCGTTGATCCTGAGATCGATCTGGACGTCGTCATTGGTGAGCCGCGCGCGATGGACATCGACGTGATTCTCTCCAACTCCTTTGGCTTCGGTGGCCACAACGGCAGCGTGATCTTTCGGCGCCCGGAGTTTTAGACCGACCACTCGTTGTAGGCCCGCTCCACGTAGCTGTTCTCGTACGCCCAGCGCGCGTTGGCGATGAACTCGCCGAGTTTGACCGGATCCTTTACCCCCGGCGCACTCTCGACGCCGGCGAGAACCTCGACGCCGAAGACGGGCAGGCGCTGGACGACGTCCTTTACGTTCGCGGGCGTCAGTCCCCCCGACGCGATGAGAGGAAGGCGGGCGTTGGAGTGACTCAGCTGCTGGAAGGCTAAGTCGAGGGCCGCCGGCTCATCGAGCTCGGGCAAGGCGAGATAGTCAACCCCCTGCCAGAGCGCCAGCTTCTCCACCCCATCAGGCACGGTGCGCAGCACGGTATTGACCCGTTCGGTGATGTAGCTCAACTCGTCGGCCACAATCGGTCCTTCGATCTGCACCGCTGTGAGGCCGATGGTGTTAGCGACCTCGGCCACGCGCTGGGGCAGTTCATTGCGAAACGTGCCAATCGATATCACCCCCGCCGGCAGTCGACGCACAATGTCGTGCACGATCCCCGCGTCGATTTGGCGCTCGCCGAGCGCAAAGTCGAAGCCCACGGCGTTCGCTCCCAGGGCTACGGAAAACAGTGCGTCTTCCTCCGTGGTGATGCCGCCAATCTTGAGAAAGAGGCCCTCAACGACGAAACGCATGTGCCCTCACCATGGGACGTACGTTACTCACGACGTGCGTTAACTCAGTTCCGCTACGACCACGCCCGCCGGCGGCTCGCTGGAAGCCAGGGTGCGGTGCGCCACACCCAGCCCGATAACTCCTCCGTCTCGTTCGAACGCACTGGTGAGTCCCTGAGGCCCGTCCGGTCCCTTCGAGCGCAGATAATCATCGATCCCTGACCTGTTCGGACCTTCGACGCGCACCAAGCGCCACGGCACGCTCGAACCTCGAGCATCGAGGCGGCCCACTAGTTCTTGGCCCGTGAAGCAGCCCTTGGTGAAGGACACCGTCGCGTCGACGAACGCTCGGCCAAAGGAGTGCGGGGTCAGATTCCGTTCGATCTCGCGGGGACCCGGCCAGTTCGCCTCGATCTGCTCGCTGAGCGACGCGAACGGTCCTTTCTCGATATCTCGCAACTCGAGAGTGCACTTCGAGCGCAGCAGGAATCGTCGAAGGCGCGCGTGCGCCGTGTCACCCAACTCTCGGGCTACGACGACGTTCAGGCCATCATCACGGCTCCGCACGTGGCCCACGGCGAGCACGATGCTGTCAGGAGCCAGGACCAGGGTCCAGGCGCCCTCAGGACCGAGGGACTCCAGATCCTGGCTAAGTTGACCTTGGAGGAAGGTGCGCGCGTCACTCCCGCGCGCTTCAATCACCGACCACCCCAACAGTGCTGCGTCGTCATCGGTGGTGGTACTCATCGGCTATTACTCTAAAGGCCGGTATCGCACCCCTGGCCGCGACGCAGGAGACCTCATGAGCATGCAGACCGAACTCAACACGATCACATCCACCATGAACGATGTCGCGACGCGCATCACGTCTCTCGTCGAGTCCGAAGGGGACGCCATGGCGCCCGACGTATACAGCGAACTCGTCGCGGCGGAACGAACGGTCGGGGCCCTGCTGCGCCGACTCAACCGAGTCGCCGCGCGGGTCCACTAAGTCTCGCCAGTAACCTTCGGCTATGGCGTCTTCGTGGTTGCGGGTGAGTTCGCTCACGCCCCATCAGCGACTCGATGTTCTGCACCTCTTAGACCACACCGAAGCGGTCCTGGGTCGCGAAGCCATTGACGAAGGCCGTCGTCGCGCGGTCGTGCACGGCTGGAAGTCCGAACACTGGCTCTACTACGAGCAGGGCACTCTCACCAAGTACGCCATGGCCAGCGGCAAGGAGCACGCCACGGTGGAGATGAACGGTGGCGACGTGGATCAGGACCTCCTCGATCATCTCTTACAGGTGCACGCCGTCGTCGACTGGTGGACGCGCGGCCCCGAGCCCTGTGAGCACACCCAGGGCACGGTGATTCGCATGCTCCAACTCATGGGGGTCATGCTGCCGGTACCCGTGGAGCCCGTCCCCGAAGGTTTCACGCTGCGCAACTTTGAAGCCCATCACGACGAGGCGGCCTGGCTCGAAGAGAACAACGCCGCCTTCTGGCACCATCCCGAGCAGGGCGCGTGGCACCAGACCGATCTAGACGAACGCACGCGCGAGCCGTGGTTCGACCCCTCGGGCTTTCTCGTTCTGGAGATCGACGGGCGCATCGCGGCGTCGTGTTGGACCAAGGTTCACGAACTTCATCCCGATCGCTTCGGCGAGATCTACGTCATCTCCGTGCATCCGAACTTTCAGGGCCATCACCTCGGCCGCGTCATGGTCACCCAGGGTCTCAACGTGCTCTATCGCAAGGGCGTCACCCACGCCGTTCTCTTCGTCGATGAGTCCAACGAACCCGCGCTGAAGCTCTATGACTCGCTCGGCTTTCGCCTCGAGCGCGAGGATCGTCTTATTCGCTTTTCGCGCGGCTAGCTCACGCCAACGGCATGACCCACCCCATAGGTAACGGCCGAGGCGAGCGCCATGATGACCAGCGCGCGCAGGGCCGAGTAGACCACACCGCGGCGCGTGAAGTGTCCGACCGCTCCCCCGACCAAGAGTGTCGCTACCCCGGCCAAGCCGATCGACCACCACATCACGTTGCCGCTCGACGTCACGATCCACGGCACCAAAGGCAAGAACGCGCCGAGCGAGAAGAAGATGAACGACGAGATGGCGGCTACCCACGGATTGCCGGTCGCCGACGGGTCGACGCCGAGCTCTTCGCGCGCGTGCGTGCGCAGCGCTAAGTCGGGGTTCTTCATCAGGTCGATCGATAAGCGATCGGCTAGCTCTTCGTCGATGCCTCGACCCAAGAAGAGCGCCTTGAGTTCGAGACGCTCGTCTTCGGGGTTGTCGGCGAGGGCGCGGCGCTCCACGCCGATCTCAAACTCGTAGAGCTCTTTCTGCGATCGCACCGAGAGGTACTCGCCCGTCCCCATGGAAAAGGCCCCCGCGACGAGCCCGGCTAAGCCCGCGAGGCGCACGACGTCGTGTCCGGGGTTCGCGCCGGCGAAGCCCAAGATGAGCGACACGTTGGTGACCAGTCCATCCAGCAGACCGAACAGTGCGGCCCGGAATCCCCCGTCGCTGATCTGTCGATGATGGGGTTCGATGAGCGCGGGCCGCACGAACGGAGCCTACCGGCGCCACTTGGCGCGTCCTGGTTAGGCCGCCCTAAGGTCTATCCGGAGGTGAGCGATGACTACGCACGCAAGCAACATTAACGACTTAAAGTCACTCGTCGGCACGCACCTGGGTTACTCGGAGTACCGAGCGGTGACCCAGGAGCAGGTAAATCTCTTCGCCGACGCGACGGGTGACCACCAGTGGATCCACGTGGATCCCGAGCGAGCGGCGGCCGGACCCTTTGGCCACACCATCGCTCACGGGTATCTGACCTTGTCCCTCGTGCCCCAACTGACCAGCGATCTCTTACACGTAGACGGGGTGGCCATGGGAATCAACTACGGCTCGAACAAGGTGCGCTTCACCTCTCCAGTACCGGTGGGATCCGAGGTGCGCGCGGGAGCGACCCTCGTCTCGGTCGACGAAGTGCCCGGCGGGGTGCAGATAGCGATGGACGTTGTCGTGGAGATCAGGGACGCCGAGAAACCGGCCTGCGTCGCTCAAACACTGTCACGTTTGTACTTCTAAGCATGTCGCAGACGCCGCTCCCCCAGGGTGACCAGAAAACCATCCAAGTGCGAGCCATGTTCGACGCGATCGCTCCCCGCTACGAGATGATGAATCGTGTCATGACCTTTGGCCTGGACAGGCGCTGGCGCCGGCGCGCCGTCAGCGACCTTCGTCTGGCCAGCGCCAGTGCGGTCTTAGATGTGGCGGCGGGCACCGGTGACTTCGCTCGAGAGTTGCGTCGTCAGGGCCAGCGCGCGGTCGCCACCGACCTCAGCTACAACATGCTGCACACCTCGAAGGGCGTTGAACTTCGTGTTCAAGCTGACGCGTCGCATCTACCCTTTCGCTGGGGCGTCTTTGACGGCGTCACGTGCGGCTACGCACTTCGCAACTTCACCGACCTCGACAAGACCTTCAGCGAGATGGCCCGGGTCCTGCGTCCCGGCGGGCGACTGTCGCTGCTCGAGGTGGCCGAGCCCACCGGCGGTCTCTGGCGGGCGGGATTCCGACTCTGGTTTCGCCGCTGCGTACCTTTCATCGGCTCGCTGCTGTCGGATCGCGGCGCCTACCACTATCTGCCAGCCTCCACGGCCTACCTCCCCGGCGAAGCTGAGATCGTCGCCATGTTGAATCGTGCGGGCTTCAGCGGCGTCAACCACCGACGAGTGATGGGTGGTCTCAGCCAGCAATTTCTTGCCACGAGGGCCGCGTGAGATTCACTCGCCGCCGCCACGATCGTCTCGCGCCCGCGGCCCTTCGCGCCCTTGGCGCGCGCAGCGGCTGGCTCATCGAAACCCCCGAGGTCCTCCGATGCGGTTTCGGTGGCGTCGTGAACTCCATCGAACTTGCCTGCGGTCTGGGCGTCACCCGCAATGTGTCCGAGGCGCTCGCTCACCACGAGGTGATCGGAGAAGAAGGCCCGGCCGGCACCGGCGTCATCGCCTTCGGGGCGCTACCCTTCGATCGCAACGCGAGCGCCACCTTGGAGATCCCGGAGTTCTGCATCACCCAGTTCGCCTCCGGCGAGACCTGGGTCAGCGTGGCCGACGGCTCCCTCGGCTGGCTCGAGTATCTCGACGAGGTGAGTGCCCCGACTCAGGAGACCCAGAGTCCCCGCTCGCTGGTGTTCCAGCCCACCCCGGAGGAGTACGCGCACAACGTGGCGCTCGCCGTTGAGATACTACGGCGCAAGGAGATCGACAAGGTGGTACTCGCCCGCGCGGTGCTGGGAACGGTGCCCGAGCCCATCGACGCCGCCGCGATCGCCCAACGTCTGAAGCAGCGCGAGCCCATCTGCACCCTCTACAGCGTCCCGACGACCGCCGGCCAGCGGTTCGTGGGCGCGAGTCCCGAACTGCTCGTGCGGCGCATGGCCGACGAGATTCTGTGTCACCCCCTCGCGGGCACGATTACGTTGCCGCCCAATGTGGCCCCCGACGACTACGAGACGTGGCTTTTGGGCAGCGCGAAGAACCTTCACGAGCACTCCGTCATGGTCGATGAGATCGTGCTCAATCTCTCTGGGGTCTACGACGAGATCTACGTGGATCCCGAGCCTTCCATTGTGACCCTGCGTACGGTGGCGCACCTGGGAACCCACGTACGCGCTCGCCATTCGTCGCTCGACGAGGCGCCCGACGCGCTCGAGGTGCTGCGAATGTTGCATCCCACGGCCGCCGTCGGCGGGATCCCTCGCGAGATGGCCTACGACTTGATCTGTCGCCTGGAGCAACACGACCGGGGAGTCTTCGCCGGACCGGTCGGGTGGATCGACGAGCGCGGCGACGGCGAGTGGTGGATTGGCCTGCGCGGGGTGTTGATCAAAGATCGAGAGTTCGAAGCCTGGGCCGGCGCGGGCATCGTGAGCGAGTCCGACCCGATGGCCGAGCGCGAAGAGACGCGCGCCAAGCTGGCCGTCGTCTTGACATCGCTGCTCTCCGAGGGCGTCTAACTCTTCGAACTGCGTCGGGCGTCGTACACGCTCTTCGCGCGACGATACCAACGCTCCAACGCCCACTGGGTCACCAGCACCAGCGCCTCGACCACGATGGCTTGGGACATCTTGGACTCGCCGCGTTCGCGATCCTTAAAGGTGATCGGGAACTCGATGATCGTTGCCCCCCGGCTTCGGGCGCGATACGTCATTTCGATCTGAAAGCCGTATCCGCCGGCCGTCACCGAGGTGAAGTCGATCTTCTCGAGCGCCGAGGCCGAGTAGACGCGATAGCCCGACGTCGAGTCGGCCACATGGAGACCGAGCATTTTCGAGGCGTACTCGTTGCCGCCGCGCGAGAGCAGACGACGCGAGAGCTTCCAGTTCGGAATGTGACCGCCCTTGATGTACCGCGATCCAATGACGACTTCGTACTCTTCGGCGACTTCGAGCAACTTGGGCAGGGCGCGCGGATCGTGCGAGAAGTCGCAGTCCATCTCCACGAAGTGGTCGTAGCCGCGTTCCAGCCCCCAGCTGAAGCCCGTGCGGTACGCGGTGCCCAGTCCGCTCTTGCCGGCGCGCTCGAGAATATCGACGCCACCCAACTCAGCTCCCACGGCGTGCGCCCGTGCGGCGGTGCCGTCGGGGCTGCCGTCATCGATGACCAATACGTGGCAGTCGGGCACGACCTCATTGAGCGTGCGCAGCATCAGTTCCACGTTGAAAATCTCGTTAAACGTGGGCAGGACTACGAGCGTGCGCATTTGGGGAATTCTACGACGTCGCTAGACTTGCCAGATTGAGTTCGGCGATCGCCGTCAGTTGATCGCAGAATGAAAAGGACCATATGACCGAGACCGGGCCGAAGAAGAAGTTCGCTCTTCCCCGCGAGATTCGGCTCATTTTGAGCCTCGGCTCGCTCATCTTCGTCTTTGAGTATCTCGTTCTTCCCCAGCTGGGCGCCGCGCGACATTCTTTACCACTTCTTGGCTCGGTGAACCCCTGGCTGGTCACCTTTGCGGTATTGCTTGAGATCGCAGCGATCCTCTGCTACGTGGAGCTCACGCGCACGGTTCTCTATCCCTACGCGCCGAGTCGCTACAACACGTTGCGCGTCGACATGGCGGGCTTTGCCATCAGCCACGTCGTTCCCGGAGGAACCGCGCCCGCGGGCGCCTTGGCGTACCGGATCTTCAACGAGCTGGGCGTGCCCAAGGAGACCAACGCCTTCGGCCTCGCGGCCCAGGGCTCGGGCTCTGCGGTGGTGCTCAACGTCATCTTTTGGATCGCGCTGGTGATCTCGATCCCGCTCAACGGATTTGACCCGCTCTACGGGTTCGCCGCCCTGGCGGGAGTCTTTTTGCTGCTGGCCTTCTTCGGTACGATTCTCCTAATCACCAGGGGTCAGCGACGCGCTGACTCGTGGATCCGGGCCATCGCACGACATGTCCCATCGGTCAAGCCCGACGCCGTCAGCGCCGTGCTCGCCAAGGTCGCCGGTCGCATCACGTTGCTCATCTCCAATCGGCGCACGCTGTGGTGGGCCTTTGCGTGGGCCACCCTCAATTGGCTGCTCGACGCGACGTGCCTCTGGGTCTTTCTCTGGTCCTTCGGATCCGTGGTCTCACCGATCGACCTTCTGGTCGCCTACGGCCTCGCGAATGTGCTGGCCGCCATTCCGATCACCCCGGCTGGGCTGGGCGTCGTCGAGACGGTTCTCATTACCTCCCTGGTCGGATTTGGCGTCCCGCACAGCCAGGCCATCCTCGCGGTGTTGGCCTATCGTCTCGTCAACTTCTGGCTGCCGATACCCCTGGGCGGGGCTTGTTACGCGAGCCTGCAGTGGCGTCGCCCGAGCGAGGTCACACCTGTGAAAGGGATCGCGACCGATCCATCGCTCGACGCTTGAACTCCGCCTGGGCCGAGAAGTTGCGCACCGGCTGGAGGCGTCGCCAGCGACGATCGGTCCCGAGCACCCAGGTGAACAGGTCGTCATCCCAGGTGACTTCGAATGCTTCACCCAACTCGCTCTGCAGCGCCGGATCTTCAATCGGCACCATCACCTCAACGCGACGGTCGAGGTTGCGCTCCATCAGGTCCGCCGATCCGATGTACACCGAGAACTCATCGTCCTGGGGGCGTCCGAAGATGAAAATTCTCGAATGCTCTAGGAACTCGCCCACCACGGAGTGCACGGTGATGTTTTCGGAGAGCTTCTCGACGCCGGGACGAAGCGAACACAGAGTGCGCACAATAAGACGTATCTCCACGCCGGCGATGCTCGCGTCGTAGAGCGCGTCGATGATGGTCGGATCGGTCAGGCCGTTGACCTTGATCGCAATGCGTCCCTCGGGACCCCGGTCACGCTGACCATTGATCAGCTCAACCACTCGGGTGCGCGTCGACAGTGGACTGACGATGAGCTTCTCGTAGGCGCCGATGCGAGAAAAGCCGGTCAGGAAATTGAACAGCTCGCCTACGTCGTGACTGATGACCGGGTCGCGGGTGAGCAGTCCGAAATCCTCGTAGATCCGAGCCGTGCGGTCGTTGTAGTTGCCCGTGCCGATGTGCACGTAGCGCACGGTGGTGCCACCTTCGCTGCGCAGCACCAACGTGATCTTGCAGTGAGTCTTCAGGCCCACCACGCCATAGACCACGTGAACCCCCGCGTCTTCGAGGGCCTTGGCCCACTCAATGTTGGCCGCCTCATCGAAGCGTGCCTTCAGCTCCACCAGTGCGGCTACCTGCTCGCCGCGTTCGGCGGCGCGAATGAGTGAGGCGACGATCGGCGAGTCGCCCGAGGTGCGATACAGCGCCTGCTTGATCCCGACCACCTTTTCGTCCACCGCGGCTTGGGCCGTGAAGGACTCCACCGAATCGGTGAAGGACTCGTAGGGGTGGTGCAACAGAATGTCGCCCTCGCGTATCGCCGTGAAGACGTCACCGACGTGATCGCCGTCTAGGAGTCGCTTCGGCGTGAGCGGCGACCAGCTCTCACCCTTCAAGTCCGGCCGGTCCATTCTGTACAGACTCCACAGGTCACTCAGACCGAGCATCGCTTCGGACACGTAGACGTTGGCCGGATCGAGATCGAGCTGGTCGATGAGCAGCTTCAAGAACTCTTCGGACATGCCGCGTTGAATCTCCACGCGCAACGCTTCGCCAAAACGACGCCGACGCAGTTCGACTTCGAGCGCGACCAGCAGGTCGTCCGCTTCGTCTTCTTCCAACGTGAGGTCTGCGTTTCTCGTGACCCGAAAGAGATCCGCCTGACCGATGGTCATGCCGGGAAAGAGCTGGTCGAGGTGCGCGATGATGAGCTCTTCGATCAGGATCCACTCCCCGTCGTCCGCGGGCAGGAATCGCGGCAGCGAGTTGGGCACCTTTACGCGCGCGCTGCGCTCGTCGTACGTCGTTTCATCACGCACGGTGACCGCGATGTTGAGCGACAAGTTTGAGATCATCGGAAAAGGGTGGCCGGGATCGACCGCGAGTGGCGTCAGGACTGGATAGACATTTTCGTTGAAGTACTTGGTCAAGGCTTCCTTGGCGATCGGGTTGAGATCGCCGTATCGCACGATCTTGATGCCATCAGAAGAAAGCGACGGCAAGATAGCGTCCAACATCAGTCGGTCTTGGCGCTCCATCAGTTCCAGCACGCGCTCGCGAATCGCCTCGAGTTGTTGGCGGGGCCGAATGCCATCCACCGACGGGGTCTGCACACCGGCGGCGACTTTGTCCTGCAGGCTCACCACGCGCACTTGAAAAAACTCGTCGATCATGTCGGCGAAGATGGCCACGAACTTGCAGCGATCGAGAATCGGCAGACGTTCGTCAGCACCGAGATCGAGCAGTCGCGCGCCGAACTCTAGGCGTGAGAGTTCGCGACTCGAGAACCTCTCGGGTCCGAATGAGGCTAGGTCGGTCACGGCAACGATCCCTCTGGAGTCAGTTCGTTCTGACCATCGTAGAGGTACTGTTGCTTCGTGGCGAGAAACGCGTCCCCCGACGCCACCCCCTTAAAGCGCGCGAGAACACGTCACGCGCCCGACGAGAACCGTTCACCTGGCTATCGCTCAACGGAGTTGGGCTTGCTCGTCCTCGCGTGGATCATCACCACGGCCTTCTACGTACTGGCCTCACTCGGCTCCCAGGGCAAGATGCCCGCGCGCTTCGACTACTTCCTGGGCGGCTTTGTCTTGATCTCGCTGCTCATGCACTTTGCGATTCAGCGCTATGCGCCGCGAGCCTCCCAACTGCTCTTACCGATCGCGATTCTCTTGAACGGCATCGGCTACGTGGAGATTGCTCGGTGGGACCCGCCCTACGCGCGGACCAAGCGATGTGGTTCCTCATTAGCGCGATCGGCCTTACCCTGACGCTCAAATTCGTACGCCACGTTCGTGACCTGGATCGCTATCGCTACCTCACGTTGGTCGCCGCCCTCGCCCTCCTGGTCGCGCCCCTCGTGCCGCACATCGGCACCACCATCAACGGCGCCCGACTCTGGATCGACTTCGGACCGTTCTCACTTCGAGCCCGTGGAGTTCGCCAAGATTTTGCTCGTCTTTTTCTTCGCCTCGTACTTCGCCGCGAACCGTGACCTGTTGTCGACACCCACCCAACGCCTCGGCCGTCGAAACTTCGTGCCGCCCAAGGTTCTCGTGCCGATCTTCGCCGCGTGGGGCATCTCGATCGTGACCCTCGGCGCGGAGAACGACCTCGGTTTCATGATCCTCATCTTCGCCCTCTTCATTTCGATGCTGTGGGTGGCGACCGGACTCAAGTCCTACGTCGCCTTGGGTATCGGACTGTTGGTCGGGGGCGCCTATATCGCTGACAAGCTCTTCTCCCAAGTGCAGATCCGCGTCTCGGAGTGGCTCGACCCATGGTCCGCCACCAACCTGCACCTCTCCTCTCAGTTGGCCTATGGCTGGTTCTCCATCGCCGCGGGCGCCATGACGGGTACGGGACTCGGCCTCGGTCATTCGGGAAACATCCCCTTGATCACCTCGGACATGATCTTCGCCGCCATCGCCGAGGAGCTGGGTTTCATCGGCGTCGTCCTCGTGTTGTGCCTCTTTGGCTCCTTCGTCGGCGAGGGGTTCCGGATCGCGCAGCGCGCGACCTCGGACTTCGTGCGTTTGACCGCCGCCGGACTCACCGCGCTTCTTGGATTCCAGGCCTTCTTCATTATGGCTGGCGTGTTGCGACTCGTGCCCTTTACCGGCATCGCGTTGCCCTTCATGGCCTACGGCGGTAACTCGCTGATCGCCAACTACCTCATCGTGGCCATTCTCTTACGCATCTCGGACGAGGGCGGCACGGCGACGACTCGCGGCGGCGAGATCGTCGCCGTCCATCTCGCTCACCCGAAGTAGAGCGACAGCACTTCCTCGGCGCACAGAATCGGGGCGGGCACTCGTTGGCGCAGGGCGAGCGTGATGGCGTCGCTGGTACGACAGTCAAACATCTCGTGGCCGCGGGGCGTCATGAGATCGAGTTCGGCGTAAAAGACACCGTCTTCGTAGCGCACGATACGCGTCGCGATAATCTCGGCCTGCAAGCGCGTGAGGATTGTCGTCATCAGTTCACTCGTGCTCGGACGTCGGCCGTCGATGGCGTTATGAGCGTGATGCAATGCGATGGCGTCGGCGAGCGCGACGGGAATCGCCAGGTAGCGATACGGCGACTCGGCCTCCATGAGGTGCACGAGTGGAGATGTATCGCTGAGATCGTAGAGCACCGACTCCACGTGCATCACCCGAAAAGTGGAGTACGCCTCGCCCGCGGAAGGCTCCACGCCGTAACTCAGTTCGTCGCTCTCCGCCGCCAGTTCCTCGAGGGCGGCGTCACGCTCCGCGCTCACGACGTCGTCGTGCGCTGACTCGTCGAGCGTCTCGTCGCTCACGGCGTCACCCGGGCCGGGCCGCGCCGCGAGACCGACAGCACCATTCCGCCCGCTACGTAGAAGCAGACGGCGGCGGACCCGCCATAGCTCAGGAGTGGCAACGGCACACCGGTGATGGGCATGATCCCCATGCACATGCCGATGTTCTCAAACGTGCTGAAGGCGAAGAGAATGAACACGCCGATGCAGATCAGCCGGCCCATGGTGTCCCGGGCGTTCTTGCCGATTACGAACATCCGGTACGAGATGAACGCGAGCAGAACGATGATGAGCGCCGAGCCGACGAATCCGAGTTGCTCGCCGATGGCCGTGAAGATGAAGTCGGTCCACTGCTCGGGTATGTACCCGAGCACGGTGAAAGCGCCATGAAAGAGGCCCGCCCCATGAATGCCCCCGGCCCCGATGGCGTTCTTGGCGTGTTGGATCTCGTAGTTGAGCTTCACCACCTGGGGATTCGTCGAGTTTTGATTGACGAACGCAAAGAGGCGATCGATCTGATACTTCTGGAGCAGGTCCAAGAACACGGCGGCGACCACGGCGATGGAACCGACGACGGCCAGCAACGTGAGAAAGCGCGGCGGCACGCCGGCGATGACCATCATCGCGCCCACGATCAGCACCATGATGATCGCCGTGCCCAGGTCGGGCTCCTTGATGATCAACGCCAAGGGGATGATGGCCATGCAGAGAATGCGAAAGACGTCCTTCATATTGAGGCCCTCTTTGCGTCGACCGCAGAACGTGGCGATGGCCAGAATGAGAAAGAGGACCGCAAACTCACTGGGCTGGACCTGGATGCCCGCGAAGCTGTACCAGCGTTCGGCGCCCAGCGCCGTGCGGCCCACCACGAACACGCCCAGAAGAGCGAAGACCGACACCAGGTACAGCGGCGTGGCGAGGATATCGAAGCGGCGGTAGTCGAAGCGCGAGACGACGTACATCGCCACCATGCCGATCACCACGAAAATGCCCTGGCGCTCGACGTAGTAGTGCGAACTGTCCCCCACATCGACGAGCGCCTGACGGGTGGCGGAGTAGATCATCACCACACCGGTGGCCCCCAAGGCCATCAGCGCCCAGAAGAGGCTGTAGTCCATGTGGTCGCGCCCACGAATGTGCGACGTCATGGCGCTCAACGTGTCCGTCACTGCAGTTCCTTCACAATTCGCGCCCCGTCCAAGGCTACGCCCCACCACCAGCGCATCTGAATCGCCGCCTGATACGCCAACATCGGCAGACCGTTTAAGGTGCGACACCCCGCTTCTTTGTACCGGCGACGCCACTCGGTCTCGCGCGGATCGTAGACAATATCGACGGCGACCGTGTCGAGGTGCACGCCCTGTAACACAGTGGCTTCGCTATCTCGTGCGCCTTCGGGAATCGTGTTCACGATCAGATCGACGGGCCGATAGACCAAAGACCATGAGTGAACGTTCGGGTACCGCTCGACCAGAGCGTCGACTTTGCTCGGGGTGCGCCCGTGCACCACGACCGACTGCACCCCGTGAGCCACCAGCGCGTCCACGATCGCGCTCGCCGCTCCCCCCGCGCCCAGCACCACCGCGTGGGCGTTGTCCACGACGTCGCCGTATGTCGCCCGCAGGGCGTCGATGAACCCTTGGCCGTCGGTGTTCTCGCCCTGGAGGACACCGTCGCGCACCAAGAGCGAGTTCACTGAGTGCGTGCGCAGGGCCGACTCACTGCGCTCGTCGCACATCTCGAACGCTGCGCCCTTGAGGGGGCTCGTGATGGATAGGGCGTCGAACGCGGTGCCCAGCAGGTGACGCAGCTCGCCCGCGTGCTCGAGATCAATCTCCACCCGCGTAGACGTTCCCGTCAGACCCGCCGCTCTCAGCCCAATCTCATGGAGCTGCGGCGAGAGCGAGTGTGACACCGGAGACCCCGCGATGCCTACGCGCCAGTTCATCCCAGACCCCGGGACTGAGCCAGCTTCTCGGCTTGTAGCTGCTGGGCGAACGTGGTGGAGAACTTGAGGTGGCCACTCTTGGTGACCGTTTCAAAGTACAGCCACGGGCCGGGCGGGGCGTGCAGGACGGCCCGTAGAGCAACTTTCGATACGGTGCAGATGGGAGTCGGCGTGAGTCCCGCGTATAAGTATGTGTTGTAGGGGGAATTGATCTTCAGCATGGCGGGCGTCACGGTCCCTCCATCTTGTCCCAAGGGGTACAGGATCGTGGAGTCCATATCCAGCGTGCCACCTTCGGCCAGGCGATTGAAGATCACCCGCGCCACCTTGGGCATGTTGAAGGCGTAATACCCCTCTTTCACCACGATCGAGGCCGCGGTGATGAGCTGGTAGGCGTCGAGACCATCAACGGTCGTGGTGGGCGTCAGGCCGACCGCGGCCGCCTCTCGATTGAAACTTCTCACCATGTCGCGCGCCAGCTCACCCGGCGTCATCCCGGGCAGGATGAGATAGGTCGTGTCTCCGATCAATCCCTCAAGTGACGAGCCGTGGGCGAAGGGGCTCTGGGTGACATCAGCGGTCGCGTCTTTGGCAAACGTGTTGGCGAAGGTGGCTCCCTTCGCTCCGACCATCGATTGCGCCACTTCGTTCACGGTGAGTCCCGGCGACGCGGTTACCTCCGGGATGGCCGGACCGTGCAAGATCGAGCGGATGTGCGAGAACGAGGACCCTTGGCGGATCTCGTAGGCGCCGGGCTGGATCACGAATGAACCTTGCAGAAAATTGTCGATCCGAAACGCAAACGAGGACGCGATGATGTGGTGGGTGGCAAGGTCTGAACCCACCTGTGAGAGAGACTCCCCGGATTGAACGGTGATGAGTTCGCTCTTGCCCTGACTCGAGAAGATCGGGTCGAACTGCAAGAAGAACCACACCGCGCAGATCAGGATGGCAATGACGACGCCGGCACCGCCGATCACCCAGTAGCGAGGCTTAATCCTCACGGTGACTGTCCGCGTAGTTCTGCAGCATGATCACCGCGGCGGCGCTGTCGACGTGAGCGCGATGATTCTTGGTCTTGATGCCCGCGGCCGAAAGCGAGCGTTGGGCTTCGCGCGTGGTGAGACGCTCATCCCACTGCACGACCGGCAGCGGCGCGAGCTCGTTGCTGAGCCGCACGTAGAGCGTGTCAGCTTCCTTGGTGCTGGCGGTCTCGTTGCCGGACAACGCCACGGGCCGACCGATCACCACGAGTTCCACGCCCTCCTCATCGGCGATGAGACGCAGCGCCGCGACCAAGTAGTCGTCCGTCGCCACTGCGGGTCGCGGAAAGGCCATCGACGCTTCCCGGTCGGTAACCGCAACCCCACAACGTTTCGTACCGGGGTCAACGCCGAGTAGTCGCACTATCCAACGCTAGAGCGATTTGGCGAGCAGGATAACTTCGTCGATCCCGCCGGTGTCGCGCCCGCCGGCCAGGGCTACGCGGGCGGAGCCGCCGCCGCCGCCACCGACCTTTTGAGCGAGGGTCTTCACCGTGGCGGCCGCGTCCAACGATCCGTCGCTCGCCACCGCGATCGCCACCTTGTCACCCTCGGCGCCCACCAGGACCACGACGCGCCGACCGCGGTTCTGCAAGTCCTGAGCGAGGGTGCGCAACTGCTCTCCGGAATACCCATCGACGCGCGCGACCACGAGGTCGCCGCTCGAGGCGTCGTGCAGTTCTCGGGCAAACTGGCTGAGCTGTGCCTGACGCAGTGCCGCCACACTCTTTTCCATGTCTCGCTGTCGCTCGAAGAGTCGCTCGAGCGCGGGCACCACGTCCTCGTTGGACGTCTTCAGCAACGCCGCCACCGTATCGAGGGTCTGTTCCATCTCGAAACTCCGTCGATAGGCGCCCAGACCGCTCACCCCTTCGATCCGACGGGTGTTGGCGCCAATGGACGACTCACTGACGATCTGAATCTGCCCGATGTCGCCGAGACGATCGACGTGAGTTCCGCCACAGAACTCCAGGCTGTGGCGACCGGCGCGCACCACCCTCACCCGATCGCCATACTTGTCGCCGAAGAACGCGACCGCACCCATCGTCTCGGCCTCCGCCTTGGACGTCTGGATGGTGTCGACGTGCTCGTTCAACACCACATCCGTGTTCGCCAGGGTGAGAATCTCACCCGTCTCTTCGCGGGACAGGCCCCCATCGTGCGAAAAGTCAAAGCGCAACCGCTCAGGTCCCACGTAGGAGCCCTGTTGGCGCACGTGGTCACCCAGCACGGTGCGCAGTCCTGCGTGCAAGAGGTGCGTAGCGGTGTGGTTGCGCCGCGTCGCCTCTCGACGCTCAGCGTCGATCGTGGCCACCGCGCTCTGACCGGTGAGGATCTCGCCTTGCAGTCGGCCGCGGTGCGCGAAGAGTCCCCCCGCGACGTTCTGGGTATCGACCACCTCAAAGCGACCCGTCTCGGTGACGACGGTGCCCATGTCACCGACCTGACCACCGGACTCCGCGTAGAAGGGGGTAGCGTCCAAGAAGAGTTCACTCTCGCCGCCTTCGCCTTCGAGTACTCCCACCACGGTCGTCTCGAGTGAGTAGCGCGACACGTCACGACCGACGAACTCCGTCGCCCCCGCCGTGTCAATCAGTTCGCGGTACTGGGCGTCGTCCGCCTTGCGCAACGTCTTGGCCGCCGCACGCGCGCGCTCGCGCTGGGCGGACATCGCCTGATCGAAGGCTTCTCGCTCGACGCTCAACCCGCTCTCGGCCACGATCTCACTGGTGAGCTCGATGGGAAAACCGTGCGTGTCGTGCAACTTAAATGCAACTTCACCAGGAAAGACGCTCGACCCGCTTTCCTCGACTTCTCGGCGGGCGTCGTCTAGGAGCGCAAGGCCCGTGCGCAGGGTGCGCGCGAAGCCACTCTCCTCGCGCTCGAGAATCTCTACGATCAGGTCGCGCTCATCGATCAACGTCGGATACGCCGAACCCATCTTGTCGATGGTGGCGTCAACCAGTGGCGCCATGAGCGACGAGTCCGAACCCGAGCGCCGGGCCGCCAAGATGGCGCGACGGATGATGCGCCGCAGCACGTACCCACGGCCTTCATTCGACGGCAGGACGCCGTCGCCCACCAGCATCGTCATGGCCCGACCGTGTTCCGCGACCCGACGAATCAGGATGTCGCGCGCCTCCACTTCACCGTAGGTCGTCTTGAGCGCGCGGGCCGACGCGTCCAGCAGCGGCGCGAACAGGTCGGTCGCAAAGACCGATTCGACGCCGTTCAAAATGGACAGAACTCTCTCGAAGCCGGCGCCCGTGTCAATGTTCTTCTTGGGCAACTCGATCATTGATCCGTCGAACTGGCGCTCGAACTGCATGAAGACGAGGTTCCAGATCTCGACGTAGCGGTCTTCGCCGCCCAGGGCCGGACCGCCGGCCTCGCCAAAGTCGTCACCCTTGTCGTAGAAGATCTCTGAGTCGTACCCACAGGGACCGACCTCGCCCATCGCCCAGATGTTCTCTTCGCCCATTCGCTGCAGGCGCTCGGGGGGCAGTCCGATTCCGTCGAGCCAGATGTCCGCCGCCTCGTCGTCGTCGTCGTGCACCGTCACCCACAAACGACCCGGATCGAGGCCAAAACCCTCGGTGACCAGCTGCCACGCGTAATCGATGGCTCCTTCTTTGAAGTAGTCGCCGAAGGAAAAATTGCCCATCATCTCGAAAAACGTGAGGTGACGCTGGTCGCTGCCAATCACGTCGATGTCGGGAGCCCGAAAGCACTTCTGGACCGAGACCGCTCGATCGTAGGGAGCGACCTCTTCCCCGGTGAAGTAGGGCTTGAAGGGCACCATGCCCGCGACGGTGAACAGCAGCGTGGGGTCGTGAGGAATCAAGCTCGCCGACGGCACCACAATGTGGCCCTGGGCGGCGAAGTAGTCCAAGAATAGTGAACGCAGTTGGGCCGCTTCCATCCGAGTTACTCTACCGGCGCCTCGGGTTCATCCTGGTGGGACCGGCCAGTTCGCAGGCGCCACGACTCGGCGAGCGTCGCCTCCTGACCGTACGGTGATGCGTCGTAGAACCTGGCGCCCTTCCAGCGATCGGGTAGGTACTGCTGGTCCACCCAACCGCCCGGATAGTCGTGCGCGTACTGGTACTCGCTGCCGTGACCGATCTTCTTCGCACTTTTGTAACTCGCGTCGCGCAGATGCGCGGGAACTTCGACCAACCCGCCCGCTTGGACCGCCGCGGTCGCCGCTCCCAGGGCGCGGGTGACCGAGTTGCTCTTGGGCATGAGGGCCAAGGTGAGTGTCGCGTGAGCCAGGGTCAGGCGAGCTTCGGGAAGTCCCACGAACTCCACGGCCCGCGCCGACGACTCCGCAACGAGCAGACCGAGGGGGGCGGCGAGACCCACGTCCTCACTGGCCAGGATCACCAAGCGCCGCGCGATAAAGCGCGCGCTCTCGCCGCTCTCGAGCATGGATATCATCCAGAACAGTGCGGCGTCGGGGTCCGATCCCCGCACCGACTTGATGAACGCGCTGATCTGGTCGTAGTGGGTGTCGGCCGACTGGTGATAGAGACGCCCGTCGCGAGCCCGCGCGACATCCTCGAGCTCGACCATCGCGGGCTCGCCCGTCGCGCTCGCCAAGGTGATCGCCGTATCCAGCGTGGTCAGGGCACTTCTGGCGTCGCCGTCGGCCGAGGCGGCGATCGCCTCGCGCGCGGCGTCCGAGATTGACGCGCCGCGCAGCTCCAACCCGCGACCGATCACGGTGACGAGTTCGTCGTCGGTGAGCGGGCGCAGTCGCCAGAGTGTGGAGCGACTCATGAGCGCTGCGTTCACTTCGAAGTACGGGTTCTCGGTGGTCGCCCCGATCAACACCACCACGCCGCTTTCGGTGGCCGGCAACAGCAGATCCTGCTGAGCTTTGTTGAAGCGATGCACCTCGTCGATGAAGAGCACCGTCTTGACCCCTCGTTCACCGAGGCGTTCGCGGGCTCGGGCGATCGCTTCGCGCACATCCTTGACGCCGCTCGTCACCGCGGAGAGACTCTCCATCTCGTAGCCCGCGGCGTCGGCGAGTATTCGCGCCAGCGTGGTCTTGCCCGTACCGGCCGGTCCCCACAGAATCATCGAGGTGAGTTGACGAGTCTCGACCAGTCGACGCAGCGGTCCCTGCGAGCCGACGAGATGATCCTGTCCGACGATCTCATCGAGGGTCCTGGGCCGCAACAGTTCGGCGAGGGGCGCCGCCGTGCGCAGGCGCTCGCTCGCGGCTTCGTCAAACAGTGACGTGGCTCACGTCGCTTTCGTAAAGCGCACGTGCAGATCACGCAACTGGCGCTCGGTGATGTTCTTCGGCGCGCCGGTCATGAGATCGGCGCCGGACTGGGTCTTGGGGAACGCGATGACCTCACGAATATTCTCCTCTCCGGCAAAGATCGCCACCAGGCGGTCAATGCCGAAGGCGAAGCCCGCGTGAGGCGGAGCGCCGTAGCGAAACGCCCCCAGGAGAAAACCGAAGCGACTCTGCGCATCGTCGTCACTGATGCCCAGGGCCCGAAAGACGCGTGACTGGATGTCCGCGCGGTGAATGCGCACCGAACCACTCCCCAACTCCCATCCGTTCAGCACGAGGTCGTAGGCCTGAGCGCGCACCTTGAGCGGGTCCGTCTCGAGCAGTGCGAGGTCCTCGGGGTGCGGCATCGTAAAGGGGTGGTGGGCCGCCTCTAAGTTGCCGTCCTCGTCGCGGCCGGCGAACATCGGAAAGTCCGTTACCCACACGTAGCGGTGTGGACCCTCGCCGACCGGTGGCGAACCGATTGCGACGCGCAACGCGCCCAGTACGTGACAGGCCAACTCGTACTGATCGGCCACCACCAGTACAAGGTCGCCCTCGACCGAATCGTCCACGGTGGACAGAGCGTTCGCTTCGTCCTCACTGAGGAATCGAGCGAGCGGTGAGTCCAGTCCCTCACTGGTGACGCGGAACCACGCGAGGCCTTGGGCACCCAGACTCTTCGCCTGGTCGGTCAGCTGATCCAGGCGTGAACGGGCGAACGACGCCCCACCCGGCACGCGCATGGCCTTGACGACGGGAGCGGAGAACGCCTTGACGTTGCTCGCCGCGAACACCTCGGACAGGTCACAGAGCGTCATGTCAAATCGCAGGTCGGGCTTATCAGTGCCGTAGCGCTCGCGCGCGTCGGCCCAGGTCATCGAGCCGATCTCCCCCGGTCGCACGCCGGTCGCTGCCTCGGCCCCATCGAGCACGGCGCGCGAGACGAAGGCCAGCACGTCGTCCTGGGTGACGAAACTGGCCTCGATGTCCATCTGGGTGAACTCGAACTGGCGGTCCGCGCGCAAGTCTTCGTCGCGCAGGCACCGGGCAATCTGGTAGTACCGGTCGAGACCGCCCACCATGAGGAGCTGCTTGGCGATCTGGGGACTCTGCGGGAGCACGTAGAACTCGCCGGGATGCAGGCGCGAGGGAACGACGAACTCGCGCGCCCCCTCGGGCGTCGGCGCCCAGAGCAGTGGCGTCTCCACCTCGCAGAAGCCCTGGTCGTCCATGGCCTGGCGCAGCGCCGCATTGACGCGTGCGCGCAGGCGCAGGTTGGACTGCATCGGTTCACGGCGAAGGTCGAGGTAGCGATACTTGAGGCGAACTGCTTCGTCGACGTCGACGCGGTCGTCCAACTGAAAGGGCGGCGCCTCGGCTATCGCAAGAACTTCGACCCGGCAGTCAGAGAGCTCGACTTGACCAGTGGCCAGGCGCTCGTTGACGGTTCCCTCGGGCCGCGGCCTCACTGTTCCGGTGACCCGCACGACGTACTCGCTGCGCACATCCACCGTTCCCTCAACGACGGCCTGAACGACCCCGGAGCGATCGCGAATGTCAAGGAACGCCAGGTGCTCGCCGTGCTCGCGCCGCTTGGCCACCCACCCGCACACACTGACGCGCTCACCGACGTGGTCCTCATTCACCGAGGCGCAGAGCAGGTCGCGCAAACTCGTGGCTTCAACGTCTGGGGACATGTTCACTTCACTTCGTCAATAGTTCGGTGATCGCCGAAACGACCGCCCCTTGACCAACGCGCTGTTGCGTCTGGTCAAACTCCTGGCTACGCAGGTCCCTAATCGTAACCTCGCCCACTGACAGTTCTTCGGGTCCGACCAGCAACGCGAAGCGCGCACCCGAGCGGTCCGCCGCCTTCATCTGGGCCTTCATCGAGCGTTGGTCGTAGGCGCGATCGACCGCGTAACCCTCGGCGCGCAGGTTCTCGATCATGACCGCCACCGACACGTCACCGGTCGTGTCGATGACAAAGACGTCGAGGGTTCGCTGGAGGAGATCACGGTTGACCCCCTCGGCCTCGCGCGCCAGAATCAAGCGCTCGACGCCACTGCCAAAGCCGATCCCGCTGGTGGGCTTGCCGCCCAGCTCCTCGGCCAGTTCGTCGTAGCGCCCGCCACCGCCGATGGAGTTCTGCGCGCTCTGGAAGGCCTCGGCCACAAACTCAAAGGTCGTGCGGTTGTAGTAGTCAAAGCCCCTCACGAGGCGCGGCTCCAGCGTGCCGGTGATACCAATGGCACTCAACCCGCCAACAACGGCGTCAAAGTGCCCGCGACAGTCCTCACAGATGTGGTCGATCAGCATGGGACCCTTGGACGTCACCCGCACGCAGGCCTCGCGTTTGCAGTCGAGCACGCGCAGAGGGTTTTCGCGCCAACTCTCTTGGTGCTCGTCGCACAGCTCCGACTCGTGCTCCGCGAGGTACTCACTGAGGAGCACCACGTACGCCGCTCGACACTCCCGATGTCCCATGGAGTTGATGAGAAGGGTGACCTGACGCAAGCCAATCTCTCGATAGAAGTTGTGCGCCAGGGTGATCACCTCGACGTCGACGGCGGGGTCGTCGGTCCCGAGAACTTCGACGCCGAACTGATAGTGCTGGCGATAGCGACCCTTCTGGGGCTTCTCGTAGCGAAAGGCCGGCGTGAGATACCACGCCTTCCAGGGCGTCGTGGGGTGGTGCTGGACGAAGGCGCGCACCACCGACGCCGTTCCTTCAGGTCGCAGCGCGTACCGGCGTCCGCCGCGGTCTTCGAAGGTGTACATCTCGTTTCGAAAGACCTCGCTCTCCTCACCGATGCCGCGCACGAAGACGCCGACGTCCTCGAAGATCGGCGTCATGACGAGCGAGAACCCGTAGCGATAGGCGAGCTGGGCGAACACCGCGGCCAGTCCCTCCCACTGCGCGGACGCGGGGCCTAGAACGTCGTGGGTTCCCACGGGCGCCCGAAACGGCGCGGCGGACTCGCTCATGAGGTCTTGTTCTGACCCGGCAGTTGGCGAAATGCGTCGAAGACTCCATCAACGCCCTTCAGGGCTGCGAGCAGGCTGGAGAGGTGCCCTGGATCAGCCAACTCGACGTCAAAGACCATGCGCACAATGCGCGAGCCCGACGTGGTCGAGGAACTCGAGATGATGTTGAGGTGGTACTCGGCCACGACCTTGGAGACGTCGAGCAGCAAACGAGAACGATCGAAGGCCATGATCTCAAGGACCGCGCGATACTGACCACCCGCCGAGCCGTCCCACTCGACGTCAATGATCCGCTCGCCCAAACGCTGGGCCAAGGCGACCGCGTTTGAGCAGTCGTCGCGGTGTACCGAGACGCCTCGTCCCTGGGTTATGAACCCCATGATGCTATCCCCGGGAACCGGTGAGCAGCACCTCGCCAGGTGGATCATGACGTCGTCGAGACCCTCCACGTAGACCCCGGCATTGCGCCGTGCGGTGCGCGAGGTGCGCGGGGCCTTGGTGACTGTCGTGGGCATCTGCTCGGCGTCACCGCCCCGCAGTTCGCGATCGAGGCGTTGGACCACCGCCAAGGCCGAGATCTGAGCGGAGTCGATGGACATGAAGAGCGCGTCGCGATCCTCGAGCCCGAGGGATTTGATGACCGCGTCCAAGGCACCCGATGTCAGTGAGGTGGCGATCGGCAAACCTTCGCGTCGCAGCGCCTTGGTGAGCTCCTCGCGCCCACCCTCGATCGCGTCATCGCGACGTTCGCGCTGGAACCACTGGCGAATCTTCGACTTGGCGCGCGAGGACTTGGCGATGCTGAGCCAGTCGCGCGAAGGACCCGCGTTGTCGTTCTTGCTGGTCACGATCTCCACCACGTCGGCTGACCGCAGCACGGTGTCGAGTGGCACGAGGCGCCCGTTGACTTTGGCCCCCACGCAGCGGTGCCCCACCTCGGTGTGTACGGCGTAGGCGAAGTCGATCGGGGTCGCCCCTTCGATGAGCGCAATTACTCGGCCCTTGGGGGTGAAGAGGTAGACCTCGTCTTGACCGAGGTCGAGTTTGAGCGCTTCGAGGAACGCAATCGGATCCGCTTCCTCTTCTTCCACGTCGGCCAGGCGCCGCATCCATGCGACTTCCTTGTCGCTTGCTCCCTCTTTGTAACTCCAGTGAGCGGCCACGCCGAACTCAGCCCGTCGGTGCATCTCTTGGGTGCGAACCTGCACCTCGACCGACTTGCCGCGTGGCCCGATGACCGTGGTGTGCAGCGACTGATACAGGTTGAACTTGGGTGAGTTGATGTAGTCCTTGAAACGACCCTGGACGGGTGACCACAGGGCATGGATCGCTCCGAGCGCGGCCCAGCAGTCACGCTCTTCTTCCACGATGAGCCGAAGACCCACCAGGTCGAAGATCTCGTCGAACTCCTTGCCGCCGACGACCATCTTTTCGTAGATGCTCCAGAAGTGCTTCGGCCTACCGCGCACGTCAGCGGCGATACCGAACTCTGCGAGCTTCTTGGCCAGCGTGTCCATCACTTCGCTCAGGTACGCTTCGCGCTCGGGCTGGCGGGCGGCCACCATCTGCTCGATCTCGGCGTAGCGCTTCGGGTGCAGGGTCGCGAAACTGAGGTCTTCGAGTTGCCACTTGACCTGTTGGACACCGAGGCGGTGCGCGAGGGGCGCGTAGACATCAAGGGTCTCCTGGGCGATGGCGCGTTGACGGTGCATCGGCATGACCGAGATCGTGCGCATGTTGTGCAGACGGTCCGCCAGCTTGATGAGCAGAACCCGCCAGTCTTGGGCCATCGCGATGAACATTTTGCGGATCGTCGCCGCCTGCTGGGCCTCTTTCGAGTCGAACTCCAGTCGATCAAGTTTCGTGACCCCGTCCACCACGGCGGCCACTTGGGCGCCAAACTCCTCGTCCAGCCACTGGGTCGTGACGCCGGTGTCCTCGACGGCGTCGTGTAAGAGGGCGGCCGCCAGGGTGACCTCATCCAAACCGAGATCGGCGGCAATGCTCGCCACGGCAATCGGGTGGGTGACGTACGGCTCGCCTGTGCGGCGCAGCTGGCCCTCGTGGGCGTTGATGGCCGCGATACCCGCTCGGCGGATCAGTTCGTCGTCCCCGTCTTCGTGGTGCTCGTGAAATCGCGCAATCAGACGCTCAATTGAGCCCAACAAGACCGGGTCGGCCGTGCTGCGCGACGTGAGACTCACCATAAATGAAGCCTAATGGTAGGGAGAATCGCGAAAGTGCAGTCCCGACAGCTCGCTCGGGCCCGGAGGTGGAGTCTTAGCGTCGCTTCTGTTTGCGCGCCCGGGCCTGGATGGTTCCCGAGACCGAACTCGTGCGCATCGGTCGCACGCCCGTGGTAGAGGCCGTGGCCTGGGCGCCGGCCATCGCCGCGCTCGTCGCTGTGAGAACCGTGCGGTCCTTGCGCGTCAGCACTCTGGCTGCGAGATCTCGGTAGCGCGGCTCACGTTCCTTCATGATCGCGAGCAACGGACTCGCAATGAAGATCGAGGAGTACGCCCCGCTCATCAGACCGACGAACAGAGCGAGACCATAGCTTTGCAGCGTGGTCGCACCCAAGATGTCCGCACCCACCACGAGCACCGCGAGCACCGGCAAAATCGCCACCAGCGAGGTGTTGATCGAGCGAGCCAGGGTCTGGTTCATCGAGAGGTTGACCATCTCGCTGTAGGTCAGGTCACCGCCCTTTAAAACACCGTTCGTATTATCTCGGACGCGGTCGAAGACGACCACCGTGTCGTAGAGCGAGTAACCGAGGATGGTCAGGATTGCGATCACCGTGTCCGGGGTGATCTGTAGACCGAAGAGGGAGTACACACCCACGGTCACCAAAAGGTCGTGGATCATCGCGATGAAGGCCGCGGCCGCCATCTTGGGTTCGAAG
Organism: uncultured Acidimicrobiaceae bacterium; assembly: GCA_963844615.1. GTDB lineage: Bacteria > Actinomycetota > Acidimicrobiia > Acidimicrobiales > RAAP-2 > RAAP-2. The sequence goes on along the minus strand of CAWJOZ010000001.1, from coordinate 402,462 downwards.
CGTAGCGAGATGTACGCGACGACGGCGATGAAGAAGACGATCAGGGCCTCGATCGCCTTGTCGGTGATCTGACCGCCCCAACTGGGCCCCACGTCGCTCGTGGAGACCTGATTGGCGGACTTCCCGGCCACCTTGGCCATCGCGTCGGCCACTTTGTCGGTGAGTTGCACCTGGGCCGTCGAACTCAGTGAGTTGATGTCGGCCGTGACCTGATAGGTCTGGGATCCCAACTTCTCGACCGTGGGATCGCGCAGTCCGGCAGCTTCGACAACGCTCGTCATTTTCGCGACGGTGGTGTGCGGTGCCAGTACCTCCCAGGAACTGCCGCCCTTGAAGTCGATACCGAAGTTGAAGCCTCGAAAGCCCAGCGAAGCAATGCCCAGCACGATGATGGTCATCGAGATGCTGAACCACACTTTGCGACGTCCCACGAAGTCGACGGTGGTAAGGCCGTGATAGAGCCGCCCGACGGGGCCGTAGTGGTGCTCGACGGCCGGCGCGAAGGTGTCGGTGTCACTCACTGATCGCTCCCACCTGCGAGGGACCTGCCTGGAGTCCTGCCGCCATGGAGAGCGCGGAACGGCCCGCCGAACTCCGTCGACCCAGCAGAATCACCAAGGGGCGCGTGAAGTACCACGTGATAAATACGTCCATCAGGGTCGAAAGACCCAGGAAGAAGGCAAAGCCCTTCACGTCGCCCACCGCGATGATGTACAGCAGCACCGCGGCCAAGAGACTCACCGTGTCGGCGGCCAGCACGGTGCGCCAGGCCGAGCGAAATCCCCGGTCAACCGACGACCGAATCGAGCGCCCCGCACGCGCCTCGTCTTTCAATCGTTCGAAGTACACGATGTAGCTGTCGACCGTGATACCGATACTCACAATGAGTCCGGTCACCCCCGCCAGATCGAAGCTGGGCGCAAACTCGGTATGGCCGAGCGCGGAGATGATGGCCCACAGGAGGGCGGCAGTTACCGACAGGCCCAGCACGATCACCAGACCGAGGGCCCGGTAGTAGAGGATCGTGTAGAGCAAGACCAACGCGAGGCCCGCGAGGCCCGCGCCGAGGCCGGCCACCAAGGCCGAGTGGCCGAGAGTCGGCGAGACCGTCTGATCGGTCAGAACCTGCAGTCGCACCGGCAGCGCGCCGAAGTTCATCGCAAGCGCCAGCGTCTTGGCCGAGCTTTCGGTGAACGATCCCGAGATCTCGCCCGAGCCGTCGAAGCTGGTGAAGGTGGCCTGGCCAGGGAGGATGAGTGGCGCGGACTGCACGATGCCGTCGAGTTCGATGGCGACCATGGCGTGGAAGTTCTCCTGGGCGACCTTGTCCCAGGCGGGGCTGCCCGTGCCCGTCAGGGTGTAGTTGACCACCCACGCTCCGGTCTGGTCCTGCTGGGCGACCGCCTTCTTCACCGCGCGTCCCGTCAACTGCGACGGTCCCAGGACATAGCGCAGGCTCTTGTCGCCGAGCACGGGCAAGAGCACTTCGTCCTTTTTGAAGTCCTGGTCGGGCTTGGTGGACTCGATGTCCGTGAAGGCGGGGTCTGGCGCGATCTCGTTGCTCGGCTCTTGGGTTGAGGTATTGACGTCAAGATTGGCGGCGGTCGTTTGGTATTGCGCACCGCAGGCCGGCAACTTGCCCGGCGCCACGTATTTCAACGACTTCTTGGGCCCGACCTCAGCCTCGCAGAGCACGGGGCGAAACAACAGCTGGGCCGTCTGGCCGACGATCGCGAGCACCTGTCGAGCGTCGGTCACCCCCGGCACGCTCACGTTGACGTCCTTGCCCTGCAGGTTGACGGTGGCCCCCGACACGCCCAGGCCGTTCACCCGATTGTTCAAGATAGTGACGACTTCTTGCATGTCCGACAGGGTCGCCTTGGTTGTGGGCTTATAGACGACGCTGAGTCCTCCCGCCAGGTCGAGGCCCAACTTGGGTCCCCATCCCGCTGACAGAGTCGCGCCCAAAGCGCCAAAGGCGATGACGATGGTGATGATGAGGCTAGCGACGAGTGAACGTCGCGAACCGACCTGCGGCGGCATTACGAGGCGTTACCTTCCGTCGGATGATCGTGGTCGTCGTCAGTGGATTCGGGAATGGCCTTGGGCGGGTCGTAGCGCCGGGCAATGGCCTGCGGGACGAAATCGAGTTCCACCCCACCGTCGGTGCGCAGAGTCACCAGGTTGGCTTCGTTGCGCACCACCGTGCCCACAAAGCCACCGATCGTCTGGGCGCGATCGCCCACGTCGACCTTGCGCTGCTCGGTACGCTGCTGCTTCATCCGGCGGCTGCGCGGGCGCATGTAGAAGTAGTAGAACCCGCCGATCAGCACCACGTAGATGACGATGAGGTAGAGGTCGCCGGACGACGATTTCTTTGCGGTGGCAGCCAGCAACAGGGCGTTAGAAATGGCGGACGTCATCGAGAGTTCCTTCGTTATCGGACAGAGAAACTCTACTCTCTGGGGATAAAGCCGTTAGAACAGGGCGCTCTGTGGCGGTTGAATGCCCATGTGCTCGTACGCGCGGGCGGTTGCCACACGCCCACGGGGTGTGCGCACCATCAGACCGGCGCGCAGCAGGTACGGCTCGTACGCGTCTTCGACCGTAAAGGGCTCCTCACCACAGGCGTGGGCCAGAGTGGTGAGGCCCACGGGCTGAGATGAGAACTGATCGCAGAGCAGCGTGAGGATTCGGCGGTCCAGCTTGTCCAGTCCCCGTTCGTCCACGCCAAAGAGCGCGAGGGCGTCGCGCGCCACCTGCTCGGTGACCTCGTCGTGACCCTTGACCGAAGCAAAGTCGCGCACCCGGCGCAACAGACGATTCGCGATGCGCGGGGTGCCTCGACTGCGCGAGGCGATGAGGGCTGCCGCGTCCGTACTGAGCGCGACGTCGAGTAGTTTGGCCGAGCGCGCGGCGATCTCGGCCAGTTCTTCGACGTCGTAGAGGTCGAGTTGGCCGATGAAGCCGAATCGATCGCGCAGGGGTGCGGCCACCAGGCCCGTGCGCGTCGTTGCCCCGATCAACGTGAAATTCGGAAGATCGAGGCGTATCGAGCGTGCGGAGGGACCTCGACCGATCATGACATCAAGTCGCAGGTCCTCCATGGCGGGATAGAGAACCTCTTCGACTGCTCGCGGTAGGCGGTGCAGCTCGTCGATGAAGAGCACGTCGCCGTCGTGCAGGTCGGTCAACAGAGCCGCGAGGTCGCCCGGGCGCGACAGCACCGGACCCGACGTCACGCGAAGACCCGCACCCATCTCGTTGGCCACAATTGTCGCCAGCGACGTCTTGCCCAGTCCCGGTGGTCCGGCGAATAAGAGATGATCCGCGTTTTGGTGCCTCGCGCGCGCCGAGCCGAGGACGACGCTGAGATGTCCCACGAGGTCGCGCTGACCGACGAAGTCCTCCAACGTGAGCGGTCGCAGGGAGGCTTCGCTGCGCCTCTCCTGGTCGTCGGCACTGGCCGCCACGACGTGCTCACCCAGTTGTTCGAGATCGAGTTCTCGCTTCACGGGCGCCTCACGAGCTGCAGGGCCGTGCGCAAGGCCTCGGACTCGTCCTCGGGCAGCGTCACGTCACGCAGGGCGTCGCGCACTTCGTGACTGGTGTAACCCAGTGCGCGTAGCGCTTCTTCGATGGCCGCGTCGGCGTGTTCAGTGAGATCGGACTCGCGATAGTCGGCTTCGCTGACCACTTTGCCCTTGAGCTCCAGCACGATGCGACTGGCGGTCTTGGGTCCGATGCCCGAGATTGTCGCCACCTTCTTCACGTCCTCGCTGTCGATGGCGTACGCCAACTCGGCCACGCTCATCGTGCGAAGTGCGCCCAGCGCGGTCGAGGGTCCCACCCCCGGTGTGGCAATCAGGAGTTCGAAGAACTCGCGCTCCTCGGCGCCGTAAAAGCCAAAGAGCTGAATCGCGTCCTCGCGCACGACCGTAAAGATGAAGAGCTCGAGCAACTCGTCGAAGGGCGGCGGGTCGCTCGAGGCGAGGTGAACCTCGTAGCCCACTCCCCCGACGTCGATTAGCAGCGCACCGTTTCTCAGTTGGTGGAGCACACGACCTCGCAGCCAGCCGATCACGCGCGAACTCCCTGATCGAGCCGGCGCTCGGTGCGCACGATCATGAAGTACGCGATGGCCAGCGCCAGCGCATCGGCCGCGTCCGCGGGACGAGGCACGTCGCTCAATCCGCAGAGTCGCGCCACCATTCCCTGGACCTGGCTCTTGCTCGCCGCACCGTATCCCGTGAGCGCCAACTTCACTTCCTGGGACGTGAATTGGCGCACTGCCACTCCGTCAACTCCGGCCAGCGCGATGGCCACGCCACTCGCCTGGGCCACGGCAATCGCCGTCTTCGCGTTTCGCTGAAAGAACAAGCGCTCGACGACGACGGCCGACGGCTTCGTTTCGGCGAGCAGTGAAGAGAGTTCGACGTGCAGTTCTCGCAGGCGATCTTCGACCCGATTGTCCGGATCCGTCTCGATCGTTCCCGCGCGCACTGCTCGGAACGACTCGACCCCTTCAAAACTGCCTTCGATCAGTCCGTACCCGCAGCGGGTCAGCCCGGGATCGACACCTAGTACGAACATACGTTCGATGTTACAGTGCGAGCAACTCCGAGTCGAGTATTGGATTTCCGAGCTCAGCCGTCGTAGGCCACCAGCAGATCGTCGTCAATATCGAAGTTGGCGTAGACGTTTTGGACGTCGTCGTGCTCATCGATCGCATCCATCAGGCGCAGGATCTTCTTCGCTTCGCTCTCGTCACTGACCGGAATCGTGTTCTGGGGCACGAGAGTGAGGTCGGCACTTAAGACCTTGAGACCGTGACCTTCGAGCTCGTTGCGCACCGCGCCCACGTCGTGCGGTTCCGTCGTGACCGTGTAGTTCTTGCCGTTTGCTTCGTAGTTCTCCGCGCCGGCCTCCATGATCCACTCGAGTAGTTCATCCTCATCCACGGGTCCTTGGACCTCGACAATGCCCTTGCGATCAAACTGCCAGGAGACCGCTCCGGGCTCGGCGATCGTCCCGCCGTTTTTACCAAAGAGGTGCTTGATCTCCGCGCTCGTGCGGTTGCGGTTGTCGGTGAGCGTCTCGACGATCACGGCCACGCCACCGGGTCCGTATCCCTCGTAGCTCACCGGGTCGTAGCGAACGCCCTCCAACTCACCCGTGCCACGCTTGATGGCGCGTTCGATGGTGTCCAAGGGGACCGAGGACTCGCGGGCCTTTTGAAACATCGTGCGCAGAGCGGCGTTCGCCTCTGGGTCTCCTCCGCCCTCGCGAGCCGCAACCTCCACCTGTCGAATCAGCTTGGCGAAGACCTTGGCGCGAGCCGAGTCTTTGGCGCCCTTACGGTGCTTGGTCGTTGCCCATTTGGAGTGGCCGGACATTGTTCCTCCTGCCCCGAAGGGCCTGATCATCGTAATCGAAAGTAGTGGGTCATATTGAGGGGACGATCAACTGCCTGTTACACCGTCTTTCTACCGTCGTAATCGTGTTACAGGTCACCGCCCAACGCTGTCGGACCTATCGCTACCGACTGCACCCGACCGTGCGCCAGGCTCAGGCGCTCTCGCGCCAACTGGAGTTCCAACGCGAGCAACGCGGCCCTAGAGGAAAGAGTCGGAGCGCGGAAGTGGGAGCGGCGCTCCGTTACCTTCTTTGATCTATGTCGAACTCTCACTGGCCTGAAAGGCGTTCGCCCCGAGATGCTGTCCCGTGGCGTCACGCTCTGTCGAGGAACCCCGAAGCGACTGGATAGAGCCTTTAGCGACTTCTATCGAGGGGTTCGGCTGGGTGAGCCGCTCGGTTTCCCGAGGTTTCGCTCGGCCCATCGCTGGGTCCCTGCAGTGGGAGGACCACGGGGGTTGGAAACTCATCGACGCGCATCGACTGAGGCCCCTAGGCATCGGAGAGATCAAGCTGAACTATCACCGGCCACACAGGGCACACCCAGGGCCCTCACGATAAAGCGTGAAGGCAGAAAATGGTGGGTCAGCGAGGACCACGCCTATCGAAACGCTGCTCGCAATATCCTTTGGGGGGTAGAGCCCTGCGGACTTCGGCCCGCGCAGCGTCAGACTGACACACTACCTAATCGAAATTACAGAGATTTGAGAAAGAGCTCGTGCACGCGCGCGTCGCTCGAGAGCTCGGGGTGAAAGGACAGACCCCAGACGGCTCCCTGGCGCACGAAGACGGGGTGTTCGCCTTCGCCGGTGCCGCGATCGTAGGTTGCCAGGACCTCGACGTCGGTGCCGACGGCGTCAATGCGCGGAGCGCGAATGAAGATTCCCGGCACGCGTCCCACACCCTGGACGTCGAGTTCGGTCTCGAAGCTCGCAATCTGCCGGCCGTAGCCGTTGCGTCGCACGGACGCGTCCAGCGCGCCGTAGCTCCACTGATCGCTTCGACCGTCGAGGACTTCTTGGGCGAGCAGGATGAGTCCGGCGCACGTGCCCAGTACCGGCAACTCCTCTTTGAGTTTGAGGGCGAGAGCGTCCTTCAGACCCGAGGTCACAAGCAGGTGGGCGATCGCCGTGGACTCGCCCCCGGGCATCACCAGCGCGTCGATCGCATCGAGTTGGTCTGTGGTGCGGACTCTGACGACTTCGGCACCCAGCGATTCGAGCATCGCGGTGTGCTCGCCCACGTCGCCTTGGAGCGACAGAACGCCGACGCGCGTCATTACCAGCCGCGTTCGGCGAGCCGCTGCTCCAACGTGGAGGTCTCGAACCCCTTCATCGCTGCGCCCAAGCCCGTCGAGACTTTGGCCACGACCAAGGCGTCTTCGAAGTGCGTGGCCGCCTCCACCATTGCCGCGGCCATGCGCACGGGATCGTCGCTCTTAAAGATCCCCGAGCCCACGAAGACTGCTTCGGCGCCCAACTGCATCACGAGTGACGCGTCCGCGGGCGTCGACAGTCCTCCCGCGCAAAAGAGCGGAACGGGCAACTTGCCGGTGGCCGCGACTTCTTGGACCAGCGGTAGTGGGGCTTGGAGGTCCTTCGCGAGTGCGTAGACCTCATTGGCGTCCGCGCTGTGCAGGCGACGCATTTGGGCGTTGATGGTGCGCAGGTGCCGCACGGCCTCGACCACGTTGCCGGTTCCGGCTTCACCCTTGGAGCGAATCATGCACGCGCCTTCGCCGATGCGACGAAGCGCCTCGCCCAAGTTCGTCGCCCCACAGACGAAGGGCACGGTAAAGGCCCACTTGTCAATGTGGTTTTCCTCGTCCGCGGGCGTGAGTACCTCGGACTCGTCGATATAATCCACGTCGAGGGCCTGAAGGATCTGGGCTTCGGCGAAGTGCCCGATGCGGGCCTTGGCCATGACCGGAATCGTCACCGCGGCCTGGATCTCTTGGATCATGAGCGGGTCGCTCATGCGCGCCACTCCCCCGTCGCGACGGATGTCGGCGGGCACGCGCTCCAGGGCCATGACCGCCACGGCCCCGGCGTCCTCGGCGATTTTGGCCTGCTCGGGGTTGACCACGTCCATAATGACGCCGCCGCGCAACATGTCCGCCAGTCCTCGTTTCACGAGGGCCGATCCGGTCGTGGGTGAAGAACTCATGACAACAGCCTAATGGCGGTCAATTACCACTCTTCGAGAGCCCGGGCGCGCAGCTCGGGGTCGTCTAAGTCCGACAGGTCACTCTCGGTGCGATCGCTCCAGGGATTGAAGAAGACCCAGCGCCACTGGTCGTAGGTTGGTGAGGTAAAAAAGGAGTCGGGGGCGAGTTGTTGGCGTGCACACTTTCGCAGCGCGCCGGCAAGGCCGAGCGGGTAGCGGATACTGGCGGCCGCGACCTCATCGGCCCGGTAAGCCTGGGCGGGACCCGCCAGGTCGCGACGCGACTGATCACTGAGGGACAAGACCGCTGACAGCGCCTCACGCTCGAGCAGTCCCAGTCGCTGACGCGCGAGGCAGTGCGCCACGACGCCCTCGAGTTCGATGAGCTCGAAGTCCTGCATCACCGCCGAGGTGACGAACAAGGAGTACTTCTGGCCGTCGGGCACGAGCGCGGCGTTGTAGCCATGTTCGCTCACGATGAACGCCGAGACGTGGTCCACGCCAAACGTGGCGGCCAAGCGGTCCAGCACCGTCACCAATCGCAGGCGCTCGGTCGGACTCCCGCCGGGGATGAAGGTACCCAGCATCGACGCGCCCAAGGTGTTGCCCCGTTCGGCGAAGGTCGAGATGGACCGGCGCAGATCCCAGACGTAGACAAGGGCCACCGCGACTCCGACGGCGGGCAACCACGGCACCGCCACGACACCCACCACGAGAGCCACCACGACGACGGCGATGATCAGTGTCTGGGGCAGGCGACGGCGAAAGGCGAAGGCGCGCACGGCCCGCTCGTGAGTGTGCCGTTCCGCGGTCGAGGGCGCGTATGGGTTATTCCAGTTCGGATCGAGAACCGGGGTCACGTGACGGCGGACTCGCTCTCGAGAGGAGTGAGATCGCCCCGAGCGCGATCGTTGCTTGGTGGCCACGTACTTAGGCTACCGGGTCCCCAAATCGCTCTTCCGCGAGCGCGTATCGCTTCTCATACTCTTCGATCAACTTGGTCATCGACCAGTTCTCGGCGTAGGCGCGGGCCGACTGGACGTGTTCCTCGCTCCCCTCGGCCAGGGCGGAGTCGATGGCCTGCTCCAGGGCCTGCGCGTCGCCCGGGTGGAACAGTTTCGCGTGTCCCCCGGCCGCTTCGCGGTACCCGTGAATGTCGCTGGCCACCACGAGCATCTCACTCGACATGCCCTCTAAAAGGACCAGTCCGAAACTCTCACCGTGAGTCGAGGGAGCCACCAGCACGTGGACCCGTCGCATCCACGACCGCTTCTGGGCATCACTCACTCGACCAAGGAATACGACGCGCCCGTCGTGGGCGGCGAGGGCCTCCAGGCGAGCACGATCGGGGCCGTCGCCCGCGATCACCAGTCGCCACGGTCGTCCGCCGCGCGAGTTGTGCTCGCGAGTCGCCTCGATCACGGTGGCGACGCCCTTTCGTTGATCGAGACGACCCACGAAGAGAAGGACAACCTCCACCGATCGCTCACGCGGCGAGGTTATGAATCGCTCAGTCTCGAATCCGTTAAAGAGAACGTCGCACTCAGACCCCGTCACCGACTCGATCGTGCTGGCCGCCGCGGTGCTGACCGCGACTGTAACGTCCAGTCCCTTCGATAGCGATCGAATGACTGGCGCACCGAACTTGAGCGCCGGGCCCGAACCCGCGCGATGAAAGGTGCCCACCGACGGGTAGGCGTGCGCGCGAAGACTCGCCCACGAGAGCAGTGGCGCAAAGGGTTCGTGGTAGTGCACGACGTCCGGCGAAAAGGTATCGAGCGCACGTCGCGCCCGAAACGAGGCGCGTGGCGACAACGTGAGGGGCGCCCGCGATCCATTGGCCGGCACCGACGTGAGTCGTCCCAGTCGAACGACCTCGGCGGGCGTGTCGTAGCGGGTGACGTCACTGGCGTCCGGCGCGAGGACCAGCACGTGGCTGCCGCGCGCGCTCAGCACGCGACTCATGGCGAGCACCTGTTCCTGTACGCCGCCGTACACGCTCAGCGCGTAGGGCGAGACGAGGGCGACGCGACGACCGCTCACGAGGCGAACCTCGGTTGCAGCACGTGCCACTGTTCGGGGGCTCGTCGAATGAGGTGCTCGAGCTCGCGCGTGACGTCTTGGGTGACGCGACCTACGTCCTGGCGCAGTCGTGCGGTGCGCGTGGTGTCGATGGGCGGTGTGACGGCGGCGTAGTGATCGCGACCGGGACCCGTGTAACACGCCGCCACCACCAGCGTCGCCCCGGTGCGCAGCGCGAGCGTGGCCGGACCCGACGGCATCGGACACGTTCGCCAAAGAACTCCACCTCGATGCCACTGCCCTGGATGTCGCGGTCGCACAGCAGACCTACGACCCCGCCTGCGCGCAACGTCGAGAGCAGCACCGTGCCCGCGTGCTCGTTGAGCGGCTCGATGAGGATGCCCATGGATTCGCGCTTCTTCTTGAACCACGTGAAGAGTTCGGGCGGATCGAGCTCCTCGGCGACGGCGGTCATGGTGAGCCCGATCGTATTGAGAAACGCTCCGCCCCACTCCCAGGAACCGATATGGGGCAAGGCCACGATGAGGCCCTGACCCCGCGCCTTCGCGGCCAGTAAGTGCTCGAGGCCCTCGGCGATCTGGAAGCGCTGGCTCGACCGTCGATCGAGGAATAGCGGGCAGTTTCGCGCCCTCAGCCCAGTACTGGCCGTAGCCCGCGAAAGCCGCGGTCCACGAACTCCTCGAGGAGATCGGCGCTCACGCTCGACCCGGGGGCCGCGAGTACGTGGCGAAGGTTGTCTTCGAGGTGCCGCGCGATGTCGTCGTTCGCCGGCCCAGCGCCTGGGCGATCGTTTCGGCCGCAGCCACGTCGAAGCGTTCGGGCAACGTCTCCATCGCCGAGCCGAGCGTCTTGAGCGCGACAACGCGCGCGCGAGGGGCCACGCCTAATGACGCGACGCGCGACTCAGTCCCTCGCGCAGTCGTCGACTGTGTTGACGAACGCGCGGGGCGGGACGGGTGCGCGGGCCGGTCGAGCAGCCACCTGCCACACCCGCCAAAAACGACCGATGGCGGTCATCGCGGTGAGTCCCAACATGACCCACAGCACCGGTATAAATATTGTGTAGCTGACCAGCCCGATCGCCGAGCAGAATAAGTCGCTCGGCGCGCTCCATCAGGCCACCCTTGGCGGCCAGGCCCAGACTCTCGGCCTTCGAACGCTGGTACGAGATCAAGAACGTCGTGGTCAAGATGCCAAAGGGCAACAGGACAAGCTGGCCGTGGTGATGGGCGGTGAGGTAGTAGGCGACACCACCCATGATGCACGGCGTCGCCGACGCGGTCAGTCACCGAGTCAAAGAAGCTGCCGCGTTGGCTGGCTCGATGACTGGCCTTGGCGACGGCCCCGTCGAGCAGATCGTGAAAACCCGTCAGCGTCAAGAGCACGATCGCCAGCCAGTTGTACCCGGCCGCGATGGCCCAGGCGGTCGCACCAGCGAAGACCAGTCCCGAGGTCGTCACCACGTCGGCCGAAAAGCCGATTCGAACGAGCCCGCGCCCCACGGGCGCCATCCTCGCGTCTACCGACTGGCGGAATTTGCCGTCGAACATCGACCCTCTTGGCTCATAGGTCGCAGTCTACCTCTACCGCATCAGTAACTCTCGCGTTCCCAACTGGGCGTGGACTTTGCGCCAGGTCGACATCAGGGACTCAGAGAGCACCCGCGTTTCGCCAATGGAGGTCATGAAGTTGGTGTCGCCGTTCCAGCGCGGCAGGCGTGGGCGTGCAGGTGCTGCGGGAATGCCGGCCCCGCCGCCGAGCCGAGGTTCATGCCCACGTTCATGCCGTCAGGGTCCGTACGCCGCGTTGAGGGCGATCACCGCGCGTCGCAGGACCCCCGAGAAGTCGAGGTACTCCTCGTCGCTCAGTTCCTCGAAGCTCGGCCACGTGACGATACGGCACGACGAGGAGATGCCCCGACCCGTAGGGAAACGCGTTCAGCACGAGGTACGTGTACTCGCTTCGCCACAGCACGCCCGTCGACTCGCTCGACCGGCTCGGTGGCCAGCTGACAGAACACGCACCTCGCGTCGTCGCGATCGTGCTCACCGGCTGAAGGCGCTCGAGACGTAGCTCTCGCGCCAGGCCGCCGAGAATCGCTCCAGACCCACTAGGGCGCCTCGGGAGAGGCGTGACGAGCGACCTCGTCGACGAGGCGCTGCGCGAACTCCCCGACGCTTACGCCGCGCTCGGGATCGTTCGAACCTCGCGCGTTGATGCCGAGCGTGCCGTTCGCAACGTCATCATCGCCCACCACAAGCACGTAGGGAATCTTCTCGAGCTTGGCCTTGCGAATGCGAGCGCCGAGTGGTTCGCTCGCCTCTTCGACGTGGGTCGCGAAGCCGCGCTCGCGCAGCAAGTGCCGCGACCTCGAAGGCGTAGTCGTCGTGATCGTCGCGCACGCCCGAGTACGCGAACCTGCTCGGGGCACAGCCAGGTCGGCAGGTTGCCCGCGTAGTGCTCGATCAAGATCGCCATGAAGCGCTCCACCGAACCAAAGAGGGCGCGGTGAATCATGATCGGACGCTGGCGCGAGTTATCGGGCGCGACGTAGGTGGCGTCGAAGTTGTTGGGCGTCTGGAAGTCCAGCTGAACGGTCGACATCTGATGGGTGCGCCCGATCGCGTCGCGCGCCTGCACCGAGATCTTCGGTCCGTAGAACGCGCCGCCGCCCGGATCCATCACGAACTCGAGGCCGGCCTCGCTGACCGACCTCGGCCGAGGATCGCCTCGGCCTCGGCCCACTCCTCGTCGCTGCCGATCGCCTTGCCCGGTGGTCGCGTCGAGAGCTCGAGATAGAAGTCGTTGAGACCGAAGTCGCGCAGGAGGTCGAGCACGAAGTTGAGCGTGCTGCGTCAACTCTTCCGCCATCTGGTCGCGCGTGCAGAAGATGTGCGCGTCGTCCTGGGTCATGCCGCGAACGCGGGTCGAGTCCTTGGACGACGCCGGACTTCTCGTAGCGATAGACCGAGCCGAACTCGAACATGCGCAGCGGCAACTCGCGATAGCTGCGTTGGCGCGCATTGAAGATCGTCATGTGAAACGGACAGTTCATCGGCTTGAGGTAGTAGCGCTGGCCCTCGTCGAGTTCCATCGGCGGGTACATGCCCTCGGCGAACCAGGTGAGGTGGCCCGAGGTCTCGAAGAGTTCGGCCTTGGTGATGTGGGGCGAGTAGACGAACTCGTATCCCGAGACCTCGTGACGCTGGCGCGAGTACTCCTCCATCACGCGTCGAATGATTCCGCCCTTGGGATGAAAGAGCGCGAGTCCCGGACCGATCTCGCTCGGGAAACGAGAAGAGGTCGAGCTCGGCCCCGAGCTTGCGGTGATCGCGCGCTTCGGCCTCTTCGAGTTGATGCAGGTGAGCGGCCAGCGCCTCCTTCGACTCCCAGGCCGTGCCGTAGATGCGCTGTAGTTGGGGGTTCTTCTCGTCGCCGCGCCAGTACGCCCCGGCCACGCGGGTCAGTTCGAAAGTGCCCGAGTCGCGAGGTCGAGGGAACGTGGGGTCCGCGGCAGAGATCCACGAACGCGGGCGAGTTCGAGTAGGTCGAGACCATCTGATCGCCACCCGTCTCGGCGAGGTCCTCTTCGCTCGCCTCGCGGCCACCGCCTCGATGATCTCGACCTTGAAGGGCTGATCGCGAAAGAGCGCCAGGGCGTCGTCGAATCGAGTACTCATGGCGCGTGAAGGGCTGGTCCTCGGCGATGATCGCCCGCATCTCGGCGTCGACCGCGCGCGAGGTCGTCGTCACTAAAGTGCTCTCCACCAGGAAGTTCGAAGTCGTAGTAGAAGCCGTCGCGAATGGCCGGACCGATCGCGTAGTGCGCCCCGGGCCACAGTCGCGTCACCGCCTGGGCCATCACGTGGGCCCTCGAGTGGCGAAGGACTTCGCGGCCGTCGTCGCTCGCCGGCGTGACGATCGCCACCTTGTCGCCGTCGGCGAGCGGCGCCGACAGGTCGGTCAGCGAGCCGTTCACTCTCGCCGCCAACGCGTCCTTCGCCAGCCGTTTACCGATCGCGGCGGCAAGATCGAGCGCCGTCGCGCCCTCCTCGAGGGTGCGCGCGCTGCCGTCGGGGAGCTCAACTGTGATCTCGGACATCACGACCTTTCGCTCGCTACAGCGTAACGCCGAGCAACGCGGCGGCCGAGGTGACGTTGGCCCCCGCGTGAGCCGCGGCGTCGATCGCGCGCAAGCGCGCCGGGCGTGTCGAGGTCGTCGTCCAGCGCGTCGCGCACGTCGTCGAGCACGTTCGAACGTGCGACCGGTCAACGACGAGCGCCACGTCGCGAGACGCGACTGCGCGCGTGACAACATCTCGTCGCGCCACTCCCAGTCCTCGCGGTAGTGCTGATCGAGCAGCGAGAGTCGCACCGCCGCGGGCTCAGAACGGCTGACCAGATCGTGGACGAAGACGAGATTGCCCAGCGACTTACTCATCTTCACCCCGTCAAGTCCGACGAGCCCCACGTGCATCCAGTGCTTGACGAAAGGCTCGCCCGTCACCGTCTCGCTCTGGGCGGCCTCGCACTCGTGGTGGGGATAGGCCAAGTCGCGCCCGCCGCCGTGCACGTCGAGCGTCACGCCGAGTTCGCGCAGCGCGAGCGCCGAACACTCGATGTGCCAACCGGGTCGACCCGGTCCCCAGCGCGACTCCCACGCCGGCTCGTCCTCGAGGGAGGGCTGCCACAAGACGAAGTCGAGCGGGTCGCGCTTGCTAGGATCGTCGGGTCGCCCTCCGTGTTCGGCCGCGAGTTCCAGCATGCGTCGTCGCGTCGTCGTGACTGACTTGTCCGAAGCGCGGGAACTTCGAGACCTCGAAGTACACGTTGCCGTCGACTTCGTAGGCGACGCCGCGATCGAAGGTCTCGCCGATCAACGTCAGGATCTCGGGGATCGCGCTGGTCGCTCGCGGCTCGGAGTACACCGGCAGCAGGTTGATGAGCTTCATGTCGCGCTCGAAGATGACCATCTCCTGGGCCGCGAGGTCGAGGTAGTTGACGCCGAGCTCGCGCGCCTTTGCGCAAGATGTCGTCGTCGACGTCGGTGACGTTGCGCACGCAGCGCACCTCGTGCCCGCGTCGATGCAGACGGCGACGAGCATGTCAAAGGCCAGGTAGACGAACGCGTGACCCAGGTGCGCGGCGTCGTAGGGCGTGATGCCACAGCTGTAGAGCGTGACCACGGGGCCGACCTCGAGCGGGTAGACGCCCCGACGCGCACTGTCGTAGAGCTGCATTAGTCGTTGAGTCCGGCCAGCTTGACGTAAGTGTGAGCCTTGTGACGAATGTTGATGGAGATGCACACGGCGGTGAACGCCTCGACCGCACTCGCCAGAGACATCGAGCCGGCTTCCACTCCGCGCAGCCCCGGCATCTCGTTGACCATCGCGACGACGGCTCGCGCGCGCCGACGCGTGTCCGAGAAAATCATGACGTCCGCGTCGAGTCCGCTGTCGAGGTCTTCCATCTCACTTGCGGGCAGGTGGTGAAAGGCACCCGACGATCGGGCTCTCGGGCAAGGCGAAGGCCAACTGCGCGGCCATCGAACCGCGCGGCGGGTAGAGCGGAACGAGCTCTTTGCCCTCGCGCACGAGCGCGTTCACCATCGAGATGACGACCTTGCCGTTCAAGCGACTCGCGCAGAGGCTGCGACGGTCGCGACGGCCGAGTCCCAGGGCGTCGCGACGCACCACGAGGTCACACTCGGCGGCCGTCTCGTTGCGTCGCTCCGCGGATCACACCGCCCCGCGTGCAACGAGACCGGCGACGGCGTCGCGCGCGCGAGTCTCATCGCGCGATCCGAGTACCACGTCGTACCCGGCACTGGCCAGACGCATCGCCACGCCCCGTCCGGCCGGACCCGTTCCGCCTAACACTCCCACTGTCGTCATTGTCGTCCCCAATGCTCAAAACCTAGAAGTACGCTAGCGACATGGCACTCCTGAGCGATAACCGTATCCTGATCACGGGGGTCCTGACCGACGACTCACTGGCCTTTGGCATCGCGCGAGCGCGCGCTCGAAGAAGGCGCGACCATCGCGCTGTCGGGATTCGGTCGCGGCACTGTCGATCACCCGACGCACCGCGCAAGAAGCTCGGCGACGTCGGCGAGATCATTGAACTCGACGTCATGGATCCCGAGCAGGTCGAGCGCGCGCCGTCGAGGAAGTGACGGCACGATTCGGGCGACTCGACGGCCTCGTCCACGCCATTGGCTACGCCCCACCAGTTGCCTGGGCTCGGGATGTTCGCCGCGCCCTTTGAGGACGTGTCGACCGCCATGCACGCCTCGACGTACTCGCTCGCCGCTCTGGTGGGCGCCTTTCGGCCGCTGCTGCAAAAGAGCGAAGCCAACGGCGGCGCGTCGGTGGTGGCGCTCGACTTCGACGGTCACGCGGCCTATCCGATGTACGACTGGATGGGTGTCATGAAGGCGGCACTGGAGTCGCTCGGCCGCTACCTCGCGCGCGAAGTCGGTCCCGACCACATTCGCGTCAACATGCTCGCCGCCGGTCCCGTGCGCACGATGGCGGCGAAGTCGATTCCCGGGATTCGCGCTCTTCGAAGACACCTGGGGCGAGCGAGCGCCCCTGGGCTGGGACGTTCATGACGCCAGCGCCGTCGCCGACACCGCCGTCGCTCTGCTCTCCCCGCTGCTGCGTGCGACGACCGCCTCGGTCATCCACGTCGACGGCGGCGCTCACGCGATGGGCTAGTCGGACTACTTCTCCTGGCCCTTGAACTGCGTCTCGTAGAGGTCGCGGTAGAGGCCGGGCTGCGCGTGCAGTTGGCTGTGGGTGCCGCGCTCGACGATCCGCCCGTCGTCGACGACCAGGATCTGATCGGCGTTGCGAATCGTGGAGAGTCGGTGGGCGATCACGAGCGACGTGCGCTGACTCATCGTCTCATCGAGCGCGCGCTGGACGGCCGCCTCGCTCTCGGCGTCCAAGTGTGCCGTCGCCTCGTCCAGGACCACCACGCTGCGGCGCTTTGAGCAGCAGACGCGCGAGCGCGACGCGCTGCTTCTCGCCGCCCGAGAGTCGATAGCCCCGCTCGCCCACCACCGTCGCGAGGCCCGACGGCAGCGACGCGACCAGTTCGGCGATCTGGGCGGACGCCAGCGCCCGATCGCGATCTCTTCGTCGGTGGCGTCGGGCTTGGCGAAGAGCGAGATTCGCGCGCAGCGTGTCGTGAAAGAGGTGCGCGTCTTGGGTCACGACGCCCACGGTCGCGTTCAGTGACGCCGTCGACGCGTCGCGCAGGTCGACGCCGTTGATCGTCACCGAGCCCGCGTCCACGTCATAAAGACGCGAGACCAGCATCGAGATGGTGGTTTTGCCGGCCCCGCTCGGACCAACGAGGGCGGTCATGGTCCCCGGCTTCGACGATCGAAGTTGATGTCGTGGAGCACCGCGGTGCGCGGCGTATCGTCGAGTCGCGCGACCGCTTCGAGCGACGCCAAGGATACGTCTTCGGCCCCGGGGTACGAAAAGTCAACGTGGGTAAAGCGCAATTCGGCGGGACCCGGCGGGATCGCCATCGGATTCGGTCGCTCTCTTTGATCATGGGCTCGAGGTCCAGCACTTCAAAGAGACGCTCGAAACTGACCATGGCGGACATGTAGTCGATGTTGAGGCTCGAGAGCTGAGTTAAAGGTCCGTAGAGCCGCCCAAGATACGCGGTCAGCGCCACCACCGTACCGACCGCGAAGACCCCGTGAACCGACTTCGACGCCACCGAAGCCGTAGGCGAAGGCCGTCGCCAGAGAGGCCGTCAGAGTGAGCGAGATGAAGAAGAAGCGCTGGTACGTGGCCTGGCGTATGCCGATGTCACGAACCTGGGCTGCGCGCGACCTCGAAAGTTCTCACGCTCCTCCGCGGGGCGTCCGAACAGTTTCACCAGCATGGCGCCCGCGACGTTGAACCGCTCGGACATCACCATGTTCATCTCGGCGTTGAGCTCCATGCCGCGCTGGAACAGCGTTCCCAGACGTCGCCCCACTCGACGGGCCGGAATGAGGAAAACCGGCACAAGGATGAGGGCCACCAGCGTGATCGGCCAACTCAGGATGAACATCACGACGAGGATGATGACGACCAGCACGAGGTTGCCGACGACGTTGGAGAACAGATCAGTAAAGGCCTGTTGCGCGCCGATGACGTCGTTATTGAGACGACTGATCAGCGCACCGGTCTGCGTACGCGAGAAGAAGGCGATGGGCATCTCTTGGATGTGGCGAAAGACGTCAGCGCGCAGGTCGTAGATGAGACCTTCGCCGATCACCGCCGACACCCGTCGCTCGAACATCTGCAGACCAGCGTCGGCGATGGCCAGGAAAGCCGTCAACGCCGCCAACCACACCACCAAGTGGACGCTGTGCTCAGGGATCCCCACGTCGATGATCTCGCGCAGGATCAACGGTGAGACCGAGGAGATCACGGCGTCGACGACGACCACGCTCAGGAAGAAGATCAGGGCTCGTCGGTAGCGGCGCGCAAACTTGAGGATCCGCGGCAACGTGCCCTTCTTAATCCGGTGCTCGAGGATCTTCCGGTCGCGCCGCAGAGAGCGCAGGCCACTTAGACCACCACCGCCCCATGCCGCCACCGTGCATAGCCATTACGTTCCTTTCGTCCCAGGCAGTGTAGGAAGCGCACATGCACGGACGAGCGCGCGACGTCCTTCGTTATGACGCGAGGGCGCTCACGATAATGACGAGACCGAGGATCATCATCACGCAGGCGCCTACTTCGCGCATCACCACCAAGCGCTTCGGAGAACCGGACAGCCACTCACGCGCGGTGCCCGCAATGATTCCCCACGTCGAGTCGCTGCAAAACGCCAAACCCGTAAAGATGACGCCGAGGAGGAGCAACTGCAACGTGACGTTGCCCTTGGAACGATTGACGAAGTGGGGAAACACGGCGACGAAGAACACGAGCGCTTTGGGATTCAACACTCCGACTGTGAACCCTTGACGAACGATCGTCGTATTGCGCGGCCGCACCCCTTCGCGTTCGGTCATGGCGCGCGCGTGCTCGTGACGATGGCGCATGGCCCCGATGCCGAGCCAGATCAGGTACCCCCCGCCGAGAAGCTGCAACGTGATGGAGAGTGCCCTGGAGTGCGCGAGGAGGGGGCCAAGACCCACGGCCACGATGGCCGAGAGAATGAGCGTGCCCAGGCAGTTGCCGAGCACGGTGAGCACCGCCACCGCGCGACCCCAGGCGATGCCCCGGGCCAGGGTGAACAGGACGCTCGGCCCGGGCACGATAATGATGACCAGCGACGCCACCACGAATGTGGCGAGTTGACCTCCGCTAATCACCCGTTCTCCCATCGAGCTCACTGCCTCGTGCACGCTAATCAGCATCGACTCGCGTCACGCGATTCGTCCACGCTATCGGAGACGCCATTGGGCTCCTCGGGTCGCCGCGTTCTAACTTGGGGACATGAGTCCGCGAACAGTGCACTTTCCCGCTCCGTTTTCCTGGGGTACGTCAACCTCGGCGTATCAAATCGAAGGCGGTAACGACAACACCGACTGGTGGCGATTTGAACGACTGCCCAACAGCCCCGCCGTCGAGGTCTGTGGCGCCGCGTGCGACTCGTGGCACCGGTACGAAGAAGATCTCGACATTCTCGCCTCGCTAGGTCTGGACTCGTTTCGACTCTCGGTCGAGTGGGCACGCATCCAACCCGACCAGGGCGTGGTCTCGAGCGAAGCTCTCGCGCACTATCGCAACGTCCTCCTCGCGTGTCGAGAGCGCTCCATCACCCCGGTGGTCACCCTGCACCACTTCACGCTGCCTCTCTGGGTGGCCGACCACGGCGGGTTCGAAAGCCCCGACATCGTGGGCTGGATCGCCGACTACGCCGGAGTGGTGAGTGAGTCACTCGGTGATCTCATCGGCGTGGCGTGCACCATCAACGAACCGAACATCGTCGCCCTCATGGGCTACCTGCTCGGCACCTTTCCTCCTGAGGCGCACAGCTGGGAACGCTTCGTTGCGGTGAATGAGACGATGCGCGCGTGCCACGTGGCTATGCGCAACGTCCTCGCCGAGGGTCCGGGCAACTTTCCCATTGGCCTACCTCTCTCCCTGCACGAGTGGGCGGCCGTGGAGGGGTCCCACGACCGAATGGAGAGCCTTCGCGAGGAGATGGAAGACAAGTACCTGCTCACTCGGGAGGGAGACGACTACGTCGGCGTCCAGTGCTACACCAAGTTCACGATCGGTCCGAACGGCCTGGAGCCGCCCGACGGTGAGACAACCGAGATGGGATATCTGTTTTGGCCCCAGGTCGTTGAGTACACCGCCCGTCGGGCGGCCGAGCTCACCGGACTGCCGGTGATCGTCACCGAGAACGGGATCGGCACGGCCGACGATACCCAGCGGATCCGCTACCTCGACGAGGCGCTCAGTGGTCTGAAGCGACTCCTCGACGAGGGTCGCGACGTTCGCGGGTACTTCCAGTGGTCCCTGCTGGACAACTTTGAGTGGAACCTCGGCTATCGCCCGCAGTTCGGGATTGTTGCGGTCGATCGAAAGACCTTCGCCCGCAGCAAAAAGCCGTCGGCGGACTGGCTCGCGCAACGTGTTCGCAACTTCTTTACATCTCCGTGACATATAGCTAAAGCGAAGTTTTGGCGCCAATAACGCACCTACGATTATTTACGCGAGAGCACAAATAATCGAAGTATTCCCCCATACTCGCAGTGCGCGGAGGTGCGTGATGAGACAGCCAAGCCTTGTCCATCCAACGAAGTTCGCGAGGAAGCTTTCTGCGATCGCCGGTGTGTTTATCCTTGTCGGAGGTCTTTTCGTGTGGAGCGTGGCCGAACACGCGACCCCCTCGGCCGCCGCCTCGGCGCCGGCCTGCACGACCGCCAACCTCGACGTCTGGCTGAACACGATGGGCAACGGCGCGGCTGGCAGTTCCTACTACAACCTGAATATGACCAACCTTTCAGCGCACAGTTGCACCCTGTACGGATACCCCGGTGTTTCGGCGATCACCCAGACCGGGATCCAACTCGGCAGCTCAGCGGGACGCGACGCTGAACACGCGCCCGCCCACATCACGCTCACCAGTGCGCGCACCGCTCGAGGATTCGAGAACTCGACGTCGCGCAACACCGCCACCGTGATCCTTCAAATCACCGTGGCCGAGAACTTCCCGAGCGCCACGTGCTCGTACGATGACCGCAGCGGGGTTGCGGGTCTACCCACCCAACCAAAAAGAGTCGACGGTCGTGCCCTACCCCTTCGTGGCGTGCGCCAAGGCTGGACCCGTGTTTCTCCACGTGGAAGCGATCCAGCGCTTCGTGGCAGGTCACTAATAGCGTCGTGCGTCGCGGCGAGCGTCGAATCGAGGACGTGTTAACAATTCCGTCAGGTCGTTGCCATAACGTTGACGAGTGCCTCGCGACAGGAAGAGCGGCCGCGGCGAAACCTCCGCCCTGGCCAACCACGACCGCCTGCTCGCCCTCGGCAACTCGTGAATTCGTCGGCGACGTGGTACGCATACGGACTGCGCCGAGGAGGCGTCGATGGTTGCGACGATCGCTGATCGCCCTCGGCGTCGTGATCGTATTGATCGTCGGAGCCGTCGTCGGCGACTACTACTACCTGGGTTCTCTCGTCAAGAAGGTCCCGGTGAAGCACCTGCAGACCTCGACCGCCGCATCCGAGAACATCTTGCTTGATCGGCTCGACCACCCGCTGCGGGCTGAAGCAGCAGAACGTCGCCTACGGCCTGTGCTCCGAGGGCGTCACCGGGGTCAACAGCGACATCGACATGATCTTGCACCTCGATCCTGCGACCCATTCCGTCTCACTTGCTCTCGATTCCTCGTGACACCTTCGTGCCCAACGCCCGCATCATCGGTGCCAACAAGATCGACGCCGCGCTGTACGAAGGACCGAGCCAACTCATTACCGCGATCGAAGAAGATTTCGGGATTCCGATCAACAACTACGTCGAGTTGAACTTCGACACCTTCGCGAACGTCGTGAACGCGCTCGGCGGCGTCAAGATGTACTTTCCCATTCCGATCTTCGACGCGGAATCGGGCCTCAACATCGAACGCGCGGGCTGCTACGACCTCGACGGTTATCACGCGCTGCAGGTCGTGCGTGCCCGCCACCTCCAGATTCAGCCGGACCCCTCGAATCACGACCCGAGGTCCTGGCCCTACGAGGCACTCTCGGACATCGCGCGCATTCGTCGCACTCATGAGTTCTTGCGAGTACTCGCCGCCAAGGTCGCCGCTCGCGGGCTAGGCAATCCTCTGACCGACCAGAGCATCTTGACTGCGGTCCTACCGAGTTTGACTGTGGACAGCTGGATTCGGCGAAGGCAAGATGGTCGAGTCTCGCCGAGACCTTCGCTCACACCAACATCGCCAACGTGCCCCAGTTCACCTACCCCGTCTCGGATGTCGAAACCGGTTCGTTGCTCTACCAGGGTTACTACTACGGCGACGTGGTCTTTCCCATCGAGCCCGATGGCCAGCGCGCCATCGACACCATCTTTGGCGTCAAGGCGGGGACGAACTCCTTTAGCGGCGCCGCCCTGCCGGCGCCTTCGAGCGTCAAGGTCAGTGTCGAAAACGGTACCGGCGTCGCAAGTCAAGCTGCCAGCGTTGCCGGCTCCTTTGAGCGCAGACGGATTCGACGTCCTCTCGACGGGCACCGTGACGCCAAATGGCCCCGTCAGCGAGACCGTCGTATGGTACGGCGGGACGCCACCGCCCGCGCAGGGCAACTGGACGAGCCCGAACTTGGCCGCGGCCGAGGCGGTCCTCAGTCAGCTCCAAGGTCCAGCGGTCCTCGGCTACGACCCCAGCGAAGTCACCCCCGGCGCCACAGTCACCATCCAGACCGGCACGGCCTCGTCGGTCACCCCGAACAACGTCTGCCACCACCACGACACGCTCGGCAAAGTCACCGCATCAACGACCACCACGACTGGCGCGCTATCAACCACCACGACAACGGGCGATTACACCCCACCGGGGATGCGCAACAACGCCGACTTCACCACGCCGAGCGCGGTTGACCCGACGCTCGAACCCTGGGACCCACGCGCCTGCAACGCCGCGGGAACGGGACCCGCAACGACTCCGTAAATCACTGGCACCGCTGGAGGTAGTCGGCGCTACCGGGCTGGAGGGCCGCACCGGAGTTCGCGCTCACCATCAGACACGACTCGTCGACCGCCACGAACTCACTGGCCGGTATCGCCTTGAGCTGATCGACGTCGGTGTACGTCCAGCGTCGATCGGCCGTGCCCTGGAAGTACCAGTTGCTGCCGTTGTCCGCGAGGATGAGCCCGTAGGTCTTCATCGTGGTAAGAACCACCTGGCAGAAGGCGCTGCACTGCGAGCTCGGAAGAGTGAAGGACGCGTTGAGACGAAACCGCGCGCCCATCGGCGGACAGTTCGCGTCGTCTTGACCCGCCTCGTGACGCGCGGGCCACAGGTACGACTCTTGGGTGCACTGGGCGGTGAAGCGAATCGCGTGATCCATCGAGCCGGACGCGACTTCGTTGTAGTTCACCAGTCCCGGCAGAATGGGCAGACCCGCCGCGTCGGCCGAGGTGAAGCTCGGCCGGGCGAAGCGCGTTGGAACGAAGGTTCCACTCGGCTCCCGATCCCGCGGTCGATCGACCCTCCGGGTGGTACTGGGTGTCCCAGGTCTCATAGAGCGTGCAGGCAGGCAGAGAACCCGAGCGTCGAGGATCCACCATCAGTGCGTGACGGTCGGATCCGCCCTCGATGGGCGTTCTGGCGCTGAGGGGATAGTCGCCCCGGTAGCTCTCTGAGGCGTACTGAAACGTGATGTGGGTGAGAACGGTGCCCGCAGGCACGATCTCCCAGGGAATGCCGTAGGGCGCCGACGGATTCTCCTGACGGTCCATAGTCGGGATGAAGGTACGTGCTCGACGAGTCCATCGCCGCCAGCCACGTCGCACTGTTGGCGTTGACGGGAAGACCCGTGATGGGCGTGTTCCAGACGTTGTTGGCGGGAAACGCCGGACAGTCCGTCCCCGGGATGATCGTTCCCACTCGACTGGCGGCCGACGAGAACACCGGCGTCATCAGCAACGAGGTGACGGCCAACGCGGCGGCGACCCCCCAGAGCTTCGCTCGAGTGAGTGCCGCTACGACGACGGGCACCGACGCCTCTGTGGCCGCGCGGCTCTCACGAGCGGAGCGTACCATCAAGCCCTTTTCCGACGATGTCGCGACGACGCAGCACAATGGGGAGATGACTGAGCGACTGACGAGGGAGTTTTTCGCTCGAGATCCGGTGGTGGTCGCGCGAGCCCTCATCGGAACGCTCATGGTTGTTGCGAACCGCGGTGAACCGCTGCGAGTCCACATCACCGAGACCGAGGCGTACGCAGGAGCGCGCGACCCCGCCTCGCACGCCTTCCGGGGTCCGACGCCCCGCACGCAGATCATGTTCGGTCCCGCGGGCTACGTCTACGTCTACAAGAGTTACGGAATTCACTGGTGCATGAACATCGTCACCGGCGCTCCCGGCGTGGCGAGTGCGGTGCTTCTTCGTGGTGCGCTCGCGCTAGAGGGCGATAGGTCGCTCGGCGACATGGGCGGTCCTGGTCTGCTCACTGGCAGTTTGGAGATCACGAGTACCGACAACGGCGTCGATGTCTGCCAGGAGCCACCCGGGCGGATCTATTTTCTGTCGCGAACACGCGGCGAGCGATGGCGCGTGGGTCACTCGACGCGTATTGGCATATCCAAGGCAACGGACCGACCGTGGCGATTCTTCGCCGAGAAGGTTCCCGCGCCACGAGGCGCAACATAGACATCAATCGGCATACCGCTGGGCGCATTGAACGGCCTGAGTTTTGGTCAGGCCGTGTGCCGACGTTCCCCCCGGCGTCGCTCACCCTTTCGGCGCTCGACGCCATCAAGAGGCCCGTCATCGCTCCGGCGTCGATCAGCCGTGCGTCGATCCTGCTTGCGACGCTCGCTCGAGCTAGAGTCCACTTCGCCTTCAGACATCACCTCGGTCTAGCACCGCATCCGACCCGCGCGCGAATGATGGTGCGGACGCCCGTCAACTCAGAGCTACGTCGAGCGGCGTAGTCGATAGCGAAGGTGCGTCACGCGGTCTCCTTCGATGACTTCGGGGTCGTCCAATATCACGTCCTCACGGGTCAACTCGCCAAAGAACGGCACGCCCGAACCCAGAAGAAGGGGAATGAGGTCGACGGAGAGCTCGTCGACGAGATCAAGGTTAATGGCCTGTTGAATGATGTTCGGTCCCGCCAGGACAACCGCCTTCTCGCTCGCACGCACCCGTGCCGCACCAATCGCGGCGGCCACTCCCTCGGTCACTGCCGTGAAGGGCGCATCGTCGCGGGGCCATGACTCGGGCGCGTGGTGCGTCACGAGGTAGAGCGGCACATGAAGTGGATGATCTCCTCCCCAACCAGAGGTGTAGTCATAGACGCGCCGACCCACGACGATCGCTCCCACTTCATCGATCACGCGCCGCAGGTACGCAGCACTGGGGGCCGACACGTGCGACACCATGCCCATGCCGGGCCAACGAACCTCGACGTCACCGTTCTCGTACCAGTCGAAGAGGTGTCCGACGCTGTCGTCGTCGTGAGCGACGAATCCATCGATCGACATCGACAACGCCGCCACGACTCGCGACACGGTGCCACCCTTCCGCGTCACCCGTTCGACGTCGAGCACATCGGAGGAATTCAGCGCGCCAACACGTTAGGCGGCCCTCTCGGACTTAGTCCTCGTTGGTCCCGTGCTCGAGATCTCGGTAGTGGTCTCTCCAGATCAGTCGATAGACCTTCACCTTGCGGGGAATCGTGCGCAGCCCCGGTATGAACGGCACGAAGACGAGCAGAGCGGTGAGCAGCATCATGAGTCCCCACACGAGGACGTCACCGTTGCCACTTGAGTTAAACGGGGGGATCTGATACCAGAACGTGTAGAGCCACAGCCACGCCTGACCGGGATAGTTGCCCGTCTCGTTCATCATCCCCCACTGGTCGCCCGCGAGATGCTGATGCTGGGCTTGGGCGCCGAGGTAGTTCCCATCTTCGAGAAAGAGAAGAGGCAGGGTGTAGTTAGTCGTGTAGAAGTTGCCCTGATGGGTCAGATCGGCGTCGAGCGCACCCGTTCGGGCCATATCGGTGAGTTCATTGATGAACTCCGGTACCGGTCCCGTATTTGATGCGGGGACGACGATCTGTCCATTTGACCATTTCATGTGAGTAGCGCCCGCGGTGTAGTGGGCGACCCACGCTCGGCGTGCCGCGGCCGAAGCGCCGCGCCACTGTTTGAGTGCCGCGGCGAGTGCGGGCTGGTAGGGCTGAGTTTCCAGCGGATCGAGGACGAAGACTTGGGCAGTGTTGATCGGCATCGTGACCCCGACCCACTTGGCGAGCGAAATGGGCCCGAGCTCTTGGCCGATCGAGGCGTTGTTGTAGGGCGGGCCGTATGTCGCGGTCTCCGACGTCCCGTTGAGCTGACTGAGCGTGTCCTGGGCGAAATCGACTGGGGCGGCCGTCGACCACGATTTCAGTGAGATGGCCGGTTCGTCGGGCGACCCGAAGACGATCGCGAGCAAGAGGGTGAGGATGGCCACCACGACGAGTGCGATGACCCCTTCTTTGATGATGTCGTAGGGAACCCGTCGGCCCTTCCACTCAGGAACGTCCGTGTCGGGACGAAACCGCTTGGTCACGCGTCGACCGATCTCGCGGGCGCTTCCTCAAAAGGTGGCACCACGCCCTTGAGGCGGACGAGTAGCACGTGCAGCCCCACGAGTGCGACGATCGCGAGTGGCAACAAGACGATGTGCCACATCAGCATCTGTCCCACGTCCAGCACGTTCCAGTAGGCCCCCGCCCCCATGGCGTCGATGCCGTCTTTCGCCTGAGTGGCGATCCACTGGGAGTCAAAGTTGGTTTGAACGAGATAGCCGGTAAAGGCGGTCGCGATCGAGGTGACAAACGTGACGACCCCGGTGATCCAAGTGAGTGCTCGCCCGCCCCGCCACGCCGCCATGAAGTATTTGCCCCACAGGTGGATCACCATGGCAAAGAAGAAGATCTCGACGCTCCACAGGTGCAGCGAGTTGACAAAGTGACCGACTGAGGATAAGTGCCACCATTCCGGACCTCGTAACGCCAAAACACAGCCTGAGGCGATGACGACCGCAAGGGCGGCCAACGTGGTGACGCCAAAGACGTAGATCCACGAGGACACATAAGCCGGCTGCGTGTCGGGGAGGACCTTTTCGGGCGGGAGCAGCCGGACCACGCGTGTGCGCAGGCGGGTCGTCCACTGGCGAGTGACCTCGTCGCTCACTGATGCCCCCTTCGGCGTCGGCGACCGGGGAACGGCGCGAGGAGCGCCGCGATAAAGGTCACGACCATCAACACGATGACGACGAAGTTGGCGACGCTGATGTCGATCCAGTGCCAGTGGATGTAGTGACCGAGCGTGTTGAGGGGCAGAAGTGCGGCCATACCCCGAAGTGACATACAGGACCCCCAACGAACGAGATCCCAGCGTCCCATGGAGTCCGTGCGCCGTGATAGGGACAATTGTCCCAACGTCCGTTTGTTTCGGCTCTCTACGAGTTACGTCGAAGGGGCGACGCGCGTGAAGGTCTCCGCGTGGTGCTACGAAGGGGGGCCATCTCGCCCAAAGAGATATCGAAGTGACGCGATCATTCCGGTGTCCCAGGTGCCGACCAACTCCCAGGCTCGCCCGATGCCGATGAGCAGCGAGGCAATAAGGGCGTCGCCCACGATCGCGAGCGGACCGCGAGCCGCCGGAGTGTGGATGAGTTGCAACCCGTAGACGATCTGGAACCCGAACACGGCGAAGAGGCCCAGAATGAGGACCACCTGATGAAGGCGACGCTGCTGGCGAACCGGTTGGCGCAGCGTCGCGCGGATTCCGGCCGCGGCGAACAGGATGCCGATGACGCCCATGATGAAGGCGGGGTACCCGACGCCATTGCCCGGGACGAGGCCGTACAGCGAGACCACCAGGGCGTTGGTGAAGGCGAGCAGGGACGCCGCCGCCCGGAACTCCCCGATCTCTTTCGATTGTTCTTGTCTGCGGGCGCGGACGACCGTCACCGCGACGAACAACAGGCCAATCAGCGTCGCCGCCGACTCCGCAATGACGACGAAAAACTCTCGAAAGCTATTGCCCATCGCCACCTCTCTTTTGCCAGGCGTCAGTAGCCTTCCACAATGACTCCGGACGAAGCGCTCAAGTCACCGTCCGTTAAGCCCCACCTTCGGGGCTGGCTCCACGCAGTCGGTCTACCCGTGTTCCTAGGCGCGTCACCCTTGCTGTTCCTACGCGCCCGTTCGGGTGCTCAAGTTGGCTGGATCCTCTGCTTTGTTCTCGGCGTCGGATCAATGTTGTTCACGAGCGCTTCCTACCATCGACTCAATTGGTCCTCATCAGCTCGCCGCCGCTGGCGACGAGCTGATCACTTCGCAATTTTTCTGGCCATCACCGGCACCTATCTCGCCATCATCGGACTGACGATGCACGGGGTGATCCGCATCGTTGTCCTGCTCATCTTTGGCGTCGGAACGATGGCGGGCATCCTGATCCGCCAGCTCACCATGGATACGCAGAACTGGGTGAATTCGCTGCCCTTCCTGGTGATGGGGTGGGCCGCTATCGCGGTCCTCCCACAGATCTACCGGGGAGGTGGGCCAGCCTGTCTTTCTCTGATCATC
The DNA here is from genome assembly GCA_963844615.1 of uncultured Acidimicrobiaceae bacterium. GTDB lineage: Bacteria > Actinomycetota > Acidimicrobiia > Acidimicrobiales > RAAP-2 > RAAP-2. The sequence goes on along the minus strand of CAWJOZ010000001.1, from coordinate 374,058 downwards.
AGTGGTGGGGTCGCCTACACGCTCGGAGCGATCTTCCTCGGAATCAAACGACCGCGAACATGGCCTCGTACGTTTGGTCCCCATGAACTATTTCACGCGTTGACTCTGGTGGGGGTTGGGTGTCACTTCGCAGCTGCGTATCTCGCCTTGAAATAACAGACCTTCGACACCGCGGTCGTCCGTCGCCACTCAAAGGGAGTTACTCGGGCTCTCCCTGATCGGCGCCACGGTGCTTTTCTGTAAGAAAGTGAACGTCGGCGGGAGTAAACGGGTAACAACTATGAACTCGAACCGACGAACCGATCTCCGAGCGAGTGCCTCCATCACCGTGTTCGAGTCGTTCTATCGCGATCATTACGCAGCGATCTCCCGGTACGTGGCCCGCCGACTACCGCCGAGTTCCCACGATGAAGTCGTCGCGGCCACCTTTGTGATCGCCTGGCAAAAGTTCGCGCAGGTTCCTGAACCCTCACTCACGTGGCTGTACCGCATCGCCAGCTACGAGGTCGCCCACGAGCGCCGCCGAATGGGACGCCACCCTGAGGCTGCCCAGCTGAACGATCTGCACCTGATTGACTCATCGCCCCTCCAAGAGCTCTTCGACGTCTCGCGAGCCTTTAGCCAGTTGTCCGAAAGTGACGCCGATCTCCTGCGACTCATCTACTGGGAGAACCTCAGTCGAAGCGAGATTGCCGAAGTCTTAGGGACATCAGTCAATGCAGTCAATGTGCGTTGCCACCGAGCATTGGAACGCCTGGCCGGAGCCGCGAGCCGGCTCGCGAACCTTGATAACAACCCTTCATCCAAGGAGGCACCATGACCCCGGACCCGAATCTCGACGACATTCTACGATCGCTCGATCCCCTCAGCGAAGACATCCATCGCGAGAACATGGGTCATCGTGACGCGGTGTGGGCTCGAATTCTCACGGGGGTGACCCCGCGCCGGACGCGCGCTCGTCGCAGCGTGATTTCCCTCGGTGCGCTTGGCATCGTGGGTGCCAGCGCCGCTCTCATCGTAGGTCTGTTACCCAACGCAACCCCCGTTCGCGCCGCTGCCGCCACCACACTGCACCGCGCCGCTCTCGATGACGCGACGGCGGCCGCACTTCCCGCGCTGTCGACGGGCCAGTACTACTACCAAGAGGCCCTGATCACACTGACCTGCTCGTTCGCCGCCGACACCTCCAGCGGCCAGGGACCGTGGATCACGTACATCGCTGACGCCACCATGCAAAGTTGGACCGCCCCGAATGAGACGGGGCAACTTCTCATTACCCCCACGCCCATTAACCAGGACGGTAGTCATTTCGCGACGCCGGCCGACGAAGCGAACTGGGCCACTGAAGGAGATCCCTTGATACCGTGCTCGTTCCAAACCCCGCCGCTCCCAAGTGCGCCAACTTCGAGCCCCGCGATGCAGCCGGTTGTCGGGCCTAGCGAAACCGTCGAGCCCTTTGACGGCTTCGGATTCATGGTGCGAGCGCAACCAGGCGGGACCCCACCCAATCAGGCGGTCACAACGCGGGGGTCACCGAACAACATCCTGACGTTACCGGACAACGTCAGTCAGATCGAATCGATGTTGGCCAATGGCGAGATCAACCCGGACGCTTCAGTGTCGACGACTCCCCAAGCGTGTCCAATGGACGCGGCGACTGGCGCAGCGCCCGGGTGCAACAGCGACCAACAGCTCACATTGATCGAACAGTTACTCCGTTTGCCCGAAGCGTCGGCGAAACTCGGATCTGTCCTCTACCAGGTGCTCGAGCAGATGCCCGGAGCCACGGTCGTCGCGAACACGACCGATGGATTCGGCAACACCGGCACGGCGCTCACGGTGCCGGTGGGAGGTTCGGCGAACGCCACAGACGAGTTTCAGGTTCTCATCGAGCCCACGACGGGCGTTCTGCTCTCGAGCAGCGAACTCAGCGACGCCAACGTCAATGGTTCGACGAACGCAACGTACGCTCCACGCGCGGGTCTGAGTTACGGGCCCATCGACGTGGTGAGCGGAGTCGGAACGCTGCCGACGCCGACCTCATAGTTCCCGGCCGGAAACATTCGTTCACCCACGTAACTTCGCGGAGGCAACGGGATTATGTTCGAATGCCCTGGCGTCCCTGTTCATCAGGATCGGGTTGAATTTAGGTGTTGCCTAGCAACTTTCCTATGAGGTGCTCCCCAACCATGACGCAGCTCAGGTGGTTGTTTGCTCGAGGCGTCTCAGGCATTACTGAGGCATCCGCAACCCTTAGAACCTCCAAACCGAGCACTCTACAGTCGGATCCACCACTGACCTCGGGTCATCTGCTGAACCCATGCGGCAGGTACCGCACGGGTGTCCGATGGTGCCCACCGAATCCATCAACCACGTCTCCAACTCGTCCTCGGACGCCAGTACACCCGCGCTCTTCGCTGCGCCCCTCTACGGAAGAGTAGTTCGAAGAAGCAGGATTGCTTCTCGAAATGATGGGAATCGGAGCAGCCGAATGAGCTGGCGCTGCGCTGCGCAAGTGAAAATGTGAAGTGAAAATGTGAAGTGAAAAGGGTCTTCCGGTTTCACCGGGGTCTAACCTTCGCGGCGTCGTGACTCCGGGGTGAGTTAGGACCCTGCGGGCATCCGTTTCTTAAGCACAGAGGCGCTTCAGCCTTGTTCTGTGAAAAAGAAAACTATCCACGCCTCTGTGTTCGTCGATCCTACCGAGATCGTTACCCACCTCGTCGGACTGAAAGACGTGCGCGTCCTCTCCTACGCGAGGCGTGGCCCGGTCGGAGAGCTCACCATCGAACAAATCGTCGAGGACCCGAGGTGTCCGCGATGTGGTGGTCGCGCCCTCGTGAAAGAGCGCCCGATCGTCGAGTACTGCGACCTGCCCTTTGGCGGGGTGCCCATGACGCTGCGCTGGAAGAAGCACCGGCTGCGCTGCCCTAATCCTGCCTGCGCCATGAACTCCTTCACGCTCGCCGACCACCGCCTGGCCGCGAAGGGCGTGATGTTGACGACGAGGGCAGCCAAGTGGGTCGTCAAGGAGATCGTCTCGGGTCAACACGTCTCACACCTCGCCAAAGAGCTGCGTTGCGGCTGGGACGCGGTCAACACCGCCACCCTCGTCTATGGAAGCGCGTTGCTCACAGCCGACACGAAGCGTCTGAAAGAGACCACCGCCATTGGCCTCGATGAGACGCTCTTCGTGCGGCGCGGTCCCTACAAGGTGAAGGCCTGGTCGACGACGGTCTGTGACGTGGTGAACCACCAGTTGATCGACGTGGTCCCGACCAGGGAGTTCACCGAAGTGGCCCGCTGGCTGGACGCCCAACCCCACCACGTGAAGGACCGACTCAACTATGGCTGTCTCGACATGTCAAAGACCTACTCCGCCGTCTTTACGGTCGTCACCCCGAAGGCGACCCAGGTGATCGACCGCTTCCACGTCATGCGCCACGCCATCGCGGCCGTTGACGAGGTTCGTCGCAGAGTCCAACAACAACGAGAGGGCCATCGTGGCCGACGCGACGACCCGCTCTACAAGGCCCGTCGGCTCCTCGTGATCAAGCAGACCGCGAGCGACCCGGATTTGCAGGCACGACTCGAGGGACTGCTCGCCCTAGGCGACCCCGAGGGCGAGGTCGCCTTCGCCTACGGCGTCAAAGAAGCAGTCGCCCGTTTCTATGAGACCGACGACGCCGCGGCCGCCGAAGACCTGCTGCGCGACATCATCGACTTCGGCTCGAAGAAGTCCGCGCCGGCAGAAGTTCGTCGTCTCGCCCGCACATTGCGCAACTGGTTCGACGCCATCGTCGCCTGGCACCAGGCGAAGGTCTCCAACGGCCCGACCGAAGGCATGAACAACCTCATAAAACGCGTCAAACGTGTCGCGTTCGGGTTCACCAACTTCGAGAACTTTCGAATCCGAGCCCTGCTCTACGCCGGCAAGCCCAACCTCAGGGTCTTCGACTCGATCGTTGTGAGATGACGAGAGACAGGTGGCTCACCCCGCTACTACCGGAAGAGCCAATGAAAATGTGAAGTGAAAACTCGGGTGGGCGCTAGAGGACTCGAACCTCTGACCTCAGCCGTGTGAAGGCTGCGCTCTAACCAACTGAGCTAAGCGCCCGAGGGGTTAATGCTATCGCCGCGGCCGCATCACGGCATATATCGTCCGCTGTAGCCTTCACCTGTGCCAAATAACGACGCGACCCCGAAGCGGTCGTTCCTCAGTCGGGGACCACGGCGACCATCGTTAGTCCCGCGCGAGGTCGTTATGGGACTCGATCCTGTCGAACGCGGGATCAGCCTCTTTGGCGCGGGTATCGCCCTGGTACTGGCCCTCGTGACGGCCATCGAGTGGTCGCGCAACCTGCCCAGCATCACCGACGTAAAGCACGTCAAGGGCAAAGCGTGTCCCAGCGCCTACCCGAAACTCGTGAACACGTTGTGCGAACACATCGTGAAGACCACACGATCCGAGTGGGAAGTCAAGTTCTTCTTCATCCTGCTCGTGGCGTTGTGCTTGCTGTACTTCTCGCTGCGACGCAAGCGCGCGGGGGTCGCGTGCTTCGCCATCTTTTTGGGATTGGGACTGGGAATCGGCGCGGGGGCGGTCTTCTTCTTCCTCGGCGCCTGGCTGATCATTCGCGCCTATCGACTCCAGAAGTACGGCGTGGCGGGAATGGTTGCTTCGAATCAGGTGGCGCGTGAGATGTCCCAAGCCCGACGAGAGGGCCGAGAACCGAACCTCCAACAGCTGCCGAGTGCTACCGGCACGAGTGGTACGGCGAAAGCGTCCCGCCGCGCGTCGGCCAAAAACCCGACGACGGATCCGAAGGGACCGGACGCCTCGAAGCGCTACACGCCAAAGAAGCGCACGCCCAAGCGTCGCTAGATCATGGCCAAGTTAGGACTGGACTTTCCTACCAAGTGGGGACGCGGATACGCGGTTCGTTTCACGCGCGAAATCATCCAGACGTACTTCATGGGACCTTACGCTCGCTGGCTCGCCACCCTCGAGGTGCGTGGCAGCGAGAACGTTACGGGCGAGCGTCCGTTCATCTTCGTGGCGAATCACGCCAGTCATGCCGACACCATCCTGCTGTTGACCGCCCTACCTGCGAAAGAGCGCCGGCGCACCGTCGTGGCCGCGGCCATGGACAGTTTCTTTATGGACTACCGCCAGGCGATCAAGACCGTGCTGTACTTCAACGCCATTCCCGTCGATCGCCTCAAGGTCAATCGACGTAGCGCTCAGTTGGCCCTCGAACTCATCGAAGACGACTGGAACCTCGTGATCTACCCCGAGGGCGGACGGACCCCCGACGGAAACATCCAGGAGTTCAAAGGCGGGGCGGCGTACCTCGCCGAGCGCACCAAGGCGACCGTTATACCAACCTACATTCACGAGTCGGGCTACATCCACGCCGCCAAGTACGCCAAGGCGCCCATCTACCTCGAGGCGAACGAAAAGCGCCACCACGTGGTCATCGCCTTTGGCCCGGCGCTGCGGTGTGACGAGGGCGAAAACATGCGCCACTTCGGTGCGCGCATCGAACAGGCGGTGGAGTCCCTCGGGCGTGAAGTGAGCGACGATCCGACGTACGGACTGCGTCAGGACCCCGGGGAGTGAAGCACCGCCGAGCGTCGCTCGGCGTAGAGGTCATCGGCCACCGTTGCCAAGGGCACCAGTTCGTCACCCACGATCGTCGAGAGAATCTCGTCAGCGAACCACGGGTTCATCGCCAAGACCGGGCCGTGCGCGTAGGTCGCCCACATGCGGGGCGTGCGAAAGCCGTCGACGACCCCGTCATTACCTCGACCCCGCTCCACCAGACCGAAGGGCTCGAGAGCCGCGTCCAGTTCCGTTCGTCCTCCGTGGTTCTCAAAACCCACGAGGAGATCGTGGTCGCGCTGGACGAGGAGTTCCCCCACGGAGCGCACCAAGCCGCGACGGGTGACCGCTTTGACGAGCCCAAGCCCCTCGTACTCGTCATCACCCTCGACCGCAAAGCTCGTGCCCAGTAGCTGCAGTCCCGCACAGACGGCAAAGACGAAGGCGCCATCACGCACCCGCGCGCTGAACGAGGACTCTCGCAAGAGGTCCGCGCCCAGTCGTTGCGGGCCATCCTCTCCCCCACCCAGCAGATAGATCGTCGCCTCGGGAATCTCCTCTGCGATACCGACACTCACCACTTCCACCGCAATGCCGCGGCGCCGAGCTCGCTCGCCCAGCACCAACGCGTTGCCGCCGTCGCCGTACGTTCCCAGCAGTTCGGGGTAGACGAGCGCGATTGTCAGCACGGTCCCGACCTCTCGCGCCAGTCTTGGAACGCGGTGTAGTTGGACAGCACGTTGATGGCGTCTTTGGACGCGGGCAACATCGACTCGTCGCGCACCACGACGTAGTCCACCCCGGCGTAGTCGAGTCGCGTGGCCAGGTCGAGACGTCGATCGCCGAAGCAATACACCCGATGTCCGCGCAGCATTTCGAAGGGAACGTCGTAGAGCCACGAGGGATCGCGCCCGTCGGCGATGCGCGCGTTGATGCTCACCCACACGTCCGCGCCGTCATCCTCGAGCGTGCCCAGCATCGCGGCGAAGCCCGCGGGATTCTTTGCGAGCAGCAGCCGCAAGGTATGACCCCGCCAGCGACGCAGGCTGAAGCGACCGGCCACGCTCGAGAGCGCGTTCACCCGCGCGAGTGCCTCAGGGAGGTCGACCCCGAGATACGACAACGCCGTCAGGGCCATCGCGGCGTTGGACTCATTGAACTCTCCGGGAAGACTCAAGTCCAGCCTCAGCGGTGTGTCGCGCACGACGAGGCTCTGGCCGAGGGACGTCACGCAGTGCAGCGGCTTGGAAAACCCGCACTCACTCCACCATGAGCCGTTGTGAAAGTGCAGGGGCAGCGTGCAACGCGGACACGAGGCGGCGTCGGTATTCCAGGGCGTGGGTACGTCACACCACGCGACGTCGGTTGCTAACTCGGCGGCGTACACGACGAGTGGATCGTTGGCGTTGGCCACGACCGTCACGCCCTCGCGCCCGGCCAGCGCGTTACGCCACCGCCCCGAAATCTGTCGCACTTCGTTCGCCCGGTCTAACTGATCGCGCGAAAGATTCAAGAGCGTCACGACGCGCGCGCCGGTTGCCGCCAGCACGTTCGCCAGCCACGACTCGTCAACCTCGAGAACGACCGATCGGCTCTTCGAGGCAGCGAGTGCGGCGACGTGGCCCGCGGGCATGTTCGAGCCCGTCTCATTGGTAGCGACCTTGCCGCCCCAGCCCGCCGCGATCATGGCGGTGGTGGTGGTCTTGCCGTTGGTGCCGCTCACCAGAGATATCGTGCGCGTGGCTGCGAGATCCTCGAGAAGGTGTGGCGCCAGGGCCAAACCCACTCTGCCGCCAATGACGGTCCCCGAACCGCCAAAGGTCGTACGCGACACGAAGTTCAACGCGCGAACCGCTTGGGTGGCCACCGCATCGCGTAAGGACGGGGCGGGAACCATTGGCCAAACGCTACTGGTCCAGAAAACGCAAAAGGACCAACCGGGGGGGTGGTTGGTCCTTCTGCAAAACCCATGGATTACCGGTTGGGGGGTAATCGGTAACTCAGGCTTTCTCCAGTATGCCCGTTCCTTTCGTATCTTTCAAGTGAATACGATGAATAGTTGCTATCTGTATACTTGATACATGGAGATACGCCAATTAGAGGCACTGATCGGCATCGCCGAGCACGGAAGTTTCTCCGGCGCCGCCGAATCCCTGGGCACCGTTCAATCCAATATCTCCAATCGGATCGCCCGCCTGGAGGCGGATTTGGGGACTCCTCTGGTGGACCGCACGACGGGTGCGCTCACTGAGTCCGGGGTCATCGTGGTCGAGCGCGCTCGGCGGATCGTGGGCGAACTGCGCGCGATCGCCTCGGACGTCTCGGAGCTCAACGCCGAGATACGGGGCCAGGTGACCCTCGGCATGATCGGGACCGCCGGGCGATGGGTCGTTCCTCTTCTTCTGGAGGGAGTCCGCGCGAAGTACCGCCACATCAACCTGCGCATCAGCGAAGGAACGAACTCGGCCCTCGAGCCGCGCCTGGTGAATGGCCAGCTCGACCTCGCGGTGCTGGCCTGGCCGGTGCTCGCCGACGAACTCACCGCGATCGACCTCTTCACCGAGGACCTGGTGGTGATCGCCCACCGTGATCACCCTCTCACTCAGTACGAGGGGCCGCTGTCGTTTTCGGTCCTCGCCCAGCACGACATCTTGTTGCCCATGCGCGGCACCCCGATTCGGCGCGAGATCGACGAGGCGGCCAGACTCGCCCACGTCGAACTCCATCCCTTGGTTGAACTGGACGGCCTGCGCACCATCGCCTCGATGACCTTCGACGGTCACGGACCTTCGATCCTGCCGGCCACCATGCTTTCGCCGCACCTGCGCGCTAACTTTGTCGCCCTGCCAATCCAGAACATTGCGAAACGACGGGTCGTCGTGGCGAGCCGTCGCTTCGGATTTCCCTCGGCGCCGGTGCGCGCGATTCACGCGTTGTTGCAGGATGTGGTGTCGAACGCCACCAATCCGCCCGACGCGGTCTATCTGCCCAAGCAGACCTTGTCCAGCTAGGTCATCGCCTACCACGTCATAAGGTCCACACGTCGAGAGTGTGCGTGACAACGCTGTGTAATAGTCCCTGAGGTGGTTGCGACGATGACACCTACAGAACGTGCGATCGCGATCGCGCGATACGACCCGTCCTTCGTCGTACTCATAGACCAGATCGGACCGGCGCCACGGCGCCGAAGCGCACCCGTCGCCGAGCGCTTCGGCTTTCTGGCGAGGTCCATTACCTATCAGCTCCTCGCGACCAAAGCGGCCAACACCATTCACCAGCGCGTCATCGACCTCTGCGCCGGCGACGTCAGCCCTGAATCGATCACGAAGGCGGGCCACGCGAATCTGCGCGGGGTGGGACTCTCAAACGCGAAGGCAGCCGCGATGTTGGATCTCGCTGCTCGAGCGCTCGACGGCCGCATACATTTGGCCCAGCACGGGCGAATGAGCGACCACGACGTTCTACTTGACGTGGTCGCGGTTCGCGGCATCGGTGAGTGGACAGCCCAGATGTACCTCATGCACACGCTCGGTCGCCACGACGTGTGGCCCTCGGGAGACCTCGGCGTGCGAAACGGATGGACGCTGCTCCACGAGCTCGACGAACTGGTCTCCGAGAAGGATCTGCGACGGTACGGCGACGCGTTTGAGGGAGTGCGCTCGGACGTCGCCTGGTACTGCTGGCAGGCCGTTCACCTCTCGCGCGCCCAGTAATCTCGCTGCCATGCCCCTTGTTACCCTCGATGACTTCGAACACACCGCCCTGGCGACGCTCGAGCGCTTCACGACCATCCCTTCCCTCTCCCCCAACTTCGACGCGAAGTGGGCCGAGCGCGGCTACCTCCTGGAGGCCGCGGAACTCCTCGCGAACTGGACGCGCGAACGCCATTTGGGCAGCGCCGACATCGAGATCCGCGAACTCGAAGGCCGCACCCCGATGCTCGTCGTGACGGTGGACTCGACTGCGGGCGACACTGGCACCGTCATTCTCTACGGACACCTCGACAAGCAGCCTCCGCTGGGCAACTGGAGCGAGGGGCTCGACCCCTACAAACCCGTTCGACGCGGCGACCGCCTGTTTGGTCGTGGTGTCGCGGACGACGGATACGCCTGCTTTGCCGCGATCACCGCCCTCGAAGCCATGGAGGTGAACGGCATCCCTCACGGTCGCTGCGTCGTTCTCATTGAGGCGAGTGAAGAGAGCGGAAGCGTCGATCTCGAGGCCTACCTCGACGATCTCGCCGAACACTTGGGCGACGTGGAGTTACTCATCTGCCTGGACTCGGGCGCACTGAGCTACGACCGTCTGTGGGTCACGTCGTCGCTGCGCGGCGTGGTCAATCTTGAACTCACGGTGGGCGTGCTCGAAGAGGGCCGACACAGCGGCTCGGCCAGTGGCGTCGTTCCCTCCTCGTTTCGCATCGTGCGTCAACTGCTCGATCGGCTCGAAGACGCCTCGACCGGAGAGATCCTGGTTCCCGAACTTCACGCCCCCATCCCCGCCTCCCACGTTGCGGCCGCTCACGACATCGCCGAAGAGTTTGGCGACCTCCTCGCCGAAGACTTTCCGACGCTCGAGGGAGTGCAGCTCATGGGCGAGAGCGGCGAAGAACACATCCTTCGTCGCAACTGGCGCCCGACGCTGTCGGTTATCGGCATGGGGGGCATTCCCAGTCCCGAGATCGCGGGCAACGTCCTACGGCCCTTTACCACGGTCACTCTTTCGTTTCGCCTGCCCCCCACGGTCGACGCGTTCGCCGCGGCCAAGGTGCTCACCACCATCCTCACGACCGACGCGCCGTCCAACGCACATGTCACGGTGACCAACGTCCATCCGGGCGACGGCTGGGTCTCCCCCGAGCTCGCCCCCTGGCTCGCGCCCGCACTGGAAAAGGCGTCGGTGGACTACTTCGGACACTCCGTGGGCTTTACCGGTGAGGGCGGATCCATTCCCTTCCTCGGGTCCCTCGCCAAGCGCTACCCCGGCGTGCAGTTCGTCGCGACCGGCGTCGACGGACCCGGGTCCAACGCGCACGCCATCGACGAGATGCTCGACCTGCCGATGGCGGTTGGTGTCACCAACATGGTTATTACCGTGTTGGAAGCGCACGCCAACAAGTAAGGACGACAATGACTGAACACGTGGACCTCTGGGTCGATCCCCTCTGCCCCTGGGCCTGGATAACGTCTCGCTGGCTCTTGGAAGCGAGCACGGTGCGCGACGTCGAGATTGACTTTCACCTCATGAGCCTCTCGGTGCTCAACGAAGGCCGCGACGATCTATCCGATCGCTACAAGCAACTGCTCGCCAAGGGCTGGGGCCCGGTTCGGGTGCTCGTGGCGGCCCAAGAACGCCACGGCAGTGAAGTCGTCGAGCCGCTCTACAGTGCCATGGGTACGCGACACCACGTGCAGGGCAACGAGGACTGGGACGAGGTAATCGCGGGGGCCCTCACCGACGTCGGCCTCGAGGCGGATCTCGCACTGGCGGCTTCGTCAACCGAGTACGACGAGGCGCTGCGCAAGAGTCATCACGAGGGCATGGACCCCGTGGGCTACGAGGTCGGCACACCCGTGATTCACGTGGGCGACGTGGCGATCTTCGGACCGGTTGTGACCCCCGCACCTAAAGGCGAGGCGGCCGGCAAGCTATTTGACGGCGTGATGTTGGTCGCGAGCACGCCGGGCTTCTACGAACTCAAGCGCACCCGAACCCAAGACCCCATTTTCGAATGACCTTCGTCTCGTCCTCACCCGGCTTTCCCGTCTACGTCACCGGCTCGACCGACTCGCCCAAGGCGCTCATCGTGATCCAAGAGGGTTTCGGCGTCAACGATCACATTCGCAACGTCGCGGACCGATTCACCGACGACGGCTACTTCGTCATCGCGCCCCACCTCTATCACCGCAGCGGTTCGTCCGAAATCCCCTACGACGACATCGAATCCGCCGTCGCCCAGATGGCCACGCTCACCAAAGACGGGCTCACCAACGATCTGGGCGCTGCGACCAACTTCCTCGCGGGCCTGGGCTTTAACCCCGCGTCGATCGGGATAGTCGGCTTCTGTATGGGCGGCTCGGTCGCGCTCTACGCGGCGACGATCGGCACCATTGGTGCCGCGGTGAGTTTCTACGGCGGCGGCATCTCGGTGGGACGAATGGGGCTACCGCCCTTGCTCGAGGTCGCGGAAGACCTCGTCTCCCCCTGGCTTGGCCTCTACGGCGATCTCGACGCCGGAATACCGATCAGCGACGTGGAGGATCTGCGAACCCTGACCGACTCACTGCCCGTCGTCACCGAGATTGTGCGTTACCCCCAGGCGGGTCACGGGTTCCACTGCGACGCGCGAGCCAACGCGTTCAACGAGCAGGCCTCGCGCGACGCCGCCGAGCGCACGCGCGAATTCCTCGACGCCCAACTCGTTTCCGTTCGCCTCTAGCTCTTCGGGACGTCCTTCCAGGCGACATCCTTGTCGTTGCGCGGCTCGCCCGCCAGGCCCAAGACCCGCTCACCGATGATGTTGCGCATCACTTCGCTCGTCCCGCCCTCGATGGAGTTCGCGCGCATTCGCAGGAATGCTTTGCGCATATCGCCGCCACTGAACGCTGACTCACTGGGACGGATGTGTGGGTAGTTAGATCCATAGAGCATCCCCTCGGATCCCATCAGGTTCACGCAGAGCTCGCTGGTGCGCTGATTCTCTTCGGCGAAGGCCAGCTTGGCCACGGAGCCCTCGGGACCCGGAGTGCCCGCGCGACGAAGGTCGCTCGCCCGCCAGTTGGTGAGACGACCCACCTCGTTGCGCACCCACGCGCGCATCAGGTCGCTGCGCACCGCGAGCGCTTCGGCGTCGGCGCGATCGGCCCAGCGAGACGTCCAGATCTTCACGGCTTCGCCGATTAACCCCGAGTTGCGCGGCGGCACCGTGCCGCCGATCGACACACGCTCATTCATCAGCGTGGTGATCGACACACCCCAACCCTCACCGACTCCACCGAGGCGCCGAGTGTCCGGGACGCGCACCTCGTGAAAGAAGCACTCGTTGAACTCGGCCTCTCCCGTCACCTGGAAGAGCGGACGCACGTCCACACCGGGTGCGTGCATGTCAACCAAGAACGCGGTGATGCCCTTGTGCTTGGGCACGTCGGGGTTGGTGCGCGCGATGATGAGCCCGTAGGCGGCGATGTGCGCGAGTGTCGTCCAGACCTTTTGGCCCGTGAGGATCCACTCGTCGCCGTCGCGGTCCGCGCGCATGGCGAGCGCCGCGACGTCCGAACCCGCGCCGGGCTCGGAGAACAGCTGGCACCAGATCTCTTCTCCGCTAAAGAGGGGTCGCAGAAAGCGAGACTTCTGTTCGTCCGTACCGTGACTCACGATGGTGGGTGCGACCATGCCGTAGCCAATGATGTTGCGCATGCCCGCACTGGGCGCACCGGCCTTCGAGAGTCGACGCAGCGCGTGGAGATGGTCCGCCGGCGAGAGACCCAGGCCACCCAGTCCTTCGGGAAAGTGCACCCAGGCCAGACCGCGATCAAACTGCTCGCCCAGAAACGCGACCGGATCGGTCGACCCCGGTGGGTACGACGAAATGAGGTCGTCAATCAGTACGTCTAGGTCGGCTTCGCTCGTGGCCATGAGTCTCCTTACGGGTCCGCCACGAATACTAAGGCAGGACCCAGCGCGCCTCTCCGATAGAACGGGTGAATGACGACACAACGCATCCTCGCGACTTCCGGTGGTTTTGTGCCCGGTCCCGTGCAGGGCACCGCACGGCTGGGACAGATGATCCTGGGCGCCCTCGCCCTCACCAACAAGGAGAGACCTCGCGTGTGTCTGGTCGAGACGGCGAGCGGTGATCCCAGTGAGTGGTACGCCGTGCTCTACGAGGCCTTCAACGCGGCTGGCTGCGACGTGACCGAGCTCAAGCTCTTCACCCAGCCCTCCGCCGATCCCACCGAACGACTCACCTCGTGTGACTTTGTGTGGGTGGGCGGCGGCTCGGTGGCGAACCTGCTCGCCCTGTGGCGTCTTCACGGCGTCGACCTCGCGATGCGCGAGGCGTGGGAGCGCGGCGTCATCCTGGCCGGCGTCTCGGCGGGCAGTCTCTGCTGGCACGACGGTGGCACGACTGACTCGTTCGGTCCGACCTTGCAGCCAGTCACCAACGCGCTCGGATTTCTGCCCTACGCCAACGGCGTGCACTACGACTCCGAAGAACAACGCCGGCCGCTATTGCACCGGCTCATGAAGAATGGCACGCTCGGACCGCTCGCTTCCGCCACCGATGATCACGTGGGAATCTGGTACGAAGGTATCGAGCCGGTCTCCGTGGTGGGCGACACGGACGTTGACCCAACGACGGGACCAGGAGCGTATCGCGTCGAACTGGGCGACGGCGACGTTCACGAAGCGCGTATTGGCGTGGGCGGACGATTCAACTAGAACCTCACTGCGGCCCGAGGCACGGCGTGAGCGCAATCCCTTGCGCATCTGCCAGCGCGTCCAGGTCGTGTTGGCTTAACGCGTCGGCTGCGGTAACGCCGCGCGCACGTCGTCGGCACGCCGCGACAGCACGGTCGCGAGCTCGCGAACACTTTCAGCGGCGCCGCAACGTTCGAGCCAGTTCGCGAGGATCACGTACCCGTCTTGGGTGAGGACCGACTCCGGGTGGAACTGAACTCCCTCGAGATCACACTCACGGTGACGAAGACCCATCACCAAACCGTTCGAGCGCGCGCTCACTTCTAAGGAGTCCGGCAGCGTGTCCTCGAGCACCACGAGCGAGTGATAGCGACCGACAACGAGTGGGTCAGCCACCGAGCGAAAGACGCCTCGCCCGTCGTGAGTCACCACGCTCGCGCGACCGTGTAGCAGTTCAGGGGCCCGGTCCACGGTGGCGCCAAAAGCCTCGCCGAGGGCCTGGTGGCCCAGACACACCCCGAGCATCGGCAGCGAGAGTTCCGCGCACTGTTGGACAATCGACAGGCAGTTACCCGCAGCGCTGGGCCGTCCGGGACCCGGCGAGATGAGAACACCGTTGATCCCCAGTGGACCGAGGTCTGCCGCGCCCACGTCGTCGTTGCGACGCACGATCACCCGTGCCCCCAACTCCCCGAGGTACTGCACGAGGTTGTAGACGAAGGAGTCGTAATTGTCGACGACAAGAATGCTGGGCTCGAGCGACATTGGGCCAATCCTAGGACCCGACTTACTAGCCTTTGCCAATGGACCCCCTCGATCTACACGCCTTCCTCGACCTCGTGGATGAGGGTTACAACGTCGTTCCGCTCCACGTCACGCTGCAACTCGACCGCGAAACTCCCGTCTCGCTCTATCAGCGGGTCAGCCCGCGCGCGATCTTTCTGCTCGAGAGCGCCTCGCTGGGCGAAGAGACCGGACGGTACTCCTTCATCGGCCTTGACCGTCGGTGGCGACTCAGCACTCGAGACGAAGTCACGGTGATCGAGAGTGACACCTACGCCGAGAGCGCATTGGCTCCCCTAGACGAGTTGCGTCGGCTGCTCAGCACGTATCGCACCTTCGTGCCCTCCGAACTACCCGACTTCGTGGGCGGCGCGGTGGGATTTGTCACCTACGACTACGTGCGGCGTCTGGAACGTCTACCGGGTCGAGATTTCGCGGCGAGTTGGCCCGACGTCGACTTTTCCTTCCCGGACGCCGTGCTGATCTGCGACCACTTGCGCCACTCCACGACCGCCGTCGTGCTGGCCGTCGCCGACGACACCAACCCCTCCCTCGTCTATCACCGCGCGGTGGAGCGTCTCAATGACTTAGTCGCGCTGCTGCTCGGCCCGGCACCGTCGACGGATGAGTCCGTCGAACGGCTGGTCGCGACCGCGCCCCAGAAACGCTCGAGCATTGACGTGCTCGACCTCGCCGCGAAGTTGTCGAACTTCACCCAGGAGGAGTACGAAGACGTCGTGCGGCGAGCCAAGGAGTACATCGTCGCGGGCGACGTGTTTCAGGTGGTCCCGAGCCAACAGTTTCAGCGAGTCAGCCGAGTCGATCCACTCACCCTCTATCGAGTTCTGCGTGCGCTCAATCCGTCGCCCTACATGTACCTGCTCGACTCGGGCGACGGCCAGATCGTGGGGGCGTCGCCCGAGATGCTCTTGCGCGTGCACCAGGGCGTCGTCAGCACCCGTCCCATTGCGGGTACGCGCCCGCGCGGCGCCACCGACGCCGAGGATCGCGAACTGGCCGCAGAGATGCTCGTCGACGACAAGGAGATTGCCGAGCACGTCATGCTCGTCGATCTCGGGCGCAACGACGTGGGCCGCGTGGCCGAACCCGGGACGGTGCGGGTCGAACAGTTGGCGCACGTCGAGCGCTACTCGCACCTGATGCATCTGGTGAGCCACGTGGATGGAGCGCTGCGCGAAGACCTCGACGCGTTCGACGCGTTCGACGCACTCTTTCCCGCGGGGACCTTGACCGGAGCGCCCAAGGTCCGCGCGATGGAGTTGATCGACGAGTTCGAGTCCGTGTACCGCGGACCCTACGGTGGCGCGGTGGGGTACTTCTCGTTGTCGGGGAACGCCGACTTCGCCATCACGATTCGCACGCTCTCGCTACGCCACGGTGTCGCCACGGTACAAGCGGGCGGCGGCGTCGTGGCCGCCAGTCAGCCCGCGGTTGAGTATCGCGAGTGCCTCAACAAGGCTTCGGCTCCGTTGCTGGCACTCGCAATTGCCGAAGAGTAGGTTTCATCGCGAAGCAGCAACCCGCTACTTCGTGATAGTCATACCGAACACAAGGGGGAGACGTAACTATGAAGGGCTTCAAGGCGTTCCTTTTACAGGGCAATCTCATTGTCATTGCCGTCGGGCTGGTCGTCGCACTGGCCTTCAGCACGCTGATCGCGGCGTTCTCGACCAACGTGATCACTCCCTTGATCAACTCGCTGGCGGGCTCCCACAGTGTGGGGCTGGGCTGGCACCTGAGAGGCCAGTTCATCGACGTGGGCGCCTTCATCAGTGCCGTGATCTACTTCGTCATTTTCATGCTGGTGGTCTACGTAGCCCTCGTCGTGCCGTACCGCCGTTACATGAAGCGCATCGGTGAGAGCGTCTTCTCCGCCCCCGCTCCCCCTCCCGCTACCCGGACCTGTCCCGAGTGCCTGAGCGCGGACTTGCCCGCGGCCGCTAAGAAGTGCCTGCACTGCGCGAGCGTTCTCGATCCGGCCTAGAGGCCTCGACGCGACCCTCTTGATCCCCGACGCGCACTGAGCGCCGAGTAACTTGGTGCGCGGTGACTGACCAGACCTCGCCTGCTATCACACTCGCGTTCGAACACGTCTCAGTTCGCTTTGGCGGACTCCTCGCGCTCGCCGACGTCGGATTCGAGGTGCCCGAGTGCGAGATCGTCGGCCTCATCGGCCCCAACGGCGCGGGTAAGACGACCGCCTTTAACGTCGCGTGCGGTTTTCAACGACCCACGTCGGGAGCCGTCAGCTTTCCGGCCTTGGAGAGACGAGGGCTTCGCCCGAGTCAACTCGCCAAGGCTGGCGTGGCGCGAACCCTGCAAGGGGTAGGTCTCTTTAATCACATGAGCGTGCTCGAGAATGTCATGGCCGGCGCCCAAAGTCGCCACGGTGGTGGCGTGTGGAGCTCACTCGTCGGCCTGCCCTCGGGTCTGCGCAACGAGCGTGCGCTGCGCGAAGAGGCGATGGCCACCCTCGAGCGTCTCGGTATCGCCTCCTTTGCTCGCATCATGCCCGGCGGCATTCCCTACGGCATCGCGAAGAAGGTCTCGATCGCCCGCGCGCTCATGACCCAACCCCGGCTCCTCATGCTGGACGAACCCGCGTCGGGCCTGGATGAGCAGGAACTAGAGACCTTCACCCACCTCATTGTCGAACTGCGCTCGTCGATGAGCGTGCTGCTCGTCGAGCACAACATGGATTTTGTGATGCAGCTCGTCGACTCCCTGGTGGTCTTGAACTTCGGTGAAGTCATCGCCAAGGGCACGCCATCGCAGATCGCGGAGAATCCTGACGTGCTGGCGGCGTATTTGGGCCTCGACGAGTGATTCGCGTCACCGACCTGTCGGTCAACTACGGCGCGGTACGAGCCTTACGCGAGGTCTCCTTCGAGGCGCCCACCGGCGAGATCACCGCGGTGCTGGGCGCCAACGGGGCGGGCAAGACCACGTTGCTTCGCACGATCTCGGGCCTCGTGGCCCCCAGAACGGGCGAAGTCGTGTGGGACGAGGTGCGACTTACCGGCGTGGCCACCGAGAACATCGCTCGCATGGGTCTCGCCCATGTGCCCGAGGGTCGCGGTGTCATCGCCGAGCTCACGGTGGAAGAGAACCTGCGGCTGGGAGCCATGGCCGCCAAGGTCGACCTCGCCGCGGGACTGAACGATCAGTACGAGCGCTTTCCCGCGCTGCGCGATCGGCGACGCAAACTCTGCGCCACGCTGTCCGGTGGTGAGCGCCAGATGCTCGCGATGGGGCGCGCGCTGATCGCCAAGCCCCGCGTGTTGCTACTCGATGAACCGTCCCTCGGCCTGGCCCCTCAGGTCACCGCACAACTGATGCACACCATTCGAGATCTGTGCGCATCAGAGCACCTCACGGTGATCCTGGTCGAGCAGAACGCCAAGAGCGCGCTGCGTATCGCCCATCGCGCGGTCGTGCTGCACCTCGGTCGGGCGGTCGCCAGTGCCAGCGCCGAGGTCGTCTCCGCGGACGACGACCTGCGCCGGTACTACCTCGGGGTCGCGGTCGAATGAGCGCCTTTTTGACGTCGACGTTTATGCACAACATCTTTGGGGGCTTGGCCCAGGGCGTCGTCTACGCCCTCGTGGCCCTCAGCCTCGTGATCATCTGGCAGTCCACGCACATCCTCAACTTCGCCCAAGGCGCGATGGCGATGTTCGCCACGTACATCGGGATGACTGAGATCGATCGGGGTCTGGGATATTGGTGGTGCGTCATCATCTCGGTGGTCGTCGGGATGATCCTCGGTGGGCTCAGCGAACGGGTCCTCATACGACCGCTCTACGGCAAACCCGAGATCAATCCCATCGTGGTGATGGTCGGTTTCCTCGGCGTCCTCGAGGCGCTGGCCGCCGCCATCTGGACGAGCACCACGCGCAACATTCCCGAGCCGTTCTCGCAGATCTTCTATCACGCCAACGGCAATCTGGTGTACCTCTCGCCCTTCATCATCTTTCAGATCATCCTGGCGCTGAGCATCATGCTCGTCATCGCCGCCCTCTTTCGCTTCACCCGCCTCGGGCTTCAACTACGAGCCTCCGCCCTCGCCCCCGAGGTCTCGCGTCTGCTGGGTATCCGCGTCTCGCGCATGTTGACCTTTGGCTGGATGCTCTCGGCGGGCGTGGGCTGCGTCGCCGCGGTCATCCAGGCTTCGGGAAGCTTCGGCCTCTTTCCCACCGACATGGACGGCATCTTCGTGGCGGGCTTCATCGCCGCGGCGGTGGGGGGACTCGAGTCGCCCTTCGGGGCGGTGTGTGGCGGTCTGCTCATTGGTCTGGCCGAACAGTTCATCCTGTCGTACTGGTCGCCCAACGTGGCGCCCCTGGGAGGAATCATCATCTTGGTGGTCGCCCTCATGATTCGACCGCAGGGCCTCTTCACCAAGACCGCGGGACGGAGGGTCTAGTGGAGCGCTGGCGCATTTTCTTTCGCCAAGAGTCGACCCACTCACGCCTCATCGGCGTCGCCGTTCTCACCGCTGTCACCCTCGCGATCACCATCATCCTGCCCCCCGTGGCCAACTCCGATCTCGCCGGCGGGGCCGCCATCGCCGTGGTGATACTGGGTCTCAGTTGGCTGATCGGCTGGAGCGGCCAGATCTCGCTGGGCAACTCGGGCTTCATGGCGGTGGGCGCCTACGCCGCCGGCGTGTGGGCCCACCACCACACCTCAACTCCCCTCGTCTTTACCCTGGCCCTGGCGACCGTGATCGGAGGGATCAGCGGACTGATCATCGCGATTCCCTCCACTCGCCTGCGCGGTCCCTATCTGGCGGGACTCACCCTGGCCTTCGCCGCGGCGGTCACGCCCATCGCTCAGAACTTCACCTCGATCACCGGCGGTGAGGGCGGTATCTTCATGAACTCGCTCACCACGCCCGGCTGGTTCGGTGGACTCTTTCACGGCGTCAACGCGTCGATCAACGCCAACGCCCAGTGGACGGCCGATCTAGCCGTCGTCGTGGCGGGCGTCGCCTTCTTCTTCATGGCCAACCTGTTTCACTCGCGTAGTGGTCGAGCAATGCGCCTGGTTCGCGATAACGACGTCGCGGCCGAACTCATGGGCGTGAACCTATCGCGCGCGCGTTCGAGCGCCTTTATGGTGGCGGCCGCCTACGCCGGGCTTGGCGGGGCGATGTACTCGCTACTCGAAGCCTCGGTTCGCCCCGAGACGTTTCCGCTCACGCTGTCCATCACCTTGCTCACGTTGATGGTTCTGGGAGGCATCGGGACCCTGAGCGGAGCGGTCCTGGGCGGCATCATCTACTCGTTCAGCCCCGACCTCGTGTCCTGGGTGAACTCGCTCACGGGTGTGAACCCCACCTCGAACCTCGGCGCCAACATGCAAGGCATCATCTTTGGTCTGCTGTTGATCCTCACGATGCTCTTCGTTCCGCGGGGATTGGTCTCGATCACGGCACCCGTACGCAAACTCCTTCGTTCCCTGAGAACCCGACCACCTGTGGGCGACGCGGCGAAACTATAGTTACCGGGCAGTATCAAAGTAGATACGTTCATTCATTAGGGGGAATCACATGGGACGTTTTCGACGATCGATGACGCTATTTAGCGTGTCGGCGCTCACTTTAGGAGGCATCGCCACCGGCGTGCTGTCGAGTACCGCGGGAGCGGCCGGATCGACGCCGGGGGTCACCTCAACGCAGATCACCATCGGCGCGTCGGTACCGCTCTCGGGCATCGCGGCCAGTTACGCACCAGTCTCGGCTGCGGCGAACGCGGTCTTTAAGTGGGTGAACGCACACGGTGGCGTTAATGGCCGCACGATCAAGTACATCCGCCTGGACGACTGCTACGACCTGGCCGCGTACGGCCTGGGCTGCACCGCGGGCGCGAGCGTCACGACCCTCAGTCAGAACCAGGTACTGGTGGCTCAGGACCACGTCTTCGCCACGGTCGGCTCCCTGGGGACCGCGGCCGAAGAGAGCGTCGAGAGCTACCTCAAGCAAAACGGCGTGCCCCAGTTGTTCGTGAACTCCGGCTCGAAGGCGTGGGACAACCCATCCCAGTACCCGGACCTGTTCGGCTACCAGACCAGCTACAACGCCGAGGGCAAGATCTTCGCGCACTTCATCAAGACGCACTTCGCGGGTGAGACGGTGGGCTTCATCGGCCAGAACGACGACTTTGGCGCCAACGGCCTGCTCGGTCTCGAAGACGGCGGCATCAGTATCGCCAGCGCCAACAATCTGACCTACAACGCGGCCGACGCCATCACCGGATCGAGCAGCGACATCCAGGCCGACGTGGGCACACTCGCGGCGGACAAGGTTCAGGTGGTCGTCCTCGACTCGGTGCCCGGCTTTACGACTGGCATCTTGGAGGTCGCCCACGCGCTGGGCTACTCACCCACTTGGATTATCTCCAACGTGGGCGCCGACCCGACGTCGGTCAACTTCGTGGGCGAAGCGGGCGCGTACACGCTCGACTACTTCCCTGCGGTGACCGACACCGGTGACCCGTGGATCCCCTGGATTCGCAAGGTGCTGCTCGCCGACAAGGCCGACTTTCCGACCTTCACGCAGAACTCAATCCTCACCGGTAACGAGCTCTACGGAGTGGGTTATGGCGTTGCCTTCGTTGAGGCGCTCAAGGCCGAGGGTCGCAACGTGACTCGGGCGGGCTTCGTCAAGTCGCTGCTGTCGACGACGTTCGCCGTCCCGGCCATCACGCCGCTCAAGTACTCGGACTCGAACCACCAGGGTCTCCAGGGTGGCGTTATCGCGAAGATCGCGGCCAATGGCACGAAAGCCCCGGTTGTCGCACTTCCGGTCAATGGCACGGTGTACTTCACCGGTAACTCCAAGGCGTCGCCGCTCAACTCGACCAAGACGTTGACGATCAGCCCGATCCCCACCTGGCTGAAGGGCTAAGCACTCGAGACACTACGGCACACCATCGCGTCGAATGAGCGATGGTGTGCCGTGGTCGTTTCGGCATCGTCCCTTCGTCGCGGTACGGTGGCGCGTGAAGGAGAGTCCATGATTCCCATCGCCACGCTCGCCCAGATGCGCGACGCTGATGCGACGGCTGTCGCCGCTCGGGGACAGGACGCCCTCGTCAACGACGCCGGCACCGCCGTAGGACTCTGCGCTCAACGACTCTTGGGAAGTTGTCGCGCGCGACGCGTCGCGGTCATTGTCGGTCCGGGTCTCAACGGCGCCGACGGCCGGGTCGCCGCGCGGTGGCTCGTCGCGCGCGGCGCCCTGGTCGACGTCGTCTCGTTTGACGATGCGCCCCATCACCTTGGGGGATATGACCTCGTGGTGGACGCGGTCCTAGGTACCGGTGCGTCACGGCCGTACGTTGCCCCGTCGCTCGAGCCAGGAACGCTCGTCCTCGCGGTCGATCTGCCCTCGGGCGTCGATACCGACACCGGAGCTCTCGTGGGCGCACCGCTGCCCGCCAGCGCGACGGTCGCCCTGGGCGCCTTGAAGCCCGCTCACTTCATCGGGCCTAGCGCGTCGCTCGTCGGCGACCTTCACTTCGCCTCCCTGGGGATTGCCGTACGCACTGACGCCGCACTGATCGTTGATGAGGACCTCGATCAGTTCCTCGCGTACGACGAGAACGACCACAAGTGGGTTCACGCGGTGACCGCGCTCGTCGGCTCGACGCTGATGCCCGGCGCGGCGGAGTTGGTTACCCGCGGCGCCCTCGCCGGCGGCGCATCCATGATCCGCCTCGCGAGCCGCGGCGAGGTTTCTAGTCAGGTATCGATACCACCAGAAGTTGTCCACGCTCAGGAGGTGAGCGTCGACCCGCGATCCAAGGCCGCGGTGGCTGGGCCGGGACTCGGCCCCGACGCACCCGCGTGGCTCCACGAGGCTCTCACCCACGCGCCGTGTCCGGTGGTGCTGGACGCGGACGGCCTTGATCGCGCCTTCATCGATGAGCACGCGCGAGGCGAGGCGCTTTGGGTGCTGACCCCGCACGAGGGCGAGTTCGAACGGGTGAACGGTCGCGCGGCGGGCGACGATCGATTCGGCGATGTCCGCCGACTGGCCGCGACGACCGGCTGCGTCGTCCTGCTCAAGGGACCGCGAACCGTCATCGCTCACCCTGACGGCGCGTTGCGAGTGGTTACGTCGGGCACGGCGGCTCTCGCGACCGCCGGTTCGGGTGACGTGCTGGCCGGACTCATCGCCGCCACGATCGCGCGAGGGCACGAACCGTTCGCGGCCGCCGCCCTCGCCGCTCATCTTCACGGACGGGCCGGGGCGGGCCTCGCGCCCTACGCCACCGCCCTCGAGGTGGTCAACTCGATCCGCGCCATCACCGCTCAACTTCCCCGACCGTCGTAGATCAAATGACGGGAGAGAGTCCCCCGTCCAAACTGATCCCCACCCCGGTGACGTAACTCGCCCGCGGTGACAAGAGATACATCGCGAGGTCGGCGAACTCGCCTGCTCGACCGACCCGCCCCAGAGGAATCTGATTGGCCGCCGCCATCTTCGTGTAGTACTCCTCGATCGCCACACCCGCTTCTGCCGCTTGGCGCACCCACTGTCCCGACTCGATCAGGCCGATCAATATGGCATTCACGCGCACCCCGAACGGGGCAACCTCACCCGCGAAAGCCTTGGTGAGCGCGAGTCCAGCCAGACGCGAGGCAGACGTGGGCGTGGTGCCGGCGCCGGGCGTGCGCGCCCGAGTGGCGAGCACGTTGAGTACCGCGCCCTTCGTCTCGCGGAGCGGATCGATCGCCCGGCGCGACACGTGCACGGCGGCGATCACCTTGAGCTCATAGTCGTCACGCCACTGCTGATCGGTTGAGTTCGCGATCGCCACCGCATCGGAGCGACCGGCGTTGTTCACGACGCCGTCCAACCGCCCGAAGCGATCGAGGGCGGCCTCAATGAAACCATCGATTTCGGCGGCCACGGTGACGTCCGCGCGATAGCACAGCGCGCTGTCGCCCAGGCTCTTCTGAGCCTCCTTGACGCGCTCGGGATCGCGACCACAGACCGCCACGAGCGCGCCTTCGCTCACCAATCGCTGCGCCAGACTCAGGCCCAGTCCATCACTACCCCCCGTGATGAGAACAGCGCGACCGGTTAGTTCGAGATCCACGGGTCGTCGAGAGCTCGAACTACTGCAAGTAGTTTTCGACGACGCTCTCGCTGCGCAGGGCGGCCTCGTCGGGGTCTTGTCCCGCGACGCGACGCGCGCGACGCTGACGCAGCAAGTCGTACGCCTGATCCAACTCGACTTCGAGGTGCTTGAGACGATCGCGCTGCTCGTCCGACATCGGTTGGCCCGGGTGCGACTCCTCAAGGGCCTGCTCCTCAATCGAGAGCCTCTCGATGCGCTGAATAATCGTTTCGTCATCCACGAGTGTCCCTCTTTCCTCGATCACTCACGACCACACTAGGCGTCGCGAATTGACTCAAATTCCGGTGTGCTCCGCGCGAATCGGATTCGGATCGGGCACGTGGGGCATGAGGGCGTTGGGCGGGATGACGCCCAAGCGGCCCGCTTCGAAGTCCTCCAGCGCTTGGACAATCTCCGAACGCGTGTTCATGACGAAGGGTCCGTAGTGCTCCACGGGCTCACCGATCGGCTGGCCCCCGAGCACGAGGAACTCAAAGTTCGACGTGCGCGAGTCCTGGGTCGCGTTGGCCCCCAGGCGCAGCCAGTCGCCCGCACCGAAGGCCGCGAGCTGGCCCATTTGGATGGGCCGTCGCTCGCTGCCCACGTAACCCGTACCCGCGAGCACGTAGACCAGTGCGTTGAAGGTCGGATCCCACGGCAGGTCGAGTTGCGCGCCGGGCGACACTGAGACGTGGGTCATGGCCATGGGCGTGTGGGTCGAGCCCGGTCCGCGGTGTCCGGCAATGTCGCCGGCGATGATGCGCACGAGCGACTCGCCGTCCGGGGGCGAGACGAAGACCACGTCGTTCGCCTCGAGACCCTGGTAGGCGGGCGGAATCATCTTCTCCTTGGCCGGCAAGTTCACCCACAGCTGGATGCCGTGAAAGAGTCCACCGGATACGACGAGTCGTTCGGGTGGCGTCTCGATGTGCAAGATGCCCTTGCCCGCCGTCATCCACTGGGTGGCGCCGTTTTGGATCAATCCCCCACCACCGTGGGAGTCCTGGTGCTCAAAGGTGCCTTCGATCATGTACGTCACCGTCTCGAAGCCGCGGTGCGGGTGCCATGGGGTGCCCTTGGGTTCGCCCGGGGCGTAGTCCACCTCCCCCATCTGATCCATGTGCACGAACGGGTCGAGATCGCGCATCGACAGCCCCGCGAAGGCTCGACGAACGGGAAAACCCTCGCCCTCGAGGCCCTGGGGCGCGGTCGTCAGCGACGTGACGGAACGCTCTGTCGCCACCGACGTATCAACAACGTCGAAGTGGGCTAGTTCGGTCCAATCTTCGGGCGTTAACGCAGGCATACGCACCTCTTTCCTCTCGTTGGGGCACTGACACTTTAGGGACCAAAGCACAAATAAACAACAGGCTCACCACGCTCGAATAAGAGGTACTAACTGCACTCGCCACAGTAAAGAGAAAGACAATTTTTGCTCTCCGCCCCCCCTCGCGGCGCTCCGCGCCGAGCTTCAAACCATCCGGTCTGACCAGGCAACCGTCATGCGTTTGCAACATCTCGTCACGAGGGCCCTCAGACGTTTCAAAGTCTCTCAGAGCACTCACAGGCTATTCACACGCACGCACCAGGTCTCGCCGTCCAGACTGGACCCGTTCGAGAGAACACACCTACAGGGAGGATGCAATGACATCGAAGAAAGTAATGAGCCGGGCGGTTGTGGCCCTTGCGCTCGGCACTGCACTAGCGATGAGTACCGCAGCGCTCGCTGGCGCACAGGGGTTCGGCTCGTGGGGCCATAACCTCGCCAGTCCGAGAGTTTCGCCCTTTAGTTACGCCAACAACGGCACCGGCGGCGACGTCACCGCCGTCAGCATGACCTCGATCACCATCACGGAGTGGAACGGCACGTCGGCCACCTTTACGTTGACGCCTGGCACCACGACCTACACCGAAGGCAAGACCTCGGTCACGTGGTCGGCCCTAGCGACGGGCGAGCGCGTAAACATCGGCGTCTCCTCCAGTGACCCGACGACGGCGACCTCGGTGAACATTGAGCTCGCTCAACTGATCGGTACGGTCCAGTCGACGCCCGTCGGTGACACGATTCTGATCACGGACCCCCAAGGCTTCACTCGAACGATTCTGGTCGGATCGGGGACCACCTACCAAGGTGGAACGTTCGCCAGCATCACCACGGGTACGAAGATCTTCGCCCAGGGCACCGTGGACACGAACGGCACGACCCTTGACGCCGTCAACATCTACATCGGCACCTCGGGTCAGATGACAATGACGTGGGGTGTCGTAACCGCCGCGGTGACCGGCACATCGATCACGGTCGAGAGCAAGGGCGGAACGTCAACCCTGTTCACCTACACCACGAACACCACCATTAAGTCCATTGGGCGCGACTCGGTGACGCTGCCCTCGTCCGATTTGGCGGTGGGTGAGCACGTGGCCGTGGAGACCAACTCGACCGCTGCGACCACGGCCGTCAGTATCTGGGTTCAACTCGTGCACCTGAGCGGCGTCGTGACGGGGGTCAGTGGTGACACGATCACCATCAGCGATCACCAGGGCTTCACCCGCCTGATCCTGACCGGCGACATGACCACCTACACCGAGGGTGGCGCAACGTTTACTGCTGGGCTCGGCGGCATCACGACGGGCATGCACATTCGCACCGAAGGTCTCGTTGACGCTAACGGGACGACCCTGGACGCCTTGAGCATCGACATCTGCACGACCAACCAGAACCAGTCCTCGGCTCAAGTCAAGTTTGGCGTCGGCGGTGGATTCGGGGGCGGCTTTGGCAAGGGCTTGAGTGGTCACCACGGACGCGGTCACTCTCGTGGTGGCTTCGGCGGAAGGTTCTAACACCTAGTCGCTCTCCCAGTTCGCATCGCCCCGCGGGTGCCCCTCGTCCAAGGCACTCGCGGGGCGGCGTGGTTTCAGGGTTCCGGTACATTGGTGTCGCGCGACGCGCCGACATCTCATCCTCACCAGAACCGGAAAGTTGAACACCGTGACCAACGCCCTGAGTTGGCTGTGCGACATGGACGGAGTGCTCATCGAGGGCGGACACATGGTTCCCGGGGCCGAAGAGTTTCTCAACAAGTTGCGCGCCTGCGGGCGCGACTTTCTGGTTCTCACCAACAACGCGTTCTTCACCCCCGCCGAGCTGCACCGTCGTCTGATCGAGATGGGTCTAGAGCTGCGCGAAGACCAGATCTGGACGTCGGCCCTAGCAACCGCGCAGTTCGTCCACGATCAGCACCCCGGTGGCAGCGCCTTCGTGATGGGCGAGGCCAGCGTGCATGAGGCGCTGGCCAAGCAGGGGTACGTCGAGGACTCCCTCAGCCCGGACTATGTCGTGCTAGGTGAGACGTGGGACTACTCGCGCGACGAGATCACCACGGCCATTCGACTCATTGAGAAGGGCTGTAAGTTCGTGGCCACCAATCCCGAAACCCACGGCTCGTCGTCGGAGGGCCTGCTGCCGGGAACCGGCGCGCTGGCCGCACTGATTCAAAGCGTCACCGGCGTTCGCCCGTATTTCGTGGGCAAGCCCAATCCGGTAATGATTCGTGACGCTCTCAATATCGTGGGCGCACACTCCCAGACCACCGTGATGGTGGGCGACCGCATGGACACTGACGTACGCGCCGGCGTCGAAGCGGGTGTGGAAACGATCCTGGTGCTCTCGGGTTTCACCAAGCGCGAAGACATCGACAACTACATCTGTCAACCCTCGCGCGTCGTGAACTCCATCGCTGACCTCATCGACGAGGTCGTCTAAGTCCGATCGCTCAACGGCGCGGCTCGTCGGTCTCTTGGAGGGTGAGGAGAAACGAGGCGGCCCAGTCGTAGACGTCGCGGCGATAGGTCTTTCTGCGCATGCGCGTCATGCGGTCGCGCGCCTCCTTAGGCCCGGCGTTCACCGCGAGTCGAATGGCTTCCTTCACGCCTTCGAGATCGTGGGGATTTACCATGAACGCCCCGCGAAGCTCCGCCGCGGCACCCGCAAACTCACTCAACACAAGCCGTCCCGTGAGGTCGGTGCGGCACATCACGTACTCCTTGGCGACCAGGTTCATGCCATCACGAAAAGGTGTCACGATCATCACGTCCGCCACCAGATACAGCGCAATGAGTTCGGCGAAGGGCAGGTTCTGGTGCAGATAGTGCAGCACCGGGCTACCCACCTGGCCGAACTCGCCGTTCGTCTCACTCACCGCTTGTTCGAGTTGGTGACGTTCTCGCTCGTAGTGCGCGTCAGTCTCACGACTGGGCACGGCCACCTGGACCATCACGTGCTTACCCGGTATGAGCGAGCCGTCGTGGAACATTTCGGACACCGCCTTGATGCGCTGTTGAATGCCCTTGGTGTAGTCGAGTCGATCGACGCCCAACAGCACCAGTTCCGGGTCGCCGAGGTCCTTGCGGATCTCCTTGGCGCGTGCGCGAATGGCGGGGTCGTTGGCCAGCGTGACGATCTGCTCGCAGTCCACCGAGATGGGAAAGGCCCCGACGCGCACCGAGCGCCCGTTGTACTCGAGCAGTGAGTCGGTCCCGGTCGCGGCACTCTGGCGACGCGCCATGCGCGAGAAGTTTGAGGCTGCTTGGGCCACTTGAAAGCCGACCAGGTCGGCGCCGAGGAGGCCTTGGAGAATCTCACGCCGCCAGGGCAACTGCATGAAGAGCTCGATCGGCGGGAAGGGTATGTGTAAGAAGAACCCGATGCGCACGTCGGGTCGCAGTTGTCGCAACATGTGCGGGACGAGCTGGAGCTGATAGTCATGAACCCACACCGTGCCGTTCGGGGCCACCTCGTCGGCGACTGCGGCGGCGAAGCGCATATTGACCCGGGAGTAGGCCTGCCACCAGTGTCGGTGAAAGGCGGGCGCGCGAATGGCGTCGTGGTAGAGCGGCCAGAGGGTGGCGTTGGAAAATCCGAGGTAGAAGTCCTCGTACTCCTCGGCCGACACGTCGACCGCCAGGAGGCGGATCCCCTCGTAGTCGGTGGGCGGAGCGTCGTACTCCGAGGTTCCGGGCCAGCCGATCCACAGCCCGTTTCTGTTCTGCAGCACCGCCGTCAGGGCCGAGACCAAGCCGCCGGGACTGGGCTGCCACGCGTCGGTTCCATCCACGATCACGTGCCGTACGGGAAGGCGATTGGCGACAACGACCAGATCGGCCTTTGCCCCGCGGGACCCATTACGGTCCCTCACCGATGACGTCGCCACGCTGCTGCCGTCAGTCTCCACCATTGTTGTCGCTACCTGACCAAAGCCTCATGCCCTCACTGGAGCCTGGAACGCTGAGGATTACTCCCCACCTCAGGTCATGGTAGCGCCGCGCTCATCTTTCCCAGCCGCGTTCCACCAGCTCGGTGAACCGGCCACGCCAACTGCCTGTTCGATCACCCGCTGGTCCGCTTCGATCACGTGCAGCACGGCGTCAATGAGCGCCAGGTGGGTCAGCGCCTGGGGAAAGTTCCCCAAGTGGCGACCGGTCTTGGCGTCGAGTTCCTCGCCGTACAGTCCGAGCACGCTGGCCGAGCCGAGCAACTTCTCGCAGTTCGTCCTCGCCCACTCGATCTCACCGATCTTCACGAGCGCCGAGACGAGCCAGAAGGAGCACACCGTAAAAGTGCCCTCGTCCTCTCCCCCGATGCCGTCGTCGGTGCGCTGGGCGCGGTAGCGATAGACGAATGGTCCGTCGCTCAGCTCCTCGGCGATGGAGAGAACCGTGGCGCGAATACGCTCGTCGGTGGGTGGCAAGAACCCGAGGATCGGCAGGAGTAGCAGCGACGCGTCGAGTTCGCCCGACCCGTAATACTGGCGGAACCGCCCGCGGTCGTCGACCGCCTTCGCGCAGACCTCTTCGTGAATCTCTTGGGCCGCGGCCCACCACGCGTCGGCTCGTCCTCGCTCACCTCGCAGGGCCGCCAGGCGCGCACCGCGATCGGCCGCCACCCAGCACATGACCTTGGAGAACGTGAAGTGCTGGGGTTCACCGCGCACTTCCCAAATACCGCGGTCCGGTTCGCGCCACAGCTTGAGGGCCATCTCCACGGCTTGGACCACGATGCGCCACGACCTCTCGCTGAGTGAGTCGCGCGAGCGGGTGTGCTCGAACACGCAGTCCACGATGGCGCCCAGAATGTCGAACTGAACCTGGTTATAGGCCGCGTTACCCACTCGCACCGGTCGACTGCCGCCGTAGCCCGTGAGGTGATCGAGCTCACTCTCGGTCGGCGTCGAAGCATCATCGACGGGATAGAGAACCTGCAAACTCGCTCGCAGGCGCTTGCCCTCCATCACCCCGCCCTGGGGCTCGAGCACGTCGCCCAAGAACGCCAAGAAGTCGTCCGCCTCGGTGTCAAAACCCAAGGCGTGCAACGACCGCAGGGTGAAGGCCGCGTCGCGCACCCAGGTGTAGCGGTAGTCCCAGTTGCGTTTGCCGCCGATCTTTTCGGGTAGTGACGTGGTGGGTGCCGCCAGCAGCGCGCCCGAGGGTGCGTAGGTCAACCCCTTGAGGGTGAGCGCGCTGCGCTGGAGGAACTCACGCCACGGGTGGTCCGGAAAGTGCCCCCCGTCGATCCAACCCCGCCAGAAGCGACTGGTCTCAGCCCGACACGTATCGACTTCCGCGCGACTCATCGGGGCTGGAGCCTCGGTCCAACTCAGTACCGCAAAGGTCGTCTCTCCTTCGGTGAGGCGATGACGAGCCCGAACCGCGCGACCCTCGATGCCAAATCGCATGTCACCGGTAAGCGTGAGCCTTGCAACATCAGAGTTCGTCGTACGCACCGTCTCGTACGTCGTTCCGGCGTACTCCCACTCCGCGTCCACGCGCCCATAGTCAAAGGAGGGCTCGCAGTTCAGAACAACGTCGACGCTGCCGTGCAGACACGTGGCGGTGCGAATGAGGACGTGCTTCGCGTCGAAGTCACCGGGTGTGCGGCGATGGTGAGCCGAACGATCGCCCATGCGGTACCAGGGGGCAACCGCGAGGAAGTCATTGACGATCAGCCAACCACTGCGGGTCTGCCACGTGGTGGCGAGCACCATCGTGCCGGGGACGTATTGGCGGTGCGCTGGCACGGCGCTGTCGGCCGGGGCCAGGCGAAACGAACCCGCGGCGCGGTCGAGCAGAGTACCGAAGACGCTGGGGTCGTTGGGCTTAGGAATGCACATCCACTCGATCGCCCCCGTTGGTGCGATGAGCAGACTGTTCTCGCAGTCCGAGAGGATGGCGTAGTCGGCGATCGGCGGAAAGAGGGTCTCGATCGTGTCCTGACTGGGTATTCCCCCGTGGTAGTAGTCCCCGAGCGGAGACGCGGTGGGCGACAGAACGCGTCGAGGCCAGAGCCCAACCCGGTCATCTAATGAACGTTCAATTCGAGAACTCTCTCGGGTCACGATGGCCGTTCCTTTCGTATTTTGAGTTCGCTTCATACCAACCGGCCATTCGTGTCGGCGATACATCGGGAATTTTAGTGTGACTCACGCCCAGGTCCGCGCACGCTCAGAACTTTTCGAGGTCACGAATTGCACCATGACCGCCCACAACCCCCGCCCGTGAGGGATTTCACAGTTCCCTGAGGATATGGAGCGAGGTCACACAGTAACCTCGGCTCAGTCAAAGTGAGGAGAGGTCATGGATCACGACACCGCGCGCACCCGGCTGAACGAGGAGAAGCGACAGCTCCAGGCCCTTCTAGCGAACACCGACGAGGCGGGCGAGGAGGAGCGCGAGAGCAGCGGTGAACCGGGCGACTGGACGGATCCTCAAGTCGCCCTCACGGGTGAGGCCGAAGATGACGCCGTCGCCGAGGGCCTGCGCCTTCGACTGGCCCGCGTCGAACGTGCGCTCACCCGCCTCGATGACGGGACCTACGGACGCTCGGTGCGTAGCGGTGTCGAGATACCCGAGGCGAGGTTAGAGGCTGACCCCGCGGCCGAGGTCACGGCCGACGAAGCTCTCGAGAACTAAGGAATCAAGGCAGAGCCGACGCCCTGGGCTAACTTCCTCCCTATGAAGCAGGGCGATCGAGATCCCCACGGGAGTCTGACGTGAGCGTGTGGGTTCGGATCGTCTGTGGCGTCGCGGGCTTCGCTCTGCAGTTGGTCGTGCTTGACGCCGCGGTGCGTACCTTCTTGCTTCCGAGGGTCGCCAATGTTCGATTGAGCAAGTACACCGCGAGATCGATTGCGTGGATCTTTCGCATGCTGGTGAAAGGTAGCTCCTACGCCACGAAGGACCATATTCTTTCGCTGTTCCCGTCGATCACCCTGCTGATGTATCAAGTCGTGTGGATGAGTCTGAGCGCCGTGGCCTTCTCCCTCATCTACGTGTCCGCCGGAGCCAACACCTATTCTTCGGCCTTCGCGACTTCGGGCTCGACCATCGTCAGCCTGGGCGTCGACATCGTGGGGCACGGTTCGTTCACGATTCTGGAGTGCGTTGAGGCGGGTATCGGACTGACCCTCCTCGCCCTTCTTATTGCCTTCATCCCCACGCTCTATCAATCGTTTCAGCGTCGCGAATATGCCGTCTCGCGCCTGACGGTGCGCGCGGGTATCCCCGCGACACCGTGGGGAGTGCTCGAGATCGCGGCGAGTGTCGACTCCTACGCCCGACTCGATGAGCTCTGGCGTGAGTGGGAACAGTGGTTCATCGACGTCGGAGAGACCCACACCACCGTGGTCATCCTCAACTACTACCGCTCCCCCGACCCCCGACAGACCTGGATTGGTGGGCTGGCGAGCGTCCTCGACGCCGCCGCGCTCTTTCAGGCCGCGGTCGACGCCGAGCCCTCGCCGACCGCGGGTCTGTGCATCCGCGCGGGATGGCTGAACCTACGGCGCATCGCTGACTACTTCCAGATCCCCTATCCAACTGACTATCAACGCAAGATCCCCATCTCGATCAGTCGCGAGGAGTTCGAGATCGTTCTCGATCGCCTCGCTCGTGTTGGCGTGCCGATCCTCGCCGATCGCGACGTCGCGTGGCGCGACTTCCACGGGTGGCGAGTCAACTACGACCGTATGGTCGAGAGCTTTTACACCCTCTTCACGTGTCCGCGAACTGACTGGCGCACCGCGGCCATCGACCCCTTGGTGGGCCCGTCCAACGTGCGAGGAATGGAGTAGCCCCGCGGCGCGTGGTCACGGCAGCGCGTCCATTCCCGTAGCCGGCTCACGAAAGAAGGAGCGTCACGCGCGCGTCGAGACCTCCGCCCTCGGCCTCGCGCAACTCTATGGAGCCACCCGAGAGCTTCAGGAGTTGGGCCACGATCGCCAGACCAAGCCCGGTCCCCTCGCTCTGATTATCTCGTCCTCGCCAAAATCGTCGTAGGGCCAGGATCCGTTCGGAAGGGCCGAGTCCCGGCCCGCTATCGATCACATCGATCTGCACTCTCTCGTCGCTCTCCCGAGCAAGAATCTCAACCCTCCCCCCGCGAGGAGTGGCGTCGAACGCGTTGGACAAAAGATTGTCCAACACCTGTTCCAGGACGTCCTGAACCGCGAGCGCTCGCATCGTCTCGGGCGTATCGACGACCAGTTCGAGATCAACTTCGCCGGCCAACGCCCGCCACACCTCCGCGCGTTCCACCACGATGTCGCGAACGTCAATCGGAACGAGCACCGGGGACTTCGATTCGTTGCGCGCGAGCGCCAAAAGCGAGTCGACCATGCGACTGAGACGACTCATTTCGGCCAGGACGTAGTTGAGGTCGGCTTCATTCGAACCGCCCACCGCCGCCTGAAGGTTCTCAAGGTGCAACTGCAGTGAGGTGAGTGGTGTGCGAAGTTGGTGCGACGCGTCTTCGACGAAGGCGCGCTGGGACTCCAAGAGGGTGATCAGTCGGGCTGACGTCGCGTTAATGGCGCCCGCCAGCGTGCGCAACTCCGGCGGGCCGGTCGTCTCGTCGACCCGCACGTCGAGCTCACCGTGGCCAACTGCCTCCACGTCACGCGCGATGCGACGAAGCGGACGAACCAGGGAGCCCGAGATGACAATGCCGAAGCAACAGGCTAGGGCGAGCATCAACAGCCCATAGAGCGCGAGATCTCGCCATTCCTCGTGGATGTGGTTATTCGCCAGGCTCACCGGTGACGTCATCAGGAGTACGGCGTGGCTGAATCCTCGTACGCCACGCAACTCCACGGCGGCGTAGTACTGCGGACCATCTCGCTTGTTGGCGAGCGAGGTACCGGACTTGCCCGAGAAACCCGTGGTGGTTGCGGTTGAGACCAATCTCGCGTCTTTGCGGTAGTCCGGGGTGCTCGAGAGAATCACGCCGCTCTTGTCCACCACGAGGACCTGGCGGCCCGTCGTCTGGGTGTACGAGCGTGTGAGCACAATCGCGCGAGCGATGTCGTCGTGATTGAGTGCGTCGGTCATCAGCACCGACAGGGCACGAACGTCGCGCTTCAGCCCGTGCAGCGTATTCGATCCCTCGTGTACCTCGAGGGTCACGCCGATGGGTACCACCAACAATGCCGTCGCGAGGACCGCAAAGAGGACGAATCCCGCGAGAAGCCGGCGCCTCATTGGTCGAGAACGATACGAAAACCCACTCCGCGCAGCGTCTCAATGAAGCGCGGCTGACCGAGCTTGCGGCGCAGGGACGCGACGTGGACGTCGATCATTTTGGTGGCGCCGTACCAGTGGGGTCCCCACACACCATCCAGCAGCTCCTGGCGGGTAATGACCTTGCCCGGGTCCCGCGCGAGAAACTCGAGTATCCCGTACTCCTTGGGGGTGCACGCCACGACGTGACCCGATGAGCGAACCGTCCTCACGCGACGATCGATCTCGACGCCGTCGAGATGCTGCACGGGCGTCGACTCCGTCTCTCTCGTGTTGGCACGACGCATCACCGCGTTGATCCGCGCCACGAGCTCTCGCACGCCAAACGGTTTGACCACGTAGTCATCGGCTCCCAGATCGAGGCCAGCGATGCGGTCTTCCTCGCTGCCTCGAGCCGTCACCATAATGATCGGCGCGTGGGTCAACGCGCGCAGGCCGTGGAACAGATCGACGCCGTCACGATCGGGCAAACTCAGGTCTAAGAGAATGAAGTCCGTCGGTAGTGCGTTAAGCGCTTCGGCGGCCGAACCCACCGATCGAGCATCGAACTCCGCGCGTCGAAGGCCATTCACCAGCGCGCGTGCGATGGGCTCGTCGTCTTCGATGACCAATACGTTCACGCTCAAGTATCTTCGTCCCCCTCGTGGAGCGAACCGCAACGGAAGGAGTCTTAACCGACTCTTTAGGGATCACGTCCTATCTACGACCTTAGTTACAGCACCTTGGACAAGAAACTCGCCAAGCGCTCGGACTTGGGTGCGGCGAGAACTTCGCGCGGATTGCCCGACTCCTCAATAACGCCATGGTCGAGGAAGTACAGCGAGTCGGCGACCTCCCGAGCGAAGTTCATCTCGTGCGTGACCACCATCATGGTCATGCCGGTCTGGGCGAGATCCTTCATCACGTCCAGCACTTCGCCGACCAACTCGGGGTCCAGCGCCGACGTCGGCTCGTCAAAGAGCATCAACTTGGGCTCCATGGCGAGGGCCCGGGCGATCGCGACACGTTGTTGCTGACCTCCCGAGAGTTGGCTGGGGTAGAACTTGTCCTTGCCCTCCAGGCCCACGCGCGCTAAGAGCTGTCGGGCCCTCTCGATGGCGAGTTGCTCGTTCGTGCCCTTGACCTTCTCCTGACCGATCACGATGTTGTCGAGCACCGTGAGGTGCTGGAAGAGATTGAACTTCTGAAAGACCATCCCGATCTGTGAGCGCTCGTGACAGATCTCCTTGTTGTTGCGCTCGTAGAGGCGTCCGTTGCGCTCCTCGTACCCCACCAGGTTGCCGTCGACGAAAAGCTCTCCCGCGTCGTGCTTTTCGAGGTGATTGATGCAGCGAAGAAACGTGCTCTTGCCCGAGCCCGACGGTCCGATGAGACAGGTCACTTCACCCCGACTCACCGTCAAGGTGACGCCCTTTAGCACTTCGACTCCCGCGTACGACTTATAGACGTCGCGCGCGTCGACCATGGGAGCGTTCACGTGGTCCTCGGAACGTCTTGATGCATGCGGAACTTCGCGAGGATGCCCCGCAGATCGGTCCTGATGCGTTGCAGGGGCGTCGGCGGCGGGGTGCGCAACGCGCCCTTGGCGAAGTGTCGCTCCAGATAGAACTGACCGGTCGACAAGACAGTGGTAAAGATCAGATACCAGAGACTCGCGGTAATGAGGAGTTGTATCACCTCGTAGTTGGTCGCCGAGATATTGCTCACCGCCCCGAGCAACTCGATCACCCCCGCCGCGCTCAGCAACGACGTGGTCTTGAGCATCGAGATCACTTCATTTCCGGTCGGCGGGATGATCACTCGCATCGCCTGGGGCAGGATGACCAAACGCAGCGTCTGAGCTCGGGTCATGCCAATGGACGTGGCCGCCTCAATCTGTCCTTCATCCACCGAGATCAGGCCCGATCGGGCGATCTCGGACATGTACGCACCCTCGTTGAGGCCCAGGGCGAAGATCCCGGCGGTGAAGGGCGTGAAGAGGGAGTCGGACCTCACGTGGAAGAAGTCGTAGTGCAAAAAGGGCACACCTAATCGAAAGCTGTAGTACAGGGCGCCAATGTTGAACCAGAGCAGAATCTGAACGTACACGGGCGTGCCCCGAAAGAACCAGGTGTAGAGCCACGCCGTGGTTGAGAGCAACCGATTGCTCGAGAGCCGCATGATCGCGATCGCGACGCCGATAATGATGCCCGCCGCCATGGCGATCACCGTCAGTTCCAATGTCAACACGAGTCCGTGAAGGACCTCGCTCGACGTAAAGTACTGCCCGACCACGTTCCAGCCGAAGCGCCACGTCAACTGTGCTACACAGTGCCGCGCACTCGCAGGCCCGCTACAGACGTAGTGCCCGTCGGGCACCTGGGACAACAAGGTGTGCACCAGCATCGCCACCAGCAGCATGGCGATCGCGGCAGCAACCCATTGACCGTAATGACGAACGGGGACGACCTTGAGTGGTTCGTCCCCGTTCGTCGCCATGCGAGTTGTCAGTATCTAGTCAGCTCCCAGATTGCTTAAGAAGTCGCTCCATCGATGACGATCTTGGACGATGGGATGGCCCCGGCCTCCACGCCCCACTTATCCAAGATGGCTTTGTAGGTGCCGTTCGCAATGAGGGTCTTCACGGCCGCTCGAATGGCCTTGGCCAAACCTGCGCCCGCAGAGGTCTTGGGTGTCGCGATGCCGTACGGCGCGACATTGACCGCGCTGCCGACTGACTTAAAGAGGCCTTTCGAGGTCGCGACCACGTAGTCGGCGATCTGGGAGTCCAGGAATCCGTAGGTCGCCTGACCCGAGGTCACCGCGGTATTGGCCTCGGTCTGAGTGGGGAACGCCAAGACGTCGACTTTCTTGCCCGCGGGGCACGACTTGGACGCCGCGGTGGCATCGGTCTGCTCCGTCGTCCCCGTCTCCACGGCTACCTTCTGGCCACAGAAGCTCTTGAATCCCGTGAACGTGGCGGTCGAACTCTTCTTGACGTAAACACCTTCTCCGGCCTGGAAGTAGTCGACGAAGTTCACCTGCTTCTCGCGCGCCGCGGTGTCGGTGAACGACGAGTTGCCGATGGTGTACTTGCCCGACTTGATGCCCGCGATGATGTCGTCAAAGGTGACGTTGTTTTCATTCACCTTCACCCCCAGGGTCGTGGCGATCGCGTACATCAAGTCCACGTCGAAGCCGATCATCGTGCCATTGGAACTAATGGACTCGTCCGGGGCATAGGTCGCGTCCGTGGCGACCTGAATCGTGCCCGACTTGTACGTGGCGGGCACCAACTTGGCGTCCATCGCGCTGTAGACGCCCTTGATCGACGAGGCCCCGGCCGTCACGCTGGTGGCCAGCACCAGCGACGCCACGCCTACGGCGGCCAGTAATTGGCGAACTCCAATGTTGCGCTGCATGAAATCTCCCCTTGAATCGACCGCGTCTCGCGATACCAAGCCTCATTGATACCAGATTCTGGACTCCGACGAGGCTGCGCCCTCTGGTAGGTCGAAGTGCCGAAGATCTCTGACTCTTTTGAAAAGCCTCCACCGCCACCGGCGTCGATTACGGGATCGTTGTCGTGGTGGTGGTCGAGGTCGTCGTCGTAGTTGTCGTGGTGGTGCTGGTCGTGCTGGTGGTCGTCACGTCACCGGGCGAACCGATCCACTCGACCTCGAGTCCTTCGGGGGTACTGCACTCGTGCCATGAGGGTTCGAATCGAGTGCGACAGCAAGAGCGCGTCACTGCCGGCCAGGCCCAGAGCGTTCCAGGAGTGCTCTCCCAGCACGACCGCGAAGGTCGTGTACGACGTGGTGCCGATCAGATCCACCATCGCCATGGCGTCACAGCCGCCCGCCTCGTTGGTGTAGCCCGACTTCACTCCAATCACGTTGCCTTGACCGGTAAAGGGTGTGTAGGACTGAACGACGCCGGCCAGGGGAAGAGCGACCTCTTGCAAGATCACGATGCTCCGCACGACCGGCTCTTGGGTCATGAGATCGGCCGCCACCATGACCTGGTTGGCCGCGGTTGACACGTCCCCCGTCGAGATTCCGGTGACGTCGACGTAGTGGGTCTGGTGCAGGCCGAGCGCCTTGGCCGTCTGATTCATTACGTTGACGAAGGTGGCCTGGCTCAGGCCCGTGAGGGCGGCGAGGAGTTGCGCGTAGTCGCCCGCCGAGTGGACCAACATCCCTCGCAGCAGCGTACGCTCACACAACTGCTCCCCCAAGGCGATGGGGACCCCGGATTGATCGGTCGCTTCGTCGTACTCGTACAGCGCCATGTCATTTCCGTTGACGACTTCACACGGTCCCGTCTCGCTTCCGCTCAACGGCAGGCGATGCAGCACGACCCACGCGGTCATCAGCTTGGTGAGACTGGCGATCGGCTGGCGCGGTTGATTCGGGGACGACGCCGATACCGACAACTGGGGCACCAGAATTGCCGCGCTGCCCGAGGAGGGCCACGCCAATGGCGTCTTCGAAATCGGAAAAGTGGTCGACGTTGTCGAACTCGTCGACGTCGTCGACCCCGGAAGGCTCGTCGTGGTCGAGGTCGTCGATGTCGTGTTGGTCGTCGTTGTCCCCACAGTCGCGGCCGGCGGGGAGGAACCAACCACCAGGCTGAGCGCGACGGCGCTCACGCCGAGAACCGAGACGCCCGCTCGCCACAGTTTCGAGGCGAGCGGGCGATTCACGTCGGCAAATTTACTTCAAGGTCGCGTCGGCAGGCGCGAGTAATCGCCCAGATGGGCCAACACCGAAGGCCGTCGGTCACTTTGTAACCGGTTCGTAACCGATTACAGGTGCGGACCGAGATTTTACGCTTGCACCCGCCAAGTAAACTCGCACAAATGACTTCGAAGAATTACCGGGTCTCCTCCCTGGTCGCGATGAGTGCGGTGATGGTCAGCACCATTGGCATGGCGACCACGGCTCAGGCCACGACGCTACGTAGCCACGTCGCCATCCCTCCCTTCTCCATTCGCCTCGAAGATCAGTTCCTCGCGACGCTTCACTATCTGCCCGTCAATTTCGTGCCTTCATCTTCAGCGACGACGACCACCTCAACGACCACGACCACCACGACGACGTCAACGACGACGACCACAACCTTGCCCAACACCACCTCAACGACCACGACCACCACGGACCCAGTTGTGAAGAAGCCCGTCAAGACGCCCAAGCCCACCGCTCTGGTCGCCGGGACGTTCGTATGGAAATATCCCGCATTGAACTCGATCCTGCGAAGTCAGTGGCAAGTCGGCACTGACAACGTGGTCTTACAGGGTGCCCTGATGCGATTCCAGGACGTGCACAATCTCACGACGACCGGGCAGATGAACGGCTCGACGTGGACGGCGTTGAGCGAGGCGGTCCTGGCTCACCACGCCAACCCCGCGAGCTACAACGACGTCTACGTGTCGATCGGATCACCGGAAAAGGTAACCCTGTATGAGAACGGCAAGAAGACCTTCAGCACGCTCGCCAACACCGGTGTCTCCGACGCCCCCACCGAGAGCGGAACGTATCCGGTGTATCTGCGCTTTACCGTCACGACGATGTCCGGCGTGGAGCCCGATGGCCAGACGTACGACGACCCGGGTATCCCGTGGGTGTCGTACTTCCACGGCGGCGACGCGCTGCACGGTTTCATTCGCTCGTCCTACGGCTACCCGCAGAGTCTGGGCTGTGTTGAAATGCCTTTCGCCGAGGCGGGCGTGCTGTGGCCGCACACGCCGATCGGCACACTGGTCACTGTTCAGTAGCGTTGACGCACATCACGCCGCGAACCTGTCGCCGCGTCCGACCTATTAGAGCGTGAAGCCGCCCTCCGGGGTCTCGGTCTCGGTCTCGCTGGCTGACTCATCTTTGGCGGTCGTCGCGCCGGTGTCACCGGCACTCGCGGCGTCAGCGTCGCGCTCGGCCTCGGCCGCCTTGAGTTCGCCCACGATCCGGTCGATCTCCGCGCTGTTGTCACTCACCTCGCCCGTCTTCTCGGCGTAGACGGCGGCACCGAGGTCGCGGAGCATGCCGTCAAACTTGCGCTTGGCCTGGGCGTCTTCAATCTTGGCCTGGCCCGCCTTTCCGGCCTCCTGGGCCTTCTTGGCAACCTGGCTCGCTTGTTCCTTAACTTTGTCGAAAAGGGCCATATTCTCCTACTTTCTCTCTAGAGTCGGCCGAGCAGGTCCTTGCGACCGCTGTTCGACAGGCTCGTGTCCTGTTTGTCTTCGTCTTCAAACTCTTTATGCAACGTAGCCTGCAATATGACCGGACCGTCACCGGTCAGGGTGACCACGTTGATGCCCGATCCCCCGAAGACCGCCGTCATGGCGGTTTGCGCGTTGAAAGCACCCACGCGCTCGACGCTGAAGGTGACCGAGTCGGAGAAGGCCACCACGGCTCCGCCATGTACTTGAATCTTCCCGCCGTAGTCCTTGGGATTGAGTTCGATCAAACTACCGCCGCCACCGATGACGACGGTTCCCGTGCCGGTGAAGTGTTCGAAGATGAAGCCGTCCTTCGAGCGATAGCCCAGCGCCAGACCCGTAAAGTCGATGTCGTAGTTCACCGTGGACTCCGCACAGATAAAGGCCCGACTCTCCGCACGCCAGCCCGTCGTCGGGTCATCGAGTTCTAGGACCCGCACTTGTCCGGGTAGATCGCCCGAGAACGTCACGAGTCCGGCGCCGCCGCTCGGCGAGAACCACTGAAAGGCGACGCTCTGCCCGCTGAGCAGGCGTTTGCCCACCTCGGTCGCCGTGGCCAGCGCGGCCTTCAGGAAACTTCCCCCACCCTGCTTCGACGCTTGATGAGCCTGATCGGCCTGACCACCCGGAGTGGTCAGGCGAGTCTCCATCGAGACATTGGTCGTCTTCCAGCGAAACTTGGTGGCGTCGGAGAACATCGTTTGTCCGTCGTTGAGTTGGCACGTGATCATCTGGGCGTACTCGCCCGACACCTTGCACGTAATTGTCATATGTCACCTCGTTCTGCGCAGAATAGCCGCGACGCCTGGTCTCAACAACCAAGAGCGATAGCCGAGGCGCTAGTGACCCGCCAGCTCGCTCAGTTCGCGCACCACCACGTTCGCCCCATGCTCACGCAACTGGTCGGCGTAGTCGTGCGCGTCACCCTCGTCGTGGTGATCGACGCCAATTACCAAGCCAAAGTGTCCGGCCCGGCCCGCCTCCACGCCCGCGAGCGCGTCCTCCAGGACGACCGCGTGCGAGGCATCGACGCTCAGATCCTTGGCCGCTTGGAGGAAGGAGTCGGGGGCCGGCTTACCCGCGAGGTGCAGGTCCTTGACGGTGTGCCCATCCACACGCGCGTCAAAGAGCTGGTTGATGCCCGCCGCGGTGAGAGCGGCCACTGTGTTCTCGCTCGCCGAGACGACCGCTACCTTCACCCCGCGAGACTTGAGGGCGCCAATGAGTTCGCTGACGCCCCCGTAGACCTGGACGCCCTGCTTCTTCATCACCGCGAGGACGAGGTCGTTCTTGCGGTTGCCGACCCCGCACACCGTCGCCGCCGTCGGTGGGTCGCTGTCCTCGCCCTCGGGCAGGGTGATGCCACGGGCGGCGAGAAAGTTGCGAACCCCGTCGGCCCGTGGCTCACCGTCGACATACTTGGTGTAGTCGCTTTCCGAGTCGAACGGTGCGTACGTCTTGCCGGTGCGCGCCGACTCTTCTTTCAAGAA
This sequence comes from uncultured Acidimicrobiaceae bacterium, assembly GCA_963844615.1. Taxonomy (GTDB): domain Bacteria; phylum Actinomycetota; class Acidimicrobiia; order Acidimicrobiales; family RAAP-2; genus RAAP-2. The sequence goes on along the minus strand of CAWJOZ010000001.1, from coordinate 331,845 downwards.
GGCGTCGAAGGCATCCTTCCACGCCGCCGCGTGCACCAGCGCGGTCTTGGTGAGCACACCATCCATGTCGAAGAGCCACGCCTGGTAGGCACCGAGGTCTACCTCGCTCGGACTGCTCGGGAGCGTTGTCACGACGACTCCTCTTCTCGCTTTGAGTCGGGGACGCGGTGCGCGGGCTCTCGTCCCGCGGGTTGACGTGGCGCAGGGCCGGGATCGAGTGGGGCGAGCGGCTTCAGCACGACCGGATTCCCCACCGAGACCGTAAAGACCTCGTCGCCGTGGCGAAGCTCAAGAGCGTCGCCGTTTCGCAGCTCGTAGGTGGTCGACCTGGCCGACGTTCGCACGTGCATGTGGCGACCGCGAAAGTGCAGACTGAACGCAAGTCGCGTGATCCCTTCGGGAAGTCGCGGTGCGAAACTGAGCGAGTTCTCCCATGGGCGCAGGCCCGCGAATCCCGCCACGATAGCGATCCACGTTCCAGCCAGTGAGGCCATATGGAGTCCGTCGCGCGTGTTGTGCTCCAGATCCTGGATATCCAAGAGGGCGGCTTCGGCCGCGTAGTCGTAGGCCAGTGAGAGGTATCCAACCTCCGCGGCCATGACGGATTGGATGCAGGCCGAGAGCGACGAGTCGCGCACCGTCAAGGGCTCGTAGTAGTCGAAGTTCGCCTTCTTTTGCTGGGCGCTGAAGGCGTCGGGCCGCAAGTACATGGCAAAGACCAGGTCAGCCTGCTTGACGACCTGCTTGCGATAGAGGTCGAAGTAGGGAAAGTGCAGGAGCAGCGGATACTGGTCCGGTTTCGTCCCGGCGAAGTTCCACAGTTCGTGGCGAGTGAACCCTTCCGATTGGGCGTGCACCCCCATTTCCTCGTCGAAGGGAATCACCATCGCGTCGGCCGCGTGTCGCCACTGCATGATCTCCTCGGTGCTGACCTCGAGCGAACTCGCTACGTCATCGTGCCGCTCGGCCGCGTCGGCGGCCACGCGCAGGCTGCGCTGAACCATCAGGTTGGTGTAGATGTTGTTGTCGGCGATAGCGCTGTACTCGTCGGGGCCCGTCACTCCGTCGAGGCGAAACCCTCCATCGAGGTCGAAGTGCCCCAGTGAGAGCCATAGCCGCGAGGTCTCGATGAGGATCTCGGCTCCGGTATCGTGCTCGAACTTCTCGTCGCCCGTCGCGTGCAGGTGCGCGACCACCGCGTTGGCCACGTCCGCGCTGACGTGAAAGGCGGCGGTACCCGCGGGCCAGTAGCTCGAACACTCGGCCCCCTCAATCGTGCGCCAGGGAAAGGCCGCCCCGCGAAGGCCCAGTAGTTCGGCGCGATCGCGAGCCAGGTCCAACGTGCTGTGGCGCCAGCGCAGCGCGTGCGCCACCGTCTCGGGCGCGGCGTAGTTCAGCAAGGCCAAGACGAATGACTCCGTGTCCCAAAACGCGTGGCCGTCGTAGCCGGTCCCGGTCAGACCCTTGGCCGGTATGGCTCGCTGTTCGTTGCGCGCTCCGGCCTGGAGAACGTGAAAGAGGGCGAAGCGAACGGCCTGTTGAATCTCTTCGTCGCCGTCGATCTCGACGTCGGATCCCTGCCAGAAGTCGTCGAGGTACTCGCGCTGCTCCCGGCACAACTGATCCCACCCCCCGGTGCGCGCGACCTCGAGCGCCGCGTCAACCTGGTCGCGTAGCGCCTCCTTGGTGCGCACCCCGGACCAGCCGTATCCGACCAGTTTCACGACGGTGAGTTTCTCGCCGGGCGTCAGCGCACTGGTAATCATCACGCGCGCCACGTCCTCGGTCGCGATCGAGGAAATCGTCGTGCCGCTCGGTCCGCTCACCTGGTGCTCCATGGCGGCGGCCACGGTGAGGTTGGAGTAGTTCGTGGCGTGAACGAGTACCGCCCACGTCTCTCCGCTCGCGTGTTCGAGGGACGTCCAGACCGAGTCCAACGCCGCCGCCTCGCGCGGGTCGAATCCGGCGGGTCGCGGCGGTGCCTCGTTGGCGACTAGCTCGGACTGCACGACCACCCGCACGGCGTCGACCGCCTCGACTTCGTACTTGATGGCTGCCACCGCGCGCTGGGTGAAGGATACGAGGCGCGTCGAGGAGACTTTGACCCGCCGGCCCGTGGGCGTCGACCACTCAAGGTCGCGCTTTAAGAGACCCGTGCGAAAATCGAGCTCGCGCGTGTGGGAGTGAAGGTCGCCGTAGCGAATGTCGAGCGGTTCGTCGTCGACGAGCAACCGGATGACCTTGGCGTCGGTAACGTTGACCACCACCTGGTCCTCTTCGGGGTACCCGTATCCGGCCTCAGCGTACGGCAGGGGACGAAGCTCAAAGACGCCGTTCAGGTACGAGCCCTGCAGGCCGTGCGGTTCGCCCTCGTCCAGGTTCCCCCGCCAGCCGATGTGTCCGTTGGCGAGCGTGAAGAGTGACTCGCTTTGCGCGATCACGTTGAGATCGATGAGTGCCTCGCGCAAGCGCCAGGGCTCAACGTCAAAGGCCGGATGCTCAATCACTGGATGACGAGCGCTTCAAAGTTCTCAGAGGAGATCCGCCACGAAGTCGGGAGAGAAATCGTGCCGTACGCCTCGTCCAAGTTCATCGCCGTGCCCCCGCGCCACGGGTTCACCACCAGCGACGCGTCGTCGTACGTTGCCACCATGGTCTACTCCTTTTGTCACTCGTACCTAGGAGCCTTCCTAGCGCACGTAGGTGAAACGCTCGGAAAATCTTGGGTAACTCTTATTTCACAAAGTTGCAGTTTTATGCAAGAAGCGCCCGCAACCCCTCGACGAAGTGACCCTCTGGGCGCAGGTATGACCCTCGGATCACGCTCCACGCGCGAATCTTGAAATCATCGAGTCCACTCGCGACGAAGGCGGCGATTCGTCGCTCGGTCTGTTCATGATCGACCATGAGGTTGTCCATGGGGTTCCACAGGAAACTCGGCACGTCGTACTCGCGATCCGCCAGAAAGGGCTTGGGGTCGATCGCGACGTAGGCGTCGCCGCGACGAAGGATGTTGTGGTGATGGAAGTCACCGTGTACTACCCACTGCGGATGCACGCCGACCTCTTGGAGAAGCTCACGAGCCAGACCAATGAGTTCATTTCCCTCTCGTTCGCCGTACCCCAACCAGACGTCCACGTAGGGCTCGACCGATCGGAAGGGCTCTTGCGCCGGGCGCCACAAGAGCTGCGCCAGATCGACCGCGATCGCCGTGGCCTCATGTTCGTCCACGATCGACAGGTCGTCTCCGGGAATAGCTCGCTCCTCTAAGACGGCGTGGCCGCAGCGCCGAAGCGCGCGCACCGCACCGCAGCCATCCCACAGTTCGAGGGCGTCGGGCTCGTGGAGTGACTCTTGCTCACCGCCCTCCCAGCCCACCTTGAGCACGAGACCGTCGCTGGTTGGCGCGACGAACGAGACATTGTTCATAGCGAAGGGCACCCCGAGTTCGAGATTCCATTCGAGAGCGAGCCGCTCGGCCATCTCGATGGCCCCCGACAGGTCGATCGGCTCTTGTGCGTTATTGCTCACGGCACGACGCCCCCCGTTGGATGAGTGTGCCCTTAACGGACCGGGAATGTGTGTGCACAACCATGTCTAGTCCCGCGTTCAGAAATTTTGACGACGAGTTTCAAAGTTTTTAAGACTAATTTCATCGAGTTCGCGCGACAATGGAACAGGGGACGATGCCCAAGGAGTAGCCATGGCCACGCACGATGAATCCTCTCATTCCTTCGCCGCCAGGCCGCTGAGTGCGGTCGAGCATCGGGCCCTGGCACGACTCTTTGCCGCCAACCTCGACGCCAAGTTGGCCAACGGCATGGATCCCTTGACGAACTCACTGACGATCACTCGCGCCCAGCAACTGGGATCGCTGTCCGAGCGCCAGGCGTTAGCGAAAAACTGGCTTTCGTTGCTCGACCAAGTGAGCCTCAATCGCCTCGTCTTCAGCTCGGCGATCCCGATTCAGCGTCGACGCGTGAGTGCGGCCAAAGCCCAGATCCACGCGCTGGCCCGGGCCCTCGTACGTCCGTTGGCCCCCGTGCGCGGAGTGGCGATGGCGCTGACGATCTTGCGCGACGGCTCAGGCCCGCTGTTCAATCCCTACAGCGAACGAAGCCTCACGGATCTCCTGGACCAGGTGATCGACTTGATGAACCCTCTCTCGTCGGCCTACCGATAGACAGGGTCCGCGTCTCACTGATTCACTCGACGCCGACTACTTATCGCGAAGGGTGAGGCTGATCGGACAGTGATCGCTACCCATGATGTCCGCGTGAATGTCGGCAGCCACGACGCGACCGGCGAGAGCCGCCGAGACGAGGAAGTAGTCGATGCGCCACCCGACGTTGCGTGCGCGGGAGTTTGCGAAGTGGGACCACCACGAGTAGTGGCCGTTCCCTTGATGGAACATTCGAAAAGTGTCGACGAATCCGGCGTCCAGGTAGTTCTGAAATCCGGCGCGCTCCTCGGTGGTGTAGCCCTTCTTGCCCACGTTGGACTTGGGGTTGGCCAGATCGTCGGCGGTGTGGGCGACGTTGAGGTCGCCACAGAAGATCACGGGCTTGTGCTTCTCAAGTTCCTTCACGTGATCCAGGAAGGCGGGGTCCCACTGCTGGTGGCGAAGCGACAGTCTCCCCAGGTCATCTTTGGCGTTGGGGGTGTAGACGGTCACGACGAAGAAGTCGTCGAACTCCTCACTCAGGACCCGACCTTCGGTGTTGGGGTCGCCGAATTGGTCACCGGTGACTCCAAATTTCTTGATCGACCTGGGGTCGAGCCCGAGTTCGACCTCGAGTGGCTTCGATCGAGAGAAGATGGCCGTGCCCGAATACCCCTTCTTCTCCGCGGAGTTCCAGTGCTCGACGAAGCCCGCCACCTCCACCTCGGACTGGTGTTCTTGGGCCTTGGTCTCTTGGAGGCAGACGATGTCGGGCTGGAGCTCATTGACCATGGGGTCAAAGAGCCCCTTCTTCGCTACGGCCCGAATTCCGTTGACGTTCCAGGAAACTAATCGCACGCCAGCAAATGTACCAATGACGCCTGCGAAGAGCCCAGGACAGCGCAGCACGCGGATGCTTGACTTACGTTCATGTCAAGTCCGGGTGTCACGATCTACGGCGTATGTGCCGTCTCCTTCATGATGGCGATGTACGCACTCGAGCGACGAGGGCGCGGTTTCGTGCTGGCCTTCGCCCTGGGGTGCGTGCTGTCCAGCATCTACGGCTTCCTCGCGGGGGCGTGGCCCTTCGGGGTCGTCGAACTCATCTGGTCGGGAGTGGCCGTCCAGCGATATCGCCACGCTGTGGTCGTCTCGCGACCGGCCGACGAGCAGTCCTAGGGGGCGACTCCTCGCAGCACGTTTTGGACCAGCTCAGTCGCGAACTCATCGCTCAGAGGATGGAGGCGCGTCATCAGTCGAAAGTAGACCGGTCCATAGATCTCATCCAGCACGACGGCCACGGTCACATCACGGCGGATCTCACCACGGTCGATGCCCCGTTGGAGCACCGCGGTCGACAACGCGCGGCGCGGCTGCAGCCAGCGCTCCCGCAGCACCTCACTCAGATTGGGATCGAGCTGGGCTTGACCGAGCAGTTCGGCCATGACCTCACCGGCCCGGCCCCGAAACGTCTCGATGAGGTGCAGTACCTGTGTCGTAATATCCGCAACGGTGTTGCCGCTATCGGGAAAAACAGTGGTCTGCAGGAAGCGGTGAAAGTACGCGTCAATCGCCACGGCCCCGCGACTCGGCCACCACTTATAAATGGTCACCTTGCTCACCCCGGCCCGCGCGGCAATCGCCTCAATGGTGGCCTCGGAGAATCCGTTCGCCAAAAGGAGATCCGCCGCCGCGTCGAGGATGGCGAGTCGCGTCTTTTCGCTGCGCGGTCGCCCCGGACGGGCCACGGTTTGGGCATCTTCACTCACGGTTAATAGTGTAATATATGAACGTATCGTATAGTATTTATGCTACGCTAAAAAGGTCTGAATGAGAGGAGATGAGGTGTCTTCGGGAACTGTTGACATCAAGACCGGCCAGCGCCTAAGCGCCAGCATGGTCACCCTGTTTGCGCTCGCCTGCGGGCTCTCGGCGGCGAATCTGTACTACGCCCAGCCGGTACTGAGCAGCATTTCCAAGTCGTTTCACACGAACTCCAGCGGCGTCGGTCTGGTCGTGACCTTCGCCCAGATCGGCTACGCCCTCGGGCTCGCCTTCGTCGTTCCTCTCGGCGACGTCCTCGCACGTCGACGACTCGTACCGGGCGTACTGATGCTCACGTGCGCCGGTTTGCTGGTGTGCGCCGTTGCTCCCAACGCGAGCGTCCTCATTGCGATCTCGCTCTTCGTCGGGCTCGGCTCGGTCGCGGCACAGATTCTCGTGCCGATGGCCGCCTCGTTGTCCGCTCCCCGCGAACGTGGTCGGGTGGTCGGCACGGTCATGAGTGGGTTACTGCTCGGCATCTTGCTCGCTCGCACGATCTCGGGTGTCATCGCCGAGCTCTCGAGTTGGCGCACGGTCTACGTCGTTGCCGCGGCGATGGCCCTGGTGCTGGCGGTCGTGCTCTTCCAACGTCTCCCCGCCGAAGTGAGTCGGCCACATGTGCGCTACGCCACGTTGCTCGCCGACACGGTGCGCTACTTCACCAGCGAAAAGCTGCTGCGCCAGCGCGCCCTGCTTGGAGGACTCTCCTTCGGGGCCTTCAGTGTGTTGTGGACCACTCTGGCGTTCCTGCTGAGCGGCGCGCCGTTCCACTACAACGATCTCACCATCGGGCTTTTCGGTCTCGTCGGGGCGGCCGGTGCACTCTGTGCCAACTTCGCCGGACGCTGGGCCGATCGCCGCTGGACCAAGTCGACGACCTTGGTCTTCGCCGTGTTGATCGCAGTCTCCTTCCTACCGCTGTGGTGGGGACGGCACTCCATCGCCATGGTGATCGTCGGCATTCTGATCCTTGACGTGGGCGTCCAGGGCGTGCAGGTGACCAATCAGTCGCTGATCTACCGCCTCGCTCCCCACGCACGCAGCCGCATCAACTCGGCCTACATGGTGTGCTACTTCGTAGGCGGGGCGCTCGGTTCGTGGATCGGTTCACTGATCTACCAGCACGATCACTGGACGGGCGTCTGCGTGCTCGGCGCGATCCTGGGAACCGCCATCACCGCTCGTGCCCTCGTCGACGCCCTGAGCAAGACTCCCCACCCTCACCCAGCGGGGTCCTAGGGCAGGGCGAAGCGTCAGTCGGTCGAAGTGGCACTCGGCGATTCGGCCCTCTTCGGCAGTACCCAACCCGGCCGAGGGAAGTGACAGGTGTACCCGTAGGGGTAGTTGACGAGGTAGTCCTGATGCTCGGTCTCGGCCTCCCAAAAGGGACCCGCCGGTGCGACTTCGGTCACGACCTTGCCGGGCCACAGACCCGAGGCTTCCACGTCGGCGATGGTATCGAGGGCGACCTGTCGTTGTTCGTCGTTCGTATAGAAGATCGCTGAGCGATAGCTCGTTCCTCTGTCGTTGCCCTGGCGATTCAGCGTCGTCGGGTCGTGGATCTGGAAGAAGAACTCGAGAATCTCCCGATATGAGATCACGCTCGGGTCAAAGATAATCTCGACGGCCTCGGCGTGCGTGCCGTGATGGCGATACGTCGCCTTCGCGACGTCTCCCCCGCTGTACCCCACGCGGCTTGAGATGATGCCGGGGCGCTTGCGCAGGAGGTCCTGTACTCCCCAGAAGCACCCACCGGCCAGAATTGCGGTCTCTTCAGTCATGGGAACTCATCCTTATCTCTCGAACAGCGACTTGTACTCGCCGTATCCCTCTATGTCGAGGTCGTCGTAGGGCACGAACCGCAGGGCCGCGGAGTTGATGCAGTAGCGCAGGCCGCCCTCAGAGACCGGGCCGTCGTCAAAGACGTGGCCCAAGTGGCTGTCGGCGTGGCTTGAGCGCACCTCAACCCTCATCATGCCCAGGCTCCGATCGCTGTTTTCCACAACGTTGGCCGGCTCGAGAGGTGCGGTGAAGCTGGGCCAACCGCATCCGCTGTCGTACTTCTTGGTGGACGCAAAGAGCGGCTCACCGGAGACGACGTCGACGTAGATGCCGGCCTCCTTGTGCTCCCAGAATTCGTTGCGAAACGGCGGCTCGGTGGCCGCGTTCTGGGTCACTTGATATTGATTGGGCGTGAGCTGGGCCACCTTCTCGGGGTCCTTGGTGTACTGGGCCATGACTCTCCTCTCGTGGTCGAACACTTAGCGATTTGCGACCACAGTAATTGTCTCGCCAGGACCCGATTCGTTACAGTTGGGGCCCTTTTGCGAGACGATCGATACCGTTCCGGTAGCGGCCAAGATCGAACCAAGGTGGTGAATGCGTGCACGGAATGGGACGAGGCATTCGCCAGGTGATGCTCTCGGCGAAACCCTGGCAGCGTTACGTCCTGAGCGGCGCGATTATCGCGGTGGGCATCGTCCTCACGGCCCTCGGACACGTGCACGGCGTCATTCTGGTTGTGCTCGGTACGCTCTTTCTCGTCGAGACCGACCGACACCGCATTTCGACTCGCCGTCGACGGGCTCGATCGGCGGACACGGAGAAGACTGACTGAGCGAAACGGGTCCAGCGCTGGCGTATGGCCCGTGGCGTATGACACGGGATCGATAGGGTCCGAGCGTGTCGGCAATGCAGCAACGCTTGAACGAGCGCCAGTACGAGGCGGCCACCTTTGGTGACACTCCCCTGCGCGTGCTCGCCGGCCCGGGGACGGGCAAGACGACGACGCTGAGTGCGCGGGTCGAGTTCTTGTTGGAGTCGGGCGTGACGCCCGAACGAATCCTGATGCTCACCTTCACCCGCCGGGCTGCTCGCGAGATCATCGGGCGCGTGCGCGCATCGCGACGAGACGAGCGGGTTCAGCGCGTGGCGGGAGGCACTTTTCACTCTGTTGCCCACCACACGTTGCGTCGTCATTATGCGTCATTGCGTCTCGCGGAGGGATTTGGCGTGCTCGACCAAGGCGATAGCGCGGATCTCCTCGATCTCGTTCGCAGCGACCTGGGAATCCTGAGCGGACAACGTCGACTGCCCAAGAAGGCGACCTTGGCCTCCCTCTATTCGCGATCCGTCAACACCGGCACTCCGTTGAAGGACGTGATGATTGAGGTGACCCCCTGGTGCATCGAGCACTGCGACGACGTCGCCACTTTGTTTCGCGCATACGTGTCGCGCAAACAGAAGCTCGGACTGCTCGATTTCGATGACCTGCTTCTCTTCTGGCGCTACGCCGTGCAGCACGACGTGCTGGGACAAAAGTTGGGAGCTGCCTTTGACCACGTGCTGGTCGACGAGTTTCAAGACGTCAACCTGCTTCAGCTCGACGTGCTGCGCGGACTGCGCCGCAGCGACCCTCGCCTCACACTCGTGGGCGACGACGCACAAGCGATCTACGGATTCCGTGGCGCGTCACCTCGTTTTCTGCTTGACGCCGAGACGTACTTCGAGAATCTCACGACCATCACGCTGAACGCGAACTATCGCTCCAGCGCGCCCATCCTGGACGTAGCGAATGCGCTGGCGCACGACGCGCCGGAAGGTTTCACGTCCGTTCTGCGAGAGGAAGTCGCAACCAGCGGTGCCACGCCGCCGGCGCTCATTCACTGCCGCGACGAACGCGACCAGTCCACCCTCGTGGCGGACCGCGTGCTGGAACTCTACGAACAGGGCGTCGCCCTCCAGCGCCAGGCAGTCCTGTTTCGCGCCTCTCACCACAGCTCCGATCTCGAGATCGAGCTCTCGCGCCGTCGCATTCCCTTCGTGAAGTACGGGGGTCTGCGCTACCTCGAGGGAGCCCACGTCAAGGATCTGCTGTGCGCCTACCGACTGGCCGACAACCCCCGCGATGAGATGGCCTGGTTTCGCCTCATGCAGTTGATGCCCGGCGTGGGTCCCGCCAAGGCTCGCCGCGCGATTGACGCTCTACGCAGCGACGATTCGCTTCTCCCCCGATCCATCGAGGTAGCCCTCGAGCGATGGCCCAGGGTCCAAGACGTGCTGCCACCCGAGGCGAGCGAGATGGCTCAGGGGCTCGTCGTGGCGCTGGCTCGGAAAATCGATGAACCGATCGTCGCCCACGCGGACCGGCTCCGCGTCGCCCTTGTCCCACTGATCGAAGCGAGTTACGAGGACGCCTCTCCTCGACTCGAGGACCTCGGGGCGTTGGTTCTCGCCAGCACCGACGCCACGCGGCTCAGCGATGTCGCCGCGGCGCAGGCTCTGGATCCGCCCCACTCCACGGGCAACCTCGCGGGTCCCCCGATGATGGACGAAGACTGGCTGGTTCTCTCGACGGTGCACTCGGCCAAGGGACTTGAGTTTGACGCCGTGCACGTCATTCACGCCGCCGACGGAAACTTCCCGTCCGATATGGCCCTGGGAACGCCCGAGGGCCTCGAAGAGGAACGCCGGCTCTTCTACGTAGCGGTCACCCGAGCCCGCAAGGACCTCGCCATCTATGTGCCGCTGCGCTACCACCACCATCGGGTTCGCGACGACCACTCCTGGGCCCAACCCTCACGATTTCTGAGCGACGCGGTGCGCTCCACGTTGGTCGAGGTCGCCCACTGCGAACCCACCGCGACTGATATGACCGAACCGATACCCGTCTCACTTGACACGTACGGCGCCGTCGCGGGCCAGATATCCCAGTTATGGTGACCTGACGGCAGTCTCTGTCATCAGGGCGCTATAGTGATGTCAGCATATGACATCACGCCGCGGCGCTCTGCCTTCGGCGACAGAAGGAGGCTCTATGCGTATCTTTGTTACCGGTGCGTCCGGCTGGATTGGGTCGGCGGTGGTCGTTGAGTTGCTCGGTGCGGGCCACGACGTTGTCGGCCTCGCACGATCGGATGAGTCGGCCGACGCGTTGCGTGCGGCGGGCGTCACCGTGCAGCTCGGCACCCTCGACGACCAGGACGTCCTCGCCAAAGCAGCCAACGAATCCGACGGGGTCATTCATCTCGCCTTCAAGCACGACATCGCCTTTTCCGGCGGCTTTCAGGAGGCGGCCGACGCGGATCGACTCGCGGTGGAGACGATGCTGACGACCCTCGTCGGCTCTAATCGCCCCTTCGTCCTCGCGTCAGGTCTGCTCGGCGCGGCGCTGGGCCGCGTAGCCACCGAGGTCGACGGTCACGATCCACAGACGCTGGCGGGAACCGGCGGTCCCCAAGTTCGCCACGCCACTGCTGAGTTCGCCCTCGCCTACGCCAACCAGGGCGTTCGCACCTCGGTCGTGCGCCTGCCACCGACCAATCACGGCGTGGGTGACAACGGATTCATCGCCAGTTTGATCGGTATGGCACGCGACAAGGGCGCTTCGGGATACATCGGCGACGGCGCGAATCGCTGGCCCGCGGTGCATCGTCTCGACTCGGCGCTTCTCTTTCGCCTCGCGGTTGAATCGGCCCCCGCCGGGTCAACCCTGCACGCGGTCGGCGAACAGGGTGTTGCGATTCGCAAAGTGGCCGAAGTTATTGGGCGACACCTCGGGGTGCCTCTTGTCTCGGTGAGTCTCGACGATGCAGCGGCGCACTTCACCTGGATGGCTAACTTCATCGGCCTGGACGCTCCCGCGTCGGGAGAGTTCACCAAAGAACTCCTGGGCTGGCAACCAACGCACGTCGGGCTCATCGCCGACCTTGACGAGGGCCACTACTTCAACGGCGCCGTACGGCCCTTCAACGCGTAACGGTCGTCGCTCGCTAGCGACGGGAACTACAGGATCTTGTTGGCCGCCTGGATGCGCACGAGGTTGCCCGACGGGTCCCGCACCGCACAGTCGCGCACACCCCAGGGCTGATCGGTGGGCTCTTCGAGAACCTCGACGCCCGAGTCGCGCACGCGCGCGAAGGTCGCCTCTAGGTCATCGGTGTGAAAAATGGCGCCCTGGAGCGACCCGCGCGCCACCAGGGACTCGAGCTCGGCGCCCTCGGTTTCGCTGCGTCCTCCCCTCGGCTGAGAGAGAACGATACTGACGTCCTGGCCGGGCGCGCCGACCGTCACCCAGCGAAATCCGCCGTTGGAGACGTCGAGTCGTACTTCCAGGCCTAGCGCGTCGCGGTAGAAACCGAGCGCCGCGTCGGGGTCGTTGACAAGGATGAAGGTGTTGGCAAGAGTGACTGACATGCCCACATCATAGAAACGCTGCCTCGACCGTGCTTCTTCGATCCTGCTCGATTTCTTCTACGAGGACACGCTTTCCTTCTCCGGCGTGGGCAGTCGACGAGGTCGGGTCACGAACATACTGATGCACGACGGCACCAGTCCGATGTCGCCGTGATCGAGTTTGCGGTACCGAGTCGGCGTCATTCCCACGACTTCGCGAAACCGAGAGCTGAAAGATCCCAGCGACGTGAACCCCACCGCCAAGCACGTGTCAGTAACCGACATCCCAAGGCGCAAGAACGCTTGGGCTCGCTCGATGCGTCGCGTCATGAGGTAGGTGTAGGGCGTTTCACCGTAGGCGGCGCGAAACTTCCGCGAAAAGTGCGCGGGCGACATCGCCGCGGTACGCGCCAAGGTGGATATGTCGAGCGCCCCCGCGTACTCGCGGTCAATGCGATCGCGCGCCTGTCTCAACCGCACCAAGTCGTCCATCTCCGAAGGCCTCATCGTTTCGCTCGTCCTACGGGGATACCGCGTTTGGCTCGGTGATCTCGCTTCGAAGGTCAGCCTTCGAAGAGGTCATTGAGCTCGTCGGCGTGATCTTCTTCCTCCTTGAGAATGTGCTCCATCATCCGTCGCGAGGTGATGTCGCCCTCGCCGAGCCAGCGAATGATCTCGGTGTACACCTCGATGACGATGCGCTCGCCGATGAGATTCTCGCGAATCATGCCCTGCAGATCAGTCTCGTCGCTCGGTGCGTTGTAATCGGTGATGGCGCGTTCCATCAGTGTCGCGGGATTCAAGTCGGGCGTTCCGCCGAGTTGATTGATCCGATCGGACACCCGCAGGAAGTGCCCGAGTTCCTCGTTGGCGTGATCAACGAACATGGCAGCCACTTGTTCGCGATTGATGCCCTGGCACACAATCGCATTCTGCGTGTAGCGCAGGTAGCACACCATCTCGCTGGCGATAACTTTGTTGAGCACTTCAATGACTTGGGCGACATTGGACGTGTCGGTCGGCATCAGCGCACCTTCTTTGATGTGCTGGCGCGCCTCCTCTCGAATACGGGCGATGTCGACAGCAAAGTCGTTTGACATGTGATCCTCCTGGGCGTCGAGTCTGGGTCCGGCGCCTACCAAGGTACTCGCGCCAACAGCCAGATCAATCTGAAAATTGGGTGGAACTTAGGAATCGCGCTCTGAGCGTGCGGGGCCGGCGTGACCCGTCTTTTCAGAGGAACCAAGCCTTACGTGACGGCCAGGAGCCACGCGACGAACACGACGTATCCAGAGATGATGATCCATCCCGAGCGTCTGTTCAAGCCGGATTCTGCGAATGCAAGAACAAGAACGAGAGCGGTGACGACCAGATAGACGACCGCGGTGAGGTTGCCGGCGAAGGACGGTGATGCCAACCCGATCGCTGCTCCCGGTATCAGAAGACCTGCTACCACATTGAGGTTGTTGCTCGTCAGTGCTGTGCTGAAAGCGGCAGCGCCTCGCCCCGATGATGCCAAGTGCACCGCGGCGACGGCGTTCGGCAGGCTCGTGACCGCCGCGAGGACGATTCCGCCCGTCACGGCATCAGCTACGTGGAAGTGGTGACCGACTTTCGACGCTCCCCATTCCATTGCGAGACTTGAGAAAACGACGACGACGAGCGCTCCGACAGCAACAATCGCGTCGATCGGCCGCCCTCGCGATGGTCGGATGGCGGTTTCAAGTTCCATTTCCTCTTCGGTGACGGCCGAGGAGATCCAAGAAGTCAGGCTTCTCGGCCATGGCAGGCGCCCAAGAGCGTTGCGATTGAGTCCAAGAACGATGACGTAACAATGAAGACCACCGAAGCAAGGATCAGACCAACGAGCGCTGAGATGAGTCCCGTGACGGTGGCAAGACAACATATCGGCGATCCACATGGCGACGAAGCCACCGAGAACGACAACTCTTCGGTGAAGCGCAATGAAGCCGGACACGACTGCGCCGAGACCCAAGAGAGCGGCCAAATTGAAGACGTTGGAGCCAATCACGACGCCCGCACCCAGTGCACGCTGGTGTCGAGAAACCGCCGATATCGCAGCAGTAATCTCGGGAGCGTCGGCGGCGAGTGCCGCCACAACTCCGAGAAGGGCTTCGGAAAAGCCGAACCGCTGGCCCACCCGCTCCAGTCGGGTAACGAGTATCCAACTCGTCGCGAGACTCACTATGGCACCAGCGATGAAGGCTGTAAACGCGAGAGCCAAGACGGTCTCCTCCTCGAACAGGCACTCTGCCGACCAGGCTTCCCGGCTCTCCAGAACGAACACTAGTCCAAGACAATATTTTGGAGCCGCACGAATCGATTGCGAGGGTCGGATTCTTGACGCCAAGCCAAACCCGAAGGAATCGAGCGAAGATTTCTACGTCTGCTTCGTCAAGGCGTGGGGCTACCGCAGGACGACGGCGACCGAACTCGAGGACTTCCCGAAACCCGCGGCGTTGCGGGCTCGTTGATGGCTGACCCGATCACGGCTACGCGAATCCGTGAAGAAGTTGAAAGAGCGCACCGATCCGTCGCGCTCGCAGACCTACGGAACGGTTTAATCACGCAAGAGGAAATTGCGCAGATTCTTGGAGTTTGACAACGTCGCGTCAGCGCCACCGAAAAGGCGTTTGACATTCAACTTTCAACGCTCCGCTCCGACCTCTCTTCGCTCGGCTATGAGCTGGACTTGATTGCGCGAAGTGCGTCCGGCGAGACTGTCTCCATTCGAATCGACGAGCCTGTAGATACACCGGCATAGTTAGTTGTGACCTCTCGTCGACCGCACGAAGTGTCCGTGCCTACCGGTAGGGGTAAACAGAACTGGGCGTAATCCGGTAACGACCTCCAACGTGTCATGGCTTCGCCGATCCGAGCCGTTTGGACTCGCCCCCGCTTGGAGAAACGAGCTCGGACGGCCGACAGGAGCTGCGTAGGGGCGCGGCGCTATTGCCTCACCCGGAACTGGCCCCCGTCCCTCCGCCGTCACCGCCGCGCCCGCCATTTCCCCCGTTACCGCCCGTGCCGCCCAAGGCGGAGTTGTCGGCGAACGATCCACCGGTAATGGTGACGGTTCCCGCGTTGTAGATGGCTCCGCCGAGGGCGCTGCCGCCGCTTCCGCCTTTGCCGCCTTTGCCGCCCTTGCCGCCATTCGCGTGCAGGGACTTGCCCCCGTACCCGCCATTGCCACCGTCACCGCCGTTACCACCCACCGACGTGTCGTTCTTAAAGGTGACGCCCTCGAGTTTGACGACGGCACCGGCGACGATCGATAGGCCCCCACCTTCACCCGTGGTGCCGTTCGGACCGTTGTAACCAGCAACGCCAGCACCCCCGGCCTCGGCCGGACCCGTGGCGTCTTGTCCGTTGCCACCCGAGGCACCCGGCTGGCCGTTCGTACCGCTCGCTTCGCCCCCCTCAATCGTGACTCCTTCGAGGATGAGTTCTCCTCCCTTCACGGCGAGGACGGGCACCGCCCCGTACTTCTTGTAGAGCGACGACTGTTGGTTCACGCCTTCGATCACGACCTTGTTGGCATTGCCGTTGAGAGTGACGTCGTCGCCCATGGGTACGGTCAGCGTTTTGGTCAGCTGCAACGTGCAGGGGGACTTGAAGTCGATGACGCCGCCGCCGCTGAGTTCGCTCTGGAGACCACTCTGACCGCATAACGCGGTGATGGTGGGGGTGGCGTTCGCTGAGGTATTCGCGTGGAAGTTGATCACCTGATTCGACTCCACGTTGGCTTTCTTGCGGACCTTCGCTTTACTCACTGTCAGTACCAACTGCTTGGTGGCGTTGGTCGTCTCCGCCGCCGTGTCGGTCACCGAGATCTTCACCTGGAACGATCCCGCCGTGGTGGGTTTGCCAGTGATCTTGCCCGCACCCGTCGCGCCGACGCCTCGGGGTAGACCGCGAACCGTCCACTTGTAGGGCGTGAGTCCGCCGCTGGCGGCGAGGGTGACGTGGTACGAAGTGCCGACCTTGGCGGCGGGGAGGCTTTTGGTTGTTATGATTACCGACGACAGTGCACCGCTGGGACTGAGCGTCGAGTCCGGACCGCTCCCACTTCCGGATTTCCCATTACTGCCGGTGGCGCCATCTTTCCCGCGCGGCGTCCCGTCGCCGCCTGCACCCCCCGCGCCGCCGCAGCCGGGACCGGTGGGCGCGTCGGAACAGTTAGGAGCCACGACACCGCCGCCGACCGTGTCGCCGGTGAAGGTCGACGTCGCGGAGGTTCCGGTCCCGATGCTGTCGATCGCGCCGCCCCCGGCGTTGCCCCCACTGCCGCCGGACCCGCCTTTGCCGCCGTTGCCGCCGGGTCCCGCCGACTGACCACTGGTGGGCATGTTGCCACCGTTACCACCTTCACCCGCGTGCCCCCCGTTGGCGCCAAGCGCACTATTAGCACTGAACGTCGTGCCTTCAAAGGTGACCTTGCCGGTGTTGTAGATCGCCCCGCCATAGGCACTGCCGCCACTGGCGCCGTTGCCCCCGTCCCCGCCCGCCGCGTTGGGACTCTGCCAGGACATCTTCACCGAGCCGTACTTAAGCGTTGACGTCGTCTGTTTCACGGCCGTCGCGTCGGGTTCGGTGTAGAAACTCCCGCCGCCCCCGCCACCACCGCCGCTCAAGTTGTTGCCCCAACTGATCGACGTACTGGTCTGAGTGAGGATGCAGGGAGCCGCCCCTGCGCCGCCCCCGGCGTAGCCGCCGCCACCGCCACCAGCGCCCGGGCCGATGCCGCCGTTGACCCCGCCCCCGTAACCCCCCTCGTTGACGTTTTCACCGGACGCCGGACTTCCCGACGCGGCGTGGTTGCACTGATCGATCCCGCCCTGTTGGCCCGGGGTGGGACCGTTCGCCGCCTTGCCGCCCGCGTTGCCGCCGGCCGCCGCGGTACCAGGCTGTTGTCCGGCGCCCCCGTTGCCGCCGCCGGGACCGCCCCCGCCTCCGCCCCCGCCTGGCGCCACCAACACAACGGTGTACTTTTGGTCCGACGACTCAGTCCTCACGAACGACCCGCCACCGCCCCCGCCACCGCAACCAATGTCCGTCAAGGGTGGCTTGGGATAGTTGGGACCCACGTCGCCCCAGGCGCCACCGCCGCCGCCGTTGGGGTAGCCGCCCGCGCTGGTGCCGCCCGAGAGGGTCGAACAGAGCTTCTGGGTGTGGGCGTTGGCGTCGACGACGCCCGGAGGAGGGCTCGTGCCGAGCGCCCCCGCCTCAACCGCCATCATCTCTCCCGGGGTAACGGGAATCGTGGCCTGTAACTGACCGCCCGCGCCACCTTTCCCGCCGCCGGTTTTGCCGCTGCCCGGTCCACCGCTACCACCGGGTCCGCCACTCATCGTGAAGGTCACACAGGTTATGTTGGGCGGCACCGTCCAGGTCGCCGACGCAACGGCGTCGCCAGTCTGCTTGTTTGTCAGCTCGAAACTATTGCTCGCGCTCGACGATCCTGTCGTCGTTGACGATGTACTGGCGCACCCGGCTGGCATCGTCGTCGTGGTAGCACCCCCGGCAACGCTCGGACGCGAGGGAAGGCTCGTCCCAACGATCAATGATCCGGCCGCACTTACAGTCGCAATTAATACGGCGATCACGAGGAAGCGACTCCGTGACTGGTTCGAACGTGTTGGATCGCGAGATGTGCGCACCAGAGCTAGCCCGCTTCGACCGATGTCATGTTCGTGTCAGTACCGAGAGCCGTCAGCGTTTCGAGTAGTTCGTAGACCATTGACAACGTCAATTCACAGCTCTCGTCGGCTTGGCGCGGCAACGTGGCGTGCGGCACCGCACTGCGTCACGCTGCGTCGTGCGTCTGATCCACTTCAGTCGTATGGCTTCCCTAGGCATGAATGGCAAAGGCCGTCATTGGATCATTCTGTCGGAGGAGGGCGGCCCTCGCAACTGTACGCCGACACGGTAAGAGTCCATTCGAGCCGGAAAGATCTCATGAAGGGTTCGACCTCGCCTACTTCTCTTCGCCGTTTGACGTTCTTCAAAGTGGCCAAGCGAGCCCAACTCGACACTCCCGAGTCCTCACCTTGGTAAAAGCCGAGGCGCGCGTGGCGATTGGATCATGAAGAAAGCTCCCTTCAAGGGGCGCTCTTCTTGCTAAACCCAAGCCAATATCGCGCATAGTTTCAACAATGTGATTCAGAGGATCGTGACCCCTACGGCGTCACTTTGGACTATTACATCCTCTGACGTCGATCCGTTCATCATCGGTGCCCAGTATTTCCTTTCCGCCCCTCCCAACGTTCCAAATGTACGTAACGTCGCACCAGCCCCGCTTGTCCGCGACGTCGAAAAGACCGTATTCGCGATCTCGACCAATTGCTCTTAGCCACGCACTCTTGTGTTGAGATTTTTTACGGTGATAGTTCAATGAAAAATAATGCTTGCCACCATCGTCGGGCACATACTCGTGAGCAAACGGGTGAACCCCGACAGTGAAACTCATCCACCGATTCTCTCATTGATCGGTCCAAAATGGTGGTGCCACTCGGCTAACTGTGCTGTATGGCCTTGACCTCCAGAAACTCTTCAAAGCCATATTGGCCGAGCTCTCGCCCTATGCCTGACTGCTTATAACCGCCGAACGGCGCGATAACGTTAAAAGCGCCACCGTTGATCTCTACCTGCCCTGTGCGAAGTTTTCTCGCAACTGCGAAGGCCCTCTCGTCGGTGCTAGCCCACACTCCGCCAGCGAGCCCGTAAATGGTGTCATTGGCGATCGACACTGCTTCGTCTTCACTGTCGTAGGGAATGACGCAAAGTACAGGGCCAAATATCTCCTCTTGAGCAACCCTCATATCGTTTCGAACGTCTGAGAACACGGTGGGCATCACATAGTGGCCGCGTTCGAGCCCTTCGGGGGGATTGACGCCGCCTGTGACGAGCCGCGCACCTTCCTCAATGCCCGTGATGATGTAGTCACGCACGCGTTGTTGCTGCGCGGCGCTTACGAGAGGACCGAGCAGACCTGTGCCCGAAATGGGATCAACCGGCGCGTAATCGGCGCTGATCTTGACCGCCAGGTCCTCTACTTCGCCCAGGAGAGCCCGTGGTACCAGCATTCTCGTGAGCGCCGAGCACGTCTGGCCTGAGTTCTGATAGCACTTCGATACTCCATCGCTCACGGCACTGGCGAGATCGGCATCCTCCAAGATGATGTTGGCGGATTTGCCGCCAAGTTCAAGCGACACTCGCTTTATTGATTCCGACGCGAGTTGCATCACACGCTTGCCGACGCGCGTCGAACCGGTAAATGAGACCATGTCGGTCTTCGGGTGGGCGGCGATTGCTTCGCCCACGACGGGCCCGGTCCCCGACACCATGTTGAAGACACCCTTCGGCAGACCCACGCCGTGAATAATGTCGGCGAAGAGGAAGGCGTTGATGGGTGCCACTTCGCTCGGCTTCAGCACGACTGCGCAACCCGCTGCGAGCGCGGCAGCCACCTTGTTGGCGATCTGTGATAGCGGATAGTTCCACGGCGTAATTGCTGCAACGACACCGATGGGCTCGCGTATCAACGTAGAGTTTCCCACTTCCTCTTCCCACACGTATTCCATCGCGCGTTGGGCATTGTCGCCGAAGGTGAGTGTCGGTAGGCCAACTTGAACAATCTTGGACAACTCAATTGGCATCCCCACTTCGTTGGCAATCACCAGCGCCAGTTCGTCGCGGCGCGCTACGAGCTGCTCGGTAATCCGTTGCAAGTAGGTGCCGCGCTCCTTGGGACTGGTGTTTGCCCACGCTGCGAAGGCCGCGGCTGCAGCCTCAACCGCGAGATTGGCCTCTTCGACTGTTCCGGCTGGGATGGTGGCATAAAGTTCCCCGGTGCCCGACGACGTCACCTCGAGTGTTGCGCGCGAGCGCGCGCGAACCCACTCGCCGTCGATGTACAACGAGTCACGAACGATGGTCATTGATATTCCTCCTGTCTTCAGATTGAAACTTCCTAAGCCACGACCGCTCCTCGTGTGTCATCGGCCTGGGCCGAGCACCTTCGGTGAGCACGATGGTCGTCTTCAGCATGGCCACGACGTCGCCATGGCCGATGAGCTCATAACTGAGAACCACCGATGTCGTCCCCAACTTCTCGACACTGCAACGAACGTCGACAACCTTGTCAGCCAGTCCTAGGGGCGCTCGGTACTCACAGTCGAGTTTCACGACCGAGAAACCCGAAACAAGGAGCCAGGAACCCGTTTCTTCGCCCATCTGGGTGAACATCACCGTTCGATGATCTTCGCAGTAGGTCAGATATTTTGCGTGGTTGACGTGACCGAATCCGTCGATGTCGCTAAAGCGAATCGGTACCGAGGCGTCATAGGAGTTCACGTGTCCAAGATTCCCGTCTCGGACACGACGTAGTCCGCTATGGCAAGACTCGATGTCGCCGCTGGCGACGGAGCATTACGCACCAAGGTGATGTTTCCCCTGCTTTGCAAGACGAAATCATCCATCAGATGACCATGCCGATCGATCGCCTGCGCGCGAACTCCCGCCGACCTGATCGACAGATCCTCCAACTGCAATGCGGGGAGATACTTTCTCACTTCGGTCAAGTAGCGAGTCTTGAAGATGGAACCTTTCATTTCGCGTATTCCATAGCGCCAATGCCCTCGAACAAGTTGCCAGGTTCCGGGCCATGCAGCGATCCGAAGAAGATCGGCAACGTTGATGTCGCTCTTGCGATATCCCTCGAGCGCCAGAGCCATCACGGCGTTCGGGCCGACGTGAACTCCGTCGTCAATGTCTCGTGTGAGATGCACGCCCAAGAACGGGTACCGCGGATCAGGTACGGGATAGACCATGCCGCGCACCAAGTGGGTCGAATCAGGCCTCAGCGCGTAGTACTCGCCTCGAAAGGGCACGATCATCGGATTCGTGCTCGCGCCGGCCATCCGGGCCACCCGATCGCTCTGCAGTCCCGCACACACCACTAGTTGGTCAAAACGGTGACGCTCGTCGCCCACGGTCACCGCGACGCCCGACGCGGTCTCACTGATCGCCGTCACCTCGCTCTTGAGTAGAACGTCGCCACCACCCGCGAGAATCTCGCTCACCAGTGCAGCGCATACCGCGGGATAGTCCACGGCCGCTGTATGGGGTGAATAGAGGGCGTCGATGCCCGTGATATGAGGCTCAAGATCTTTGATGCCAGCGGGCCCAAACCGCGCGACGTCCGGCACGCCGTTCTTAACAGCGCGATCGACGATCGTCTCTAAGCCCGCAACCTCTTCCTCCGACGTGGCCACGATCAGCTTACCCAGCTCTTTATAACGAACACCGTGCTCTTGACAGAACTCGCGCAGTAGAGCGGAGCCTCGATGGCACAAGACCGCCTTCAGGCTCCCGGGCTTGTAGTACATCCCGGCGTGGACTACACCGCTGTTGTGGCCGCTTTGTTGGGTAGCCACCCTTGCTTCTTTCTCAAATACCGTAACCGCAAGCCCTGGACGGCGTCTGATGAGCTCGCGAGCAATAGCGAGCCCAACGATGCCTCCCCCGATCACAGCGATGGAGTCGGTACGTGTCGTCACCCGGCAAGCCACCCTCCGTCGACCGTGATGACCTGCCCTGTGACGTACGCCGATGCGCCTGAGAGCAGAAACACAAGGGCACCTGCGAGATCGTCGGCGGTTCCGATTCGGCCCAAGGGAATGCGAGACCGAACCCAGGCAACGTGACCAGGGTCGGCGAAAAGGTCAGCGGTCAGACTGGTTTCGAAGTACCCGGGCGCGATGCAGTTGACCCTCGCTCCCGACGGGGCCCATTCCAACGCCAAGGTGCGTACCACCCCGAGGAGCCCGCTCTTGCTCGCCGCGTAGGCACTGACGCCGCGAAGCCCGATGAAACTCGATAGCGATCCGACGAACACATGGCTGCCGGCCAGGCCGTGGCGCAGTTGGGATCGGTGAATCGACGTGCTCAAGAAGAACGGGGCCTCAAGATCGACGGTCGTCACGTGACGCCAGTCATCGAGCGACAATTCGATGGCGGGCTTGCGCCGTTGGAGTCCTGCCGCGTGAACGACACCGTGAAGCGGCCCTCCGAGACTTTCGGCTTTCGCGACGAGCGCATCGATTCCTTCAAGATCGGCCATATCCCAAACCAGTGGAGCGACTCGGCTTCCTTCAGACAGTGCTGACGTTTCGTCGAGTTCGCTCGACGTCCGCGCCACCGCGATCACCTGGGCCCCTGCTGCGGCTGCGGCCAGCGCCATGCCTCGACCGAGCCCGCGACCAGCGCCAGTCACCAACACGGACTTGCCGGTGAGATCGAAGAGCGAGGATTTGATACCGTCGGTGGTCATATAAATGGCTTCAGATCGACGGGAGATCTTCGGACTCCCAGGCGGCGTGCGCCGTGGAACCTCGAGTCACCAGCTGATCGCGGAACTGTCGGAGTTCGAACGGTCCGTCGGGGTCGCTAAGTCGGCTGAGAAAACTCTCGACCGCCGCCAAAGCCATTTGGCGGATGGGCTGTTTCACGGTCGTCAAATCGAAGGCGTCCCAGCTCGACATCGCGACGTCGTCATAACCTGCGATCCAGAGGTCATCGGGCACTGACACCCGCGTTCGCATTGCCGCGTCGCGAAGGCCGAACGCGAGCAGGTCGTTGACACAAAAGATCGCACTGGGACGCTCGTGGCCCGCCAAGATCTCCAACCCAGCCTCACGCCCTGCGTCGTGTGTAAAGTCAACCGATAAATTCCACTCCGGTCGAACATAGATCCCCTCCTCGGCCAGCCGTTCCAAAAATCCTTGGCGTCGCTCGCGGCCGGTGCTGATCGTCATCGCGCTTCCGATGATTCCAAAGTCCTTGTGACCGTATTTCAGGAAGTATTCGGCGATATGGCGGCTGCCCGCCAAGTTATTGCTGGTGATCTGGTCGCAGGGGGCACTTGGCAGTGACCGGTTCACAAGAACAATGGGCAACCGACGTGACAGTGCCTCATGCAAGGCCTCGGAGTCTTCGGTGGCGGTTGTGAACAAAAGTCCGTCTACCGTTCCTGACCTAATGGCGTCGACCGCCGCCTGTTCGCCACCGCAATCGCCGTCCCACAGGACCATGTAGTGACCCGACTCGGTCAGCGAGGCCGAGAGCGCTTCAATGAGCTCGGGATAGAAGGGGTTGGTGATCTTGCCCGTGACGACACCGATGATTCCCGTGCGATTCGTCCTCATCGCGCGTGCGTTGGCATTTGGCACGTACCCGCTCTTGGCGAGCGCCGCTTTTACTGCACGCCTGTTTTCTGGGCGCACCGCCTGACTGCCACCGAGAACTCTCGATACGGTGGCCTGACTAACTCCGGCCATTCGGGCAACGTCGCGGCTTGAGACCATCCGACCTCCTTGTCCGGGAATCGTAGTTGCTTGAATACAAAAATCGCGGGGGCCAATATCTCGAAGGTTGGCACTCGCCTACTCGGGAAAGTTCACGCAGGAGTTTTGAAGTTGCGATGGCGCGCATCCACGCGTCGCTCTTGTTGACGCACGCGCTCATTGCGAGATACCGAGCGACTCGGCAATGCATTGACGGTGGTAGCGAGGTGTGCCTAAGAGAAACTCGCCGCTCTTAGCTCGCTTGAGATAAAGGTGCGCCGGATGGTCCCATGTGAAACCCATGCCACCGTGAACCTGGATGTTCTCCGCCGAGACCTTGGAGAACGTCTCGGCGCACAGCGACTTTGCCGAGTGCGCGAGAATCGCGAAGTCATCGGCGCCTTCCACGAACGCGCGGCGCGCGGCGCGTAGCGCAAAGCTGGCTAGCTCCGTTTCTACAAACATGTTGGCGCACTTGTGTTTCACCGCTTGGAATGATCCGATCGCTCGGCCAAACTGATAGCGACTTTTCGCGTACTCGACAGTCATCTCCAGGACGCGCTGCGATCCTCCCACTTGCTCAGCAGCCAACGCGACACTCGCCATAAGGAGCGCACGCTCGAGAGTTGGCCAGGCGTCCCCGGCGGCGCCGATGAGAGCAGCTGGCGTCCCGTGAAAGCTGATCTCACTCAACTTGCGCGTCATGTCCAATGTCAGCCGCGATGTCGCCTCGATGCCGGGCGCTCTGGCGTCCACGGCAAAGAGCGTGATGCCCTCTGCTGCTCGCGCCGGAACCAGAATGAGGGACGACGCGTGGCCATCCACCACGTAGCGTTTCGTGCCACTGATGGTCCACTCTTCACCACTCCGTACGGCTGGCATGGTGATGGCGTCCGAGTCCCAACCGCCCTCTGACTCACTGATCGCAACCGTAGCGATCGTCTCGCCGGAGGCGATGCCGGGAAGATACCTGCGCATGGCATCCTCATCGCCAGAAGTGAGCAGGGCGAAGGAGGCCAGCGCGACGGTCGAAAAGAAGGGCGCGGGTAGCAGCGACCTCCCCATCTCTTCAAATACCACACACATCTCTTCGAGTCCATAACCGCTCCCGCCGAAGACCTCGGGGATCATCAGACCTTGGAGTCCGAGTTGATCAGCCATCTGTTGCCAGACGGTCGGGGAGAATCCGAGATCGTCTTCCATCAAGCGCCGAACCTCTCCCTCATTCGAAGTTGATGCAAGGAACCGGCGAAGCGTACGACGGAGCTCTTCTTGCTCGTCCGACTCGTTGATCGACACTGTCATCCTCGTGGCACCTCCGCCCAGCGCAGGTCTTTATCAACGCGAATATCGGCCGGAAGCCCGAGCACCCGCTCACCGAGGATGTTGCGCATGATCTCTGACGTACCGCCTTCGATGGTGTTTCCTCGGGATCGCAAATAGCGCTGGCGCACATCACCTGGGTCGTACTCGTCGCCCAGGTGCCACTCCTTCATGTCGTACGACTCGTAGTGCAAGCTCTCGTCGCCCAAGATGTCGAGACACAGCTCATAGGTTGCCTGATTGAGTTCTCCTTGAGCGAGTTTGCCTGCAGAACCCTGGGGACCTGGAACACCCATCTCGGCCATGACCGCGACGTGCGCGCCGAGTTCGGAGATGGCTCGCTCTCGAATCCACAACTGCACCAGCCGATCGGTGATCAGCGGGTCGTCCACTTGACGGGATCGGCACAGCTCCAGTGCCGCGTCGATCGGACGATGAAATCCGCGGCCAGTCAGCATGACTCGCTCATTCATCAGCGTGGTGACCACGACCGACCAGCCAGCCCCTACATCGCCAATCCGGTCGCGATCGGGGACCTGGACGTCGGTCAAAAACACCTCGCTGAACTCGGCGTCGCCCGTGATCTGTCGAAGGGGTCGGACGTCGACGCCCGGCGCGTGCATATCGACGAGAAAGTACGTAATGCCACGGTGCTTTGGCACGTCGGGATTACTTCGAGCAACCAGCATGCCGATATCCGATTTGGCGGCGCCGGACGTCCAGACTTTTTGGCCATTGATTGTCCATGCATCTCCGTTAGGAACGGCCCGACAAGCGACTCCCGCGAGATCCGAGCCAGCATTGGGTTCGGACCACAGTTGGCACCATCGTTGTTCCCCGGTAAACAGCGGTAACAAGTACCGAGCCTTCTGATCGTCGGTGCCATGGACTAAGAGCGTGGGTGCAGCGAGCGAGTAGGCGAAGTGCGACTGAATAAGGTCGCCGTGCGGCGCCCCGGCGTTCTCCAATCGATCTCGGACGATTCGTTGAAGAGTCCACTCGACGCCGAGTCCTCCCAGTCCGACCGGAAAGTGAACCCAGGCCAAACCCGCCTCAAACTGGGCCTTCAAAAAGGTGCGAGTTTCACTGGTTGCCGGACAGCTATCGAGCAGCTCGTCGACCTTGACGTTGACGAGATCCCGACCGACCTCGGTCGCTCCAGAGAGATCGCCGCCATCGGTCATGTGGTCTCGCCGTCTGATTCGAGCGCGATGCTGCGCATCACGCGTCACCCGATGTCGTTGCCCGTTCGGACGGCGAGAAGTACTCGGTTCGCAAGGATCGCTTAAGAATTTTTCCCGAGGCATTCCTGGGCAACGCCTCGTCGCGAAGGATCACTGTGGTGGGAACCTTGAAGCGCGCCAGCGACGTCGCGACCCTCTGTCGAATCTCGTTCTCGTCCAGTGACGCCCCCGGGATGAGTTGGACGACGGCGCAGACTTCTTCGCCCCACAATTCGTGTGGGATGCCAAAGACCGCAACATCCTCCACCCCGTCCAGTTTGGCAATCGCCTCTTCTACTTCCCCGGAGAAAACATTCTCGCCCGCTCGAATCACCACGTCTTTGATGCGATCAACGATGTACACCAGGCCTGTCTCGTCGGTCTTCACAAGATCGCCGGTGCGGTACCAGCCGTCGAGACGAAAGGCGTCTGAATCGCGGTTCCAGTACTGGCGGCACACGTTCGGACCTTTGAACCATGCCTCTCCCGTGCTGCCAGCTTCTACGTCACGTTCGTCGGCATCGACGACGCGCACATCAGAAGTGGGATAAGGCCACCCTGCGGCCAACGGATGTGCGAACAACTCGTCGGAGCCAATCGCCACGATCGCGCTCGTGGCCTCGGTCATACCGTATGACGTACCAGTCCGTATCCTGCCGTTGAATGCGGTCTTGATGCGACCAATGATTTCTGAGGTGACTTGCGCGCCTCCGGTGCCAAGGGTCACGAGGGATGATAAATCCCTCGTCGAGGTCTCGGCGGCGTCGAGCAACTGCCTCACCACCATCGGAACGCCACCGGTCGCGGTCACGCGCTCTCGCTCGATCAACTCCAACGCTCGCGCAGGATCCCATTTGTACATCATGACGAGGTGCGCCCCTCGACTGGCCGCCACGTACACGTTGGGCAGAGAGCCAATATGAAACAGAGGACCCGTCAAGAGAGAGGCCGGGGGGGCCAACCAGTCGGGCGCTGCACCGGTTCTTCGCACGGACACCTCGCTTTCTTGTGCGGCGAAGTAGGCCATGTTCATGAAATTCGCGACGTGATTTCGATGCGTCGAGACCGCACCCTTCGGGCGACCGGTCGTACCCGACGTGTACAGGATCGTTGCCACGTCTTCGGGCTCAATCACCACATCGAGGAAATCAAACTCGCCGCTCGGTGCCGTAGAGAGGATGTCCTCAAGACGGAGGTCGCCGACTCCCTTCGAAGATCGCACAGAGACGATGGTGTTGAGGGCGGGCAGTTCTCGCCGCTCGCCCTTCAGTGAGTCCACTCGCTCGTGGTCTGCGATCAAGACCTGAGCACCGCAGTCTCGCAAGGCGTACGTCAACTCTGACCCGGTCCACCACGCGTTCAGGGGCACCGCCACGGCGCCAATCAACATGGCGCCGATGAAGCTGACGGCAAACTCGGGGTAGTTGCGCATAGCGATGGCCACGCGGTCCCCCGGACGAATCGCCAGGGTGTTGCGCAACTCGCCCGCGAGAATGGACGACTGGTCGAGGACCTCCCCCCAGGTCAAGTGCTCGTCTTCATAGGTGATGCCCCGAGCGGATCGAAACGCCAGCGCGCCCAAGATGATCTCACGAAGATCATGAGGGGCGTTCTCATACACCTTGAGCGAGACGCCACCGATCTCAAGTACCCCGACAGGAAAAGCACCGCCCGGGGCAGTGAGCTCTCTCATTACTTGCAACCGAACGGCATCCAACGCTTAATCCTTCCACGCTGGGTCGGACCCTAACCGTTGCGCCGACGGTGCCATCACGGAATGCCCGCGTCCCGAAACGGACCGTCTCGCCAATCAAGGGCGGCTAACAAGCCGCCTTCGTGGAGCCGTCGTGCGAACTCGTCGCCGCCGGGCCGAAGCGTGCCGCTCAAGAGGTGCCACTGCCACGCCGTCGCGAGATGATTGCGCATTCCCATTAACTCGAAGGCCTGATTGAGTGACTCCTTGTTGGCCGCGAGCAGTGACGGGGCGATCTGAGCCAGGGCACCGACTTCGCGCAACGTCGCCTCCTCCAACTGATCAGCGGGAAAACTCTTAGCGACCCAGCCGATTCGCGCCGCCTCCGCGCCGCTGACTGAGTTTCCGGTGAGTTGGAGATACTTGGCGTGAGCCATGCTGAGCTTCCAAGGAAAGTACGGCACGTCGGGTGAGGTCATCCCTCGCATGGCGGGATAGCCGATGACCGCGTCGTCAGCGACAAAGGCAATATCACACATAGACATGAGTTCGGTTCCGCCTGCCACGCAATGTCCATGAACCATCACGACCACCGGCTTCAGCAATTCCCAGATCGTCATCCAGTCGCGGTAACAGCTTCGGGCGAAAGGGTCCGTCCAGCTATTGAAGTGTCGAGATTCGATCCAACCCGCAGTTCTCTCGTCATGATCCCGGTAGTACTTGGGAGCGTCGTCAGTGTGCTCTTCATCGTCGTCTCCTCGAGGTACCGAAAGGTCGTAACCAGCACAAAATGACGGGCCAGCGCCGCGCACCAGCACCACGGTGACTTCATCATCGGCCTCAGCGACCTTGAGCGCGTTGACGAACTCACGACGCATCAAGAAACTCAAGCGGTTGCGCTTCTCAGGCACATTCAAGGTGATGGTCGCGACGCGGTTGTCCACCGCGTAGAGGATCTCCTTGTACGCACTCGTTCCCGCGTCTTCGGTTTCTTCTGCCATTGCGGCTCCTCTCGTCCTACTTGATTGCCAGCGGATTGATGGGTGAACCGACCGCCCTCGTGAATTTGAGGGGCGGGCCCGCGAAGAAGAACTCCCAGACCCCGTCGCTCGCGCACGACTCAGAGAGCTCTTCGAAGTCCAGTATCTCGCCCAGAGTCATTCCCATATCTCGTATGAGTACCAAATGAACGGGCAGCGAGTCCGATCCCTCGACTGGTACCACCTCGACCGCCCAGTTGTCGCTTCCGACCGCGGCGACTTCTTTCGCGTGCAGCCATGCGCACGTGGCAATGCCGATGCCGGGTTCGCCGGGATAAAAGAAGGCGTGGGGATCTCGCTCCTGGACGAACTTTCGCCGCCAGCCAGTTCTGATCAGAAGAATGTCGCCCGGGAGCACCTCCACACCCTGTGTGGCCGCTGCTTCGTCGAGTTCATCGGGACCGATGACGTGGCCGTTCTCGAGCCAGTCAACTCCGCGAAGTCGGGCGATATCCAAGAGAACACCCCGGCCGGCAATGCCTTTGGCCAACTGATCGATGGAGTTACGGAACGCGCCGAGGTCGTTGACTTCGGTGGCGGGATACCCGTTATAAAGAAGGTCGTCGTAGTACACGTGGGAAAGCGCGTCCCACTGCGAGCCCGCCTGAAGTGGCATAAAGATGTAGTCGTCGGCCCAGTGGAATCCGCCTGGGTTATCTTGTCCCTGCCCCGTGACGCGCATCAGATGAACCGGGTTGATGCGCATCGCGCCCGGCGGCTGAGGCCCGTCACTGTCCAAAGGAATCCCCAGATCGAAGATTTGTCCGGTACGGACCAACTTCGCCGCGGCGACCAGTCGTTCAGGGGTGATGTGATTGACCGTCCCCTTCTGATCTTCCGGTCCCCAGCGGCCCCAGTTGCGCAACGACTCGCCAAGTTCGCGAAAATCGCTCACCCCTCGCTCCCCCTTTTGAAGATCCATCGACACTCCGTCGCTACGGACTCGGTACTACTCATAGCGCACGGCGTAGGTCTTCGTGCGAGTGTAGAAGTGCAGGGCCTCTGTGCCTTGCTCTTTGAAGGGGGAGCCAGATTCGCGAAAGCCACCGAAAGGATGGTGAACATCCCATCCGGCGGTAGGCAGGTTGATCGCTACTTGCCCGGTTTCGGCTCTCTCGATGAAGAGGTTGGCGGCTCGTAAGTTGGTTGTGAATAGCGATGAGGCGAGCCCGAAAGAGGAGTCGTTCACGGCCTCACAAGCTTCGTCGAAACCATCGACCTCCGCCATGCATAGAACAGGCCCGAAGACCTCCTCGCGCCAAATCGGCATCGTCGACGTGACGTCACTCAACACTGTGGGCTGAACGAAACTGCCGTGCTCCAGTTGGTTGTCCGGAGGAGATCCCCCACCCGTGACGAGCGACGCGCCATCCTCAACCGCCTGTGCGATATGGGCCAAAACACTTCTTTGCTGTTCAGCGTTGACCACCGGGCCCATCGTGGTTTGCGGGTCGCTGCCCGGTCCGATCTTGAGCGCGCCCACGCGTTGACTCACGCGCTCGAGAAAATCTCGAGCAACTGTGCGATCAACAATCAAGCGACTAGTGGCCGTGCAGCGCTGTCCAGCCTGCGCAAATGCCGCCGAGACCAGGGTGTGCGCCGCCAGCTCAAGGTCCGCATCGGCTAACACTGCCGTTGCATTCTTTCCTCCCATCTCCGTCTGCACGCGCACGTTGCGGTGGCGGAGACTCTCCAGGATTCCCATTCCTACTTCATTGCTTCCCGTAAATGTGACTGCGCGCAGACGGGGGTCACCGAGAAGATGCCGCGAGACGTCGCGCCCTCTTCCCGTCACGACCGAAAGAGTTTCTGGCGGAAGGCCCGCGTCAAGAAGGGCGCGGGCAAGGTGCAGGCTCACCAGTGGCGTCTCCGTCGCGGGCTTCAACAGCACGGAGTTTCCCGCGAACAGCGCTGGTGCCAGTTTACGAGCCGGCGTGAGGAGCGGGTCATTCCACGGCGTGATCGCCAGCACGATCCCCACGGGCTCGAATCTGACCCCCGTGCTGGTTCCCGGCCGAGCGTCGTTCAGCGAGTACCCCGAAGCACTGCGTGACATCGACCCGTAGTACTCGAAGAAGTCTCCCGCCTTTCGCACCTCGACCGTCGCCTCCGCGGCGGTCTTGCCCATCTCGGCCACGAGGTCGCCAACAATCGATTCACTTCTCTCGCGCAGCAGCCGGGATGCAGTTATCAGAATCTCTCCGCGAGAGAGTGGGTCCGTAGAGCGCCACGCCCTCGCGCCACGCTCGGCCGCATCGTAAGCGCGATTGATCTCAGCCGCGGTGAGAGCCGGTACTCGCGCGACTACTCGTCGAAGGTCCGCGGGGTCCAACACCGCCAGCCACTCGTTGTCATCCGCCCGATCCCATCCTCCCGCGAATAACGTCGGCGTGTCGTTTGGGGCTGTACTCAATGACGCGTCCTCTCCGTCGTCACAATCCACGGCGTCGTGACGTCGCCTTTGTGCATGTAGCTCAGCAGTTCCCGAAGCGCAGTAGCTTCGAGAGAGACAGGGTTGTTGGGCCGTGGGTAGTCAGCAACAATTTCATCAACCATCTGATCGAGCTCCGACTCAGCGATTCCCACCGCCGCCAGCGATCGCGGCAGACCAATGCGATCAGTCAGTGAGTCCACCGCCTCGGCTCCAGCTTGAAGACTGGAGCGCGCACCGTCTGTGAGTGTCCGCGCAATATGACCAGCGAGGGCATCGTCGATGCCTTGGTTGTACGCCAGGCAGTACGGAAGAGCGAGGGCGCAACTCGTTCCATGCGAGACAGGCGCGTGGCGCGCAATGACGTAGGCCACACTGTGGCCCATCACCACTCCAGCGTTGAGGGCGAGTCCCGACAGGTGAGCAGCGTAGAGCAAGCGCCCGCGAGCCTTGACGTCTTCGCGCAGCACTGCGCCCTCGAGTTCCGACATCAGTATTTGCACGGCTTCCGTTGCCAGCGCCACGGTGAAGATGCTCCGATTTGTGGACAGCATCGATTCGACCCCGTGGGCAACAGCGTCCATTCCGGTCGTCGCCACAACCTCTGCCGGAAGTGCGGCCACCAGGCTTTCGTCCAGCACCGCCAACAAGGGTAGAAACTGAGCGCAACTCACTGCACGTTTTTTGTCGTCGACAGTAACCATGGCAATTCTGGTGGCTTCTGCACCCGTACCGCTTGTCGTTGGTATGAGAACAAGTGGGGCGACAGCCGACGCTGGTTCCACGATGCCGAGCCAGTTCCTCACGTGGCCTTCGTTTCGTGACAAAAGCGCCACGAGTTTGGCGACGTCCAGTGCGCTGCCTCCTCCGAAGCCCACGATGGCCACTGCACCCTCTCCGGCTTTAGCTCGCTCGGCGGCGCGATCAGTCACAGCTTCGTCCGGTTCGCCCTCGATGTCGTCAAACACCTCGACGCGGAAACCAAGATCGATAAGTCCGGCCAGCATTGTCGACAACAAGCCCGCGTCGGCAACGGCCCGGTCCGCAACGACGAACACGCGGCCCACCCCTATGCAATTCGAACGAAGAAATCGGCCTACTTCAGCCGAAACTCCAGGGCCAAACACGACGTGGCGAGGCGCCAGGTACCCAGAAGCGGGAATGGCCGAGTTAGTCACCGCAGATTCTCCTCAAGACTCAATCTGATTACGTATTCTTATTCGCGAGCACGAAATTGTCAACTAACTGCTCTCCACTCATCAACGCATCGGAGAACTGTAATCTCTCCGCGTGCCCGAGGACATCTGATTTACAAAATAACCAAGGCTCCAAACGGTGAGCGGGAAACCATGCAATCTCCGCATTTGCCTGGGTGTAGGCCGTCGACGACGCGCCTTGGCACTTCGGAACCCACGCACTACGACGCCCTGCAAAATAAAATCTGCCAAACTCATGGAAGAAGCCTTGACAGACCATATCCCCCTGAGTACGATTTCACAAAGTATACGATTTCAGCGGATATGAGGGGGAATTTATGAAATCGAGTAAGCGAAACTCGGACACGGAAAAGGCGAGCAACGCGGCCGATGAGACCAGTCTCATGGGCAGGCGAAAGTTTCTCCAAATGGGAAGTTACGCCGGACTGGCGGTCGCTGCCGCGCCGGCACTCAAGAGATTGCACGCGTTCGACTCGCCGAGCCCCCGACTCAGCGCTGCAGCAACCGCAGATGTGAAAGCGGCGCTTAACTTTGATCCGGCCTACTTGGGAACCGGCCAAAAGATTCGACTGGGAGGAATTCTCCCCCTTTCGGGCGACGGGTCGTTCTACGGGACGGTGATGTCGCGTGGAATTGCGATAGCGGTCGAACAGATCAAGGCGTTGGGAGGGCCAACGTTTGTCACCGATCTTCAGGACAACCAGTCGGGCAATTCCGTTGCGGGTATCACGGCGCTCCGCCAACTGGCTGGGTCGGGAATTCAGATGATGTATTCCAGCTATCAAGCAGACAATCACGCCTTGCTACCCGGCATTCAGTCGGACAAGATCTTTTCTCTGGAGATTGGCCAACAGGATCTCTCCTCATCGGTCGACGGAGTCCCGTACTACTGGTCGGCGGTGGAGACACTTAGTGGCAGCGTGCCACTCATGTTTAAGTACATGAGCGTCGCTCAACCCAGCGTGAAGAACCTGTTCGTTGTCGCCACCGATTACGGAACCGCGATCATGACGCCGTTCCTCCAGGGGATGACAGCGGCCGCACAGGCGATCGGCGCGACGGTGGTGGGTTCGAACTATGTTCCGCCGGGAACGACCGACTTCTCGGACGTCATCGGCGCAATGAGCGGCACCTCGTTTGACGGCGTGATCAACTACATTCAGCCGGGCGCTGGTCTGTTTATGAGAGCTTTCAAAGAGTCCGGCTTCACCCAGCCGAACTACACCGTGACGGTCCTCCCCTCCGACGCGGTGGCTGGTGGATCGGCGATGAACGGTTACACCGTCGCCGGTCTTCAGTTCGATCCAACGTCGGCCTACTTGAATCCGCTGGCCACGTACTTCAAGAACGGGTACCACGCCAAGTACGGAACTCAACCTCTGTATCCCGAGGGTTACGGCGCAGGCGCCTACGACGCGACGTTCCAGTTTTGGCAGCTCATTCAGGCGGCGCTCAAGGCCAAGAAACCCATCACCGGAAGGACGCTCAACGAGTTGGCACCTAGCGCTGCTGTAAAGTCTGTTTTCGGCGGGACCAAAACCAAGGTGGGAGAATGGCGATGGGCCGCGTCGCATTTCCCAGCGGGAGAAGAGATCGCGGTGTACGTCGTGGATGACAATGGCGGCGGTATGAAGGAAGTCGCCACGGCCAGCGGCAATGGAACCACCGGTTTCAAACTCCTGTGAACCCCCAGACCAGATCGGCTACTGCCTATCTAGCAAGGGTGCGGTAGTCGGTCTGGTTTACCCCAAGAGCGGGCGAGGAATCGAATGAATTGGCCAGAGATCTACAACGTGGTGGATCTCATGTTGGTGTTCGGTGTTTCGGCGACCGCTCAAAATTTGCTCGTCGGATACGCGGGCATCCCGGCGGTCGCGCCCACCGGATTTGGAGCGATCGGCGGATTCCTCGCCGCGTATTTCGCGGTGAACCAAGGTTGGCCGACTCTGGCGGGATTGGTTGTGGGAGTCCTGGTCGCGGGTCTAGTTGGCTTCGTGATCAGTGTGGTCGCCCTTCGGCTTTCGGTCGAATATGTGATTCTTGTCACCGTGGCTTTCGCCATCGTGGTGGTCGATGCATTCACCAATCTCGGACCCTTCGGTGGCTACGTCGGCCTCATTGATATTCCGGCGCTGAGGATCTTTGGGTATTCCTTCGATTCGACGCTACGACTACTTCCCCTCTTTGCCGTCGTCCTCGCCTTGACGTACGCCTTCATACGACATATGGGCGAGTCCACGTTTGGGGTGCTCCTGCGAGCTCTCCGTGACAATGAGTCAGCGGCCCAGTCCATCGGTTTTCGCGCGGAGCCGCCGAAGGTGGCGGCGTTCATTGTGGCGGCCGGGTTTGCCGGTCTTGCAGGCGGTCTCCTCGTATGCATGGAACAAGTGGCCAATCCAAGTTCCTTCGGTTTCACCGAAGGCATTCTCGTGGTCGCCATGCTCATCATCGGAGGACTCGGACGACCGATCGGTCCCGTGATTGGCGCCTTCCTCGTCGAACTCGTCCCTCAGATACTTCAGAGCGCCGTGCGACTGTCCGCCACTACCGCGTCACTCTTGCAGCAGATCATCTTTGGGGTGTTGCTGGTGGTCATCATGATCTTTCGCCCCAGAGGAATCACCCCCGAGAAACCGAGCGCGCGCTTACGGCGTATCGCTGAGCGCATCGCGCCCACACCTCCCGTGTCGAGTGACACTACGTCGTCGCATGATGAAAGTAATGCGGTCGTGCTCGATGCGCAACGCCTCTCCAAACGATTTGGCGGAATTCAGGCTACGTCGGGATTTAGCTTCGAGGTTCGAGCTGGAGAAGTGGTCGGTCTCGTCGGACCGAACGGCGCAGGAAAAACCACGTTGTTCAACCTCCTCTGCGGAGAGATCAAGCCCGACGGGGGCCGCGTTGACCTCCTGTCACAGAACTGCACCGGGATGCGGCCCGATGAGATCGCAGCGCGGGGCATGGTTCGTTCATTCCAAGACGTTCGTCTATTTGGCGGGCTTACGGTTCTCGAGAACGTCGTGCTCGCTGCGCTCCCCGCAAAGTCTGCAGCGTTCTGGCGAACGCTAATGCACCCGAGACGCGTCCGATCTGAAATGATCACCGCCGTCGAAGGCGCTATGGCAGTCATCGATCGACTCGGCCTAAGGGATAAAGCCCACATTCTCGCGGGCAGGTTGAGTTTTGGAGAGCAGAAGATGGTGGCGCTCGCTCGAGTCATGGCCACTCGTGTAACCGTGCTTCTGCTGGATGAACCCATCGCCGGTGTGGGCACCGAGTACGGCCGCAAACTTCAGAACGTTATCAAGACCATGCACTCCGATGGCGCGACGATCGTGGTCATCGAGCACAACTTGGAAGTGGTGCGTGAACTTGCGACCAGAATTCTCTACATGGAATCGGGACGGGTGCGCGCCGAAGGCACGTTCGAGGAGTTGACGAGCAACCCCGTGCTGGCCGAAAGCTACTTCGGTGCGGTCAATGAGAAAAGCTCCAATCAGTTGAAGGCGACCCGCACTGCGAAGTATTCGGACGAGTCGTGACGGAGGTTCTCGACGCCACGGGCGACACAAAGGTCGAGCGTGACCTCCTTCGGGTCGAAAATCTGAGCGCTGCCTACGGAAAGATAGTGGCCATTGAGGATGTGAGCCTTCACGTCGCGGCGGGCGAAGCGGTCGGCATCGTCGGCCACAACGGCGCCGGCAAGACCACTCTCCTCTCGTCCATATTCGGTACCCACCCCGCACAAAAAGGCCGGATCTTCTTCGACGGAGAGCTCCATTCGAGCTGCGGTTGCGCAGAAAACATTCGCGACGGAATGGCCTTCCTGCTGGCCGACGACTATGTATTCTCCAGTCTCACTGTTGAAGAGAATCTCGCGATCGCGGCGTCGAATGCGAGCTCTAAGCAAAACGCGGAGTCGGCGATGGCCGTCAGTCGTACACTCTTCCCCATCATTTGGGAGCGCCGCAAGCAGTTGGCGGGAACTTTGTCGGGCGGGGAGCGGCGAATGGTCGGAATCGCCATGGTGCTGGCCTGGTCACCCCGACTACTCCTCCTCGATGAACCGTCAGTGGGACTGGCGCCTGCCATGGTAGGTCGTCTGTTCTCGTCTCTGGGACAACTTCGAGACGGCGGCCTGGCAATGCTGTGCGTGGAGCAGAACATTCCGGCACTGCTCAAGTTGGTAGACCGCGTCTTTATTCTTCGAGCCGGTCGCCTTATAGGCGAAGAAAAAGCGTCAACCTTGGCCAATCGCGATGAATTCTGGGACCTTGTCTAGCCGCCGCATTCGTGCACCACACCGCCGACAGAAAGCGACGTGAACAGTGAAATTTGCGTTGCTCAGCGGGGTGACCAGCGGGTCGCTGTACGGGCTCTTTGCCGCCGGCTTCGGCATGATTTTTCTCGTCACGGGACGATTCCATTATGCGTACGGGGTCTACTTTGCCCTCGCCGGCGTTCTGGCGGGCTGGGGCTACCAAACCTACGGCTGGAACGTTTGGATGGCGGTCGCCGTCGGCGTTGCCGCGGGCGTCACCGGTGGTGTCCTCACCGAGGTTCTCGTCTATCGAGCGTTCGATAAGCGTTCCCCTAACTTCAGCCTGCTTGGCGTTTTCATTGCGTCGTTGGGAATCGTCATCGCCGTCGAGGCCGCCATGCAGCTCTGGCTTTCTACGGCCCCTTCCTACTCTCTCCCCCTCGTGCCGTTCAAGGCTTGGAGGTGGGCCGGCTTCTTTGTCCCCGAAATCGACATCGTGATCGTGGTCGTGTCGTGGCTGGGGCTCATTGGTCTGAGTTTGATAATGAACCGAACGATGACCGGGCGCAGGATGCGGGCCATCGCCGCGAACCGTCAGCTGGCGTTGACCTTTGGCGTCAACGTGAACTTCATCTTCATGATCACTTTTGCCCTTGGCTCCTTCGTGGCGGCCGCGTTGGGCGTGCTGTACGCGTCACAGTACGCGGCGTCCTCGACGATGGGCGATACGACGATCGTATACGCCTTCGTCGTCGTATTTCTCGCAAGGTCCGGCGGCCCGTTGAAATGGGGCACGATCGGTCTGGTTATGGGAGTCGCCGTATCCCTCGCCGGATTGGCACTTGGCGTGGAGTGGGAAGAACCTCTCGTGTTCTCCCTGTTGTTTATTGTGATCGCTGCCCTGCCATACGCGCGCGATATTCGTCAGCGTCGCCAACTCCACGCCCGAATCGAAGAAAGTGTCTCAGAAGGTCTTGTAGACGTTTAGCGCAACTGGAACGTATGACCCCTTGCGTGTCATGCTCATATTCCCTGTTCATCAACGTTTTCTGACGTCCAATCAACGGCAATTCGCAACAACATTTGTCCACAAAAGTTTACCAATGACTCCTCGAGTTTTTTGACGTTGCTAACGCCGTTGCTGACGAAATGCCTTTGCAAATACGCAAGGGGTAGGAATGACGCAAGGTTTACAACCATTTTCGACAGGCCCAAGACTTCTTCGACTGCCGGATGATACTGATCGCGCGAACAATCACGTGGCAATCTTCTTGTTCGAGAGTATCGAGGGGCGATTCGCTGGTCGCAGATGTGCCGTTAAGCACGAGCGCTTCACCGCGCCGCCCTTCTTGGGCGACACTATGACGTTTGCTTCGCCTTGAACTTGGCCTTGTAGTCGCACGTTGGGTAGCTGCTGCATCCGATGAAGGGACTATAGGGTCCGTGCTTTCGCACGAGAGTCCCGCTACCGCATTTTGGACACATGACTTTGCCTTTGTACTGGCAGGCGGGAAACATGGTGCAACCCCAGAACGGGTTGTACGGTCCGTGCACTTCTACCAGTGTTCCTTTACCGCACGATGGGCACACGATGACGGAGCCACCCTCAGGTGATTCGACCCTTACTTGCGGATCCGATAAGAGCTCGATCACAAATGGGGACGGCTGCGCGAGCGAGGCGAGGATGAAGACCCCTTGACGCGCGCGCGTTAGAGCGACGTAGAACAGTCGGCGCTCCTCCGCATGAGGGTACGAGTCGGCCGTCGCCACTGCCAACTCAAGAACCGGATCATCAGTGACATTGGATGGGAATCCGAAGGCACCTGCCGACATCCCAACGATGATGGCGAAATCGGCCTCTAGCCCCTTAGACCCGTGCACGGTCCTAAACGTGACGTCCAAGCCATCCCACTTTTGTTCCGGGAGAACTTCTTGCTGAAATCTGTAGCGGCCGAGAACGTTCACTGTTGTGAAGCCCGATGGATCAACGCTGGACGGACTCGCGAGAGATTCCGCGGACAATCGCTTGAGAATCTGAACGACGGCACGACTTTCGTCGTCGGTCGAAACCACCGTGACCGGACGGCCAGGCGAGGTTGCGACCGAGCGCATGGACTTATCAAACTGGGCTGGATTCTTCGCGACGAAGCTCCGGGCAACGTCACAGATCTCTTGTGAGCAGCGATACGTGGTCGTCAAGGCAAGTTGCGGACCGCGGCCAAACCATGTCGAAAATTTGTTCATCACAGACACGTCCGCACCAGCGAAACGGTTAATCGATTGCCAGTCATCGCCGACGGCCAGAAGGTAGCGGCCTGGCTGTTTTAGAAGTCCACTGACGAACCGGGCTCGAGCCTGGCTGGAGTCCTGGAACTCGTCAACCAGGACGAGCTCGTACGGAAAGCTAATGGAGTCTCCCTCCAATAGATCGGCCGCATTCACGAGCATGTCTTCGAAGTCGACACTGTCCTCCGCTCTCAAACGGTTTTGCCACTCCTCGTGTATTGGCCAATAACAAGACAAAAACAGTCGGGTGCGGAAGCCATCGAGTCCGGTCATCTCCCCGCCCAGACGGCGTTCGAGGTCCTCTTTGGACCAAGAGTTGGATTTCATGTGGCACATGAACGTCCGAACAAGGCGAGCGAGGTCTTTATGCTTCAGTGGCTTAGCCCACGGATCCAGGCTCGGCCTGTCCGGGTTCCAATCGAACTCGATGCCGAGTTCAATCAGTTCGGCCTTGAGCCGCTTGAGTCCGACCTCGAACATCAAGCCAGCCCATGTCGTTTCAATCAACTTCGTTCCGAACCGAGGATGCAGGTTTCGTTTCCACTGCATACTCTGCGCGTAGCCAGTGAACTCCTTTGGTGGATGCCCCTCTCTATCAAGAGCCCAGTGCTCATGCCATACGTCGATGTCGGGGTAGTAAAAGTCGGGACGATACTGGGAGTGCGTAGCGTCGGCGACGTCGTGAGTGAAGGGACGTTCATACTCAAATCCAACTCCATTGAGGAACAGGAAGTCGGCGATTAGACGCTCACCCTGGCTCTTGACGAGGATTCCCGAAAAGGTACGGAAACCCGTTGCATGAGTGACACTGTCGTATCCGTCGGGTGAGTCACCGTCCAATCGCACTGAGGTGTTCGCGAAGAGAAGTCGATAAAGATCCCAGTTGTAGCGGAAGTCTTCTGAACTATCTCGGAGATGGTCGACGATTTCGATGATCATCGCCAAGTCATCCTCTTGTTCCAACCAAGCCGCCAGCCGCGGCTTCTTACCCGTGGCACGACCGATGACTTCAAGCCCAAATGCGTGAATCGTCGACGCCTTGACTCCTTCCGACGAAATTCCCGCAGCAGCGAATCGAGATTCGATGCGTTCCTGAAGTTCGCTCGCCGCGGCGCGGTTGAAGGCAAGCAGCAGCACTCGGTCGGGAGGCACAAGTCCTCGGTCGACCGCATAGGCCGCCCTCGCCACCATGACTGACGTCTTCCCCGAACCCGCCGCGGCGAGAACTTGTACTCGATTGTCAAAACAGACGACGGCCCGAACTTGCTCCTCGGAAAGTGAGGATTGCTCGACGCTTTCGAAAAACGCGCGCCTCTCAACCAGCTCCTTTTGCACTATCTCTTCGTTGATGACTTCAACCCTCGACTCGAGCTCCGTGGCCACGAATTTTGCCGCCTCTAGCTGCTCCGCTGACAGAAGGTCCTCGCAACCTCGTGACCGACTCTCATCGAGCAAGTCACTTGCAGGACTATGAGACTTGATCAGATCAACATCTTCCATCGAGATCCATCGCCGTTGGTGCAGCCGATTAGCGAGAAGTGTGTCCGCTTCTAACTTCCAGATAACCGCATCACTTAGATCCGGGAGCAACTCCCAATATCGGAGCCACGCAGACAGTGCGAGTGCATCAACTTTCTTGCAACCGGGTAATGCGCCAAGCCCCTCACTGCCTCGAAAGAGGACGTGGCGAAACCACTTCCTCCTAACGCTCAATTTCGTATTCGATAAGCGATCGTGCGTCAGACTGACTGAACTGAGATCAACCTGAATCACTTCCGCTCTGAGCACGACCCGCCAGCCCCTGCCAGAGAACTGGTGATCATCCATTGTTTTGCTCAACCTTCCGGTGACGCTTTTCTAACGCATTCGACAAGTCTTCACCGATAGTAGGACTTACGTACCACGTCGCTAAAACCCACGAAATGCCTTCCGAGCCATCGGATCCGAGCTGTTCCACAATTACGTCTGCGATTTCTCCGCCGAATTGAGCTGGTTGGCGCCCGTGGAAGTTCGGGCTGAGTGCGAGGCGTTGGTGCGCTGCGGGCTTGTCAAACGAAAGATCAACCTATCGCGGCGGCATTGCACTGTCGAGCTTGCGGTAGAGCGCTTCGATACTCTCCGACGACAGCGGACCCGGCTCGTTGATCTTCCTAATTATGCTGTGTCCGCCGGATAAGAACACCCCATCGTGTTCGTAGGGTCCCTTACCTCGATTGAAGTGGAGGCCCTCCGGCACTCCCCAGACGGCCTCGATAAACGCCATCACTGGATACACGTCGACGGTTCGATCCCCGATGACCTGAGCGACAGGTATCACCAGCCGATAGATCTTGGCGATATTCGCTGTTCTGTCTTCACCTCCAATGGAAAGGTACCGTCGAGGATCGGTGCTGGGGAACCTCGGGCTGCGGTAGCGGATCTCCCCGGTCCACTTCTTCGAGTCAATGATCCACACGCCCGACGACGCAACCACCACATGGTCGATGTTCGCTTCCGAGTCTCCAGGCACGAGTCGATCCGTCAAAACGCGCGCGCTCGGAACCAGCTCGTTTGCCAAGTACCCGCCCATCAAATACTCGCCCTGAGCGCCCTTGAGGTAGTTATCGCCACGCCGTCGCGCGTCGAGACGCAAGGCCGAGGACCCTGCCACGGGGTCAACGTGAACCGCCAAGTCTCCCGGCCCGCAGACTAGACAGCGCACTCTCTTTCCGGTCGGTTCCTCAGGGTTGGTCCAACCTCGCTCACCTTTCTTTACCGTTGCCCCACAGCTCGAGCAAGTGGCGGCGTTGCGCGTAAAGGGTTTTTCGGTCCAAGTCATCACCTCAACCGTACGCCCAGCTCACTCTGAGCACCGCTTCCTGGGCTGATGGATAGGTCGGCCTTAACGTGCCTGAGGCGCTTTTAGTCAGGTTGTAAAGGCGAGCGTGATTTGGGTCGAGAATGAGGTCGTTCCCTCGAACTCATGCTCAATCGAACTCACAAACGAGTCCGTTACCGGTCCGTCGATTCTACAGTGGGGAGATGGAGGACTGCATACATGGACTTCGACAAGCATCCTGCCAACAGTGCAGCGCTCCCCCAGATGGCGTCAACAATATCGTGTACATTACCGCGGGTGGAAGTGCCTTCCACAATCAAAGGGACTGTAAGTGGCTCATCAGAGGACAACAATTCGCCAGTATCAAAGGACTGGATACTCATGAAATAAGGTCAAGTCCTTGGAGCGAAGCTGCCCAGAAGTATTCGCGATGCCTCTACTGCTGCTGAAACCCACTACTTCTAGTGTGACCCCTTCCGTGTCATGTCGCCCTGGGTGGTTCCAGTACGTACGTACGAGTACGCGGAGCATGTAATTAAAGGACTTCACGTACGTCGAAGTTCATCAATATTCGTCGGAATTCGCGGCGAATGCTTACGGAATTGCTTACGAACGAAGGTGAACGACCGAGTCGCGCCTAGGGAAGGCGCACGCTGATCCCCGAGTTCGGTCCGCCTGGAACGTTAAGGACCGTCGATGCGCCTTGAGAAGACCGGAGATCTTCTAAAAGCTCGCGCGCGTCCACTTCACTGCCAATCCTCGCTTGAGACTCCGGCCTTGGATCATCTACGTTCTTTGCGCGGAAAATGACGACATGAACAATTCCTTCACTAAGCGCGCGAGCGCACAATCCACGCATGTAGAAGCGATTGAATTCTCCTTCGGAAAGAGTCGTCGCGGCGTTGAGCGGCACCCTCTTTTGGTAGGGCTTTCCATTGCGACTGGACATTTCCATCGTGTTCAATCGTCCGCCCGACGCCAACTCTGCTTCGAGGGTCTCGTCATTCCCTGAGGCGATCGCTTGAGCCAATAAATCCTGGTAACAACTTGTTCCACTGCGCTTAAGCGAGGACTGATGAAGAGCTTGTTCTCGTTGATATCAAGTTGAAGTTCGTTCAACATTTGTTTCCTAGTTGCATCATTAAGATCTGGAAAATTCAGCATGAGCTTCCATTCGGTCGTTTACGGTTTTCATTGCGGATGAGAATTTCAACTGTCCGAGCCTTCGGGGACCAGGAACTTGTGGCACCGAGCGAGGTACTTATCCAAATAGAACATGTGGTCGGCGTAAAACCCTTCGACGTCGGAGTCGTTTGAGGTCGCAAATTTTCGCAGCATTACGAACCGAGCCGCTTCGGCCGCAATAATCTCGGCAATCACGATGCGAGCGTCCTTGGACCCCTGGTAGGGAAAGTCTGGACCAGGGCCGAGATAGCGCTTGATCGCTGAGTGACGACCAAAAATTTTTATGACCGTTTGATCACCTGCTGTCTCTACGTAGGCCCGATATCGACCCTGCGATTGGTCGATGATCTTGAAGTCCATTTTTGGACCCCCCGAATCATTGTCCGTTACTTCGATTCGGCAGGCTGCTCGCGACTCTCCCAGCGTCGCAGTAAGCGTCGCTTGAGCTCCGAGCACTCGTGGGTCAATCGTGACACGGCCAAGGAAGCAAAGCTGATCCTCGTCGAAATCGAGATTTACTGAATCGCCCATCACAACAACTCCCGGATCAGACGATATGACTCGGGCCACAGTAGAGGTAGACGCGTTAATGACTTCGACTGGCGCTCGGAGCAATAGTTGCCGCCTCTTTCCCAGAGAGAGTCGATATCGATCGTGTTCGAACTCAAGCTCCGTTGGAGGATCCGGGTCTGGGTCTTCCCTCTCAGGCCTTACCTCAACAACGGCAACTGCCTCGGCGGAACCGCACCTAATAGTCAGAAATGTCTGTTCCTCTTCGATGACAGGACGGATGTGAACGCGCGCTATAAGTACGTCCGCTTTTTGTGGATGTGGCACCAATGAAATTGGCATTGCATCGAGGATTTCAATGACACCTTCGGGGTCGACTTCGATATCTAGCGTGTTTGCGTCGAGATCCTTGACGACAATCACGGAAAGCGTTTTGTCTTCTCCCATATAGAGAACGGGATTCGGGGGAATGATCCGGATAGGAGCATCTTTATCTGTACCACCGTCGCCTCCGAGTCCGTTGTCATCAATCTCGCGTAAGTCCGCGTCAATCAGTTGGCCGAGGTCTCTTCCGAGCGCATCCAATGATCGTCTGAGTTTGGCGTCTTCACGAACTTCTCCGACATTTGCCTTGAGCTCCTCAGCGCGTACCAATTCACCAAGAACTGAATCCACTGAGCGAGACAGCGCCTTGTAAAAGGGATGCTCATGTTCCAATCCATCGCGACTACGCGAGATGATTGGGATTGGATTTAAGGCGTCATGCTCCTCACCAGCCGCTGCGGCGTTGTCGTACCGCAGAGCAAGAGCGTCTATGAACTCGCAAGTTACTGACCCGCTGAACCAGTGAGAGTGAGGATTGTTTTCAAACGAGAACAGTGAATTCTCGTAGATTGCACGACGGCCCTTGAGTAGCAGCCCTTCAGGCCTCCCCGTATCGTTGGCCGAGTTCTCGTAGCGCTCAGGGGAACGGAAAATCGTGATCACGGCAGGAACATTCTCATATTCCGGAATCTGTACCTCTTGCGTTACGACTTCAGTCAACGACGGTCTTCCATATCGGACTCCGTCGACCGTGTCAACGTTCAGGTCAACTAGGGTGACCTCGCGGCGAGGATCAGAGTTGATGTCTCGCAGCTGATAGT
This sequence comes from uncultured Acidimicrobiaceae bacterium, assembly GCA_963844615.1. GTDB lineage: Bacteria > Actinomycetota > Acidimicrobiia > Acidimicrobiales > RAAP-2 > RAAP-2. The sequence continues at coordinate 287,187 of CAWJOZ010000001.1, read as the reverse complement.
GCTTAGAGAGACGATCGAGAATGGTCTGGTGCTTTGGGCAAACAAACGTAGGTTCCACTTCAACCGTGACCACTGTGCCCGAGCCCCCTTGGAATGCCCAGCCTGTCGCGATCCGAAACTTGCGCCTTCTTCTCGATCGGGTCATCAAATGAACCATCGGGCTCGAGTGTCATGACGGACAGATAGTCGTCGCAGATCGATTCAAACGTGACTGGACCGAAGGCAGCGAGATCCTTCGCTCCTCGACCTGAAGTTTCCCCGAACAGATTCGCCAACTTCAAACCCTGAGGTTCGCATACCGATGTCGCCGATCGCACGCCTCATGCGGTCTGCCCGCATTCCCTTGGCTCTATCTCTGACGACGACTTTCCAAGGATTGCCGCGCCGATGCTCAACTTCAATTCGAATTTTTCCTTGGCGTTCGTCACCGTAGGCGTCATCACAATTTGTGATCAGCTCTATGAGCCCACGCACAATCTCGCCTTTCATGGCGTGCTGCGCATCCTGTCTAAACGCCCTTGGTCCGTAAGAGACCCGATTCTTTCCCATTTTCTCCCCCTAAAACCAGTCTTGGTGTTGCTCACGCACTGCATCAAAGAATTCCAAAATGTCGAGTCGGCCCGCTGAATAAGCGGCCGAGCGAAGCGTCTCCAGGCGGTCGGCAAATACGTGCCGAGAGCTGTCCGGCGAACATCTGAGCATTTCCGCGATCCTCCATCGCTCGTCGTCAATTACGTTCGTCGTCTTCCATTCGACGTAAAGGGGACTCTGAATAGCCTGCGCGACGAAGTCCGATGGCAGACGAAGTCGAGGCGCTTGCACCACGGCATTGCTTCCAAGAACCATGGCGAGGCGATCGAAATTGTCTTCGATCCAGCGCTGTCCCTCTACGGTGAGTTTCCTCATCTCGGGACCCTTCTTTACGAAGAGCTTCGGAATCCAAGCTTCAGCCTCTTGGAGTGCTTTTGAGCATCTCTTAAGGTCTGGGATTCGGGCCGCGTCCTCCACGCAAATCTGAGCGGGGCAATCTCGAATGCTCGCCAGAAGATATCTTCGACGTCGACAAATTGATTTGCACCGTCCAAGTCATAAAGCGCCCACACGAAGACTTCTGGATTGGTGACAGGTTCAGGAGTCATCGCCTTGAAGTCCGCTTCGCTCGTACAGACTTCGTCGTCATTTCGGGAATCCCCCATTCCGGAAGCGCATACGTTCCACGCGCAGTTCTCGTAAATCGATCTGGCACCTTTCGAATCCGGACAATGATGTTGGCTTCGTCGCCTCGCCCAGGAATTTGAATGCCACGGGCATTTAACTGCTCTCGAATCATCGAAATATGCATCGGTTTGCCATCTTCACGAAGAAGCTCCTCCACCGCATCTTCGAGTTCGAATTCGCGTGGCTTTCGAGGGCTGCGCAAAACAAACTTGAAGTCCTTCGCTTCGCCGGTCTCATCCTTAGCGTCTGATAAAGGCTTGTCCGCCGAATCAACGGCAATAAGTTTCGAGACCAATGAGAGACGCTCTTCAACCTGGCCGAGCTCCACTTGTCGAAGTCGGATCTCCGACTTCAACAATTCGGCCCGGCTAAAAGTCCCTGCCTCCAATTGAGGAGATCCTCCGGCCTGGTGATTTACTTGTATCTACCATGAAATCTAGTGTAGCATAGCCTACTTACGGAAATCAAATGCTATCTAGTTACTTCGGCGCCCTAGTTACTAATATCCTAAATCCGTACTAGGATTATCCCTCGGATCAGCTCAAATGAGGATTCCTGCGGCGTGCCAGACCGGTCTCACCCACGGCCGGCAATCCAACTGATCGAAACTGCGGTGGTTACCGACTTGTGAGCGACTTGTAGTACTTCCTGACGGTAGACGCTCCCTGAACCACATCGCACTTAAAGCATTCGGAATAGTCATCTACGGTCTGCAGCACACTCTTCAGAACAGCCACAGACAAACTCGCCGCGACCGAGGTCTGCAGCGTGCGGTCCAATTGCCGATGATCGCCGGCACGTGAATGACATTTAGATCAGACAATTGTGAGCTTGACATAACTAGCGTGCCTGCTTGATTCGTGACATCGACAGCCTCAGATATTGCACCGACACAGTTTGAGACCATGCGTGTGTGATCCTTCATGGCGAAATCCAAAGGAACCGGAATTTTCACCATCCGAATTATTTGGATCAATTTGAACTCCAGGTACTGACGAATTAGAGGCAGCGCCTGATCGATCTGCCCCGCATCCAAGAAGTCAATCGCGGAATCGCGAATACGCTGCCCATCCTGTCGGTCAACAAATATTTTTCCGACAGGGGCAAGGCCTAATAGCTTGTGGTGTCTCCACTGATGAGTTTCAGCAATGCGGTCGAAGTACTTTTCAAGATGACCATCATGACTCAAAATTAGAAATTGAACTCCATCTGGATTTAGTCCGTATTGCATCTTCGTCCGAATGAAATCCATCAAGAGTAATTGATGTCCGGCGTCGAAGCTTGAAGTGATGTCATCGAGTACTACGAACCGAGAGGCACTCGCATGCCGCATGGCGGCTGTTAAGTAGACGGAAATTGCGAGTGCATTTCGTTGGCTCTCGGAGAGCAGCGCCCTCGCGGATAGGTTAGACAGCCCATGGAAATCTTGAAGGACTACGTCTAGCGACTCACCGCTGTCGCGTCTCAGGTCAGGAATTACGTCACCTGCGTGCATTAACGTTTTGAACATTTCTTTAAACGAGATGTCAATCTCGCTGATCTTTTTTTGCGTTGCTATCGCCACCGCTTCATTGCACGAGTCATACGACTTGTTAATCAGGTTCACCCATCTACGGCAAAGAGCAAGGCGCTTCTTCAAAGTGGATACAACCTGGGCTGAATTCTCGATATCGCTCATCGCGGTAACAAAAGTTCGGGCCGACTCGACTTGTTCAGTTAATTTGACTAAAGATGGAGGAAGGGCTGACTCAAGCTCTTCCTTCTTTGCTCTCGATTCGGACAGAAGCGTTGTCCTGGAGTCTTCGAGCTCGGACGTCCGTATCCGTGCCTGCTCAAGATCTGTCGAGGTCATCGTTCCCAGCTGGGACTTCGTGGTCAGCGCTGAAAAGAGGGACGGTTGCTCGCTAAGGAGAAGGGGACTCGCTTCGAGTGCGGCAAGCCTCGTCGCGAGTGACGATCCCTGCCAAAGAATTCTCAATTCGTCGATCTTCATATCGACTGCCGCGTATAACTCAACTTGTTTCGATACGATCGCGCCGATGGGTTCTGTCAGGGCAGTGTCGCAAAGGGGGCAACGATATTCCTCCGTCCATGAACCCGATTCAAGCAATTCGGACGCTTCCACATAAAAATGCCGACACTCCGAGCCGCGAGTGGTCAGGAACAGCTCGCCGATTTCAAGAACCAATGCATTGAAATCTAGAAGTTCTGTCTCGACAATCTCTGCGAGAGACTCGTCAGGATCGCCTATCAACTCAAGTGCATCAATCGATTGAATCTCCCTAGACAACTGAAGACGATCGTCACTCTGCTCTGCCGCACGGAGTGATTCGATTACGGAATCGAGATCAACCCGTGAAAGATCGGCGTGCTCGAAGTGTGACTGCAATATTGGTACCGCTCTCAGCACCTCGGTGACTTCTTCGGCCTTTGCCGCTAGCTCGCTAGAGTCCTCAAATCGTGCGCCTGTCAGCGTTTCGTAGCTTGAAGCCACTCTTGCGATGGCACTTTGGACACCCCTCTCCAACCCGGCGATCTTCGATTCCATACTCGAGATATCGAGATCAGTATTGACGACCTTTGGATTAGCTACGTAATGCAAAGACTGAACGAGAAGAGCGTATTCGTTCATACCGAGCAATGCCGCGAAGGACCGCCCGCGATTCAGTGGAGAATCTCCTATGAACTGCAGAAACGATCGATAGTCGAGAAGCGTAAATGGCTGATCAAGTGACTTTAGAAATCCGTTGGGATCCGGATGCGATGTAGGACTCGTTACTACACGCCTTCCTGCACGACTACGCTCCACGATGATCCGCACGACTTCGGGAACGGGGTCATCGCTTTCGAACTCAAGATCGATCGTCGCTTTTCCCGTTCCGTGAAACTTGTTTGCGTAGTAATCATTCGGACGTTCTGCGGCTTGGAGCTCGTCAAGCTTCTGGACACTCCCTCGAATTGCATAGCTAAGTGCTTCGTAAATCGAGCTCTTACCAAATCCGTTTGGAGCAAAGATTGAGTTGACCTTAGAGCAGTCGAACGACAGTGCCAGGGGATCACCTTCGTTATTAATCCCTCTGAAGCCCTCTATGCCGACGCTTTTTAGAAAATAACGACTCACGTATCCTGCTCGTCAGATTCCACCATGAGATTTAATCGCTCATTCACCACGCGATAGAACTCGTTTCGAGCTTTTCTTCGAGTCGGTTCGTCGAATGCGTTAGGCAGGACATCGATGGCGTCGCGCAGAATCTCGCCGAGTTCGGGATCTTCGTCAATTGCCTCCTGTACGAGATTCGCGAGATTCTCGGCCAGCGTCAGAGAAAGGTCAATCTCCACTGTTCCTCAACTTTCTCACGGCAATACTCCATTGGAATGCTCAAGTAACCTCCTCGACTATCTTCGGATTTGTCTATAGCCCCTTCGGGGGTCGAGCCAGCGAAATGACTATTCGCCTCGGCGCAAGTCCATATTTGTCGCGGAGAAATCGCTTTGCATCGTCCTCTCTAAGAGCTACAACTTGGTTGAGCCAATCCGGTTTCTGTGCTTTGATTTCTTCTCTCAATGACTCCAAATGTTCTTCCATCAAGGTCTCCAGTTCCCTCTGATGCTCGCCAACGGCCTCAACAAGTGCACCAATGATCACGTTGTTGAAAATTCTGGAGTGATAGTCGCTCAGATTTCGCTGCTTGGTCGCCTCTTCGACCAAGGGATAACCGAAGTCATATATCGACCGGTGACTGACGAATATTTTTGGGTCCACAAGAATTTGGGCAATACGGCCAGAAGCGACGAGCTCTTGAAAATATTCGCCGGCGTCTGATTCGATTCGCCCGTACATCAAGTTTGAGTCATCATCTTCTTGCGAATCGTCGTACAGAGATTGCATCTCAGACTGAATCGATCTCAGTGAGGGCTCGGACGTCCATAAATGACCTACGATCCCGCCGAAGAACCAGCACGTAATGATGGTCTTTGACTCATCATTACGTGCGTCTTGAATTTGATCCTCGTGCAAATACAAGACCTTCGAGTCATACGCTGAGCGACCCCATTGCAGAAAGGTTTGAAAATCGTCATCTTCCCATATGGCCATTGCGGTTGAGGGAGTGACGGGACCGGTCCAGAAGTTGATGAATCCAAGGGCCCTAGCGGCCTTCATAATTTCCTGGATTCCGACTTCGGCCACCTTAACTACCCCCGCCAGTCACGAATTTCCTGGAAACCAGAAACAACCGACTCTTCATAGCCGAAATGCGAGCTCCAACGAACGTCACTCCTCAACGACGTCTGCTCCTGCATCCAGAATTTCAAGACCTTTAATTCTCGGCATCGAAGTTTGTCCCACCCGCCCCTGCATGTTTCCAATGATTCTCGCAGTCGAGAGTAACAACCTTTCGGTTTGCGCTTCTCGCTCCGCCCACACTCTTGTGAACTGGACTTTCTCTTTCGATAACTGAGCAATCATTTGTTGATAGGTCTCAACCATGGCCTCTATTTGTTGAGCGAACTCATGGCTCGTCACGAAATTGTAAAGGGAATCTGCCTTCGTACCTCGGTCCTCCGCAAATGTTGCCTTCAACCCCGAATCGATCAGGCTCTTTCGAAGAAGAGTTCCCAAGATGATTGAGAATTTTGGCTTGCAGATCCAGACTCCGCTGACGCTTCCAATTTCACCAGATATCGATTTGGGCATCACTTCAGTGACCAGAATTGCAATGTTGGCCTTTTCGTTGCGAAGATCTTCCTTCAGCTTCGGGATCCACGAGTCGACCCAATTCTTGGTTCGTTTTACTTCCCAAAGCATGACTCCGCACGGAGTGCCTGCAGGAGTTCTCACGGACTGGATTATGTCTGCGCCCCGGACGCCTTTTGCCACAGGCTCTATCTCATCTTCGCGAAATGCACTCATCAACTCTGATTCGAGGTCGAGCTCTAGAATTTCGCCCTGCAGTTGCTGAGAGCCTTGCGAAGCCCTACGTTGAGCTTCCTCAAGAGATTTTTGCAAGTCGGAAATCGTCTTGTCGCGTGCAGCAAGGTTCAATCTCTGTCGCTCGTCCGCAGTCTTCTCAGCCTCCTCTCGTATCCTGCGAGATTCGAGGGTCAGTTTTGCTTCCATTTCGAGCGCGGCATCTTCCCTCGCCTTCGTAGCCTCTCGAAGTTGATGAGCAGTCTGAAGAAGCTGATCTCTCAGGTCCGCCATTGCCTGCTTGGACTCGGCTGACTCTTCTTGAAGCTCCTGGATTTTGGTTCCCAGCTGTTGTTGAGCTTGAGCAGTGGCTTTGGACTTCACTATCTCAAGTTGGGCCTCGGCGTCAGCCCTGAGAGCGCTCGTTAGCTTTTCAATCTCGTCCCGATGTCGCAACTCGGCTGCCTTAAGAGCCGTCGACTCGATATCTTGCATGAGAGCTTGAGAGAGTTCGAATTCATTGCCGCATCGCGGGCATCTAATTTCGGGCGTAGCGGCCTCCATTCGTTATGGAGATGACGATAGTTGAATGCCAAGAAACGAACGTCGGTGCGTTCCTTGTATTACAGCAACCGCAAAATACAGCCAGCATTTTGATTCCGGCTACTGCACCATTAAAAGTCTGCCTCGACGAGGCCGAGTTCAAGAATTTCTGAATCAGGAATCGCCCATCGTTTTTCCTCTCGAGTTCCGAGCTCGCTTCCCGACGACGAAAGATTGGCAATCATGGCTCGACCAATCGGATTATCTAGGATTTTCGCCGGTGAATCAAGGTTTGGAAAGGCCGTTTTGAATGCGGCCTTTTCCCGATAAGTGGTCCGGACAGACCGCTTCGACCACGAAGCAACTTCCTCGGCCGAGGGTTCTTTTCCGAGCGACTCTTTAGCAGCAGCCCACTTCACGGCCCAGACGAGTCCCGATACAGCGATGTGAAGCATCCCCGAGTTCATGACAGCGAACTCCAATAGGGTCATCGGCTTTGGGGTACGCACGCGAGTCATCTACACAACCGCGCTTTGAAAGTCGGCTCGCCCTAGCGCACTAGGGGAGGCGCTTGGCTGTAGCGCGCTACTAAGTACGGTACGCACTAGCGCACTGGTCGAGGCGCTTGGTTCTTGCGCGCTAACAATCACGGTTAGGGCCAGCGAGCGGGTAAATTCGGTGGTCGACAGCGCGAGGCATTCACGGTCTAGGACATCGATATTTCCCATTCGACCTAGCGACCTCAGCTCAAGATTCCGACTCACAGATTTTACTGCCAAAAGGTGACATTTTCAATTAAACTGCCACATTATGGCAGTGGCAAATTCTCCACAAACGTTCGCGGATTCGGATGAACCGACATTTCGAGAGCTGGCGTCTGGAATTGACGCCCTCTATATGTCGGGGAGAGCAGAGCTCACGGATCGGCTATTGGAGAATTTGAAACTGACCCGCGAAGTCGCTGAACAGGCAGACGAATCGATCGAATTTGTACTGGGCGGTGAACAATTTGAGATGCGCCCTTTTTCGCTTGGGAGGTACAGGTATCGCCTCGAACATGCCTACGGAGTAATTGGTATCACGCCAGGTCACGCTCTACCCACGGTGCGAATACAACCACGTGCGGAATACCTTCATCGAATTGGACCACGTGAGGTCGTTGGTCGTTATCACTCAATCCTCGAACGTGAACTTGGAGAGTTAGTTCTTCATGCATCTCGCATAGACCTCTTCGTCGATATTCAAGGTTGGGATTTGGAGGCCGACGATCGGCACGATTTTGTGCGGCGAGCAAGGGACATTGGTACTCGCGAGTCCGGCATTGAATTTAACGGATTGCAGTTTGGAAGCCGAAAATCCAAGACCATATATTGCAGGATCTACAACAAGACGGCTGAGATTCGGAAAACGGGCGAACATTACGTCGAGCAGATGTGGGGAGAGCGGTTCAATCCGGAAGCGCCAGTTATCCGTACGGAGTTTGAAATTGGGCGCAAAGCCTTGCGGCAGTACGGTATCGATTCCGTCGAACAAGCAATCGAGTCTGCCAGAGAACTGTGGAAGAGTCTTACGAGTGATTCCCTGACATATCGACTCGACACGGCTGATCGCAATAGGTCGCGGCGCCCAATCGCACCGGTGCGGATTGTTGTTCAAAACGCGGAGTTTTCGTCAGGCGCTATTGGTCTAGAGAGAATGAAGGAAGACCAGGCGAACGTTGACATCAGCAGGATCGCCCAATTTTTGACTGGATATGTGACTTCAGTTGCCGCCATCAAGGGTGTCCGTTCCCTCGAGGACGCATGGCCGGCCGTTAAGGAAGTGCTGAAGATGCATGAAAGGACTTCTGGCAGAAACATTTGATTCTCGAGTTGCCGAAAAGCGAGGAAAGAGACCATATTTCCCCGAAGAGTTTGGACGGAACCAATGATGCTTCGACGCCAAACGAATTGCACTCAACGTTCGATTTGTGAGCGCCCGGTCACGTCTCGGTCGGCGCCACATCTTGGGGAAGACAACGCAAGGAGATCTGATGTTGCCTGACTACTCAGCCGGCCAAAGCCGGCCACTACTTCTCACAGTGGAGGAGTCCGCGCAAATGCTAGGTCTTGGCCGTACTCACACGTACGGACTTGTCATGGGCGGTCAGATTCAAAGCGTGAAGATTGGCAGACGTCGATTAGTCGTGACGTCGAGCATTGAGGTGTACATCAGCAGACTGCTCGAGGAGCAAAGCTGAAGGACTTAGTCCGTCGCCCAGAGCACACGGCCCATCGCGTCAGCAGCGGCTTGACGATCAGGGGCAAGGATATGTCCATAAACGTCCGCTGTCATTCTTATTGAGGCGTGTCCTAATACTTCGCTAACGACCTGGATAGGCACTCCCATAGCGAGCATGAGACTCGCCGCCGAGTGTCGGAGCTCGTGGATGTGCCAATCTCCTAAGCCCGCGCTTGCGCAGATTGACTTGAATTCCCTGAGTAAGTTTCTCGGATCAAGGGGTGTTCCGATCGAGGTTGTGAAGATGTACCCCGAATCAACCCAAGCGTCACCTAGGGAAAGCCGGTCAACAGCTTGCTCTGCCTTGTGACCTTTCAACATCGCGATCATCGGGGCGGGAAGGTTGATGGCTCGCCTGCTCCTCGCTGTCTTCGTATCAGTTACGACTAAGCCAGTCGTTTCGCGCTGCAGCTGACGACGCACCTGGATAACGCCAGTACGTGCGTTGAAATCTTCCCAGCGGAGACCGAGAGCTTCGCCGCGCCGCAGACCGACAGAAAGCATGAGCGCGTAAAGTGCCTCGTGCTTGTGTCCGGATAACTCCGAAAGCAGGGTCTGCGCTTGTTCAGGGGTTAGCGTGCGGCCCTCTTTGCGCTGAGACCTCGGGGCTCTAGTTAGGGTCGCAACGTTTCGACTGACGGCACCCCACCTGATTCCCTGATCGATCGCCTGGGCCATTACTGAACGAATCCTTCGAACGGTGGATACGGCCAAGAGGCTGTCCATCTTGGAAGAAAGAAGCCGATCAACGTCATTCGTGGATAACGCAGCAACCTTCTTCTTTCCAAGCACTGGCTTGATGTGATGATTCGCCACGCTCATGTATCCGAGCGCAGCGCTCTCCCGAACTTGGTGGCGCAATACATCTTCGTACCAGCGGTCGAGGAGTTGAGAGATCGTCATCGATTGATCTGGTAGAGGAAGCCCATCATCCAACTGACGCTGAATCGCCTTAAGTTTCTTGACGACCTCAGCCCGGGTTTTCGCGGTTACGACCTTGCGAACGGGTTTACCGTTCTCGGCGTATCCGGCTCATCGGAAGTTAGCGGGGTGCGACCACGCCTGAGGGTCACTGTTTAGAAGACGAAGGTGCTTCAGTCTTTAGGTGTGATCCAAAAAAATAGAAACACCTTCGTCCTTAACGACCCTACCGAAATCGTGGAGGCCCTCGTCGGGCTGAAGAACGTGCGGGTCCTCGCCTACGAGCGTCGCGCGAGCGACGTGCAGCTCCATATCGAGCGGGTAGTGGAGGACGTTCGATGTCCGCGCTGTCGCCACCGCGCCCGAGTGAAGGAGCGCCCGATCGTCACCTACGTCGATCTCCCCGTCTACGGCACGCCGATGAAGCTCCTCTGGAAGAAGCACCGCATGGCGTGCGTGAACGAGGAGTGCCCCCGCCAGAGCTGGGTGCTCAGCGACCACCGGATCGCCGCCAAGAACTGCCTGCTCACCACGAGGGCCGCCAAGTGGGCGACGGTCCAAGTGGGGACCGGTCGCACCGTGAAAGAAGTGGCGAATGAGCTGAGTTGTGACTGGCACACCGTGAACGACGCCGTCACCACCTACGGCGAGGCGCTGCTCGAGGCCGATCGCAGACGTCTGAATCACACCAGTGCGATCGGCCTCGATGAGACGAGCTTCGTCAAGCTCGTCGGGCACCACACGGCTTACGCCACCACGGTCACCGACGTCGAGCACCACCGGATCATCGACATCCTGCCGACCCGCAATTACGTTGACGTGGCCGGTTTTCTCGACCGCCAACCCGAAGCCTGGAAGTCCCGCATCACTTACGGAGCCCTTGACATGTCGGCTACCTACGCGGCCGTCTACTCGGTGATCTTGCCCAAGGCGTCCCAGGTGGTCGATCCCTTTCACGTGATCTCCCTCGCCAATCGCGCCCTCGACCAAGTGCGCCGACGGGTCCAGAGCGAACAGACCGGACACCGCGGTCGCAGAGACGATCCTCTCTATCGGGTGCGCCGAGCGCTCCTCACCGGTGAAGAGAAGCTCGACGAGAAGGCGGCACTGCGTCTGTCGTCGCTGCTCCAGCTCGGTGATCCCAACGCCGAAGTGGCTATTGCCTATCGGGTAAAGGAACGCCTGCGCGACTTCTACCGGACGTTCGACGTGACCGAGGCCAGGTCCATGCTCGAAGAGCTGCAGGGGCACTGCCTGAAGCCCTCGATGCCGCCCGAGATCCAGAGGCTGGGACGCACCATCAAGACCTGGTTCGAGAAGATCTGCAACTTCCACATCGCCCGCGTGAGCAACGGACCGACCGAGGCGATCAACAACTTGATCAAACGCATCAAGCGAGTTGGTTTCGGGTTCCGCAACTTCCAGAACTACCGAATACGGGCCCTGCTTTACGCGGGAAAACCAAACTGGCGGGTTCTTGGATCGATCGTGGTTCGATGAAGCTCACCCCGCCAGAATCCGATGAGCCAGATTACATCAGCCGATTACTTCTTGTATTTCGTACCCTTTATCAGGTATTTAATGGTGGGCCGTACAGGACTTGAACCTGTGACCCCTTGCGTGTCATGCAAGTGCGCTACCAGACTGCGCCAACGGCCCCTTAGGGGTGCCAGCCTACCACTCGGAAAATCCGCACTTAAGTAAGAGACAACGCCGACAACGTCATCACCAATATTGGCTGGCTTAACGTGGCCGCGTCCTCAAGAGCCCCTCAACGGGGAGGTAATTGCGCGTTCAACCAACTGGTGATACGTGAAATTGCGGGGGCGTCAAGCGGCCCCTCGCGATTGATCTTACGAATGAGCCTGCGTGGATCGGCCAACATCACACCGTCATGAACCAATGGCCCCTTGATCAATAGCCTTATTCCCAGACGGAACGTGTATTCGGCCTCCACGAACGCCATCGCTGGACGTACCCGAATATTGCGATCACCGATCACTTGAACAATCGGAATGAGAAAGTCATAAACCTCCTCGATCTTTCTTGTTTGATCCACTCCATCGACGAAGAGCCTCTCCCTAACTCGCTTTGAATTCGGAGGGCGATAATCAATGACTCCGCCCCACTTCTTGGCATCGATGGCCCAGACGCCCGATGGAGCCACAACTATGTGGTCGACATTATTTTTCGCATTTGGAATTGCACGGTCGTTCAGGAAGGTCGCGTCAGTTCTTAAATGCTCCTGGAGCATAAGTGACATCAAGTACTCGCCAATTGCTCCCTTCCTCCAGTTCGGATCATTTCGAGAATGTGCTTCTCGTAGTGCAGCCGATCCAGCGACTGGATCCTGGGCGGGCGTCGAGTCTTCCATGTCCACCGCGAGCACGTCTGAATCCCCACAAGACGAACACCGGATTTCATGAAATTCTGGCGAGTACCACCCGACCTGACGTGCATTGATGGGCAGTCCGCATGTCCCACAGGAGCCGAAGGACAACTCCAGCGGTTTCCAACCCATTTCGCAAGAGTAACGCGCAGGATATTGTCCGATGTGCTTAGCCACGAACGTGATCGCAAGCACCGATTGCCGATTCAGTCCCTGACTTTATGGCCCTAGGGTTGGCGCATGGAATATCGAAACCTTGGCAGTACCGGAGTCAAAGTCAGTCCTCTGTGCCTCGGCGCCATGATGTTCGGCACGTGGGGCAACACCGATCACGATGACTCGATTCGCATCATCCATCGAGCTCTCGACGCGGGCATCAACTTCATCGACACCGCCGACGTGTATTCGGCAGGCGAATCGGAAACGATCGTCGGCAAGGCTCTCTCGACAGTTGATCGTTCCCGCGTGGTACTCGCCACGAAAGTCCACGGCTCGATGGGTGACGACTCGAACCAGCAAGGCAACTCGCGCCGTTGGATCATGACGGAAGTCGACAACAGTCTTCGTCGCCTCGGCACCGACTACATCGACCTGTATCAGATACATCGGCCTGATGAGTCCATGGACATTGCCGAAACGCTGGGCGCCCTGAGCGATCTCGTGCACATGGGCAAGATTCGCTACTTCGGCTCCTCGACCTTTCCCGCCGAGATGACGGTCAACGCCCAGTGGGTCTCCTTCACCCGCCAACTCGGACGATTCTCCACGGAACAACCGCCCTATTCGATCCTGGTGCGGGGCATCGAACGAGACCTCCTACCGGTCGCTCAGAGTTACGGCATGGGCGTCATTCCGTGGAGTCCGCTCGCCGGAGGTTGGCTCTCGGGCGCCTTCGGCGATGGCAAAAAGAACTCCAGCCGCCGCTCGGCGCGCTTGCCGGAGCACTATGACCTCACTATTCCCGAGAATCAAAAGAAACTCGACACTGTGATTGAACTCACCAAACTGGCGGAAGAGGCGAACCTCACCTTGATTGAGTTGGCCCTCGCCTTCGTCCTGGAGCACCCGGCGGTCACTTCGGCGATCATCGGTCCGCGCAAAATGGACCACCTCGAGTCCCAACTGCCCGCCGCTGACGTCCGGCTCGATTCGTCAGTCCTGGATCGGATTGACGAGTTGGTGCCACCCGGAACGAACATCAACCCCATTGACGCGGGCTACATTCCCGCAGCGCTGCTGGACCCGGCGCTGCGTCGGCGTCCGCGCAACTGATCAACCGCCAAGCGCGGCGCTGAACTCATCGACATCTGTGGGCAGCAACAACGAGGTTTGCCCGGCGTTGTTAACCATGACTTGCTCGATGAAGACCTCAACGGCGGCTCTCGCATCTTCCAGTGCGTCGTGGCCACCGGGCTTCACGCCGTAGTGCCGACTGAGAAACGTGAGTCCGCGACGGGGTCGCAGCGCGCGACTCGGCTCTATGGCGAGGTCGTGCTCAACGACGTCAATAATGCGAAGTCCGGGTAGTCCCTGAGTCGCGTCGTCGGATATCGACCCCGGAAGCGACATCGAACTTCGCCGCAACATCTCCAGATCGAATCGACTGACGTTCGATCCCACGACGTAGGCCCCTCGTTCATGAAATCGTCGAAGGACGTCGGTCGCGTGCGCCACACCGCCTTCGACGTCGTGCACGACGTACTCGTCCCGCTTCGCCTCTAAATCCTCGAGCGAGAGATGATGCACCCGGTAGGCGCCCGGACTGATCGGACGATCGGGAATGACGAAGAACTGCTCACTCCACACCGGCAGGCCAAAGCGATAGGCGCTGAACCCGTAGGAGATGGCCCGCTCACTGGCGACGCTCAAGCCGGTTGTTTCGGTGTCGAAACCCAGGATCAACTCGGGAACCTGGAAATATCTCTTCACCACGCTCCCACTCTTTCAGGCTCGTGTCACAGACGCCAAACGAGTGAGGTCTAGCTCTCCATCAGTTCGCACACCATGGGAATGACCTTGCTCCCGTACAACTCGATGCAGTGCATGAGTTGGTCGTGCGGCATCGCCCCGGCGCTGTACTTGAAGTCGAAGCGGCTGAGCCCGAGAGCGCTGGCCGTGGCCGCGATCTTGCGCGCCACCGTTTCGGGGGAGCCCACGTAGAGCGAGCCGTTGGCCACTTCAAGGTCGAAGCTCTCTCGACTCATCGGACCCCAGCCACGCTCGGCGCCAATGCGATCGCGATTCTGCTTCATGTACGGGAACAACTCGTCCCGGGCAGCTTCGTCGGTGTCGGCGATGTAGCCCGGCGAGTGAACGGCCACGGGCAACTGTCCGATCCCCCGACTCTCTAAGTGCTTGCGGTAGTACTCGACCAGCGGAGCGAAGCGAAGTGGATTGCCGCCAATGATGGCCAACGTCAAAGGCAGACCGAAGCGCGCGGCACGCGCCACCGACTCGGGACTTCCGCCCACCCCCACCCAGGTGGTCAGTGGCGTCTCCAGTGACGGGAACACCCGCTGATCGCTGAGCGGCGTGCGCGTCGTTCCCTGCCAGGTCACGGGCTGGCTTCGCAGTAGCTCGACGAAGAGCGCCAGCTTCTCTTCGAACAGCACCTCGTAGTCGCTGAGGTCGTAGCCAAAGAGAGGAAACGACTCAGTGAACGAACCTCGCCCGAGAATGACTTCCGCGCGGCCGTTCGAGGCCGCGTTCAATGACGAAAAGCGCTCAAAGACGCGCACCGGATCGTCCGAACTCAACACCGTGACCGCAGAGGCCAGGTGAATACGAGACGTCTTTCCCGCGATGGCGGCCAGCACGATCTCGGGGGCCGAGACGGCAAAGTCGTCGCGATGGTGTTCACCAACGCCAAAGACGTCCACGCCATTCTGATCGGCGAAGACGCCCTCGTTGATCACGTCACGGATGACCTGCGCCTGGGTGTCCTTCGTGCCGTCGTCACGCTCGGTGACGTCGCCGAAGGTGTCCAATCCCAACTCCATGGGACCACTCATGTCGCTTCTTTCGCCGTGGGGACCATCCAGTGTAGGGACCGCCGCCAGACAGTCGTGCAAGCGAAGCGAGGGGAAAGTCCAGCCGAAAGAGGGCCCACCGTAGTATTCACGTCGTCGCGGCCCAACCGCCGCGCGGCCCGAGAAGGGAGCCGTTGTGACCACTTCACCACTCGCTCAAAGCGAGGACGATACGACTGAATCGCAGGACAGCCCCTCGCTCTTTCAGCGAGTCGCTGACCGCGTCAGCTACGGCATGGGCACGCCCACGAACATCGCGATATGGCTGGTGCTCGTGGTGGGCTGGGTGCTGCTCTTTGCGCTCGATCACAACCCCAAGGTCCAGCACGGATCGTTCATGCCCGCCTGGTTCACCTCCACCGGGTTCAACTTTCCTTTGAACCTCGTCACGACCGTGGCCGAGCTTTACATCGGCTTCCTCGTTGGCGCGTCCTCGAATCGCTCGGAACGCAACTTCGAGTCCACACTGAAGTCGATCAGCAACCAGGACAAACTGATTACCGCTCAACAGAAGCAGATCAAGGAGGTCGAGGAAAAACTCAGCCTGAGTCTCGACCAGAACACGGAACTGACGCGGCTCGTCCACGACCTGACGAGAGAGATTCACGCCTCGATATGCGGACCAGAGCCGAAGAACGCACCGGACGCCGCACCCGGTGGTGCCCTCAGCTAACCCGCTTCGATCTCGCCCGGTGAAGAAGATGACAGCGGAAGGCTACTCACGGTCGCGAGTCCACGGCGCGGCGCAATGATGCCATCGATGAGTCCGTACTCCAGCGCCTCTTCTGGCGTCATGAACTTGTCGCGCTCGATGTCGCGCATCACCTCGTCGAGGGGGCGCTTGGTGTGGTGCGCAATAATCTCAGCCATCCGTCGCGTCAGCGCCAGTACTTCGCGTAGCTGAATCTCCATGTCGCTCGGTGCCCCGCGAGTACCCGCACTTCCCTGGTGAATCATGATGCGCGCGCTCGGCAAGGCGAAGCGCTTGCCCGCTGCTCCCCCACAGAGCACCATCGCGGCGGCCGACATTCCCATCCCCACGCAGATGGTGGACACGTCGGGGCGCACGTGCTGAATGACGTCGTAGATGGCCATGCCGCCATACGCCAGACCACCCGGCGAGTTGATGTAAAGGCAGATATCACTCTCGGGGTCCTGCGCTTCGAGGTAGAGCATCTGGGAGATGATCAGATTCGCGATCTGGTCATCCACCTCTTGGCCGAGGAACACGATGCGCTGGCGCAGCAGCATCGAGTAGATGTCGAAGGCCCGCTCCCCGCGCGACGACTCCTCCAACACCATTGGCACGAGCGAGTGGTGCAGCATCTCGTCGGTGCCCGCGATCACCGAGGACTCCACACGGACCGCGGCGGGGTCCGCTGATTTTCCCAACGTGCAACCATATGATTGCATGATAGCCGCAACCCAGGTTCTTGTGCAATAGTCTGGTTGCATGAGAGACATCCTGCACCGAGTCGTTGAACTGCCCTGTCCCGTCGAGGAGTCCTGGCAACACGTCCTGGATCCCGCGTGGCTCGGCGATGAGGGCGAAGTCGAGCCACGCGAAGGCGGCGAAGGGTGGGTTCGCGACGGCGACGAAACGCGATGGATGTTGGTCGAAGAGGTTGTCGAAGGCGAACGCTTCGTGTACCGCTGGGCCAGCTTCACCGACGAGCCGAGTCGGGTCGAGATCACACTGTCACCCACGAGCGATGGGACCAAGGTTGAGATCGTCGAGTCGCCACTCCAGGCGACCATGATGGCCTCGCTTGCGCTTCGATGAGAAGCGACGTCTCCGAAGTCTTCTCAGCCCTCGCCGACGACACGAGGCGAGCGATCTACGAGCAGATTCTCTCCCATCCCAGTGGTCTCACGGCGACCGAGTTGGCGAGATCCGCAAGCGTGTCTCGACAGGCCATTGTCAAGCATCTGCAGCTGCTCGATGGGGCTGGTCTTGCCCGGGCGCTGCGAGAAGGTCGTGAAGTTCGCTACGTCGCTCTCGCCCGCGGCGCAGATCAGGCAACTCAGTGGTTGCTTGAGCACAGCGCAGCGTGGGATCGACGCATTGCCGCTCTCCAGAAAAAGGCCGGAGGCAATTGAATCCTCACTCCACCGAGAGCTTGGCCAGGGCCTTCTCGGTAAGACCCTCCAACGTCTTGAGTTTCAGAGCTCCTCTGTTCGCGAAACCGACGATCAACAGAAAATCCTGGTCGCGTACAACCATGTAGCCCAGTTGATACTTCACGCCCCGAACGTCATAGCTGTAGCGATCAGCGTCACTCCACGTGCCGAACGTTCGAGTCTGGATCGTGCCCTCATTGGCGGCGGCATCCGTGACCACTCCATTGACCGAGGAACTGCACGATCCGAAGGTGTAGATGATGGTGTCTGCGCGTTCGAACGCGTCAACGACGCTTCTTCTGTGGGCCAAGTACTCAAACGCCAGGGCCCAACCGCCGCGAAAGGAAAAGTTGGCCCCGACCGAGTTGATTCCCAGCAGGTGTTCGCGAGACAGTACAGGGGTCGGGCCGCACGACACGTCGGTCGGTTTTTCACTCATTTCGCGGCGCCTCGTTAGCCTCTAGAAAATCGGATTAATCACGCTTTACTGTGGTATTCACTGTGGTAACCGTTCAATCCATAAACATCGAATTGTCAAGTTTGCGTAGCGTTTTCCTGACATTGATGCTATTCTTGTATTCATGAGTGAAGCGTCTCTCGCGTCTAAAGTGCGGAATCGGATCCTCACCTCAGGTGACCGATTTTGGAGCCCTGCCGACTTTGATGGCTCTCCAGCTGCCGTAGCCCAAACTCTCTCTCGAATGGTTCGTGCCGGAGAAATTCGCCGCATGCGCCGTGGCCTCTACTGGCATGGCGCACAAACCCGTCTGGGAATGGCCCCTCCCCCTTCATCACTTTTTGCTAATGAGATCATTGACGGAACCGGTATCGGACCCGCTGGATGGAGCGCAGCGCTCGAACTGGGACTTTCAACTCAAGTGCCGCGCCGTGACACCTTCGCTATCCCAGTTCGTTCACCCCGTGTTCCAGGATCCATCCGCCTCGTCAGCCGTGCGGCAAGCTACAAACGCCGCGATGAGAACCTCAGACCTGGTGAAGTCGCGCTACTCGAAGTGCTGCGCGAATGGAACGCATTGGTTGAGATTTCGGATGACGACGCGTTGAGAAAGATCGCTAATTTCATCGCAACGGGTGCACTTCGGCCTGAAAAACTTGCACGGGCGGCGGATACCGAACCTTCTCGCGTCCGAGAGCGCCTGCGTTGGCTCTTCGATGAACTTGGTCGTTCAGAACTAACTAAGGCCATTCGCCCGGCGAGACGCTACGCACCTCGCATTCGTCTCGCCGCATAATGGACCCGGTCTTTCGCAACACTTCAGAGTTCAAGCCGACCGTCGAAGCAGCCGCAGAGCGCCTCAACATAAGTGCCACCGCCATTGAGAAGGATTACTGGGTAAGTGAAGTACTCCGAGTCCTAGCGGTCAAACATTGCGGAAGTTTCGTTTTCAAAGGTGGCACGAGTCTTTCGAAGGGGTTTCGAATTGTCGAGCGTTTCTCCGAAGACGTCGACATACTGATTCTCAATGACGGCGCTTCCCGAGGAGAGACTGATCGACTCATGAAAGAAATGGGGCGGGCGGCAGCGGAGGGCGTGGGGGGTTCTTTAATGCCGGTCGGATCATCCGAGACCGGTCGGCACCGCTCTTACGAGGTCGCCTATCCAACAAGCAGCACGCCAACAACACTCATCAATACGACTGTTCTTCTGGAGATGGGAATTCGAGGAGGTCCGCAGCCTCGCGAATCAGTTGCCATTGGTTGTCTTTTGGGAGATCTCTTAGAATCTGCAGGGACTGCCATCCAGGAATTTAGTGATTTACGACCCTTCGAGATCCTGGCGCTTCATCCCGGACGTACGCTCTTGGAAAAACTCGTCCTCGTCCATGAACTGAGCAAAAAGGAGGAGGACCTCGTGAACGTGATGAATCGACGCGTTGGTCGCCATTTCTATGACATCTACGAATTACTCGATGACGCTCGAGTTCTTGAGTTTCTCGCCGACCGAGAACTCGTAAGTGAAGTACTCGAAAGCGTGACCTCCATCAATCGAACTTACTTTGGTGCTGTCGAGGAGGAAAACGTTCGACCTTCCGGCGGATTTGCTACGTGTCGAGTCTTTAACCTCGATTCTGACGCGTCCCAGCGTCTTCAAGTTGCCTACGAAGGAACAATGCCGGAGCTTTATTTTGGAAGTGACCCGTTGCCGTCGTGGGAACAGATCTGCGAAAGAGTCGCCGAGAGTAGTGAACTGCTTTGAGAATCGAACTTTCACAAACTGGGTCATCGGGCCTAAGTGGAGTGGAGCGCTGTCGTCCACCTCTTTGAGTTTCACGCCACCGCGACAATCGCAGCCGCCAGCCCAAGAGCTGCACCAGCGACGTAGGCCCACAGGCCTAGGGAGATCCACCATTTCGGCTCCAGCGACATTGACAACTCACGTATCGCGTTTGTGCTGAAGTCCTTCACCTTTCGAACGTCGCCGGGGTCGGCCCAACGCTGCAACATGTCTGCGAGATGTCTTTTGGTTTCGGAGCCAAACTGACTTGCGTACTCTTCTCTCGCGAGCATCGAGTGAATCGAGTCCCCCAACTTTGCCGAGCGCCGGTACGTAGCAAAGACCGTGAGTGTTCCAAAGAGTTCACAAAGCGCGGCCAGCGCGGCCAGAACGATGACAATTGTCCGAGTCCCTGTACTCATCCGACCAAAAGCATTGCACTAGGCCCGCGAGTCTCGCAGTAGAGCTGACTAGGGTTCATGCGGTCCCGGAAACTCCGTCGCCTTATTCACGTAAACGGGAGCCTCTGCTAAGTCATCAAACTGGTCACTTACCACGGCGTGGGACGGCGGCCACGATTGCACTCTGTCGGTTGGCCAGCAATCAAACATCGGGTAGCGCCGAACCAAATGATGAAGGGCTTCTCTCGGTTGCTCAAAGCCTGAGGCTGCGATTGAGACCTGCATGAGTAGTTGTCCGAAGGCGAGCGTGCACACCACGACGTCCAACGAGGCGTAAATATCAGTCGCCGGCAAACTACTCATGTATCGCCCCCAGCGAATCTTCTCGTTCGCCGCCGACGGCGCGAAACGGCCAATCGTCACCGTAGAACTTAAGAGGGGTTGGTAGGTCTGATAAAACGCGTGAGCCGTTCTCGCGGGCAAGTGCCGAATGCCGCTGTGCGTCTGAGGGTAGAACGCGTCAAGCGTCAGACACTTCAACTGAGTCCATGCACTGATCTGACGTTGATTCTGGACACTCAGCTGACAAGCGTTACCTCGAATCATCGGAATTAAGAGAGGCTTCGTCCTGCTCTCAAGCTCAGACATCCAACCGTTATTGCAAACGTGGCAGACACGCTCCAGCTTTAGAGTTGCGAGATTGGCGAATGGCTGAAAGCGGGTCGTTCTTGGTTGTCCCGGCATCTCCGTTATGAATTCCGTGACTACTTGGCCTGTTGAGTTGAACTCCCGAGAAAGCCATACGGGTAGCACGTCCTCATCCGCCTTTGGTCGCCTCATTGCAAAAAATACAAAGAGTGATCGTTGTGCTGACCCCAGAGCGATTTGGCGTCATTGGCTCTGCGCCATCCTCACGCCTGTTTTAATACCCTCCACGCGAGAAGCCTAAGCCCGCGAATTGGCATCGCGAACTGGTTGACCCACATCTAGCAATAAGAGCGAAGCCGCTACGTTTTGCTCACCGAACCGTGTACCAGTCTCCCGGGAGATCTGGCTGCGGCCATCCAGAATGAGAGCGCCGCCACGCTGGCTGCGGGCGCGTCGCTTGAGACCGAGATGCGCGTCGTCATTAGCTCGGAGTTTGACACTGACGCACCCGGAGATCAAGATCCCCTCGTCTCCTCCACCTTGTAGAGCCAACCACCGTGGGCGAATACTTTGCCGCCGAAGTCACGCTCACCCCGTGGCTGAGTGGGCGTCAGCGGGTCACGCCAAAATCCAACGATGATTGTTACTAGTCAAGGTAGGCCAGGACTGCGAGCACTCTGCGATTGTCATCGTCGGAAAGTGGAAGATCTAGTTTCATAAAGATGGCTGAAGTGTGCTTGGCCACCGCCCGTTCGCTAATGAACAGACGTTGGGCAATCGCCGCGTTTGAACGACCCTCCGCCATCAAAGCAAGTACCTCACGCTCGCGCGGACTAATACGGGCCAACGGATCACTTCGCGAGTGACGGCCAATCAAGCGTGACACGACTTCGGGATCCATTGCCGTGCCGCCATCCGCCACGCGAGTAACGGCGTCGATAAATGAGGCTCCTTCGAGGACTCGATCCTTGAGGAGGTAGCCAACACCGCCTTGACCGTCCGCGAGCAGTTCGCGCGCGTACAGCTGCTCGACGTATTGCGACAGCACCAGGACCGGGAGTCCCGCATGATCTTTTCGAACCTGAAGGGCCGCGCGTAGTCCTTCATCGGTGAAGGAGGGAGGTAACCGAACGTCCACAATTGCGACGTCGGGCTTGTCGTCAGACACGGCGGCGAGAAACGCCGGCACATCCCCGACACCGGCAATGACGCTCGCGCCGGACGCTTCGAGGAGTCGAGTAAGACCCTCACGAATGAGGAGCGAGTCCTCGACGATTACGACGCGCACGGAATCTCCGCAATTGAAACGGTAGGCCCACCCACCGGGCTGTCGATCGAGAACGTCCCGTCAAAGGCCGCCACCCGGCGTTCGATTCCCCGTAGCCCGGTACCTTTGTCGGCATCGGCACCACCGGTCCCGTCGTCGGTCACCACCATTCGTAGTGCTCCCACTCGTTGTTGAAGTTCAACGGTGACCTGCGCGGCGTCCGAATGCTTTGCGGCGTTCGCCAACAGTTCGCACACAATGAAGTAGGCAGCCGACTCAACGGGAGCGGGCAGGCGGCCCTCAAGATCTGCGGAGATCGAGATATTCAAAGGGCTGTCAAGCGCGAGCGCGCGCGCCGCATCGGCGAGCCCACGATCGGCGAGCACGGGCGGATGGATCCCCCGCACCAAGTCGCGCAGTTCTCCGAGCGCCTTCGCCGATGACTCACGCGCTCCGGCCACGAGCACTCTCGCTGCCGCCGGGTCGTGATCAAGGAGCTGCTCCGCAGCTCCCAGAGTCATGCCCATCGCCACCAGTCGCGCTTGGGCTCCATCGTGCAGATCTCGCTCGATGCGTCGGATCTCTTCCGCCTGGCGGCCCACTACGTCGTCTCGACTTTCAGCCAACGTAGATATCCGACTCGCGAGCTCGGCGCGACGACTCTGCGACAAGAGGCGTTGGGCGAGCGTTCCATACGCGCGCAGGAACGATGGTCCGATCGCAAAGCCCATCACGAAGAACGCCGCGCCGAGTGGCACGCACGCCCACGCGTGGTGCGTCGTCGTTACGTGGATGGGTCCGTACCAGTTGTTGGCGTGAGCATTGACAATGGGCTTCCAGACGGCGGGCATGACCATACCGAACAGACCCCAGAGGACTAGCGCGGCCGGAGCGAGGGCCAACACCCAGCCGAAGAGCGGGTTCACGATGAGCCACACGACGTCACGCCAGGTAGAGGGGTCACCGAGTAGCGAGGGAAGTTCGCTACGCCAGCGCGCCTCATTAGTCCCCGCAGGCTTGGTCCAACCCGAGACACTGATCTGAGCGCCCGTAGCCTTCTTGATGACGCGTCGCGCTCGTTCAGCCTCTCCGCGGATGGCAACTAGGCAGCCTGGCAGGAGCACGATGCCCAAAAAGACGGGCACCAGAGAAACAGCAAGGACCAACATCACGGCGATGATCAGCTCGGCGAGCATCGGTCCACACAGCAGAACGCCCCGGCCCGGCGCCTGAGCCACCCGACTAAACCACGACTGCGTTGGCACTGAATTCGACATTGTCTGAATCACTCGCCTCTCCCATCCTCACGTATCAACTGCCAGACATTCCTGCAGCGAGCACGGTTGTGCTTCGCAAAGTCTGACTTTTGATAGCCGCAGGCGTAGTAGGTCCACACACCATCTTCGGGTGTACTTAACGCCACTTCCTCGAGACTGCGCAGCGCCACTTCCACGGCAGCTTCCTCTTCGGAGTGTCCAAAGAGACCGATCACGAACTCCTACGAGGACAGCATCCCATGTCAGCACCAGGGGAACCGAATGCACCCCGAACGGTTTCGAGACTCAACAGTCTCCCATTCCCGGCCCGTTCATGACAGTGGTCCGACAAACGGGGTGAAGGCTATCTGGAGGCGGCGTCCGGATTCGAACCGGAGTACGGGGCTTTGCAGGCCCCTGCCTAACCGCTCGGCCACGCCGCCAGAAGTAGCCAGCCTACTGGGCGAGGGTGTTAGTCCTTGGACTTGTGCTTGAAGTAGTGGTACAAGCCGTAGATGGCGGCCAGCACGATGAGCACGACGAAGACCGACTTCAGGATCGCCGCCACAACGCCGACCAGCGCCAGGATCAACCAGAGCACTACCAGCACGACGATGACCGCGACCATGGTCTTGACGATTGCCATTTTCTCCCTCTTTCGTCATTGAATTGTAAGCCGGTTATCAAAATGCGCTCAGTATCCTGGTTAGGTGATTCGCCGACTGGCCCTCGTGGGCGCGCTGTCGATGGTCGCGGCGATGTGCCTCACCCCCACCTTGGCCGCATCGAGTGCCACCATCTATCGCGTCTCAACGACCACCTCGTCCTCGCTGTCACCCAACTTGCCGCTTCTTCGACTGCACTTCTCTGTTCCCACCAAGGCGAAACTGCTACCCCCGCTCATCACCACCCCGGCCCTGCAGACCAAGTGGCAACAGATCGGCCCCGATGACGTCCAAGCCGTCGCTATCAGTGCGCTCAAACCGCTCACCAACTACGTCTTTCGCACGCCCGCGACGCTGAGCTGCGCCAAGACCTGCACCGTGCTCTCGTACCACGACACGGTCGCCGGGTCCACCACCAACCTCGTGTGGGAGGCGCAGTTGCTCTCGGAGCTCAAGTACCTCCCTCTCACCTTCACGCCCGGCACCCCGCAGACCTCGCCCACCGAACAGGTGAACGGTACCTTTTCGTGGACGTACAACCTGCCCACCGTGTTGACCTCTCAGTGGAGCGTGGGCACCGACAACATCATCTTGAGGGCCGCCCTGGAGACGTTCCAGAGTCAGTCGAACCTCACGGTCACCGGGGTGCCCGACGCGACCACGTGGAGCGACTTACTCACCGCGGTCCAAGACAACCACACGGACCCCGCCACCTACGACTACGTCGACGTGAGCGAGCAACTGCCCGAGACGCTCACGCTCTACCAGAGCGGCAAGGTGATCTTTACCACCGACGTGAATACCGGCATCGACGTGGCGCCCACCGAGCAGGGCACGTTCGCTGTCTACGCGCGCTTCATCAGCACGACCATGAGCGGCATCAACCCCGACGGCACCCCGTATCACGACCCCGACATTCCCTGGGTGTCGTACTTCAACGGCGGCGATGCGCTGCACGGCTTTATTCGGGCCTCGTACGGCTGGCCCCAAAGCCTGGGGTGCGTGGAGATGCCCTTCGCCTCGGCCAAGACGGTCTTTCCCTACACGCCCATCGGCACGCTGGTCACGGTTCACGACTAGAAGAGTCCGGACCGAAGGCGTGGCGCCCTCGCTGGACCGCGACGTCGAGGCCATCGTCCTTGAGTTCATTCGCCGTTCCGAGCGAGGTTCGACCGAAGCGCTTGCGTATTTCGTCCACCACGTCGCGTAGGGCGGTGCGATCGACCTGCTGATCCCGCGACGTTTCGGTCGCGCTCGAGTGGGCCGCACCCGCGTCGAACCCAAAGCTCAGCTGCATCTGATTGTCGGAGCGTTCGAGAAAGCTCGATCCGTACAGACCCAACAGTCGCACCGCCTGGGAGAGGTCGACCGACGCCACCAGCGCCTGGGCGATGGAGGCGATGGCCTCTTCGTCGTCGACGCCAAAGGGCAGGGTCTGAGAGCGCGACACGCTCGTGAGGTCGTCGTAGCGCACGCTGATACTGATGGTGCGAGCGACGAGGCCTCGGTCGCGCAGCGCTCGCGCCACGACGGCGGCGTGGGTGCGCAGCTGACGGCTCACCTCCTCGAATCCGGCCAGCGAGCGCGCAAAGGTCTGATCGTGTCCGACCGACTTGACCTCGCGGTCGACGACGACCTCGCGATGATCCTCGCCCGCCGCGTACGCGGCCAGCGTGGCGGCCATCGCCGGCCCGAAGTGCACAGCTGAGCGTGGCTTCGTCGACCCGAGTGAGATCGCGCACGTGGGTCAGACCGAGGGAGGCGAGCTTGGACGCCGTGGCCGGCCCGACACCCCAGAGTGCGCGCACCGGGAGTGACGCCAGCCACTGCTTTTCAGTCTCGGGACTGACCCAGAACACACCCGGTCCTTCGATGAGGCGACCCTTGACGACTTGGGGCTTGGACTCCTTGGAGGCCAGTTTGGCGAAGAGCTTGTTGCGCCCGAGGCCGACCCCGCAGCGCAACTGCAGCTCGTCGTTGATGCGAGATCGCAGGCGCTCTCCCGCTTGCAGGGGCCGCACCCTCAAGCGACGCAGGCTGCGCAGGTCCGCGAAGACCTCGTCGAGACCCAGGGGCTCGAACTCCGGAGTGAGGTCGCGCACGATGTCGTGAAAGAGGCGCGAGTACTCCTCGTAGCGATCGAAGCGCCCGGGCAGGATGATCAGGTTCGGACACGCGCGCCGTGCGGTCACGCTCGGCATCGCACTCTTCACTCCGTACTTACGCGCCTCGTAGGAGGCGCTGGCGATGACCCCGCGGTCCCCCGCTCCCCCTACCGCCACCGGCCTGCCGCGCAGCGAAGGATCGTCGAGCACCTCGACCGAGGCGAAGAAGGCGTCGAGGTCGACGTGCAGGATCGGCGCGTCGTCAACGGAGGGATCGTCAAAAGGCGAGTTCAACACAGCGGAACGCCTCACCGTACGCCACGCCCACGGGCCGACCCGCCTGCTCCGCGCGCTCGTGCACGACGTCGCGGATCGCCTCGGCGTCGCCACCAGTCTGGGACGCGTGCGCGAGGATGGCCTTCACTTTGACGTCGATCGAGGCCGAGACGTCTACCACCACGTCCGGCTCGTGCGTACCACTCAAGAGCAGAATGCTCACCTGATGCGGCGCGCCCTGGTCAGGAAAGTACAGCGGCATCGCCGCCGCTGGCGCCACGGCGTCCAGCAACGCCCAACCCGTTTCGCGGTGATCGCGGTGGTTGACGTACACCTCGCCAAAGAACGTGGCGGTGGGATCGGGACCCAGCACGACGTCGGGACCAAGACGCCGCACGAGCCCCACGAGGGTCTCGCGCAACTCGCTCGTGTTATTCACGTCGCCATCGGGAACGTCGAGCTGGGTCACGCTCGCGAGGCCCAGCAGGTCGGCGGCGTTCTGTAGCTCCTCGCGGCGCGTCTCGCGCACCACCGAGGCGGTGAGGTTGGGCGAGTGCGAACCCTTGGCGCCGTCGCAGATCACGACCAGATGGACCGCGACGCCCTCGCTCGCCCACTGGGCCATTACGCCGCCCGCGGCCACGTCCGCGTCGTCGGGGTGCGCGTAGATAGCCAGGGCAACTTGCGGCTGGAGACGAAATGCGCGCACGACTACCCGTGGTGCTTGGGTGCGGTGGTCTTGACCAGCATGCCGATCTCGCGCGCGAAGTCCTCGGTGTCCGAAAATCCCTTGTAGACCGAGGCGAAGCGCACGTACACGACGTCGTCAACATCGCGCAACGCCTCCAGGGTCGCCATGCCCACTTCCTCGCTCGATACGTCGCGATTCAGCAGTCGCATCGACTCCTCCACCCCCACCACCAGGGCCTCGAGGGATTCATCATCGACCGGGCGGTTCTTGGCCGCCGCCCGCACCCCGCGCAGTACCTTCTCGCGACTAAAGGGCTCGCGCTCGCCCGAGCGCTTCACGACAAATAGTCCAATTTCTTCGATTCGCTCGAACGTGGTGTAGCGCTGGGAGCAGTTGTTGCACTCGCGCCGGCGCCGAATGACGACGCCGTCTTCGGCGAGACGCGAATCGACGACTCGATCGTCATCGGCCGAGCAAAAGGGGCACCGCACCACTTCACGATACACCGGTCACCCCAAAATTCTTCAGGGGATGAGCACGTGCTCGCCGGGTACCACCACCTGCGACCCGAGTTCTCGCACCAGCAGGACGCGAGCGTGCGCGGAGTCTACTGGGTTCATTTCTCGAGCGATGGAGCTGAGCGAGTCACCGGGCTGAACCACGTAGTCCATGCCCGACGCCAGCGTCGACGAGGAGGCGAGGTCGCTCGGCAGTCCGGCCCCCGTCGTCGCGCCAAAGACGTGTCCGGGCACCGCCAGAATGCCGATCGCGAGGGCCAGCACGAGCCCGGCGCCGAGTCGGTTGCGACGGGCCCGAGCACGCGCCCGCGTGCTGCGGCGCTGGTTGCAGCGAAGGTCCCTGTCGATAGGCCCGTGGCGCCTCGGTTACCAGACGCAGGTAGGTCGCCGCCCCCTCGGCGGGGTGACACTCCAGCAGTTCGACTGCGGCCATGGCTCCGACTCCCTTGCTCTACGAACACCTGTTCGTAATCATAAAGCGAACAGACGTTCGATGCAAGGGGTAACCTTGCTGAGCGGCGTCGCTTCAGTCGCTAACGAGTCTGATCAGGGCTTGTCACATCCCAACTCGCGTTAATTGACGCTCATCGCGCGAAGTGCATGGCCCACTCGGCCAAACGAACTCCATTGGGAGCGCGGCGTGGGGCGATCGACCCTCAGGGCGCCCGTCACGCCAGAGAGGTCGCGGACGAGGCGAATCCGGTGATCTCGCACCATGTGGGCGCACTCGCGCGAGAGCGCTGCGTCGGGATAGTCATGCGAGTCGGTCACTTGACCGTCGGTGACCCACACGAAGGGCTCATTCGCGCGTCGGTGCGCCGCGGCCCAGGCGAGCACTGGGCCGTCGACTCCGTTGCCCACGTTGCCCGACGGACTCGGACGGGCCACCAGCTCTCGATCGCAGAGCACCCACGCGTTGGGTGCCGTTCCCCGGTCGCCGGGGCGGTGGCTGTAACCGATGACGAGGGCCGCCGGTGAATCTCGCAGGACGGCCCTGAGGTCGTGGGGCGACACGTCCATGGAGCCCGACTGATCAATCACGACGA
Source organism: uncultured Acidimicrobiaceae bacterium (assembly GCA_963844615.1). Classification (GTDB taxonomy): domain Bacteria; phylum Actinomycetota; class Acidimicrobiia; order Acidimicrobiales; family RAAP-2; genus RAAP-2. The sequence goes on along the minus strand of CAWJOZ010000001.1, from coordinate 258,668 downwards.
CTCCTCCGTGAGACACCCGACGTGCGCCGAACGCTCGGCGATGGTCGTCGCTCAGGAGTCGGCCGGGATAGCGCAGCACGGTACCAGACGTTGCTGGGCGCCAACGTCGCTCAGCCCCGCGGGACGTTCTTCGCACTCGGGCCATGGCGTCATCGATCACCAGCGGCGCGAAGACGCCGGTAGGGGGACGTCGCCCGCCAACCTCCAATGAACGGCGAAAGGCCCGCAACTCTTCGGTCCCTTTGGGCAGCCGCGCGCACGCCGTTTGAGTGAGCAGTCGCGCGAGCACCAGGGTGGACGAGGCGTAGCCGCGTGGCAGGCCGGACTCGTCGAGGTCAGTGGCACCCAGCACGCGCGTCTCGCGCGAGAAGATATCAACGGCCCGCTTGCGCACCGCACGAAGTGCGGGCAGCCACGTCGCATCGCCCGCACGGATCCCGCTTAGAAACGACCGCTCGGCGCCCGTGCCCAGTACCGCCATGTAGAAGCACAGCGCTTCGGCCCATTGGCCTGACTCCGCGAGTCGCCGCGCGCCGAGTTTCTCGCTGCCGTCGCTCAGCTGCGCCAGGTCGAACCCCAGGCGACCGACCAAGACGTTGACGCGGAGTTCCTCCGCGCACTCCAGGGCGCGCGGGGCAACTTCGTCGAGTGCTTTCATCAGGTGCTCGACACGCGGGCTCACGCGCGCGTGCATCAACTCGTGGGCGCGCACCGCGCGGGCCTGCTCTCCCTCTCCCAGTGGAACTTCGAGAACTCGATCGTGCAGATTGCAACTCGCCTCACCCCGGGACGTGGAACCTTCTCGAATCGTCCACGCCCTCCATTCGTCGTCGGCGCGACCGGCGACCAGCTCCGGATAGATGACGCTCACGCCACCGCGCCGATGCGAAGGGCGTCCAGAACGGGTTGGGCGAAACTCGCACCAAAAACGAGCTCGGCGGCACGCTCGGAACCATGGTGACGTCGCAGGTCGTCGAAGGCGTAGAAACTGCGCAGCGAGACCCGGCGACCCTCCGGCCCGAGCGAACCCGCCAGAGCCGCGGCTCGAAGGTCGCCACTCAGTCGCTCGAGTGCCGCAACGGCCGGCCGGTCGATTCTCACGCTGACGGGAAAACGGTCGCGTAGTGACGCGGGGATCTCCTCGAGGTCCTCGACGTTGGACGTCATCACCACGGAGAAGTTCTGTCCGGGCCGCACCCACTCGCCGATGTCGGGATTGCGCCAGCGCGCCGACTCGGGCGAGTCGGTCATCGCGAGCAGCGTCGCCAGGGCGTCGCCCGATGCTCGATCGACCTCGTCGAGCACGAGTCGCCCTCCCGTTCCGTCGCGCCCCTTCCACGCGCGGATCGCCGGACCCTCTCGCCACTCGAAGCGATTCTCGCCGCTGGGCATCCACGTGCCGGTGATCTCGCCACTCGTGAGGTCTTCGGTGCACACGAGTCGCTCGGCCGGCGTCGCGCCGACGCCGAAGTGCAGCGCCGCGTAGGTCTTTCCCGTGCCGGGTGGACCATACAGGATGAGTCGGGCGACTCCGGCCGACAGCACGTCGTCCACGTCGCGCCAACACGATGAAACCGAATCACTCTCTAGCAACGTTCCTCCCTTGGACGGCATCCCAAAGGTCGGAGGTGTGTTCTAGGTCTCGATCGCCTCGCCGAGATACACCGCGCGCACTCGTGGATCTTCGAGGAGGTTGGCCGCGCTATCGCCAAACACGATCCGGCCGTTTTCCATCACGTAGCCCCGATCGGCCAGCCGCAGGGCCTGCTGGGCGTTCTGCTCAACCACGAACACTGTCGTACCCTGTTCGCGGATCTGGCTGATGATCTGAAAGATCTGCTGGATGATCATGGGGGCGAGGCCCATCGATGGTTCGTCCAGCAGCAGCAGACGCGGCTTGGACATGAGGGCACGACCGATGGCGAGCATCTGCTGTTCGCCACCCGAGAGGTTTGCGCCCTTTTGCTTGCGGCGGTCTCGCAAGATCGGGAACATGTCGAAGATCTCGTCAATGTCGGTCGATAGCGAGCCGCGACGGGTGAATCCCCCCATTTCCAGGTTCTCCTCGACCGTCATCGCACCGAAGATCCGCCGACCCTCGGGCACGTGGCTGACGCCAAAGGACGCGAACTCGTGGGCCTTGACGTTCGTGATGTCGCGATCCTCGAAGAAGATCGAACCACTCGACGGCGCGTGCAACCCCGAGATCATGCGCAGCGTGGTCGACTTACCGGCACCATTCGCCCCGAGCAACGTCACAATCTCGCCCTGTTCGATCTCAAAGGAGATCCCGTGGAGCGCCTCGATGACGCCGTAGCGAACGACGGCGTTCTTAACGCTGAGCATTACGCACTCTTCTCCACCGTCGTGGTGCCGAGGTACGCGTCTATCACGGCCTGGTTCGAACGAATCTCCTCAGGCGTGCCTTCGGCGATTGTCGAGCCAAAGTTGAGCACGTAGAGCCGTTCGGCGAGCGCCATAACGAGCTTCATGTCGTGCTCGATCAGCAGCACGCTGACTCCGCGCTCGTCGCGCACGCGACGAATCAGCGTCGTCAGTTCGAGCTTCTCAGACGGATTGGTGCCCGCGGCTGGCTCGTCCAGCAAGATCACTTCGGGATGGGTCGCCAAGGCGCGGGCGATCTCTAAGCGACGTCGAGCACCGTAGGAGAGCTGGGACGCGACCGTGTTCGACTCACCAAGCAGGCCGACGAATTTGAGGAATTCGGTGGCCACTTTGTCGGACTCGTGCTCACCACGGCGCGTGCGGGGTCCGTTCACCAGCGCGCCGACAAGGCCGATCCCCCGGTGGTTCTCCGCACCAATCTTCGCGTTCTCAAAGACGGTGAGCGCGCTGAAGAGCCGTGACGCTTGGAACGTTCGCGAGACACCGGCCTGGGCGATGCGATGCGGCTTCTTGCCGATCACGCTCAACGGAGGAGCCTGGCTCGACAAGAAGGTGATGGTGCCTTCCTGGGGTTGGTAGACGCCGGTGATGGAGTTGAACAGCGAGGTTTTGCCGGCACCGTTCGGTCCGATCACGGCCAGGATTTCGCCACGACGCATCTCGACCGACACGTCTTTGAGTGACACCACGCCACCAAAGCGCAGCGTGACGTTCTCGACGTTGATGATCAGGTCGTCACTCACGGCTGGTCCCCGCTCAAGACCTCATCGAGATGACCCTCACCCTCCGTCTCGTAGGCGCGGATTTCGCGATAGCGACGACGCGACGGCAAGATGCCCGCGGGTCGGAAGATCATCATGATGATGAGCAGCGCCCCGATGTACATGTAGAGGTCCTGAAGCTGATAGCCCCACGGTTGGTAGTTGTCAAGATAGCTGGTGGCCGTCTGGACGATGATCGCGCCAATGGCCACGCCCCAGATCGAACCCATGCCGCCAAAGATGACCAGGATCAACACGTTGACCGAGACCTGATACTGAAAGAGGGTGGGGTTGATGTTGCCGATCAGGCCCGCCGTGAGCACGCCACCAAAACCGCCGCTCGCCGCGCCCACGGCAAAGGCCATGACCTTGTATTTGAGCGGGTTGATGCCCACGGACTCCGCGGCGACCTCGTCTTCGCGAATCGCGACCCAAGAGCGGCCGATGCGCGAGTACTCGAGCGACGTAAATACTGTGATGAAGATCACGACGAAGAGCATGCACAAGTAGAAATACGGCACTGGACTGATGCCCCAGTGGTAGTGCCAAAACCCCAGGTTCAAGTCGAACTTGGGCACGGTGAGCGATCCTTCGCCGCCGCCGGTCAGACCGCTCTGGAGTCCGACGAAGTCGTCGATAATGAGCGCGAAGCCGAGGGTCACGATGGCGAGATAGTCGCCGCGCAGTCGCAACGTCGGTACCCCCAGCAGGATGCCGAAGACCATGGCGAGGCCCACCCCAATCGGGATGCACCAGAGAGTGGGAATCGGATGGTGGAACAGGGCGGGGGTCGGAAGCACGCCGGTCAACCATGCGGTCGTATAGGCCCCGATGGCGTAGAAGGCCGCAAAGCCGAGGTCGAGGAGACCCGCAAAGCCCACGACCACGTTGAGCCCTTGGGCGAGGAGAATCCACACGCCGATCTGCTCGACGATCAAATACATCCAGAACTGCTGGTGCTCAAAGTGCGGAACGAGCAGCGTGAGTATGAGGACCACCCCAATGAGGATGAACCGATTGCGACGTTTCTCCATCACCTTCGACGGAACGGCCACGATCGGCTCCAACTTGCGCCGGATGCCCAGTGCGCGCGGCTGATAGAACGAGACCACCAGCCAGGCCAGGATGCCGAGGGTAAGGAAGATGGACCAGCGCTGCGTGCGAAAGAGCCCGAAGTACGAGACGCGCTCCAGGAACGACCCGTGGATGCCCGTATCCGCCGGCACGCCGAACCCGCCCGGAGCACCCGTCATCACCGCGACGAGTGCCGTCAGCATCAAGGCACTGAAGAGCCGCTTCAGCGAGGCGGGCGCGAGGAGGTTCACGCCGTCCTCCCCGAGCGTTCACCGAGGATGCCGGTCGGCCGGATGATCAAGACCAGCACCAGAATTAAGAACGTATAGATCTCGACCCACGTGATATTGCCTTCGAAGGCGAACGGCACCGAGAAACTGCCGAAGAGTCCAATGACGAGCCCGCCGAGCGCGGCACCGCGAAGGTTGCCAATCCCGCCCAGCACTGCCGCGGTGAAGGCGTAGATACCCAGCTCCGTGCCCGAACTTTGGATGATGCCATTTTGGATGGAGTACAAAAATCCGGCCGCTCCCGCGAGCGTGCCACCGATGATGAAGGTGAGCGTGATTGTGCGGTCAATGTTGACGCCCATGAGCGCTGAGGTCTCGGCGTCCTGAGACACCGCGCGAATGCCTCGCCCGAGTTTCGTCTGACGCACGATGCGATCCGCAGCCAAGAACATGGCTACGCCGACGATCAAGCAAACGACTTGAATGGTGTGAATCGACGTACCGGCAATCGAGAACAGCGTTTGACCGGCGGGAAAGATCTCCGCGGGAAAGACGTTCTGACCGTAACCGAACTCCTTGCCCGCGAGGGTCTGCAAGAAGTAGGACGCGCCAATGGCGCTGATGAGATAGGCGAGTTTGGGCGCGTGTCGTCGTCGAAGAGGACGATAGGCGACACGTTCGACCCCGGTCGCCACGAGCGCACTAATGAGACCCGCGAAGGCAATACCAGCGAAGATGAGTGCGACTGAGGCCCAGCCGTCCCGTACTCCGTTGCCGATAATGGCGTGGGTCAAGAGCACCGCGGCGAAACCACCGCACATGAAGACTTCACCGTGAGCAAAGTTGATCAGACCGAGCACGCCGTAGACGAGCGTGTAGCCCACCGCAATCATCGCGTACAACGAACCGTTCTCCAGGCCCACCGCGACGTACGCCCAAAACCCGGTGCGAATCTGGTCAAACCCCGACAACCAAAAATGCGCGAATCCCATGTCTACCTAACAACCCCGTCTGTTTCGGTATGCCACTAGGGCCGGGGCAAAACCCCGGCCCTAGTGGCAATTACATGTGAATGTCTATCAGCCGACGTTCGTCAAAACCGTAATGACGCCGTTCTCGACCTCAGAAACCTGCACTTCGCCCTTGTCAACCTTGAGGTCGCCGTCGCCCTGGAAGGCGATGGGACCGGTCACGCCAACGAAGGAGACCTTGTGCAGTGAAGCCACCGTCTCCTTGCGCAGGGTCGAGATCGAGGACGTCTTCTTGTCCGCGACCAGGGCCTTGATGATTGCGTTCGCCGCGTCGTAGGACTGGGCGGCGTAGATCGCCACGGAAGCCTTGACGTGGGTCAGCTTGGTGAACGCACTCGCCATCTTGCCGGTGAAGTAACTCACCTTGCCGGTGGCGGACTCACTCAGGAACGCGCCGTTCGCGGCGGTCGCTGGCGAAGTGCTCGTCATCAACGCGGGGTCATTCGAACCGTCACCCGACATGATCACGTGGTTCGACGTCGTGTAGCCGTCGCTCGCGAGGTCACCGAGGAGCAAACCGAACTCCGGTGCGTACCCTCCGTAGAAGATCGCCGCGGGGTCGGCCTGGGCCAACTCGGTCGCCAGGGTGCTGTACGCACCAGCGTTACCGCCGCCGCCCTCATTGATATTGGCGATTGACTTCGAGTCACCGTCGCGCCAAGCTTTGCCGCTTGGGTCGCGACCACGACGTTGGCCAGACCCTGACCGTAGAACGACTCGTCACCAATGACGGTGAGGTTCTTCTCGCCCTTAGTGGTCACCAGGTAGCTCGCGTCCGCCGAACCCTGGACCGAGTCATCGGCCACGGTACGGAAGAAACTGCTGTCCGAGCCGCTAGCGAGCGCAACTGCGGTCGCGGACGGACTCACTTCAGCGATGTGCGCCGCGTGGTAGTACTGGTACGAAACCTGCGAAGCACCGGAGAATGACGGGCCCACAATCGCGACCAGTCCCTTGGTCCCAACGGCCTTTTGGGCCGCTCCGGGCGCCACGGTTGAAGAACCTTGGTCGTCAAACTTTTCAGCCTTCAGCGTGAAGTCGTACTTGCCGCTGGCGTTGGCCAGACTGACGGCGTACTCCACTCCGGCGTACTCGTACAGACCATAGTCAGCGTCACTTCCCGTAAAGGGACCCTGCACGCCGATGGTGTACGTAGGCTTTGATGCCGCCGATGTCGCCGTTCCTGCAAGGAGCGGCACGGCTGTTAGGGCCATTGCTCCTACAGCGGCCAGCGCCACCGTTTTATTCCAACGAAGCTTCATGAGCAACGTCCTCCCTTGATTTTTCATTTCTTTACTGCCCGCTACCGAGTTCACCTACACGTCACCCAAGTGACCCGCATTTACCCCAGAGAGGTCAAGTCGATTTGACTGTCGACGAAGGATTACCAGGGGCAAAAGTGCAAAAGTAGGCACACCACCTAATGCAACACTCCCGAAATCAATGCGAACGGATGTTTGATCCGTGCGCGAGTCCGGTGTAGCCTACGAACAACTGTTCGTTTGCCAAAGGAGCGCCATGGCCGAGGTCTTAACCCCGATGCGTCGACAGATTTTAGAGTTCATCGTCACTTGCCAGCGTGAGCGCAGCTTTCCCCCGACGATTCGCGAGATCGGCGAACACGTCGGACTCTCGTCGTCGGCCACGGTCGCCAACCACATCACGGTGCTCAAGAACGCGGGCTACATCGAGAAGAACGCGCAACAGCCGCGCACCTTGACGGTACGGCTCGACGCTTCGAATCCTGCTCCTGATCAGAACATTCGTCACATCCCCTTGGTCGGTGACGTCGCGGCGGGTACCGGCGTACTGGGGCTTGAGAGCACTCACGAGTTGATGTCAATTCCCGAACAGTTTGCCGGGCGCGGAGACACTTACGTGCTTCAAGTACGAGGCGACTCGATGGTGGATGCGGGCATATTGGCTGGCGACTACATCGTCGTTGAGCGTCAGCAGACCGCGCGATCCGGAGACATAGTGGTAGCGGGTATCCCCGGCGACGAGGCAACCGTCAAGCGATTCTTCGCTCAAGGATCTCGCGATCATTCTGAAGCCCGAGAATTCAACGATGGAGCCCATGGAGTTCGATTCCCGCGAGGTCAGCATCTATGGACGCGTGATCTCGGTGCTGCGTCGCTACTAGATCGTTACTTCAGCCATTCGCGCATCACGCGTTCGAAGTCGTCGACCTCGCGACGAGTGATCTGTTCGTCGCTACGATGTGCGAGCAAGGGGTTTCCTGCGCCGAAGTTCGTCGCGGGAATGGAGAGCTCGTGGAACGTGGCGACGTCGGTCCAGCCGAGTTTGCCGCGAACCGGCCTGTCGCTCAGCGCCACGAGGGCACCCAAACACTCATTGGTGAGCGAGGGCGGGGCACTCGGGGCCCAATCGAGCACCGTAAATGCATCGACATCCTCGAGCAGGTCGCCGAGGTAGCCGCGAAGCCACGCGGCGGCCTCGTCGCCGGAGCGGTCCGGGGCAACCCGATGATTGATCGTCACCGTTGCGGCGTCGGGGACGACATTGGCCGCCACTCCTCCTTCGACGAAGACCACCTGGAGCTGATCGCAATACTCGACACCATCTAGCTCGACCTGACGAGGTTCGTAGTGCGCAACTTTCGTGACTATCTCAGCGGCGCGATGGATGGCGTTGCGTCCCATTGAGGGCCGGGCCGTGTGAGCACGCTGTCCCGCGACGTCCACGCGCACTCGCAACGTGCCCTGGCAGCCCGCCTCCACCACACCGGCCGTGGGCTCACAGAGCAAAGCGACGTCGCCGACCAGGAGTTCTGGGCGCTTCTCGATCAACTCGAACAGTCCTGATTCACTGCGCGAGATCTCTTCGCGGGCATAAAAGATCCAGGTGACCTCGGTGGATCTCGGCGTATCCTCCATCGCCAGAGCGATCATCACAGCGAGCGAGCCCTTCATATCGCACGCGCCCAGTCCCGTGAGCACATCGCCAACTACGGTCGCGGCACTCGCATTGCCCGGCACCGTGTCGAGGTGACCGGCCACGATCACGCGTGCCGCGTGATCGCCCGTCGTGCGCGCCACCACGTTGTCGCCCACGCGCTCGACATCCAACGAGTTGTTCGAACGTAGGGCGCTCTCGACGTAGTCAGCCAGAGCCGACTCATGGTGACTTACCGAACTGATCGACACCAACTCATAGACGTCGTCGAGTCGACTCACGTGGAGACACCGTGGTCACGCAGCACGTCATTGAGGGCCGCCTTGTTGTGCCGTTCGCCTTCGGAGAGACGCTTAATGACCAAGACCGACGGCAGATAGAACTCGCCCCCTGGGTACTCTCGACGTCGGCTGGCCGAGATGGCCACGCAGTAGTCGGGCACGTAGCCTCTCGAAAGTTCTTCTCCGGTCTCGGCGTCATAGACCGGGATGGAGGGACTCAGCATCGTGCCGACTCCCACCACCGACCCTCGCCCCACTCGCGCACCTTCGACGATCATGCTGCGACTGCCGATGAACGCGTCATCTTCGATCACGACCGGTACGGCGTTGGCCGGCTCTAGAACGCCGCCGATCCCCACGCCGCCCGACAGGTGGACGTTGTCTCCGATGTGCGCGCAGCTGCCCACGGTGGCCCAGGTATCGACCATCGAGTTCGCTCCCACCCAGGCGCCGATATTGACGAAACTGGGCATCAGCACCACACCCGGGCTGAGATAGCTGCCGTAGCGCGCGATGGCACCAGGTACTGCGCGTACCCCGCGACGCGCATAGTCCGTCTTCAGATCGAGCTTGTCCAGATACTCAAAGGGCCCTGATTCGCTCGGCTCGAGCCCTCGCAGTCGAAACAGAAGCAGAATCGCCTGCCTGGTCCACTCATTCACCACGATCGTCCCGTCGTCGGCGATATCGCAGACTCGCACCTGTCCGTCGTCGAGCTTGGTGATGACCAACTCCACGTCGCGACGCGCCTCGGTGTTCTCAGGCGTCATCTCGCCAATCTGCTCGTACCAGTGACTTATGCGGGTTTCGAGATCGCTCACGCCACCAGCGTAGTTTGGGGGCTTACGACGATCTAAGACGAGAGGCCGCGAGTTCGAGGCGCTCATCGGGTTGCACCACGGCAATGCGAACGTAGTCGCGACCATCGTTACCGTAGAGTTCGCCTGGACTCACGACGAGACCCGAGCGCTCCGCCAGCATCGCAGCCAGCTCCCAGCCATCCATGCCTTCCTTCGAACACCACAGATAGAACGCGCCTTCGGGCGTCCGGGCGGTGACGCCCACTGACTCGAGCGCGCGAGCGAGACCTTCCAACCGCGACCAGTACCGCTCGCGTTGAACGTTCACGTGCTCGTCGTCGCCGTAGGCCAGAGCGACCGCGGCCTGCACCGGACCAGGGACCATGAGTCCCGCGTGCTGACGCACGCTGCGCAGGTAGCGCACCACCTCGGGGTCCCCGGTATAGAAGCCCGCGCGTACGCCAGCCAGGTTGGATCTCTTCGACACCGACTGCACCGAAAGAACTCCTTCGGGGCCGAATTCAAGGACCGTTCGTGGGGGCGAGGCCCACGTGTATTCGCAGTAGCACTCGTCACTCGCGACGAGGACGTCGTTCGCCCTGCCCCACTGGGCGACGCGCTCCAGATCATCGAGCTGGCCACTCGGATTGGCCGGCGAGTTCGCCCACAGCACCAACGCCCGCCCCGCGTCGTTCGGGTCGATCGACGAAAGATCCAGTTGACCTTTGCTCAACGCAACGGGCACCGACCGCAGCCCGGCCAACGTCGCACTCATGGCGTAGGTCGGATAACTGATAGCGGGATACAGGACGGTGTCGCGCTCGGGCGAGCGCAAGTGCAGGTAGCCCGCGAGTGAGGCGACGAACTCCTTGGTGCCCACACAGGCGGCCAAATCGTTTGCCGAGACGTCGACACCAAAACGTCTCGACAGCCAGCCCGCAGCGGCCTCGCGAAAGTTCGCGGTACCGGCCGAGGGCGGATACCCTCGTGCCCCCACGCCACGGGCCAACTCCTTGATCACAAAGTCCGGCGGCGGATCCATCGGCGTTCCGATGGAACAGTCGATGGCTCCGCCCTCAAACTCCGACGCCAGCTCCTTGAGACCGTCCAGCCTCTCGTAGGGGTACGCCGGGGGCGAAAAACTCACGCCGGCACCCGCCACTCGCTAAAGCGCGCGGCGCCAACCGCATCCAAGACCACGTGGATCAGCACACCGTCGTCTTTGACCGTGGTGTCGAGGACGTCGCCTTCACGATGCGCGGCGGCGAGCAGGTCGCCCCGGTCCAGGGGAAGCTGCAACGTGAGCACGCGGTCGCGCGAGCGCAGGCGCTCGGCCACGTGGTCGATGACCTCGTCGAGGTTCTCTCCGGTCAGGGCCGATACCCATACCCCGTCGTAGATCTTGGCGAGATCCTTGGCCCGTGAGCCCGGCACGTCGGCCTTGTTGAAGACCAACAGATCAGGCACGTGCTCGGCGCCGATCTCGATGAGAACGTCGCGCACGGCCGCGATCTGCTCCTCGGCTCGATCGCTCGACCCGTCGACGACGTGGACCAACAGGTCGGCCAGCTGCACCGAGTTCAGCGTGCTCATGAAGGCTTCGACCAACTCGTGGGGCAGATTCGAGATGAACCCGACGGTGTCGGTGAAGAGCACCGTCTCACCTCCGGGGAGTTGGCGTTGGCGCGTGCGCGGGTCGAGCGTGACGAAGAGGCGATTCTCTACCTCCACCCCCGCATGAGTGAGTGCGTTCAACATCGACGATTTGCCCGCGTTGGTATAGCCCACGAGAGTGACTTCGCGGTGGCGGCCGCGCTCGCGACCCTGGCGCTGAACCTGGCGCGTGCGATCGATCTGCTTGAGTTCTCGGCGAATGTGATGGATCCGCTGGACGAGTCGCCGACGATCGACTTCGAGTTGGGTCTCGCCCGGGCCGCGGGTGCCAATGCCACCGGCTTGTTGGGACAGCGATCCCCCGGCCCGGCGCAGACGCGGTAGTCGATACTGCAACAACGCGAGTTCGACCTGGGCTTTGCCCTCCGGTGTGCGCGCGTTCTGGGCGAAGATGTCCAGAATCACCGCCGTGCGGTCGATCGCCGTGCGCCCTAAGATCTTTTCCAGGTTGCGCTGCTGGGCGGGGCTGAGCGAGTCCTCAAAGACCACCGTGTCGGCGTCCAGCGCGAGACAGACGTCGCGCAGTTCCTTGACCTTGCCCGAACCGAGGTACGTCGCGGGGTCCGGTGCATCGCGGCGCTGGACAACTCGCGCTACGACGTCGGCTCCGGCCGTGTCCACCAGAAGCGCCAACTCGTCGAGCTGTCGATCGAGATCGTCTTCACTCACTCCGGGAAATAGCACCCCCACCAGAACGATCTTCTCTCGGAAACTCCGGTCAATGAGAGTGTCGGGAATGTACGTCAAGCTTCGAGCCACTCCACGTCCGCCACGAACTGCACCGGCCCGCTCAACGTTGCCCGTTGTCCCTCGAGCTTCACCGTCAGGGTGCCGCCGGGATTCTCCACGTGCGCATATCCGCCGCTCACGTGATTGCGTCGTGCGAGAGCCGCCACCGCACACGACCCGGTGCCACAGGCCAGGGTCCAGCCCACGCCACGCTCAACGACGCGCATCGCGAGGCGACCGGGACCCAGCACGCGCACGAACTCCACGTTCGCCCCGCCCATCTGGGCGGCGAACTTAGCCGCCAGTTCTTCGCGCGTCGCGTCAGTCCAGCGTTCATCGTCCAAGACCGCGACGTGGGGGTTACCCACGTAGGCCACGCCCCACGCGCCGTCGAGGTCCTCGCCGAAGGTCACGTCGCCCATGTCGACGCTGCCGTATCCCGAGACGTCGCTCACCATGAGGAGATGCACCGTCTTGTCGCCCGCGTCCGTCGTGACGACCAGTTCGTCCGCTCCCGAGTGAGTAGCACGGCGCACCGCGGCCGCGAGGCAGCGCGCCCCGTTGCCCGACATCTCCGCCCGCGAGCCGTCAGCGTTGAAGAGGGTCATGGTGACGCCGTCGGTGAGGTCGGCCACCAAGAGTCCGTCGGCACCCACACCCGTCGCGCGGGCGCACACCTCGCGCACATGTTCGCTCGTCCAGGGCCGCGTCTCGCCCCCGCGTTGCACGTCCACGAGGAAGTCGTTCCCCGCGCCCTGCCACTTTTGGAGTGATCGCACTGTCACCACTTCAGTCTCGCACGAACCCATCGGAATCATTCAGCACCGTCATCAGGCGCGCCGCCGCGCCACTCGGATCCTCGAACCACTCAACCCGAGGATCACGGCGAAACCAGGACCGCTGTCGTCGGGCCAGCCGACGACTGTGCGTGATGGCGTCGCTCACGCACGTCTCGAGAGGCTGGTCGTCTTCGATGTGCCAGAGGATCTGGCGATAGCCCACCGCTTGACGGGCGGTGCGACCTATTCCTCCGGGACGTCGGAGGAGGGCTTGGACTTCCTCGACCAGTCCTTCATCCATCCAGCGACGGAATCTCAATTCGATGCGCTCGTCGAGAACCTCGAGTGGTACGTCGAGTCCGATCTGGACCACGCGCGCCGGACCATACGTCATGAGCCCCTCGCCGTAGGACGAGAACGCTCGACCCGAACCGAGCGTGACCTCGAGGGCCCGCACCACGCGACGTTCGTTGGAGGGTTCCATTCGACTCGCCGAGAGCGGATCGAGCTCCTCGAGTTGGGCGTACAGCGACGCCAGATCGCTGGTCGCGCGGTCTTCTAACGCGCGACGAACCTCGGGATATCTCCCGGGGATGTCCAGATCGTCGAGCACGGCTCGCCCGTACAGTCCGGTACCGCCGACGAAGAGCACGCGGCGCCCCGCACCCCAGACCTGAGCGGTAGCGTCACCTGCGTCGCGCTGAAACTGGGCGACCGTGAACTCATCGGAGGGTTCAACCAGATCAAGCAGGTGGTAGGGCACCTCCTCGCGTTCGCGCCTCGTGGGCTTGGCGGTAGCCAGATCCATGCCGCGATAGACGCACATGGCGTCGATGCTGACGACGTCGACGCTGCCCTGCGCGAGTGCCAACTCATGGGCGAGCGCCGACTTGCCCGATGCGGTGGCCCCCACCAGGGCGACCGCGGGGCCTCTCAGGATCCTCACGAAGAGAGCAGCGGCACGCGAATCTTGTGACGTGGTGCCCTCAGCACCTCGTGCACCTCGCCCAGGAGGTAGTACGGCGCGCCGTAGGTGACGTCCACGCTCGCGAGCGATCCCGCACGCAGGGGCGCGTCACTGACGGGAAAGTGGATGAGCTTGCCTTGGCGCGTGCGTCCCGAGAGCATCTGGTCGTTGCGCCGCGACGGTCCTTCCACCAAAACCTCCTCGCGCGTGCCCACGCGGGCCTGGTGACGGCGCAACGCCGAGCGGTCGGTGACGTCCTTTAAGCGTTCGAAGCGCTCCTTGATGACGTCGCTCGCGACGAATGAGTCCGTCATCTGCGCACCGCGCGTTCCTTCGCGCGGCGAGAAGATGAACGTGTAGGCGAGGTCGAACTCACAGCGCGCCACGACTTCGAGGGTCTCGTCGAACTCCGCGTCGCTCTCGCCCGGGAAGCCCACGATGAGGTCCGTGGTGACCGCGAGGTCGGGAATCGACGCGCGGGCGGCGTCGAGCTTTTCGAGGTACCGCTCGACGCGATATCCGCGCCGCATGGCGCTCAGCACGCGATTGGATCCGGACTGCAGGGGCAGGTGCAGTTGATTACAGACATTGGGCGTCTCGGCCATCGCGGCGATCGTCTCGGGTCGCAGGTCCTTGGGGTGCGGACTGGTAAAGCGAACCCGCTCCAGACCCTCGATCTCGCCCAGTGCGCGCAGCAGCTCGGCAAAGAGCGGACGCCGTCCGGTGATGTCTCGTCCGTACGAGTTGACGTTTTGGCCCAGCACCGTGATCTCGGTGACGCCGCGGCCGGCGAGCATCGCCGCTTCGACCAGCAGATCCTCGAGGGGTCGGCTGATCTCGCCTCCGCGCACGCTCGGCACGATGCAGTACGCGCACGTGTTGTCGCAACCCGTCTGGATCGTCATCCACGCGGCAAAGCTCAACTCGCGCACCGCGTAGAGCGCGGGCGCCATGTCACGGCTGGTCACGGGATCGGGTGCGTCGAGGATCTCCACGAGCGGACCCTCGCTCATCGAGCGGCGCAGTAGCGACGGGGCGGCATTCAGGTTGTGCGTCCCAAAGACCACGTCGACCCAGTCCGCGCGTTCCACGATGGACCCGCGGTCCTTTTGGGCCATGCACCCACCCACGGCGATCTGCATGCCCGGACGAGACTCCTTGATCGCCTTGAGCTGGCCGAGCGCGCTGTATAGCTTGAGATCGGCGTTCTCTCGAATCGTGCAGGTATTCAGCACGATGACGTCCGCCTCGAGGTCCTTCTCGGCGAGGACGAGCCCGTCGGCGACCAGCAGCCCAGCCAGTCGCTCGGAGTCGTGCTCGTTCATTTGGCACCCGAACGTGCGAATCGAGAACGTGCGCGGTTCTGCCACCTGATTAGCCTAACGGTGCCCATTTGGAGCCCACGGCGTTCCCGAGCGGGACAGCTACGGAGCGACGCCTACCCCAGCGACGCTGGAGTCATAGGTGACGGCTACCCCGGCGACCATGACGCAGGCCAGTCCCACGAAGTCCCAGACGCTCACCGTCTGATTCAACAGCAACCAACCGATGAGAAAGGCGACCGCCGGGTCGAAGGCCAGGAGGACCCCGGCGACCGAGGAGTGCACGCGGCGCAGTCCCTGCAGGTCCGCCCCGAAGCTCAGCACGATCGCCATGACGGCCACGATGGCCAGGCGCGCCAACGTGTCGGGATGGGCAACGAGTTGGCCGGTCTTGGGAAGCGAGAACGGCAGCGTCACGATCGCGGCGATCGACATCGAGACCGCCAGTCCGTCGAAGCCGCGCGTGAGTCCGCCCACCCGCGCGGCCGAGATCACGTAGAGCGCCCACCCCAGTCCCGAGCCCGCCGCAAAGAGAACGCCGACGAGCGTCAGACCGTTGCCCGGGTGAGTCAGTGCGAGAACGCCTAGTCCTGCGAGGACGACGAAGGCGAAGTGACGCAGACTGCGCCGACCTAATGCCGCGACGCACAGGGGGCCAAGAAACTCGATGGCGACCGCTCCCCCGAGCGGGATACGAGCGAGGGCTTGGTAGAAGCACTGATTCATGAACGCGGTGGAGACGCCCAGTGCGCACGCCCCGATCCACTGCGTTCGCGTCCAGGTTCGAAGGTCCGGTCGCGTCATGACGAGTAAGACGACGGCCCCGATGAGAAAGCGCCAGGCGCTGGTCGCCGAGGCGCCGAGCACGGGAAAGACCGGCACCACTAGCGCCGCGCTCCACTGAACGAGAACCACACCAGCCAGGAGAAATCCTGCGCCGCTCAGCGTCCGGACGTCGACGCGCGAGACGTGATCGTTCAACGCGTAACCAGACCCGAACGATTCGCGTCGAGGGTGAAGACCTCGCCCGGAATCGATCGGGTGTGCAAGAACTCCTTCGCCGATAACGCGACGTCGGGAGCGTTCTCACTCGTGACCAGTCCCAGCATCGACGACCCGGCACCCGACCAGCACGAGCCCGCCGCTCCCGCCTCGCGTAGCGCGCCCAGCAGATCATCGGCGAAGGGCAGCAACTCGGCGCGATAGGGCTGGTGCAGCACGTCTTCCATCGAGGACGCCACGAACTTGGTGTGATCGCCGAGGCCCGCGATCAGCAGGCCGAGCGCACTCAAGTTGTGCACGGCGTCGCTAAAGAGGACGCGCTTCGGGAGCGCCAGGCGAGCGTCACTCGTGGCCAGTTCCTGGTCGGGCACGACCACTACGAAGCGCCACGCGTCATCGAGTGGCAGTGAGCGCGCGACCACGTCCTCACCCTCTACTCGCGCGACGACCAAACCCCCGAGGACCGAAGCCGCAGCGTTCTCGGCGTGACCGTCGTGTTTGGCGGCAACGCTCAAGGGATCCGTTGAACCGGCCGCGGCCGCCGCGGCGACCGCCAGCGCGGCTGACGAACCCAACCCGCGCGACAACGGGATCGACGAGCTCACGTGCAGGGCGAAGTTCGAGTGGCCCAGGACACTGCGGGCGACGCGTGCGGCTAAGTGGTTCTCGTCGTCGTAGAGTCCGGCCCCGCATCCCTCGCTCGAGATGCCGAACTCATCGGCGAGATCCAGGGTGACCTCCACGTACAGGCCGAGGGCGACGGCCAGCGCGTCAAAACCCGGCCCGAGGTTGGCCGAGGTCGCCGGGGCGCGCGCAAACATCAGTTCAGCGTAGGCGCTGGAGAAGTGTGGGGGCGCTGAGCGAACCCAACGCGCGCAGCACCAGCGTCGCGTGAACCGGTCCGCTCACGGTGAGACGACCGACGACTTCATTACGTCGCACGTTGCGGGTAATGCGTCTGAGATGCACTCGTACGTGCAGTCGTCCTTGCGCCGGCCACCACCAAAACTCTCGCGACGTCGCAAGTCCAAAGCCCACGCGTCGACCGTTGTAGGCGAGCTCGCCAAAGGCGCGGTGGGCGGCAAACGTGTAGTGCTGGCGACTCGCGACGGCCGAGTTCGCCAACGCCAGGGCCGCCTCGCCCGCCGGGGTCAACAGGTCACCGCCCTGCTGGCCGAGAACAACCGCGTAGAGCACGTGGGTGGCGTCCCCGTCTTGAAAGGTGACGGCCATGACGTCGCACCCGCCCGCGGCCAATGTACGCCCCGACTTCACGCCAATCACGTTGTCGATGCCCACGTCGGGGGTGAAGGAGTTCTCAACGCCGCCCACGGGCAGAATCACGCTCGTTTGAATCACGATCGATCGCACCAGCGCCGAGGTCATCAGCACCGCGGCGAGCCGCGCCTGATCGGTCGCGGTGGAGACGTCCTCGTCCGACAGCCCGGTCACGTCCACGTACGTCGTCTGGGTCAGGCCCAGCGTCTGGGCCTCCTCATTCATCACCGCAACAAAGTCCGTGTATGAGTTCCCCGTCATGTTGGCCAACATGACCGCGTAGTTCGCCGCCGAGTGCACGAGCACACCTTCGAGCAGCTGGTTCTCGCAGAGCTGCTCCCCACCACGACGGGGACGCTGGACGCGTCCAGACCAATTAGTCGGTTATAGGTCTCCATGTCGTCGCTCGTGACGGTGTGGCACGGACCGGTTTCGCCGATCGAGAGTGGCAGGTCTTGGAGAGCGACGTACGCGGTCATCATCTTGGTGAGACTCGCGATCGGCACGACCGCCTGGTGATAGCTCGTGAGCACCCCCAGGGAGGGAATGTCGAGCGCGGCCGAACCCACACTGGGCCACACCAGGGCCGCCGACGTCGCCGACGCAACGGCCGTCGGTAGGGCGATGTAGGTGCGCGCCGGACGATGCAACAGCGGGATCTGCATGGCCACCACGCCGGCGACGGCGATGATCGCACCGAGGAGCACGCCGACGAAGCGCGTGAAGACACCGCGTCGGCGCGGATGGGGTGCAGCCGAGTGACGCGCCAAAACTACAGCGACGTCTGTTCGTCGTACTCTTCGGGCGAGACGAGGACTTTGCGGGCCTTGGAGCCGTCACCGGGGGCGACAACTCCTTCTATTTCCAGTTGATCCATGATGCGCCCGGCGCGCGCGAAACCCACGCGCAACTTACGCTGGAGCATCGAGGTCGATCCCGACTGCGTTCGGATGACGATCTCACGGGCCTGTCGAAAGATCTCGTCGTCGTCGCTCGAACCAGAGCCCGACCCGCCTCGCGACGCGGGAACGTCGAGGGCGACGACGGACTCACGACGACCGCCCTGGCGACGCCACGCTTCGACGACGCGACGCACTTCTTCTTCGGAGACCCACGGCGATTGGAGTCGACGAGCGATGTTGCTCGAGGCGGTGACGAGCAGCATGTCCCCCTTGCCGATGAGTCGCTCGGCCCCGGCCTGGTCCAAAATGACGCGGCTGTCGGCGAGCGACGACACGGCGAAGGCCATGCGACTGGGAATGTTGGCCTTGATGACCCCGGTAATCACGTCCACGCTCGGGCGCTGGGTCGCGAGCACCAAGTGGATGCCCACCGCGCGGGCCATCTGGGCGATGCGCACGACCGACTCCTCCACGTCGCGTGCCGCCACCATCATGAGGTCATTGAGCTCGTCCACGAGGATCACGATGTAGGGCAGTTCCTCGGGACCCATCGGCGCCGCCTCGGAGGGCAGGCCGGTCGCGCGCTCGAAGGCGTCGGCCACCAACTCGCGTGAGCTGGGCTCCACCTCGATCTCGCCGCGGGCCAGCATCTGTTGGTAGCTGGTGATATCGCGAACGCCGCACTCGGCGAGCAGATCGTAGCGACGCTCCATCTCCTTTACGGCCCAGTGCAACGCGCTCGCCGCCTTCTTGGGGTCCACCACGACCGGAGAGAGCAGGTGGGGCAGGTCGTTGTAGTGACTCATCTCGACGCGCTTGGGATCGATCAACAAGAGGCGCAACTGATCGGGCGTGGCGCGCATGACGAGACTGGTGATCAGTGAGTTCATAGCCGAACTTTTGCCCGCTCCGGTGGCCCCCGAGATCAGGACGTGGGGCATCTCGCCGAGGTTCACGATGACGGTGCGCCCGGCGATGTCGCGCCCGAGCGGGACGTCCAAGGGATGAGTGGCCGCCGTTGCCTCGTCCGACGAAAGCAGATCACCCAGGACGACCAGCGAACGTTGGCGATTGGGCACCTCGACGCCGATCGCCGATCGCCCCGGTATCGGAGCCAAGATGCGTACGTCGGGCGAGGCCATGGCGTAGGCGATGTCCTTGTTGAGAGAGGTCACGCGCGAGACCTTGACCCCGGGTCCCAGTTCCAGTTCGAATCGGGTGACCGTGGGTCCCACGGTGTAGCCCACCAGGGACGTTTCCACTCCGTGAGCGGCCAAGGCGTCGACCAGTTCTTCGCCGGCCGCGTCGGTCAGCCCGCGATCCAGCCGCTGGTCGCGCGTGCGCCCTAAGAGAGCGAGCGGCGGGAGTTCCCACTCACTGGGCGGGCTGACGTAGAGCACCCGTTCGCTCTGGGTCTCTTCCTCGAAGTCCTCCGCCTCTTCGTCGTACTCGTCCTCGTACTCCTCGTCTTCTTCCTCGTACTCCTCGTCGACCTCGTCGTCGACTTCGGTTTCGTCGAATTCGAAGACCGGTTCAGGTTCATACTCACGTGAGCTCGCGCGGGCGCGCGAGATCGGAATGATCTCGTCGTCGGTGGATGCCTCGTCGTCACGACGTGGACGCACCACCCACCAGCGCCCAAGCAGTCGCCCGGTCGCCGCCACGCCGGTGCCGATTCCGACCAACAGACCCCGCAACCCCACGCCCGTGACCACGATGACGGCCACGACGAAGAGCGCGATGAGCACGATCGTCGACCCGGCGGCGCCGATCCAACTCGCGAGTGCTCCTCCGGTTCCCACGCCGAGCCAGCCGCCCGACTGAGCGAGCGCGTGGGTCGTCGCGTGAATACCGGGCTTGCCTCCCGCGAGGTCGGCCATACCGCAGACCGTCACGAGGGCAAAGACCCCGCCCCACACCGCGCGGGTCTGGTCGAACTCGACCTTGCCCGACACCAACACCACCCCCAGCACCAACAAGATGATGGCCAGGCCAAACCGTCCGACTCCCAGCGCGTCAGAGAGACCGCGCGAGATCTGGCGACCCACCGGTCCCAGGGCGTGAACGTCGGCCAGACCGACAAAGAGACCGACCACGAAGAGGGCCACTATTGAGAAGTCGCGCTCGTGGCGCTGCCAGAGGTTGGGTTCGGCCACGCTCTTCGCGCGAGCGCGAGATACCGTCTTTTTTACCGGCGTTTTTTGGTGCCGCGCTGGTGCCACAACCATCTAACTTACTAACGACCGGTTCGTTTCTTGAACCACTCGACCGACGTTCGAGAGGGGCGAGCGTGATCAGGCGGTCTCAACCACGTCTGAGCGTGTCTCCGGAGGTGCGCCCGTCGCGGCGCGCTGCATTTTGCACATACACCGTCATGTTTCTCGACTCTGCGGCCGACTAGCCCTTCTTGGGCGCGCCCTAGGATCTAGCGTCGTGACGACTGAACCCGACCCCTCAACCCTGCGCCTCGCCGAGCGCACGGGATCGACTGCCGCGCGGTGCAAAGTGGTGGGAACCCAACGTCTTAGTACCTCGGTAATAGCGATCACGCTCAGTGGACCGGCCGAGACATTGGCCGGTGTCCCGGGTAACGACGTGATGATTCGCCTCGATGACGCGAACGGACGACTCGTGAGTCGCCGCTACAGCGTGCGTTCGGTGGACGCCGCGAGCGACGAACTTACGTTGTGGGTGACGACGGACCACGTCGGGCCGGGCAGCGTCTGGGTCGAGAATGCCCAACCGGGCGACGAGATCGACATGATCGGACCCCGCGGCAAGATTCCCCTCGACCCCGTCGCCGACTGGCATCTGTTCATGGGCGACGTCAGCGCACTCGCCGCGGCCTATCGCATGGCCGAGAGCATCGAGGTGCCCGGACGGGCCATCTTCATCATCGAGATCGACGCGCCCGATGACGCCCTGCCCGCGACCTTCGACGAGGGGCTCGGGGTAACGGGGATCTTCGTCGAGCGACGCGGTCGCGAGCTCAACGATCCCGCGGGCCTCTTTGGCGGCCTGGCCGCCTTCGAACTCCCACCGGACCTCGGTCACTCGTACCTCTTCGGTGAGTTCCACGTGATGCGCGCGATGCTGAGCGCGATGTTGGACCGCGGGCTCGCGCCCGAGCAGATCAGCCACAAGCCCTACTGGCGCTACGGGCTGAGCAACGCCGAACACGGCGAGCCCGACAAGTCCTAGTCGTTCTATAGGACGATCACGGCCGGCAAAATGACCGGCTGTCGGCGGTATCGCTGGCCCAAGAGACGGCCGGCGCTGCGCTGGGCCACCTTCGAGAGGGACTCGGCGTCGAAGTTCCCCTCGGCGATCGCCTCTTCGATGGCCGCGCGCACCGAACTCGTCACGTGCTGAATCAGCTCGGCGTCGCCCGCGCCCTCGAACCAGCCGCGCGCCGACACGCTCACGGGCTGAGCGATCTTGCCGAGATCCCGGTCGACCCCGGCCGAGATCAACAGCACGCCGTACTCGGCGAGCATGCGCCGCTCCTCGAGCGGGCGCTCATCGAAGTCACCCGCGCTGCCGTCGATGTAGTGAAAGCCGGCGGGGACTTGGCCGGTGCGCCGTATCCCTTTGGCCGTCACCTCGACCTGATCCCCGTCTTCACAGATCAGTACGTGACGCGAGTTGAGTCCCATGGAGCGGGCCAGATCGGCGTGGTGGACCATGTGGCGATACTCACCGTGCACCGGAATAAAGTTCTGGGGTCGAAGGATCTGCTGAAACGTGCGCAGTTCTCCCTGACGCGCGTGTCCCGAGGCGTGCACCGGCTCGCGGCTTGAGTCGATCACCTCGGTGCCCTCGCGATTGAGGTCGTCGATCACCCGACCGACCGACCACTCGTTGCCGGGTATCGGGTGCGAACTCAAGATGATGGTGTCGTCGGCGCCGACCTTGAAGTTGCGCGCGTCGCCACGAGACAACTTGGAGAGCACGGCCAGAGGCTCGCCCTGAGTACCGGTGCACACGATGCAGACCTCGCCGGGGGGAAAGCGGCTGACATTCTCCACGTCGATGATGTCCGCCGGATCGACCCGCAGCATGTGCAACTTGCGCGCCAGTTTGACGTTGGCTTCCATTGAGCGACCCATGAAGGCGATCTTGCGACCGGTGCCGTGGGCGATATCGGCGATCTGCTGAATGCGGTGGATGTGGCTGGCGAAGCACGCCACGACCATGCGCCGAGTCGGTCGTTCCAAAAAGAGGCGACGCAGGGCCACCCCAACGCTGCTCTCCGAGGGCGTGAATCCGGGTTCTTCGGCGTTGGTAGAGTCCGCGAGCAGCAGCGTCACTCCTTCGTCGCCGAGGGCCGCCAGGCGATTGAGGTTTGTGCGCCGACCGTCGACGGGCGTGAGGTCGAGTTTGAAGTCCCCCGAGTGAACGATCGCTCCCACCTTGGTGTGGAAGGCCAACGCGTAGGCACTCGGCACCGAGTGGGTCACGGGAATGAACTCGACCTCAAAGGGACCGATGCGCCGACGCTCACCGTCGGTGACTTCGATGAACGTGAGGTCCTGGGCGACTTTGGCCTCGGTCAGACGGTGTCGTGCGAAGCCCAACGTCAAAGCGGAGCCGTAGATGGGGACGTTGACGTCCTTGACCAGGTACCGCAGGGAACCGGTGTGGTCTTCGTGACCGTGGGTGAGCACGATCGCATCCACGCGGTCCTTTCGTTCGATCAGCCAGCGAAAATCCGGCAGGATGATGTCGACGCCGTACATCGTGGGCTCGGGAAACATGAGCCCGACGTCGACGACCACGATGCGACCGTCCTGTTCGATCGCCGCACAGTTTCGGCCGATTTCGCCCAGCCCACCGAGGAACGTAACGCGAACGGAGTCAGGCACGAGTGCTCGTAAGCGCCGAGACCACTTGGGACGCCCGAGCGTCCAGGTCCGCGTCGCTGGGTCCGTGCGGGAGTCGGCACTCCCCCACGGCGATGCCGAGGGCCCGCATGGCGGCCTTACTCGGCATCGGATTGGGATAGGCGTCAGAACTCTCGAAGAGAAAGCTCTCGCGCGCGCGCTCGTTGAAACGCCACGCTTCGTCCCAGTCGCCGCTCACGGCGGCGTGCACGATGCCCGCGACTTCGGGACCCGCCCAGTGGGCCGCAACCGAGACGATGCCGAGCGCACCCACGCCCAGAAAGGCCAGCAACATCGAGTCATCGCCGCTGTAGAGGTCGAGCTCGTCACCGAGCACCGACTTGGTGTGGGCCGCCTGGGCCGTATCGCCCGAGGCGTCCTTCATCGCGACGATGTTCTTGTGGGAGCGAACCAGTTCGATCGTGGTGGCCGACTCGATCTTTCGCCCGGTGCGACTCGGAATGTCGTAGAGCATGACGTCAAGCGGCGTGCTCTCGGCGATCGCGCCGAGGTGACCGGCGATACCCGCCTGGTTCGGTCGCGCGTAGGCCGGCGTGGTCGCGAGCACGCCCGCCACCCCGGTCGCTTTGACCTGGGTGGTGAGAGCGACGGACTGCTGGGTGTTGGCGAACGTGCTGCCCGCGAGCACCGGAACGCTCACGGCCTCGGCCACGCAGGCAAAGAGGTCGAGCTTCTCGTCGTCGCTCAACGACGAGCCTTCTCCCGTGGAGCCGCCGACCACGAGACCCTCGCTGCCTTGACTCACGAGGAACTTGGCTAGTTGCGCGGCGACGTCGAGATTGAGCGAACCGTCTGCGTGAAATGGCGTCACCATGGCCGTGAGAACGCGTCCAAAACGGGGCTCACTCATAGTACGAAGTTACCAGTCACCCTGGCCGAAGCGAGCCGCTAGGCCAGGAGCCCAGAGATGCCGTCGATCAGTCCGGGTGTTGTCGAGACGGCGTCGAGTGCGAGCGCGACGCCGTGGACGAAACTCTGACGATCGAAAGAGTCGTGGCGAATGGTGAGGCCCTCACCGGGCGCGCCAAAGAGCACTTCTTGATGGGCCACGAGCCCGGGCAGACGCACCGAGTGTATGACGACGCCGTCTTCGCCGCGCGCGCCGCGCGCGCCTTCGATCGTGACACGCGACGTCGGCTCGACCAACGCATCTGCACCCGTCGCACGCCGCGCGCTGGCGATGGCCCGCGCAGTCGTAATCGACGTGCCGGAGGGCGCGTCCACCTTCTTGTCGTGGTGCAGCTCGATGATTTCGACACGATCGAAGTACGGCGCGGCGGCGGCGGCGAAACGCTCGGCGAGCACGGCTCCCACCGAGAAGTTGGATGCGACGACGACACCCACTCGGGTAGCCGCATCCTCTAGACCCAGGCGCTGGTCGGGAGTGAGTCCCGTCGTACCTACCACGAGCGGCACCACGTTCAGCGCACACCAGCCAGCCGAGTGCGAAACGCCCTCGGGCGAGGAGAAGTCGACCACGGCGTCGATGACATCGGCCTCCAGGTCGTCGAGAGAGGCGACCCAGCGAGAACCAAAAAGTTCGCGCGGTTCGTATTGGTCGACGAGTGCGCCGATCGTAAATCGCCCCGTCGCGGCCAGTCCTTCGCCGAGGGCTTGGCCCATGCGACCCGCACCGCCGACGATCGCGAGAGCCTTCATGCCGAAACTTTACTGGCGCGCCTGCGTCGCGCCGAGACGACGAGCCACAGAACAACGCCGAGCCACGCGACACCAGCGAACAGGCTCGCGGCCACGCTGATCTCGATGTACGGCGCGCGGTAGTGAAAGTGAATGATCCATTTGCCCTTGGGCACGCGGACCTTTTCGATGAGACCCGTTCGCTCGACGCTCAGCTGCACGACTTTGCCCGTCGTTTGGTTGACCGCAGTGGCGCGCCAACCGGGCAGGTAGGCCTCACTGCGATCGAGAGCGCTCGCCGTGGTCAGCGTCACGCTCACCCAGGCGTCCCCCCAGATCGCCGTGCGAATGTGCGTGACGGTGCCCGCGGCGGGCGTGAGCAGCCAGGCGCGAGGTAACAACTTGGTGGCCTTGAACACCGAGAACGTATCTTCGGTCGATGTGAGGCGCCACTTCGACGTAGCAATCGCCAACTGGAAGTGCGAGTCAAGTCGATAGCTCTTCGACGAGTCCCACGGCGTCACGACCGCATCGCCGAGGCTGATCCCGCTCGCCGAAGAGACGACGAATCCCGCCGCAGGACTCGTCGCGTCGTTCGCCTGGACCGTGAGCGTGCTCGTATCACCGGGCAGCGTCCACGAGGGACTCGTGAGTGTTCGCCCGGCGCTGGTGAGAAGTCTGATCGTGATGGGACTCGACGAGATCGCTTGGCCGTCGACGCCCGCGAGCGAGATGCTGCCGACCGAAAAGACCTGACCGAAGTAGCGCGGAACACTCGGTGCGGGGCTCACACTCTCGCACCGAGTGGGGATCGCCGACTGTTCGCTCGTGGGCGTCATGAGCTCGCCCGAGGCGATCACCACGACCGCCAGCCGTAGCGGGGTAAAGACGCCCTCTTGGAGATGACAGGCGTTCAACCACGCCTGGGGGTGCGTACCGGTCGCGTTGTCGTAGATGTTCGACTCCAGTGCGCCATAGCCCTGGACGCTCGCCATATGAGTGAACACGTTCATATTGGGCTCGCCCAGTTCTCGATAGACCTTGGTATGAATCCCGCTCTTGTCAACCAGAGCGAATCGCCCGTTGCTGCTAATCAGCTGCTCGGCGTACGCGCGCGACGCTTCGCGCGGACCCTGGCCCCCGATGAGTCCATTCGACGTGAAGAGAAGAAAGACCACGAGGTCGGCGACCAGCACCGCCACCAGGATGGGAAAGAGCCGACGAGCGTGACGCGCGAGCAACACGATGGTGAGCACCGCCACCAGCGCGATCGCCAGATGGATGGCGTTGGTGGTCTTGAGTCCCGTTTCGAGCGCCGGATTCCCGCCCGCGATGCCGATCCTCTGGATCACCCACGGTCCCCAACCGATGAGTCCCGCCGAGAGCACCACGATGAAGATCGCCGGAGCCGCCGTCACCCAGCGCGAGCGCTTCCCCAGACCAGCACGCTCGGGGTGACCATCGAGGATGTGCTCCAGCCACCAACCGACGAAGACCGCTGCAATGAAATCAACGAGTATGACACTGCGGCTCTGCAGGCGAGTCGAGCCGTACAGCGGTATCGCGCGAAAGACGTGCCCGAGCGGGGTGAAGCTACCCCACGTGGCAAAGAGGCCCACCACCCCGATGACGACGTAGATCATGTAGTCGCGATCGGCCCCTCGCCAGCCGCGTCGCGTGAGGCGCGTCGCGAAGGCGAACGTCGCCACGAGCGCGAGCACTCCGACGTATCCCGTCACTTCGGTGAGGTTGTAGTTGGCGAAGTAGCCCGACTGACCGAACGCCCCGTTACCGCCCAGGAGATCGGGCGTAAAGAGCAGGGCGCTCCAGTGCACCGCCAATGACCCGGCGCCAAAGAAGGAGTAGGCGACCCGGGAACGTTCGGAGTCCTTGATGAACGACCACCCCGGCAGGAGTTGTACGAGTCCGATGCCCAAGCCCCAGACAAAGCCCACCGCGAGCGTGACCAGATAGGCGATCCGTCCGCGCCAGGAGGCGAGCCAGTACGAACTGCGAAGAATCAATACGCAGGGAATGACGACGATCGTGAGAAGTTCCATGGTGGCCATGGCGCGCGGTTCTCCCGAGAGAAACGTGAGGCCCCACAGAGCCCCCTCACCCAGAGCCCAGGGCAGAGCGATACGAGCCAGCGATGGTGCGCTCGTACCGTCGGGCACCGAGGCGATGCGCCGCGAGAGAGCGAGCATGATCAACACGGCCCAGGGCACGAACGAATATCCCTGGATCACGCCCAGGTGGATCATCTGGCCGATCATCGCTCCGCAGTAGGTGTAACTGACCGCCGCGACGAGGGCCGACGCCGTTCGCGCACCGTGCCAGCGCAAAAGGGCGAACATCCCCAGGCCCGCGCTCGCGTAGACCACGATCATGTTGATGATCCAGGCCGTGATCGGCGGAATGAAGGCAAAAATCAGCGTGAGCGGGTAGAGCGCTCCCGCGTTGAGTCCACCCAGGAGCGGCGTACCCGCGTTCGTCAGCGGATCGAGGAGCGGAAGATGCCCGGAGGCAAGTTGCTGACCCGCCAGAACACGCAAGGGAAAGTTCTGAATCAGGTTGTCGGCGTCAATGGCGGGGTGGCCAAACAGGGCGGGCACGATGAAGAGCACCAGCGGTATTCCCACCAGCGTTGCCAGGGCCCAGCGATCACCACGTTGCGGGGATCGCCACCACGCCACGGCGTGCGTAGGCGCCAGGTCGCTACTCATTGTTCCCACGCTACGAAAACCAAAAGGACCGTGTCGCGACACGTGAGGCGCGACACGGTCCTTGGTTACTTAACGACGACGGGGCCGCGGACTGCGACGACTGCTATCGTCGTCACCGTGAAAACTGGGACCTCCTGGTCCGAGGTCACCGATCTCGCCAGCCAGTTCGGCTTCGAAGCTCGCTTCGAAGGAACTGCTCGAGCCACTCGAGTTCGAGCGGCCCGAGCTCGAGCCACCGGAGCGCTCACTCCCGCGAGGCGAACGCTCACTACCGCGCGGCGAACGTTCGCGCTCGCGGCGCGGCTCTTCGACCACGTCGGGAAAGTCACCAACCAGCGACAGCGACACTTTGCCTTGCGGGTCGATGTCATCGACCTTGACCTCGATCGCTTGACCCAACTCGAGGACGTCTTCGACCTGGCCGATGCGCTTTCCTCCGTTGAGCGGCGCCAACTTCGAGATGTGCAAGAGACCGTCGCGGCCCGGCAGGATATTGATGAACGCCCCAAACTTGGCGATCGAGACGACGCGACCCTCGTAAATCGCTCCGACGTCCGCCGACGGCGGATCCAGGATCAGCGAGATGCGCCGACGTGCCTCTTCGACGGCCCGTCCGTCCTTCGCCCCGATGGTGACCGTACCGACGACGCCATTGTCGTCGACCGCGATGTCGGCTCCCGTCTCCTGCTGAAGGGTGTTGATGACTTTGCCCTTGGGCCCAATCACCTCGCCGATCTTGTCGATCGGAATCTCCATCGAGACGATCTTCGGGGCGACCTCGGCCACTTCGCCGCGCGGCTCGGCGATCGTGTCGGTGAGTACCTTCAGAATCGTCAGTCGCGCGTCCTTGGCCTGGTGCAGGGCCTTGGCGAGCACGTCGGCCGGCAGGCCGTCGATCTTGGTGTCGAGCTGCAACGCGGTGACGGCGTCGGCGGTACCGGCGACCTTAAAGTCCATGTCGCCGAAGGCGTCTTCGGCGCCGAGGATGTCGGTGAGCGTGACGTAGACGCCGTCTTCGTAGACGAGGCCCATCGCGATCCCGGCCACGGGGGCCTTGATCGGCACACCGGCCGCCATCAACGACAGGGTCGAGCCGCAGACCGACCCCATCGAGGTCGATCCATTGGACTGCATGACGTCCGAGACGACGCGAATCGTGTACGCGAAGTCTTCTTCGCTCGGCAGAACGGGAATGAGGGCCCGCTCGGCCAGCGCGCCGTGTCCGACCTCGCGGCGCTTGGGCGCACCCACGCGACCGGTCTCACCCGTTGAGTAGGGCGGGAAGTTGTAGTGGTGCATGTAGCGCTTGAACTCATCGGGCGAGATCGTGTCGAGTTGCTGGCGCATGCGGGGCATGCCAAGCGTCGTCACGTTCACGACCTGGGTCTCGCCGCGCTGGAAGACCGCCGATCCGTGAGTCATCGGAAAGAGGTCGACGTCGGCTGAGAGCGGGCGAATGTCGGCCAGTCCACGTCCGTCGATGCGCACGGCGTCGGTGACGATGCGCTCGCGCACGAGTTTCTTGGTCAGCGAGCGAACGGCGGCCTTGATCTCACTCGAGCGCCCTTCGAACTCCCCCGCGAGCTGTTCTTGGATCGACTTGGTCGCGGCGTCGAGGGCTTCGTTGCGCGCGGCTTTCGTCGTGATCTTGTTGGCGTCCGAGAGGGCCTGCTGGCCGATCGCTTCGACGCGCGCGTAGATGGCGTCGGGGTAGTCGACGAAGGCCTCGTACTCGAAGGTGGGCAGCGGGCCCCGGTCGGCGATGAAGTCGCGGACCAACGAGCGTTGCAGGTTGACCGACTCGCGAATCCAGAGCTTGGAGGCTTCTAGACCCTGCGCGAGGACCTCTTCGCTGACCTTGGGCGCGCCGTCGAGGTACTTCTCGAAGGAGCCTTCGGTGCCGCCGGCTTCGACCATCATGATCGCGACGTCGGCGTCAACGGAGTCGCTGAGCGCGCGTCCGGCCACGATGAGTTCAAAGGTCGAGGCGTCGCCCTCCTGGTAGGTCGGGTGGGCCACCCACTCGCCGTCGGTCGTGTAGGCCATACGCACGGCCCCGATCGGACCGTCGAAGGGGATACCCGAGATCATGAGTGCGGCCGAGGCCGCGTTGATCGCGAGGATGTCGTGCGGGTTTTCCTGGTCCGCAGAGAAGATCGTGCCCACGACCTGGACCTCATTACGAAATCCCTTCGGGAACGAAGGGCGCAGTGGGCGGTCGATGAGACGGCAGATCAAAATCGCCTGGTCCGAGAGTTTTCCCTCGCGGCGAAAGAACGCCCCGGGAATCTTGCCCGCCGCGTAGGCGCGCTCTTCGATGTCAACGGTGAGGGGGAAGAAGTCGATTCCCTCACGCGCGGACTTTGACGCCACCACGGTGGCGAGCAACATGGTGTCGCCGATGCGCGCCAGAACGGCGCCGTCCGCGAGTTGGGCGAGGTGACCGGCCTCAAAACTCATTGTTTTGTCGGTACCGGTGATGGGACTACTAACGCGAATTGCGTCGGTCATGGCTGTGCTCCTTGTGTAGCAGCATTCGCCCGAATCCCAGTGGGCAATCTTCGCTTCACGCGACGATCCTCCACTGGCGTTCGGGGCCTCGAATACTGAACGCGTCGACGGCGTCGACGCGGGTGATGCGGCTAGCGACGAATGCCGAGCCGACCGATCAACGCGCGATAGCGCTCCACGTCACCTTTTTGGACGTAGTCCAGCAGTCGACGGCGTTGACCAATGAGCTTCATCAGTCCACGGCGGGTGTGATGATCGCCCTTATGAACCTTGAGGTGCTCGGTGAGATGCGCGATCCGGTCGGTCAAGAGCGCGACCTGGACCTCGGGCGAGCCCGTGTCCGTGTCGTGGGCTCGAAAGTCCTCGATGATCTGTTGCTTCTCGGTCATATTACGTCTGTGCCTTAGTTGAGTCGGGTGTCCCGGTGCGAGCCGTCACGGGACGACCCACGTGATCAGCGTCGCTGACCGAGTACCTATCCTAGCAGTTTCAGCTCGTCGGTCGCCGTGGAGGCGAATAGCTGGCGCGTTTGCTCCACGTCGCGGCCTATTTGCGCCACTAACTCCTCGACACTCTCGAAGGTCGTCTGAGCCCGCAGCAAGGCCAGAAACACCACGTCGAGTTCACGACCGTAGAGCACGCCGGTGTAGTCCACCACGTGCACTTCGACGAGCAACCGGCCGTCCTCGTAGAAATGAGGCCGCGTGCCCACCGAGATCGCCGCGGGCCACCAGACCTCGTCGATCGTGGTCGCCCCCGCGTAGACGCCCTCGGCGGGTAGCGCCTGATCGCTCGATAGGGCAAGATTTGCCGTCGGAAATCCCAACTCCTCGCCCCGGTTGTCGCCGTGCTCCACGACCCCGCGCAACGTGAAGGGTCGACCCAAGACGCGCTCGACCTCGTCGAGGTCACCGTCCGCCAACGCCGCGCGCACCGCACTCGAGCTGAAACGAACTCCCTCGCCGTGGGTGGGCGCCACCACCACGTTGAAACCGGACTCGACACCGACTTCCCGCAGGAGATCGGGGCTCCCCTCGCGATTGTGCCCGAAGTGAAAGCCTTCGCCGACGAGCACGCACGTCGCGTGAAGTTCACCTACGAGAACACGCTCGATGAACTCGCGCGCGGTCTCACTCGAAAGCGCCGTTGAGAAAGTGAGAATGCGTACCTGCTCGACCCCGAGAGCGGCCAAGTCCTCGAGACGCTGATCAATGGTCGCAATTTGTTTGGGTGCGCGGGTCGGGGCGAGCACACTGGCGGGAGACGGATCGAACGTGACGACGGTCGCCGTGGCGTGGTAGCGGCGCGCGAGATCCACCAGCTGGGCGAGGACGGCCTGGTGACCACGGTGCAGACCGTCAAAGACCCCGATGGCCACGACCGAGGGCCCGTTCGCACTGACCTCGCCGTCTCGGCACACTTTCACGACTGGCAACCTACCGGACTCAGGCCATCGCAGGCATCACGACTTCGGGCTGCCAGACCTCACCGCGCCGTCTCAGCACGGCCACCAAGTGGCCGGTGACACTGAGCGCGGCGATCTCATCGCCACGGGGCCCGTCGAACTCGAGGCGCTGACCCATGCGCAGACGCGATTCCTCGTCCTCACTCACGCTCACCTTCGCCAGATGCTCCACGAACGCGCTCGGCGGCAGAAGCACGGGGATGTCCTCGCTCACGCGGTGCTCGAGTTCGTAGTACGTCAGGGCGTCGGTCACCTCGTGGTCGCCGCTCGATACCCGCCGCAGCGCGCTCAGGTGACCGACCGTGCCGAGCCGTTCGGCCAAATCCGACATCAGCACGCGCACGTAGGTGCCCACCGAACACGTGACGTCGAAACTCCAGTGCTGCTCGTCGATGGGCACGACCGACAGCGTGTACACCGTGATCGAGCGCGGCGCGCGATTGACCTCCACACCTTCGCGCGCGAGATCGTGCAGGCGTCGACCGTTGACTTTGACGGCCGAGACCATGGGCGGGATCTGTTCCTGATCGCCGAGGAGACTATTGATTGCGTCGTCGATGACCTCGGGCGTGAGATACGGCACCGGTGCTCTCTCCACCTCCGTTCCGTCCGCGTCGAGTGAGTCCGTGCGCACCCCGAGCGTGAGCACGCCCTCGTAGCGCTTCATCTCGCTTTGGGCGAAGCGCAAAAGGCGAGTGGAGGGACCCACGCCGAGGATCAAGAGCCCCGTGGCCATTGGATCGAGCGTGCCCGCGTGACCCACCCGTTTTTCGTTGAGCACGCGTCGCACGTGAGCGACGACGTCGTGGCTCGTGACTCCACGGGGCTTGTCGATGAGGAGCAGACCGTTATTCGTCGTCATGGTGTTGACGGCGCAGCAGGTCTTCGACGGCGTTGCCGCTCGCCACGGCGGGGTCGGCGGCAAAGGAGAGCTTGGGCGTTCGCTTCAGGCGGGTCTGGACGTTCACCGAGGCCTGGATCTGGGCCCGTCGTTCCTCGAGGGCTTCTTTCGCCTCGTCCGAGAGCGAGTGCAGGTAGACCTTCGCCTGGCGCAGGTCGGGCGTGGTATCGACGCCCGTTACCGTGAGCAGTCCCAGGCGCTCATCGATGTCCGAGATTCGTACCAGTTCATCAGAGATCACCTCGCGAAGAATCTGGTTCACCCGCGCGGTCCGCGGGTACGGGTGACTGGAGCCGGACGAGCGCGACATGGCTTAGGCCGTGCGCGGAATCTCGCGCTCTTCGTACGTTTCGATGACGTCACCCGACTTGAGGTCCTGGTAGTCCGAGAGCCCGATACCGCACTCGAATCCCGACGCGACCTCGCGCGCGTCGTCCTTGAAGCGGCGAAGCGACGTGATCGAGCCCTTCCAGATGATGGCGCCCTCGCGCAGGAAGCGCACCTTGGACCCGCGGGTGATGACGCCCTCACGCACGAAGCAGCCCGCGATCGCGCCGACCCGGGGAATGCGGAACACCTCGCGCACCTCGGCTTCGCCGGTGACGACTTCTTCGAACACCGGGGTGAGCAGGCCCAGCATGGCGGCTTCGATCTCTTCGATCAGCTTGTAGATGATCTCGTAGGTGCGAATCTGCACACCTTCGCTGGCGGCCAGTTCACGGCTGCGCTTGTCCGGGCGAACGTTAAAACCAATGATCGTCGCGTTGGAGGCCTTGGCCAGCTGCACGTCGTTCTCGGTGATCCCGCCCACGCCACGGTGCACTATGACGAGTTTCACGTCGTCGCGTTCGAGCTTGCGCAGGGACTCGGTGCAGGCTTCGAGCGAGCCCTGCACGTCGGCCTTGAGCACGATGTTGAGCGTCGCGGTCTCGCCGCGCTGAATCTGTTCGAAGAGGTCTTCGAGTCGCGCCCCGCTCGAGGACGCGACTGGCTGTTGACCCACGAGGCGCGTGCGTTGCGCCCGGGCTTCGGCCAGTGAGCGCGCATGTCCGAGGTCGTGGGCGACCCGCATCTCGTCCCCGGCGAAGGGCGGCTCGCTGAAGCCCAAGATCTGCACGGGCGTCGACGGTCCCGCGCTCTTGACCTGCTGGCCTTGGTCGTTGATGAGGGCCTTGACCTTGCCGTAGGCGGGGCCGGCCACCACCGGATCTCCCACTTCCAAGAGTCCCTTTTGGACGATGACCGTCGCGACGGGACCGCGACCCACTTCGAGGTTCGCTTCGAGCACCGTGCCCACCGCACGGCCCGTGGGCCGCGCGACCAGTTCGGCCACTTCGGCGACCAGGAGCACCTGCTCTAAGAGCTCGTCGATACCGGTTCTCTGGAGGGCGGAGATCTCCACCACGATGGTGTCGCCGCCCCACTTCTCGGGCACCAGAGCGTGCTCGGAGAGTTGCTGGAGGACGCGATCGGGGTTGGCGTCGGCCCGATCCATCTTGTTGATCGCCACGATGATGGGCACACTGGCCAACTTGGCGTGATTGATCGCCTCCACGGTCTGGGGCATGACCCCGTCGTCGGCCGCCACGACCAGGATGATGACGTCGGTGACTTTGGCGCCGCGCGCGCGCATGGCGGTGAACGCTTCGTGACCCGGAGTATCGAGGAAGGTAATGGCTCGACCGCGCCAGTTCACCATGTACGCGCCGATGTGCTGGGTGATACCACCCGCTTCGCCGGCCACCACGTTGGTCTGGCGAATGCGATCGAGCAACAGCGTCTTGCCGTGGTCGACGTGTCCCATCACGGTCACCACCGGCGGCCGTGCGAGCGCCGCGATGACGTCGTCCTGGTCATCTTCGTCAAAGAATTTTGCGAGCAGTTCGGCTTCGCGCTGCTCGCCCGGGTCCACCATGTGGACGTCCGCGCCGACTTCAGCGGCGTAGAGCTCGATCATGTCGTCCGAGAGACTCTGGACGGCGGTGACGATCTCACCTTGAAGGAACAAGAAGCGAATGATGTCGGCGGCACTGCGATTGAGCTTGGGTCCCACGTCCTTGGCCGTTGAACCTCGCTCGATGATGATCTCGCCTTCGGGCACCGGCGCGTTGCTCGGCTGCCAGGTGGTCATCTGGGTCGGCTCGAGCTCCTCGACGTTGCGGCGCCTGCGACGTGTGGTTTTGCGCTGCGATCCGCGGGGTCCACCGCCACCTCGTGCGGGACCGCCGCTGCGACTCGCACCCGCCGCCGGAGCACCGCTACCAGCGCCCGGTCGCGGCGAGGAGAAGCCGCCGCCCGTGCCAGGGCGCGAGGGACCACCCGGGCGCGAGGGCCCGGTGCTCGGACGAGCGGTCATCGGACGACCGGTGGCCGGTCCACGACCGGTGCCCCCCGTGGGCATCGGGCGACGTGCGCCCGGTGGCGGTGGGATCGGTCGGCCGCTGGGGCTGAGGGGACGACCGGGCGGTGGTGGGATCGGTCGTCCGGTTGACGACAGTGGCGGGCGCGCCGAGCCATCTCCGGCCCCGCGGGTGCTGGGCCGGATGGTCGTGGGGCCGTCGGGTGATGGGTTTCGAGAGGGAGCGGGCTTAGGCGGTGCGACGCGAGAACGAACGACCTGCGTACGGGCGGTCTCCGCCGCCGGGGCCGGCACGCTGGGGGCTTCTTGGACGTGGGTGCGAGCAACGGGAGCCGCTGGCGCCGCAGTCGCGGGCGCCGCAACTACCGTCACAGGAGCGACGTCGGCGGGTGGCGCCAACGATGACACGGCCTTCGTGGCCTTTACGGCCTTGGTCGCCTTTTCGGCCTTGTCCGCCTTCGGGGCGTCCGAGGGTGCCTCGCGACGCAGACCATCGGCGTCCGCGCGGCGCCGGATACGGTCCGCCTGAGCGTCTTCGATCGACGCCGAGGGGCTCGAGGCGCCGATGCCTAGTTTTCCAGCGAGTGCGAGCAACTCCTTGCTCGTCATCCCGAGTTCCTTGGAGAGCTCGTGCACTCGAATTTTCTTTGGAGCCAAAACGTTCCCTTACTTCGCGTCCCCGCACATTCGGCGGGCACAGTTT
This sequence comes from uncultured Acidimicrobiaceae bacterium, assembly GCA_963844615.1. Classification (GTDB taxonomy): domain Bacteria; phylum Actinomycetota; class Acidimicrobiia; order Acidimicrobiales; family RAAP-2; genus RAAP-2. The sequence goes on along the minus strand of CAWJOZ010000001.1, from coordinate 223,309 downwards.
CCTATTCTTTCACAACTACGGCCTTTTCCCGGCCGCAAGGTCGCGCACGACGGCCATGTCCGCCTCGCTCACGCTCGCGTGAAGCGCGTGCGCCACTTGGGAAATACGCACGCTGCTCCCACAGCCATCCGCGCACCACCACACGCCACGCCCGTCACCGCGACCCACGTACCAGGTGCCCGATGCGTCACGTCCGAGACGAAGCAACTCCGCTTCAGGACGACGGCGACGGCACACCACGCACGTGCGAGTCGGGGCTATGCCTCGTCCTCCACCACTGTCTCTACGACCACCACTTCGGCCACGTCGCCCTCGGCGTCGGTGATCACCGTATCGGACACGACGGCGACTGCGTCACCCTCGTCACCCACCACGACGGCCACTGTCTCGTCGACGACCTGGTCACCGTCGGTCCAGACCTCTTCGACCACTTCTTCCTGGCCCTCGTTCTCCGAGCGGATGTCGATGCGCCACCCCGTCAGTCGGGCGGCTAAGCGGGCGTTCTGGCCCTCCTTGCCGATCGCGAGGGACAGCTGCTGCTCGTGCACGATGACCGTGGCGATGCCTTCGACCTCGTCGAGTCGCACCTCACGCACGCGCGCCGGCTGCAGGGCCGACTGGATGAACTCGACGGGATCGTCGCTGTAGGGCACGACGTCGATGCGCTCGCTGCGCAGTTCGTTGGTGATGTTGCGCACGCGCGAACCGCGCGCCCCCACGCAGGCCCCGACAGGATCGATCATCTGGTCGTTCGAGGCCACCGCAATCTTGGAGCGGTGACCGGGTTCGCGCGCCAGCGCCTTGATCTCGACGATGCCACTGGCGATCTCGGGCACTTCGATCTCGAAGAGCTTGGCGACGAGGGCCGGGTGGGTTCGAGAGACCACGATCTGGGGGCCTTTGTTGGTCTTGCGCACTTCGACGATGTACACCTTGATGCGCGCGCCGTGCTCGTAGCGCTCAAAGGCGATCTGCTCGGCCTGGGGCAACAGCGCCTCCACCCGACCGAGGTCGAGCAGCGTGTAGCGGTTGTCGTTCTGCTGGACGGTGCCCGAGACGATGTCGCCCTCGCGGTTCGCGAACTCCTCGTACATTTGGCGGCGCTGGATGTCACGAATCAGTTGCATCAAGACCTGCTTGGCCGTTTGGGCGGCGATACGCCCGAAGTCATCGGGCGTGGCGTCCCACTCGCGCGTGACGTTGCCTTCTAAGTCCAGTTCCAGGCCCCATACCTTGATCTCGCCGGTCTCGGGGTTGATCTCGACTTCGGCGTCTTCAGCGGAGTCGGGACGGCGCTTGTAGGCGGCCAGCAAGGCGTTAGCGAGCGCGACGAGGAGTTCTCCCTCATCAATGTTCTGGTCGCGCGCGATCTGGCCCAAGGCCTCGAGAAATTCGAAGTTAGCCATAACTAGCCTTTCTTGCTCGTCGAGTGGGTGCGCGCACCTTTAGTGGTGGTCTTGTTGGCGACCGGCTTCGTGGCGCCCCAGTAGAAGACAGTTCGCGCGCGTTCGATCTTGTCGAGGGGTACGACGATGATGCCAGCGTCGTGGTCGTCAATCGTGAGTGTTGAGTCGGTGACGTCAGTCAGCGTTCCTTCGAGACGACGGGTGGGCGCATCGTCACGCAGCTCGCGCAACGTCACCACTTCGCCGACGGCGCTGTGAAAGTGCACGGGCGTGCGCAGTCGGCGCTCCAGCCCCGGGCTGGACACGTCGAGCGTGAAACGACCGGCGATGGGATCGTGGGTGTCCAGCCACTCAGAAATCACACGATTGGCCTTCGTGAGGGATTCGAGGTCCACTCCCCCGGTGCGAAAGACGACCACGTCAAGGGTCCCCGAGGAAAATTCCACATCGTAGAGGTCGAGTCCCAGCGGTTCTAGGAGCGGTCGGAGCGTGGCGTCCCAATCCATTTCCGTCTCCTTTCGCTGTCGCTCCGGCCCGACAGACATTGAAAAAGCGCGGGCCCGAGGCCCGCGCTTAAACGAGTCCATACGTCCTGAGCGGACTGTAGGCATCAATTGTAGCAGTGAATTACTGGTGTCACAACGGGAAACCTCCGCAGTAATCCTCACTACGCTGCAATAAAACTCACTCTAAAAGTTCACTAATAACTCTTCGACACCAGACAGACCAGACCGCCCTCCTCCTCGCTTTGCGGCATCGAACCATCCTGGCGTTGCAGGCAGCGAACGCTCACGGCTTGCGCGTTCAGTGTCTTCTCGCCCTCGCCCGCGACGAGGTCCCAGGCGAGACGAGCGAAGCCGTCGGTGGCCGCTTCGAGCGCTTCGTCCAGGCTGGCCACGTCCTGGGTTGAGGAGTCGCGATGGGCAATGGCGCGCGCCAACAGGTCGCTCTGTATGCGCTCGAGCAACGAAGGAACTTCACTCGCCAGCGCGTTGAGGGCGTGGGTCGTCTTGGCGCCGGTGTCGCGGCGCACCAAGGTGACGTGACCTTGGGCCAGATCCCGCGGGCCAACCTCAAGACGCAGGGGAACGCCCTTGATCTCCCAGTCGGTGACGCGACGTCCGAAGCTACCGCGACCGCGATCGATCTCGACGCGAACCCCGGCCGCGATGAGCTCGCGTGCCATTCGCTCAGAGGCCTCGTTGACTTCGGGCTCATCACGCACGGCCACGACCACGAGCTGGGTGGGGGCGAGCCGCGGCGGCACGATCAGTCCGTTGTCGTCCCCGTGGGCCATGATGAGCCCGCCGACCAGGCGAGTCGACGCGCCCCAGGACGTCGTAAAACAGAGCTGGGACTCACCGGCTTCATTCTGGAAGTAGATGCCGAAGGCGCTCGCGAAGTTCCGCCCCAGTTCATGGGTCGTCATCATCTGCAGGGCCTTGCCGTCGCGCATGACACCCTCGCCCGTCATGGAGTTGATCGCGCCGGGAAACCTCTCACTGGCCGGCTTGATGCCGATAAAGCAGGGCACGGCCATGACGTCGAGGAGAAAGTCGTTGTACACCTCGTAGTGAATGCGCTGGGCGTACGCCGCGGCGTCCTCGTAGTTGGCGTGAGCGGTGTGGCCCTCCTGCCAGAGGAACTCCGAACTGCGCAGGAACAGCCGCGGACGCAACTCCCAGCGCACCACGTTCGCCCACTGATTGAGCAACAGCGGCAGATCCCGATAGCTCTGAATCCACTTGGCCATGAACTCACCGATCACCGTCTCAGAGGTGGGGCGCACCACGATAGGTTCGGCTAAGTCCTCGCCCCCGGCGTGGGTGACGACCGCCAACTCGGGGCTAAATCCCTCCACGTGCTCGGCTTCACGCGAGAAGTAACTCTCGGGAATAAACAAGGGGAAGTAGGCGTTCTTGGCGCCGGTCGCCTTGATCCGGGTATCCATCTCGGCCTGCATGCGCTCCCAGATGGCGTAGCCGTAGGGGCGGATCACCATCGTACCGCGCACCGGGCCATTGTCGGCCATCTCGGCCTTCGCGACGACGTCTTGATACCAACGCGGGAAGTCCTCGGACTGTGGGGTCAGCACACTCTGTTGTGCCACGGCACTCCTTTAAGAATTCGGACCAGGCTACTGCCAGAAATGCCGATCTAGGTGTGGCGTCGAATCTGTTCGATCTTGACTTGTGCGTTGTTGGCGTCGACCCCGCGATCGTCCAACAGCGCGGCCCGGTCGGCTTCGGCTTCTTTTTCCGCGCTCGCGTCGCGCGCGGCGAGGCGCGCCTCGAGACCTTCTTCGACGATCTTGGTCGCCTCCTCGACGAGGGCCGAGACCATCTCGTCTTCGGGCACGACGCGAATGATCTGGCCCTGGATAAAGAGATGTCCTCGGTGCTTACCCGCGGCGATGCCTAAGTCCGCGTGACGCGCTTCGCCCGGTCCGTTCACGACACAACCCATCACTGCGACCTGCAGCGGAATGTTCATTGCGCTGAGGGCGTCCTGGGCTTCGTTCGCCACTTTGATGACGTCGATCTCGGCGCGCCCGCAGCTCGGACACGCGATGAGGTCGAGTCCCTTGCGCTCACGCAGTCCGAGTGATTCGAGCAACGTACGACCGGCGCGCGCCTCTTCGACGGGGTCGGCGGTGAGTGAGTAGCGCAGCGTGTCACCGATGCCCTCGGCGAGCAGTGTGCCGATCCCCGCGGTGCCCTTGAGCAGTCCCCAGGGCAGCGGACCAGCTTCGGTCACGCCCAGGTGCAGCGGATGATCGAAGGTCTCTGAGGCCAGACGATAGGCGGCGATCATGAGGGCGACCGAGGACGCCTTCACTGAGATCTTGACGTCGCTAAAGTCCACCTCTTGGAAGTAGGCCAACTCGATGCGCGCCGACTCCACCAACGCTTCGGGCGTGGCGCCGCCGAAGCGCTCGTAGATGTCGGGATGCAGCGAGCCCGCGTTCACGCCGATACGAATGGGCACGCCGCGGTCCTTGGCCTCGCTGGCGACGAGCTTGATCTCTTCGGGCTTGCGCAGGTTGCCCGGGTTGAGGCGCAGCCCGTTCACCCCCGCCTCGAGGGCCGCCAGGGCCATCTCCACGTGGAAGTGAATATCGGCCACGATGGGTACGGGCGAACGCGGCACGATCTGGGCGAGCCCTTCGGCCGCGGCGCGCTCGTTGCACGTGCAGCGAACGATGTCAGCGCCGTTGGCCGCGAGGGCGTAGATCTGCTGGAGGGTGCCCTCGACGTCGGCCGTCTTGGTCGTCGTCATGGACTGCACCGAGATCGGTGCGTCGCCACCAACTTTGACGGAGCCCACACTGATCTGGCGGGTGAGACGACGCGGGGTAATCAAACGGGAGGAGACTTCCATGCCTCTAGTCTGCCGCGTTCGAGGTCGGCGCCGTGCGCCCTCAGAACGGGTTGGCGATCGGGTGGGCGATGTCCAGATAGAGGGTGCAGGCAAACAGCACCAGCAGTGCGCTCATGAAGGCGTACACGACCGGAGCGAGCTTGTTGATATCGGCCCGATAAAGCACGCCGCGGCGCGAGCGAAGCCGCTCGTAGGTGGCGATGGCGACGTACCCGCCGTCGAGGGGCAACATGGGCAACATGTTCAGCACGCCGACGAAGATGTTGACCAGGGCCAGGATCGTGATCAGTGGCAGGGCCCCGGCGTTGGCGGCCTGATCGGCGAAGCGCACCACTCCGACGATCGACGAGGGGCGAGTGTCTTCGTTCTTCGGATTGGTCGCCGCCTTGGCGTCGGCCACTTGGTGGAAGAGGCTGGGGAACTCGCCGGGCAGTCGACCGATGGCCACGAAGGCGTCGCCCACGTAGTGACCGATCTGGGTGAAGGAGTCGGGGATGGCGGCGAGGGGCGAGGTGTGCACCGACAGTTCGGTGACCTCGATGCCGATGTAACCGTGAGCCGGTAGAGGCTTTCCGCCCACCTTGATCGTTCGGCCGTTCACTGGGGTCACGTGCAGGGTGAGCGCGCGGCCATCGCGCTCCACGACGAGCGTGAGGCGCTTGCCCGCGGAGCCGTGCAGAATCTTGGTGAGCTGATCGATACTGGTGATCGAGGTGCCGTCGATCTTGGTGATCTGGTCGCCCACGTGGAGTCCGGCTATCTGCGCGGCCGTTTCCTTGTGACCCTGCCACTGAGTAAAGGAGCCCACACCCACGTGGGTCGGCGACGGGTTGCCGATAAAGGTGAGAGCCGCCCAAGCCAGGGCCAGGGCCATGATGACGTGCATGATCGAGCCGGCCGACGCGAAGAGTACCTTCTTTGGATACGACGCTTCGCGGTACGTGCGGGCCTCTTCATCGGGCGGCACCGCTGCCCCCCACGTCATCCCGGGCACTTTGACGTACCCGCCCAGGGGAAGAGCACGGATGCCGTAGCGAGTCTCACCGCGCTGGGTCGACCACAGCACCGGGCCAAACCCCACGAAAAAGTCGGTGACGAGAAGTCCGGCGCGCTTGGCGGTGATGAAGTGACCGAACTCGTGACCCATCACCATGAACAGGATCAAGAAGATGACGAGCGGCAGCGCCCACCCCACCAGCCACGTGAGCAGTCCCACGAAGGCGAGGGTGCCGACAAAGAGCGTCCAGGGAGACTGGCGCAACGACGAAGACGCAGAGTCCATGACTACTTTTTGAGGCTAGCGTGCGCCAATCGTCGAGCGACCGCGTCGTTTTCGTACAGCGACGCCAAGTCTTCTAGGTCCTGTCCCTCATAGTGATCCATGGTGGCGGCCACGACTGGCACGATGTCGCACCAGTTGATCTCATCCTTTAAGAAGGCCTCCACCGCTACCTCGTTGGCGGCACTCAGCCAAGCGGGAGCCGCCCCGCCGAGACGCGCCGCCTCGTAGGCCAGTGCGAGTGCGCGAAAGGCGTCGAGGTCGGGCGACTCGAACGTCAACTCGAGTGGCGAGGTGAAGTCGAGTCGTCCATAGCCGTGATCGAGTCGATCGGGCGCGCCCAGGCAGTACGCGATCGGAAGTCGCATGTCGGGGTTCGAAAGCTGCGCGAGGACCGAGCCATCGATGTACTCGACCATGGAGTGCACGATCGACTGGGGATGAACGACCACTTCGACCCGGTCGACCTCAATGCCGAAGAACGCGGTCGCCTCCATCACCTCGAGGCCCTTGTTCATCAGGGTCGAGGAGTCGATCGTGATCTTGGCCCCCATCGACCACGTCGGGTGCCGCAGCGCTTCGTCCTTGGTTGCGCCTTTGAGCTGCTCCTTCGACCAGCCGCGAAAGGGACCCCCCGACGCGGTAATGAGCAGTCGACGCACGTCGGGATAGCCGAGGCCGTAGGGGGAACTCGCGAGGCACTGATGGATCGCACAGTGCTCGGAGTCGACCGGGAGCAGTTCGGCCCCGGGCGTCGCGCGCACTTTGGCCACCAGCGGTGCGGCCGCGATGAGCGACTCCTTATTCGCGAGCGCGAGCCGTCGCCCGGCCGAGAGGGCACCCAGGGTCACGGGCAGACCCGCGAAGCCCAAGACCGCGTTCATCACGACGTCCGCGTCGCGCGCGAGTTCTTCGAGCCCGTGTTCGCCCACCAGAATCTCCACGTCACCGCCGAGCAGGTCAGCCAGCGTGGCGCGGTGCGACTCGGACTTCACGCCCACGCGCTTCACGTTGAACTCGCGCGCGATGCCCGCGAGATCACTCACCTGCTCGCCGCCGGCGATCGAGACCAGTTCGAAACGCTCTCGTTCACGGCGCAACACGTCGAGGGTCTGGACGCCAATCGATCCCGTGGCTCCCAGTAACGCCACCCGGTGGCGCACGTGCGACATCACTAACTCAACTTGATGACGTGCAACAAGTAGTACATCGTCGGCAGCGCAAAGAGCAGACCGTCGATTCGATCAAGTAGCCCGCCGTGTCCGGGCAGGAGCCGACCGAAGTCCTTGAGGCCGAGGGTTCGCTTGATCATCGATTCGAACAAGTCACCGAGGGGCACCACGATCGACAGCGCCACCGCTGCTTCCACGCCGTGCGTCGCCGTCCACGGACTCATGACCGGCAACAACAGCGCACCGGCGATCAAGGTGACGATGGTGCCGCCAATGGTGCCTTCGATGGTCTTGTTCGGCGAGAGGGCGGCGTTGAGGGGATGGCTGCCGAACCAGCGGCCGGTAAACAGCGCGGCCGCGTCGTTGCAGATCGTCAGGGCCAGCGCGCCGAAGACGAAGGCCATGCCGTTGCGGTTGGGATAGGTGTGGGGCGCGAGCATCACGATGGCGTAGCTGCCCAGCACGCCCACCCAGGCGTAGACGAAGAACGTCGCGCCCAGCCCGTCGAGCACGTCGATCTTGGTCGGAGCAAACATGTACCAGATGAAGCCGAAGATCACGAGCAGCACCGTGACGGCGCCCACCACGACCAGGCCCTTGTTGTAGACGGCGATCCCCAGGGTCAACACGGCCGCGATGCCCAAGATCGTCGCGGGGTGCGCTCCCACGCTGCGAAAACCGGCGAAGGCCTCCGCGGCGGCGAGGGCGAGGGCGACGAGCACCAGCACGCTGAGCGCAAGGGGCCCCGCGAAGAAGACGCCAAAGACGACGATCGCGAGTCCAACGCCCGTCATGGTGGCGAGCGACACGCTGTTCGAAGTCTGGCGAACGGCTCGCCCGGCCAAGGGATTGTGGGTTACGCGCTGGCGCGTGCGCTGTTCGCGCTGAGGTTCGGGACGAGGCGCTTCGGCGACCGGTTCGTCGTCGACCTCCTCCACGCTCAAGTTGAACTCCCAGGGCCGCGAATCGTCCACCTTGGCCTCGCCGGCGAGGAAGGACGCGTCGAACTGTCCTTCGTGAGCGACCCAGTCCGCCTCACCCTCGCGCCACGCCGGGGCCGGCACCGCGGACCACGGGTCATCGTCCTTGGTGCCCTCGCGCGACACGACGATCGGCACTTGTCCCGTGGGCGCGTCGGTCCAGTGGGGCAACAACGTCTCGGGGTCCACGACCGGCGCGTCCTCGGCGATTTCCGAAGCGATCTCGGCGCCGGTGATCGTGACGCGAGAGTCACTGGAACTCGCCACCGGGAACTGTCCGGTGGGTTCGTCCTCGTTCGTGTCGTCGTCGTCAGACTTCAAGAAGTTCCTGCTCCTTATGGGCCAACAGCTCATCCACCATGGCGACTTCGTCGTGGGTCATCTTGTCCAAGATCTTTTCGAGTCGCTCGATCTCGTCACTCGAGAGACTCTCTTCCTTCTCTAAGTTCTCGAGTTCCTGACGCGCGTGACGTCGCACCCCGCGCAGGGCCACCCGACCTTCCTCGGCCTTGGTCTTGACGATCTTGACAAAGTCGCGACGGCGCTCTTCGGTGAGGGCCGGAAAGTTCAGTCGAATGACCTGACCGTCACTCGAGGGGGTCAGTCCGAGATTCGCGTTCCCGATCGCCTTTTCAATCGCGGGGATCGACGACTTGTCGAACGGAGAGACGACGAGCAGGCGCGGCTCGGGTACCGAAAAGTTCGCGAGCTGCTTGAGGGGGGTCTCGGTGCCGTAGTACTCGATGAGCAGGCCGTCGACGAGCGACGAAGTGGCCCGACCCGTGCGAACGGTGGCGAACTCGACCTTGAGGTGCTCGATCGCGCGTGCCATTTTCTCGCGGGTGTCGTCCATCACCAAGTCGACGAGTTCGTTCTCCATTACTTCACCAGCGTACCGACGGGCGCACCGTCGAGGGCGCGCCCGAGGTTCCCTTCGGCCATCAGGTCGAAAACGCGGATCGGCAGATTGTTGTCTTTGCAGAACGTGATCGCGGTCATATCCATGACGCGCAAGTTTCTCGCGATCACCTCATCGAAGGAGATCTCCACGAACTTGTGGGCGCTGGGATTGACGCGCGGGTCCTCGTCGTAAACGCCGTCAACGCCGCCGTGGGTGCCCTTCAAGACGATCTCGGCCTCGACCTCGGCCGCGCGCTGGGCGGCGGGCGTGTCGGTGGTGAAGTACGGATTGCCCATGCCAGCGGCGAAGATGACGACGCGCCCTTTCTCCAGGTGACGCACCGCTCGACGGCGAATGTAGGGCTCGGCGACCTGGTTCATATCGATCGCCGACATCACGCGAGTCGGACGTCCATGATTCTCGATCGCGTCTTGCAGGGCGAGCGCGTTGATGACCGTGCCCAACATGCCCATGAGGTCGGAGTTCGCACGGTTCATCCCGGCGAGTTCACCGGTTGCGCCCCGCCAGATGTTGCCGCCGCCGACCACGACCGCCAGTTCAAGTCCGCCGCGTTCCATAGCCGCGGCGATCTCAATGGCGAGAAAGTCAACAGTCGACGCGTCAATGGTTTCGTCACTCGCGGCCGAAGCCAACGCTTCGCCCGAGAGCTTTAAGACCATTCGACGCACGATTGTCCTATCCCCCGATGACAACTTGAGCGTACGCGGTTATTGTCGCACCCTTCAAGAACTGAGCCACCGTTTCTTTTTCGTCCTGCACGTAGGGCTGATCCAACAAGACCCGGTCCTTGTACCAACCATTGAGTCGACCTTCGAGGATCTTGGGGATCGCCGCTTCGGGCTTGCCTTCGTTGCGAGTGATCTCCTCGATGGTCTTTCGCTCGGCGTCAACCGCCTCCGCGGGCACATCGTCGCGGCTGAGGTACTCCGGCTTGGCAAAGGCGATGTGCAGTGCGATCTCGTGGGCGACTTCTTCGCTGGCGCCCTTCACGACCACGATCACGGCGTTCACACCACGATTCGCTTGAATGTGCTGGTAGGTGTCAATGACTTCGCCGGGATCGGCCTCCAGGCGATAGACGCGACCGACGGAGATGTTCTCCTTGAGCGTCGTCAACATCACATCGATGTTCTCTTTGAAGTGGGCGATGGACTGATCGCCGTCGGCGACGACCGCGGCAGCGATCTCGTCAGCCATCGCCACGAAATCCTGTGACTTGGCGACGAAGTCCGTCTCGCAGCGCAGCTCCACGATGGCCGCGACGTTGCCGTCACGAACCACCGCGACCGCGCCTTCGCTTGCCTCGCGACTCGCTCGCTTTTCGGCGGAGGCGAGGCCCTGGATGCGCAGCAATCTGATTGCGGCTTCCATGTCGCCGTCTGATTCTTCGAGCGCTCTCTTGGCATCCATCATCCCTACGCCGGTTGCTTGGCGCAGGTTCTGTACGTCCTTGGCGGTGATCGTCACCTTGAAGTCTCCTCTTCGAGTCGGTGTCTCAGGCGCTCGCGGCGTTGGTCGATGGAGTGACCGTGACCGCGGGCCGGTTCTGGCGGATAAAACGTCCTTCGGTGACCGCGTCAGCCATCAGGCGGCACAGAAGCGAGCCCGCCCGGATGGCATCGTCGTTGCCGGGAATCACGTAGTCGATGACGTCGGGGTCACAGTTCGTGTCCACCACTGCGACGACGGGCAGGCCGAGCTTCTTGGCTTCGGTGACGGCGATGTGCTCCTTCTTCGTGTCGATCACGAAGATGGCGTCGGGGACGCGATCGAGGTTAGCGATACCGCTCAAGTTGCGGTCCAACTTCTCGAGCTCACGACTGTGGCGCAGCGCCTCGCGCTTGGGCATGTTGGCGAAGTCGCCGGCGCGCTCCATGGCGCGCAGTTCGATAAGTCGCTTCACGCGACCGGCGACGGTCGAGAAGTTCGTGAGCATCCCGCCCAGCCACCGCTGGTTCACGAAGGGCATGCCGCAGGCCTTGGCGTAGTCCTCGATGGGGCCCTGGGTCTGCTTCTTGGTCCCCACGAAGAGGATCACGCCGCCGCCCGCCACCAGGTCGCGCACGAAGGCGTAACTGGTTTCGATGCCCGCGAGGGTCTTGCGTAGATCGATGAGGTAGATCCCGTTGCGCTCGCCGAGAATGAAGCGACGCATCTTGGGGTTCCACCGGCGGGTCTGGTGCCCGAAGTGCACGCCCGAGTCCAACAGTTCCTGCAGTGTGACGAGTGCCACGATCAGATTTTCCTTTCGTATGGTTGCTTCAACCCCGCGGGAGCACCCCGAAGGGCGACCGTACGAAACCGCGAGGACAACTCAGTGCTCCCCCACTCTGAGAGAGCCCGTCTAGTGTACCGGACCTGCGCCCTAGCCCCGCGGGTGGGTCTCGTGGTGCACGTTCTGGAGACGCGACTTCGAGACGTGGGTGTAGATCTGGGTCGTCTTTAAGTTCTCGTGGCCGAGGAGCTCTTGAACCACGCGCAGGTCGGCGCCGCCCTCGACGAGATGGGTGGCGAAGGTGTGGCGAAGCGCGTGGGGATACACGTGTCCCTGGGACACTCGATGATCAAGGATGCGCCGCACGTCGCGCGAGCCCAAACGACGACCGCGTCGGTTGAAGAAGAGCGCCTCGGGCGGCGAGTCGTCCTTGCGCACGTCGTCGCGCGCGTCATCGACCCACAGCCGAATCGCCTCGAGCGCCTTGCGATGCAGGGGCACGAGCCGCTCCTTGCGCCCCTTGCCCAAGACGCGGATGAGGCCACTCGAAAAATCAACGCTGTCCAGATCCAGCCCGCACAGTTCCGAGACCCGCAGTCCCGCGCCGTAGAGCACCTCGCACACCGCACGATCCAGCACGGCCCACTCGTCTTCGCCCCAGTCGTCGTCCAGCAGGTCTTCGAGCTGCTCGCGCACCACGATCGTGGGCAGGCGGTGGGTCGCCTTGGGGGCGAGCAGGCGCGCTGCGGGATTGCTCTCGGTGTGCCCTCGCTCGAAGAGCCACGCGAAGTAACTGCGCAACGACGCGCGTCGTCGCAGGACCGAACTGCGCTCATCACCGCGACTCGTCATGAAGACCATGTAGTCGCGAAGATCGCGCTTAGTCACGCTCGAAGGATCCAGGCGGTCGCGGCCTTCCGCCCACGCGACAAAGGCCCGCAGGTCGCTTAAGTAACTGCGGGTCGTGGCCGGTGAGCGATCGAGGGCCTGGAGGGTCTCGACGTACCCGTCAAGACGCCACCGCCTCGCGGTGCGCGGGCTCAAAGTCACGGCCGACACCCCTCCAGGCTAGTGATTGTCGGTTCCTACCACGGGCTTCAGTAGTCTTGGCGGAGTCTGAAGGAGTGTCGATGTCTCGTATTTTGATCGTCGAAGATGACGACCACATTCGCACCGCGTTGCGACTCATGTTCGAGGGAGAGGGTTTCAGCGTGGACGACGCGGCCACGGGAGAACTCGGCGTCGCGCTGTTTTCGCGCATGACCTCGGACGTCGCCATCGTAGACGTGATGCTGCCGGGGATGACGGGCTTTCAAACCTGTGAGGCCCTGCGCGCGACGAGCGACGTGCCCATTGTTATCGTCTCGGCGCGCGACGAAACGGTCGACGTCGTTCTCGGCCTCGAGTCCGGGGCGGACGACTACGTCACCAAGCCCTTCGTGCCCGAGGAACTTCTGGCACGGGTGCGCGCGCACCTTCGAAGGCGCCCCGACAAGAGTACGCACGCGTTTCAACTGGGTGAACTCCACGTGATCCCCGACGAAGGGGTGGTTCGTCACAGTGACGGCAGTGAACTGCACCTCACCTCCACGGAGTTTCGCCTGCTCACGGACCTGGCGGCCGCCAACGGCAAGGTGCTCTCACGCGAAGATCTTCTCGAGCACGTCTGGGGCTACGACTACTTCGGCGACAGCCGTCTGGTGGATGTGCACATTCGGCGCCTGCGCATGAAGATTGAGCCCGACCCCGCCAGTCCCACCTACCTCGTGACAGTTCGAGGAACGGGCTACAAGCTGGTCATCTAATGCGTCAGCGGAGCCTGCGCTTTCGGCTCCTCTTGACCTTTGGCCTCGGCGCCGTCGTCCTGTCGGCACTGTTCGCCACGCTGACCTACGAAGGCGTTCACCACGAACTGGTGAGCGACCTCCAGCACACGGATCTGCACGAGAGCTACGAGAACGCCGAGATCGTGCGCTCCACCCTCTACTCCTCGGCCCCGGACCTCGAAAGCATCGTTAACTCCATCGAACACGCCACGGGCTCGGGCGTACTCGTCAAGACCTTTGGCCAGTACCTCGCTACCAGCCAGGGCGCCTCCAGCCGCGAAGTGCCCGCGGCCGCCAGCTCACTCGTGGCCAAGGGCGAAGCGACTGCCCAGATCGTCAAGATAAACGGCGAGCTCAACTTCGTGGTGGGCGTGCCCATTCCCGCCGTCCAAACGCAGTTCTTCGAGGTGTTCCCGATGGCTTCACTCGAGGGATCCCTCGACACGCTCCTGCACAACCTCTTACTGGGGGCCCTTGCGACGTCGCTCCTGGGCATCGCGGGCGGGCTATGGGTAGCGCGACGAGCAGTCCAGCCTCTGGCGCGGGTCTCGCACGCGGCGGCCGCGATCGCCGAGGGTAATCTTTCGACGCGACTCGAGGTCACGAACGCCGACCGCGAAGTGCAACAGCTGACCGAGTCCTTCAATGAGATGGTCGGCCAACTGGTGGATCGCTTAGAGCGCGACGCGCGATTTGCCAGTGACGTCAGTCACGAGCTGCGCTCGCCCCTCACGACGCTCGCGACGACGTCGAGCGTTCTTCAACAGCACCGCAGCGAGCTCTCTGCCGCGGGCCAAGAGAGCCTCGATCTTTTGACCGCTGACCTATCGATTTTCCAGTCCCTAGTCGAAGACCTTCTCGAAATGGCCCGCAGCGACGCGGGCGCTGTTCCCCTGGTCATCGAGTCGGTGAACGCGGTCGAACTGGTACGACAGTCGGTTCGCTCTTCGGCGCGACGTCACGGGCTGGCCGAGCCTCCCGTCAGCGTCGGTGCGTCGGTCATTTCGCCAGTCGTCTCGGTGGACCGGCGCCGCTTTGAACGCGTCATCGCCAATCTCATCGACAACGCCCACTACTACGCGGGTGGGACGAGCGAGGTTCGCATCGACGTGGAGGGCCACCTCCTCGCCATCAACGTCGATGACGCGGGCTCGGGCGTTCCCGCCGATGAACGTGAGGCCGTCTTCGAGCGTTTCTTTCGGGGTCGCGCGGCCCACGACCGTGGGATGTCTCGCGGTACGGGACTCGGTCTTGCGCTGGTGCGCGACCACGTGCGCGCCTTCGGCGGCACCATTCGTGTCACGGAGAGCCCCGAAGGTGGCGCTCGCTTTCAGATTGTGCTCCCCTGCCACGACGAGGTGGACGAGTGAGGCGTCGCGTTGTTCCCCTCCTTCTCCTCGGTGCTCTCGCGCTCTCGAGTTGCACCCTGGTGACGCCGAACTCCGCGGCGATTCGTATCCCCTCCAAGAACGTGCCCTTCGGCCTCTTGAACGCCACGATTCCCGGCACCAATCACGCCCGCGTGCGCTTCATCACCCAACCCGTGTACATCGTGGACGCCTCGGGACACCTAGCGCCCTCGAGTCGCATCGTGCCCTCGCCACCCGCGCTCGCCACCGTGGTCGAACAGCTCCTGCTCGGACCCACGCAGATCGAAACGTCCGCGGGCTACACCTCGGCTCTGCCCAAATCACTCGTCGTGATCTCGGCCAACGTGGTCAACAACACCGGCTACATCAACTTTGCGACGTCGCTCTCGTCGCTGCCGCGCTCGCAACAACTTCTAGCGGTCGGCCAACTCGTTCTCACCGCCGACGATGTGGACGCGACCAAGGGATTGGAGATTCGAGTGGCGGGCACACCCCAAGAGCTGCTGCTCCCCAACGGCAAGCGCACGCTCCTCGCCACGCCGAGCGATTTTCAGGGTTTGTTGAATGCTTAAGAGGCTGACGCGGGGCGTAGCGCGGGAGCCGCGTTCCACAGGTGTTCCAGGTCGTAGTAGTCGCGCGAACTCTCATCGAACACGTGCACGATGACGTCGCCGTAGTCAAGCGCGACCCACTGGGCGCTGTCCAGACCCTCGACGTGGTTGGGCTTGACGCCCAGGGCGACCTCGACGAGACGCTCAATCTCATCAGCGATCGCGCGCACCTGGCGGTCGTTACGCCCCGACGTGATCACGAGCGCGTCGAAGGCGTCCACGAGTTCGCGCAGGTCCAAGATGACGGTGTCGACGCCGAGTTTTTCTTCGCTCGCCACGACCGTCGCGTTCAGCAGCAGCGTCACGTAGGTGGAGTAAGTGCCGCGAGACAGCTCGCCGCTCGTCACCGTGTCACTCAGTGCGACGTCCCTAGAACGATGAGCGCAGTAAAGAAGGGAATGGAGGTCACTACGATGCCGAGAACTGCGTAGCGCTGTTTGGTTCGGCGCACGTGTTGACGTCGCGGAGCGGCTTCGAGAGAGTCCAGTCGTGTCGACTGCGCCTCGCTCAGGTCAAACAACCGAACTGCCATTGCTTCGACTCTAGCCTCGGGCCTTGACGTAGAGAGGAATAACACTCTCGGGCAGGTAGTTCTTCAGATCCTTGTCGCTCAGTGACATGTCACGTATGAACGTACTCGACAGATCGACCGGCTGCATATCAATTTCGTAGTGCCGCCATCCCCTGGGTGGTTGACTCGATGAACCGGGGCGCGGCACCACGCCGACTTGGACAAGTTGACATAACTCGTCGGCCTCGTGCCACTCGTTCAGTTGCCAGGCGAGATCAGCCCCCACGATCAGGTCAACCGCTTCTGAGTTCACGAGAAGTTCACGTACCGTGTCGATCGTGTAACTGGGACCTTGGCGACGGATCTCCCATGTCCGAGACCTCCACCAGCGCAATATCGTCGAAGGCCGCGTGCGCCATCGCGAGGCGTACGTCGGCCGGCAGTACATCGAGTCCCTTGCGATACGGCTGACCCGCCACCGTGACCACGACGCGATCGAAGCGCCCGCTGGACGACGCCGCCCGCAAGGCGGCCACATGTCCCAGGTGCGGCGGGTCGAACGTGCCCCCAAAGAGGCCCAGATGACGATCGCGCACCGCCGAATCCTAGGTGCGATTGATCGCTGGTTCCCCGAGCCCTTAGTCTTGTTTGATGGAGACACCATCCTTCGAGTGGACCCCCGGACGTTGGCGCGAGTTTTCTGCGGCTCAGAGTCCGACGTGGCCCGACGCCGAGCACTTGGCGCGGGTGGAAGCCGAGCTCGCCACCAAGCCGCCGCTGGTGTTTGCCGGAGAAGCCCGACGCCTCCAAGACCAACTGGCTCAAGTGGCTGATGGTAAGGCGTTTCTTCTCCAGGCGGGCGACTGCGCGGAGTCCTTCCACGAAGGGTCCGCCGACGCGATCCGCGACAAGTTGAAAGTCATCTTGCAGATGGCCGTCGCCCTCACCTACGCCGCGGGTGTGCCGGTCATCAAAGTCGGACGCATCGCCGGCCAGTTCGCCAAGCCCCGCACTGACGAGTTCGAAGAACGCGGCGGCGAACGTTTTCCCGCCTTTCGCGGTCACATCGTCAACTCCGAGGAGTTCAACGCCGAGGCGCGTCGAGCGGACCCCGAGCGACTCCTCGCCGCCTACCACCAGAGCGTCTCGACGCTCAACTTGCTGCGCGCCTTTACGACGGGTGGCTACGCCGCGCTCAGTCGCGTGCACGCGTGGAACCAGGAGTTCGTCGCCAACTCTCTCGAGGGCAAGCGCTACGAGGTCATCGCGGACGAGATCGAGCGCGCCCTCGCGTTCATGAAGGCGTGCGGCATCGACCTGGCCGATGATCAGGCGTTGCAGGCCGTGGATTTCTACACCAGTCACGAGGCCCTCATCCTCAACTACGAGCAGGCCCTCACGCGGCGCGACTCACTCACCGGCGACTGGTACGACTGCTCGGCCCACTTGTTGTGGATCGGCGATCGCACGCGTCAGCTCGACGGCGCTCACGTCAACTTTCTGCGAGGGGTATCCAATCCTCTCGGACTCAAGGTCGGGCCGTCCATGGGCGTCGATGAACTGCGACGCCTCGTTGACGTGCTGAACCCACAGAATGTGCCGGGTCGCCTCACGCTGATCTCACGCATGGGACATCAGCGCATCAGCGAACTTCTCCCACCGCTCGTCGAAGCCCTGCGCGACGACGGTCGCCGCGAACTGTGGACGTGCGATCCGATGCACGGCAACACCTTCGTCGCCTCGGGCGGTCAAAAAACGCGCCACTTCGATGACGTGCTCAACGAGACCTCCCAGTTCTTCCTCGTGCACCAAGCACTCGGCACGTGGCCGGGGGGGCTGCACATCGAACTCACCGGTGATGACGTCACCGAGTGCCTGGGCGGCGGATCACGTCTCGACGAAACGGATCTCGACGTGAACTACACCACCATCTGTGACCCGCGCCTGAACGCCACCCAGAGCCTGGACATGGCCTTTCACGTGGCCGAGTACCTCCAGCGTTACTCCACGCCGATCGGCGAGAGGTCGTTGTAGCGAAGCAGGCGCATGCCGGCGTCGTGAAACTCGATCTCGGTCATCGACAGATGCTCGATGCGCGGGCGCAGGCGCACTGACGCGTCGAGACCCTGGTAGATCTTCATGGCCTGTTCGATCACTCCACCGTGCGAGACGATGACCACCAATTCATGGGGGTGACGCGCGACGATCATATCGATGATGGCCACGCAGCGCGCGTGAAACTCAATCAGCGACTCACCGCCGGGCACGTTGCGCTGACGAGGATCGACGTCCCAGTTGGGTAGCTCGTAGCGATCTTCGATCTCGGACCACGTGAGCCCGTCGGCCGCACCCACGCGCAGCTCGCCCAGGTCCTCCTCGCGATGGGCAGAGAGGTCGGGATTGATCGCGCTAAAGACGATCGAACCGGTTTCGATGGCGCGCGGCAGCATCGAGGTGTAGAAGGCGCGCGCGCCCTGAAGCTCTTTGGTGATCGACACGCGACGAGCGAGCGCTCGGGACTGAGCGCGACCGAGTTCGGTCAGCCCGCCATCGCCGATCGGACCGCCGGCGAGCCCTCGCTCGTTGGCGACGCACTCACCGTGGCGAATGAAGACGAGTCGCGTACCGGTGGGCAGCGGCCCGCGCTGGCGGAAGCCTTCGGGCGGGAGACGTTCGGCGAGGCTCACGCGAGTTCTCCGACGAACGTTTCGAGTTGGCGCAGCGTGCGGCACTCAATGACACGATCACAGTACGGCGCGTACTGGGACACCACGGAGTCCCCGCTGTTCCAGTAGGTCGTGGGTTCGGGATTCAACCAGTAGACGGCCTTGGCCCGCTGGTGCAGGTCGGCCAGCACTTCGGCGTGCGCCTGGTGGTAGTTGTTGCGCGCGTCGCCCAAGATCAAGACGGTCGAACGCTTCGTGAGCGAGCGGGCGTAGCGATCGTGAAAGGTCGACAGCGCCCGGCCGTAGTCGGAGTGACCATCGAAGGCGATGACGTCCGCCTCGGCGTTGATCTTGAGCACGGCGTCGGCCGGGTCCTCCACGCCTTCGAAGAGATGCGTGACTTCATCGAGACCGTCGACGAACACGAAGCTGCGCACCCTGGAGAACTGCGAGGAGATCGCATGCACCAGGTGCAGCGTGAATCGGGCGAAGGAGGCGACTGAGCCCGAGATGTCGGCGATGACAAAGATCTCGGGCTTGGCCGGTCGTGGCGGCTTGAAGCGAAGATCCAGCGGCACTCCGCCCGTCGACAGACTTCGTCGCACCGTGTGTCGCAGATCGACCGGCCCGCGACGGCGACGACGGCGCTTGCGCGCGAGACGCACCGCCAGCTTGCGGCTGAGTGGGCGAAGGGCTCGCTCAAGCTGGGCCATCTCGTCACGGTTGGCGTGCATGACGTCCAGGTCCTCGGGCAGAGGCTTGCGCACCGACTTGGCGAGAGCCTCGGCGCCCCGGTCTTCGACCAGACGCTCTCGTATCTCGCGCTCGATCTCGGCTTTGAGTTGTTCGATGCGCGCACTCGCCTCGTCGCGCGCGAGTCGCCGGGAGAGTTCGTCGCCGCCCCCGTCGCCCACGAGGCGCGCGTGGAGTTCTTCGAGTTCGAGGTTGCGCAGCGTTCGATACAAGTAGTACGTGCCACCGACCGGTCGGCCCGGCTCCATGCCGGCGTACCGGGACACCGCCTCGCTCGCTGCCTCGCGCATCGAGGACAGGTCCCCGTCGCGCAGGGCGCGAAAGAGCATCTCGGCCAGCTCCGCCGCGCTCATCGATCCCGCCGCGCCGCCGCCGCGACCCTTCGGGTCCCTCCCCCGCGCCCCCGAGGCCCCGGCGGGATCGGCCGACGAGGTCATCTCTTCGTCGAGGAGTTCTTCGGCCCCGTCCCACGAGCGAATCGAGAAGTACACGTCGAAGGCACTGTTGAAGACGGGCAGGTGGTCACCGTCTTTGACCAGCGTCGCGGCCAGCGTGGCGCGCAGCAGGTTGCGATCACCGAGGTCGATCACTTCCACGGCCCGAGCGGCGTCCACGTGTTCGCTCATTGACACGGGGATCCCCGCGGCGCGCAGCTCCCCGATGAAGTCGCCGAGCAGATTAAGCAACGGGCCTCGAGCGCCCGAGCAGTTCTTTGGTGGCGCGTTCGATGTCGGACTGATACTTGAGCAAGATGTGCAACGTCGCCGCCGCGTCCTCGTCGCCAATCTCCTCACGACCGAGCACCACCAGCGTGCGCGCCCAGTCCAGGGTCTCGGAGACCGAGGGCGCCTTTTTCAGGTCGAGCGTGCGCAGCGAGCGCACCACTTGGGCGATCTGCTCGGCGAGGGTCTTGGTGATGCCTGGCACGCGCGAGACGATGATGTCGCGCTCGCGTTCAATCGTCGGATAGCCCACGTAGAGGTACAGGCACCGGCGTTTGAGCGCTTCGGAGAGTTCACGGGTGTTGTTGGAGGTGAGAAAGACCATGGGGATCTGCTGGGCGCGGATCGTGCCCAGCTCGGGAATCGAGACTTGGTACTCCGAGAGAATCTCGAGCATGAGCGCCTCGGTCTCGAGTTCGACCCGGTCGACCTCGTCGATCAGCAAGACCACGGGGTCGGTGGCCGAGATCGCCTCGAGGAGAGGGCGGGTGAGCATGAACTCCTCGGCGAAGATGTCCTCTTCGAGATCGTGCCACTCTTCGGCGCTCGAACCTTCGGGCCGTCCGGCCTGGATGCGCAGAAGTTGCTTGCGGTAGTTCCACTCATAGAGGGCCTTGGACTCATCGAGGCCCTCGTAACACTGCAGGCGGATGAGGCGCGCGCCAATCGAGTCGGCGACCGCCTTGGCGAGCGCGGTCTTGCCCGTACCCGCGGGTCCCTCGACGAGCACGGGTTTGGCGAGGCGGTCCGCGAGGTAAGTGACCGAGGCGATGCCGTCGTCGGCGAGATAGTCGTGGGCGGCCAGCAGTTGACGGACTTCTCCGGGAGACTCAAAGCGTACCCGGGGGACACTCGCGAGCCCTAGGCGCTGGGCCAACTCTTCCCTCGGATCCAGCGCGGTCATCGAATCTGCCCCTCTCCTCGCACGACCCACTTGAGGCAGGTCAGTTCGCGCACCCCCATGGGGCCGCGCGCGTGCAGTTTCTGGGTAGAGATACCGACTTCGGCGCCCAGGCCCAACTCTCCCCCATCGATGAACCGCGTCGAGGCATTCACCAGCACCGCGGCGGCGTCGACGCGCCGCACCCACGCGTCGGCGTGTTCGGCGTTCTCGGTCACGATCGCTTCGCTGTGTCCCGTGCCGTAGGCGGTGACGTGGTCGATCGCTTCATCGAGCGATCCCACGACCTTCACGGCCAGGATCAGGTCCAAGAACTCGCGAGCGAAGTCATCGTCGCTCGCCGGTGTCGCGTCGGGCAGGATGAGCCGCGCGCGCACGTCGCCACGTAGTTCCACGTCGGGCATCGCCGCCGCGAGGGTCGGCAAGAACTTCGAGGCGACCGACTCGTGCACGAGCAGGGTCTCAGCCGCGTTGCACACCCCCGGGCGAGACGTTTTGGCGTTTCGCACGATGTTGAGCGCCTGATCGAGCTGAGCCGACTCATCGACGTAGATGTGACAGTTGCCATCGCCGTCCAGCACGTAGGGTACGCGGGCGTTCTCGCGCATGGCCTCGATGAGACTGGGTCCGCCGCGCGGGATGAGACAGTCGAGCACGTCACTCATCTGCATAAAGGCCGCCGCACTCTCGTGCGAGGTGTCTTGAACCAGCGACACACTCGCGGCGGGCAGACCGGCCGACTCCAGCGCGTCTTGCCACAGCGTCACCAGGTAGTCGTTGGTGCGCTGGGCGCTCTTGGATCCACGCAGATAGGCCGCGTTGCCGCTGCGCACGCACAGCCCGGCGACGTCGGTGGTGACGTTGGGGCGATTCTCGTAGACCACGCCGATCACCCCCAAGGGGACTCGTAGGCGCTCGACGTGCAGCCCGTTGTCCAGGATCTGCTGATCTTGGGCTTCAAAGAGCGGATCGGGCCCGTGGGCGATCGTGCGCAGCGCGCTCGCCATGGAGGACACCCGATCGCTCGTGAGGGCCAGTCGGTCCCGTCCCGGGCCGGGCTCGTGATAGTCCTCGAGGTCCGCCTCGTTGACGCCGAGCAGCTCGGTTTCGTTCTTGACCAGGCGATCGGCCACGTCGAAGAGCACCGCCTGGCGGGTCTCGTTCGAGGACTGGGCGAGTTCCCGGGCGGCCCGCTTGACCTCAGCACCTTGTCGGAGCAGGTCGGTGGTCGTCATTTCTTAAGCGTAATGGCCACTACGGACGGCGCAGAAGGACAAGGTCGTCACGATGGATCACGACGTCTTCGCCGTCGTCGAAGGACTCGGCCGACACGCGCACGAGACCCTTGGCGACCGTCTCGCCATCGGGGCCCTTCACTTCAACGGCGTCACCCTCGGCGAAGTCACCGCTGAAGGACACGATGCCGACGCGCAGCAGGCTACGTCCATCGCGCTCCAGGGCGGTACGGGCGCCTTCGTTGATGCGAAGTGATCCTTGGCTCGCGACTGCGAAAGCGATCCAGGACTTTCGCGCGGAGAGCCGCTCGGGACGCGGACGAAACGTCGTCCCAAAACCGGGAGAGTTACCCGCAGCGAGCAGCAGCGCGTGCGGCGCGCGGGCCGAGGCGATCACCGTCGTCACGCCCGACCACGCCGCCATGTGGGCGGCGGCCAGTTTCGACGCCATGCCCCCGCTGCCCACGCCGGAGCGGCTGAGTCCAGCCGCGCGAACGAGGTCAGCGTCAAAGGCCGTGACCTCTTCGATGAGAGTGGCGGACTCGTCGACTTTGGGATCGGCCGTGAGGAGACCGGGCGTGTCGGTTAAGAGCACGAGGTGTGAGGCGCCAACGAGATTCGCGACGAGGGCGGCCAGGCGATCGTTGTCACCGAAGCGAATCTCCTCGTCGGCCACGGCGTCGTTTTCATTGATGACCGGCACCACGTGCAGGGCGCCGAGTGCTTCGATCGTGCCGCGGGCGTGCAGATACTGGCCACGGTGCGAGAAATCCAGTGGCGCGAGGAGAACCTGTCCGACGCGCGCACCGTGCGGGGCGAATGCGTCGCGCCAGGCGTGCATGAGCAAGGGTTGGCCAACTGCCGAGACCGCTTGAAGCGTGGCGGCGTCGCGGGGGCGCGCTCTGCCCTCCCCGACGTCCGCCCACCCGGCAGTGATCGCGCCGGACGTCACCACAGCGACCGACCAGCCTTCGTCACGCAGAGTCACCACATCGCGGGCGATGTCGCTTAAGACGGCTACGTCAACGCCGCCACGCTCGTCGGTCACCGACGACGTACCGACTTTGACGACGACGCTACGACTGGTCATCGGTCTCTTCCTCGAGACGACCGCTGCGCGCGAGGCGTTCGCGGCGCGTGGCGCGGTGATGCTCGGCACGATCGAGTCCGGTATCGACCGCGTCGCGCCACCACTCGAAGGAGAGATCGTCCACACTGATGATGTCGCCGTCGCGCACGCCCGCACGCGTCAGAAGTCGATCCACGCCGAGTTCTCGCAGGCGTCGCACGATCTCGGCCAGAGCTTCGTCGTCGGTGAGATCTGAGAAGCGAGCCGCCCGGCGCGCGGCGCGGCCTTCAACGCGCCAGTGGGCGTCGCCCTCGCGCTCGACCGTGATCTCCTGGGAGACCGGTCGATGGATGACAATTTCACGCTGGTGTTCGGCCGCCTCGGCGACGCGGGCCTCGCTCACCAGGTGCGCCAGCTGGCCCACCAGCTCATCGAGTCCTTCGCCCGTCACGGCCGAGATCGACTCAACGCTCGGCATCTCGTAGGCGGCGACATCGCCCTTGGAACCCACGACGATGCGCGGGCGGCTCAGCAGGTCGCTTTGATACTCGCTCAACTCCCCCAGCAGAATCGCCAACTGATCCTCGGGCGGACTCGCAGCGAGTTCGGAGAGATCGAGGAGCACGCAGAGCACTCGGGCCCGCTCGATGTGGCGAAGAAAATCGTGTCCGAGTCCTCGCCCGAAGGCGGCCCCCTCGATGAGTCCGGGAATGTCGGCGACCACGAACTCGGTGGCGTCGCCCGGACGTGACGCGCGCGAACCCACGCGCACCACGCCAAGGTTGGGCACCAAGGTCGTAAAGGGATAGTCGGCGATCTTGGGTCGCGCGGCGGAGATTCGCGAGATCAGCGTCGACTTACCCACGTTGGGAAATCCAATCAGCGCCACGTCGGCTTGGAGCTTGAGTTCCAGTTCGAACCAGTGTTCTTCGCCGAACTCGCCCTGCTCCGCGAAAGCCGGCGCGCGGCGCTGATTGGAGAGAAATCGCGCGTTGCCGAATCCGCCGAGTCCCCCTTCGGCCGCCAGCCAGCGCTCGCCGGAACTCGCTAAGTCCGCCAGCAGTTCGCCCTGAGCGTCGTAGACCATGGTGCCCATCGGCACCTCGACGATGATGTCCTTGCCCCGCGCGCCGTGTTGGCGCTTTGAGGTGCCGTGTTTTCCGTCAGTGGCCCGTCGAAACGGGTGATCCTTGAATCCGAGGAGAGAGGCCTGATTGTGATCGGCTTCGAGCCAGACACTGCCCCCGTTTCCCCCGTCTCCCCCATCCGGACCGCCCTTGGAAACGTGCGCCTCACGGCGAAAACTGACGCATCCGGCCCCGCCATTGCCAGCTTTGGCGTGCAATTGAGCGCGATCAATGAAGGAAGACACGCATCCATCCTAATGGAACGGGGTTTTCGTGCGAATTTTGGTGCGTTCGCGTGAGGGTGCCGTCGAGCGCCGGTACCTGCGCAGTGGCCCAAAAACCGGAATTTTTCTGACATTTAGGTGGTTCCACGTGCCTGTCCAACAAATCTCAAGCGGCACCGCCGTCGGCGAAGACCGTGTTCATCAGGTACTTTAGGAGATCTCTGTGAGGAACACTGGCAATTCTTAGCCCGAAATCCGCAAAATTTCCCTTTTTTCCGGTAAAACTGACGGTGGCTGCTGGGAAGACCCAGTTCCGTTTCAGAGAAGAGTAAGGAGTCGACCGGTGAACAAGGCCGAGTTGGTAGAAGCAATTGTCGCCGAAAGTGGCGCCTCGAAGAACACCGTTGCCGAAGTTCTGAAGGCTTTCGAGGACGTCGTGGTCGGCAACGTCTCCAAAGGCGAAAAGATTGTGCTGTCTGGATTCCTGTCGTTCGAGCGCGTAGAGCGCAAGGCTCGCACCGCGCGCAACCCGCAGACCGGCGAGGCCATTCAGGTCAAGGCCTCTCGGGCTCCGAAGGTCTCGATTGGCTCGACCTTCAAGAAGGCCGTCAAAGCTTCGTAGTTTCGGTACTAACTAAGAAACCCCCGGGCTGAGCCCGGGGGTTTCTTAGTTTTAGGAGGAAAACTCAGTCGGCGAGAACGTCAACTAGTTTTCTGCCGCCCCGGTAACCAAACTTCACGGTTCCCTCAGCGAGCGCAAACAGCGTGTCGTCCTTGCCGATACCGACGTTGCGGCCGGGATGGAACTGGGTACCACGCTGACGAACAATGATGCTGCCGGACTTGACGAGCGTGCCGTCAAACTCCTTGACGCCTAGACGCTGCGCGGCGGAGTCGCGACCGTTACGGGTAGATCCGCCACCCTTGGTCTTTGACATGGGATCTCCTTAGGCCTTGGCCGAAATCTTGGTGATTTCGACGGTCGAGTAGTGCTGACGGTGTCCCCAGCGGCGACGTTGGATCGCCTTGGGCTTGTAGGTCAGGGCCCGAATCTTGGGGCCCTTCTCCTCACCGATGATCTTGGCGGTTACCGTGGCGCCCTTGAGGGCGGGACCGGCCACGACGGTGTCCCCGTCAACGAGCAAAACCGGCTGAAACTCGACGTCGGCGCCGATGTCTTCGCTGCGCAGATCGACCCGGACCACCTGGCCCTCGGTGACGCGCTCTTGAGATGTTCCTACACGGATAACGGCGTACATAAGGGTTCCTATCATAGCGGATCAAGAATAAGGCCAGAACCGGAAGCTCCTAAGAAGCCCGGCTCGAAAGCGATTAGAGGCCGGTGTTCACAATGAAGCCACGCCCGTCACACACCCCACACACCACGGAGAGCGATTCGAGCAGTCCTTCATTCACGCGCTTCCTCGTCATCTCCACCAGGCCCAGCTCGGAGATATCAAAGACCTGGCTGCGGGTCTTGTCACGCGACAGAGCCTGGCGCAGGGCCGAGGCGACCGCCTCGCGATTTCCCTTGGACTCCATGTCGATGAAGTCGATCACGATAATGCCGCCGATATCACGCAGCCGAAGCTGGCGGGCGACCTCGTCGGCCGCCTCGAGGTTGTTACGAAAGACGGTCTCTTCGAGGTTGTTGGTGCCCACGTTCTTTCCCGTGTTGACGTCGATCACCGTAAGGGCCTCGGTGCGCTCGATGATGAGAGACCCTCCCGAGGGCAAGAAGACTTTGCGGTCGAGCGAGCGGTGCAACTGCTCGTGCACGAAGTAGCGCTCAAAGAGCGGTAGCTCTTCGACGTCGCGATTGTAGAACTCGATGCGGTCGGCCAGTTCGGGATTGACGGCCATGACGTAGTCGCGAACCTTCTCATAGAGGATCGGGTCGTCGATGAGCACCGCGCGGTACTCCTCGTTGAGCTCTTCGCGCAGCACGCGCACCGCGAGGTCAAGGTCGCGATACACCAGACGCGGCTGATTGGACTTGGCCACTTCGCTCTCGATGGCCGACCACTTCTCCACTAGCGACGTCACGTCGCGGGCCAGGTCGTCGGCGGTGACGCCTTCGGCGGCGGTGCGGATGATGATGCCATGCTGGGCGGGCTTGACGTCTTCGATGATCTTGCGCAACCGGCGTCGCTCGCCATCAGGCAAGCGCTTGGAGATACCGATCGTCGATGAGTTTGGCACGAGCACCGCGAATCGCCCGGGCAGCGAGACTTCCTGGGTGAGGCGCGCTCCCTTGGCGCCGATGGCGTTCTTGGTGACTTGGCAGAGCACAGTCTGTCCGGCCCGGATCATCTCTTCGATGCGCTTGTTGTTCTGGGGAGCGCCGTCCACGTCGTCGTCGTAGGACACGTCGCCCTTGTAGAGAACAGCGTTCTTGGGGATGCCGATATCCACGAAGGCGAGTTCCATGCCCGGCAGTACGTTTTGGATCCGGCCCACGTAGATGTTGCCGTCGATCTGGTTGGTCTCGTCGGCGTTCTTGGCGACCGTGTACTCGACCATCGAGCGTCCTTCGAGGGTGGCGATATGCGTCGCGTCGGCCGTAGTGTGCACGGCCATGAGGTAGCGGCCCTGAGCCCGGGTGCGCCGCTCTCCCCCGCGGCGGCGGCGCGAACTCTTGCGTCCCGCGTTCTCGGCCGCCTCGGGCGCCGATGCTTCGACGGGCGCGTCCATGGGCCGGCGCGTCGCGACACCGTTGTTGGCGTCACGATTTTCACGGTTCTCACGATTACCTTGGCCGCCCGAACGTCCTCGGCCTCCGCGACGGCGTCGACCTTGACCGGGAGCGGACGTGGTGCTCGGAGCCGGAGACGCAGTGCGCCCTACTGGTCGAGTATCGCCTATTTGCGGGGCTGGACGGGTATCACCAATTCTGGGGCTAGATGATGAGGGAAGGGGTTGGGTGGATTCGTCGCTCACGACGGGTACTCCTTGCGTTCTGAGATAAGTAGACGTGCCGCACTAGGCCGCGCGAAGTCGTGCTCGGTGAAATACCGGCGTCGACCAGGTGAAAAAAACGAACGATCTGTTGGGTCGAGACGAGCAGGACTGCGACGCTTCCTAGCAGCTCTAGCGCAATGGCGATTGCCACGTCATGTCCTCAATGCTGTGCGTAACGGAGAATGACCTGCGTTAGCGCGACGTTCCTTTGCGACCGACACCTCGTGTGCCGGTGCGCCCAACACCTTCAGGCTACCGCACGCCGCGAAGAACTCGGCCCATTCAGGGCGTAGCGGACGTCGTGGTCGTGGTTTGGCCAGGTGTCGTCGTGGTCGTCGTAGCGGACGTGTGCTGGGTGGGCGTAGTGAGCTCGGGGGTGAGTCGAACCGCCGGAATCGTGTGAGACACCAAGTAATTAAACGTCTTGGCGACCACGGGGGCGGACGCGTCGGCACCATATCCGCCCTCGCCGATCACGCACAGCACCACGTACTGCGGGTGACCCACCGGTCCAAAGCCCACGAACCACGAGTTGGGCTCTTCGTTCAGTCCGTTGCTCGCCGTACCGGTCTTGCCCGCGATCTCGTAGCTCGACAGGTTGAAGTTTGCGTACTGGTGAAAAGGCGGGTACGCGGTACCGGAGGGGTCGTTCACCACGCCCTCGAGTCCCTGGAGAATCGGGTCGCGCACGCTGGCGGGCAGGTTCACGTGACCGAGCACCCGGGGCGTATAGCGAACAACCACCTGACCGTGCGGGTTCACCACCGCCGCCGCCACTTCGGGGGCGTAACGGGTACCGCCGTTAGCGAAGGTCGCGTACGCGTCAGCGAGCCCGATCGGGGTCAGTGCGGTGAGGCCCTGGCCAAAGGCCAGCTCGATATTGTCACCGGCGTACCAGGTCTCGCGGGGAAACGCGGCGGGCGCCTCGTCGTGCAACTCTTGACGCACCTGGGGAGAGTCAACCCGACTCGACACCTCGTCGGGCAGATCGATGTTGGTGAGGCTGTTGAGTCCGTAGTCCGTCGCCACGTTTTGAATGGGAGTCTGACCGTAGCGCGCCGACTGGGACCAGAAGAGGTAGCCCAGGTTGTAGAAGTAGTAGTCCGAGGACACCGTCAGCGCCGTGGGCAAGTCGATCTCGCCGGCGGCCGAGTTGTCGTCGTCGTGAAACGAACACAGGCTGCCGGCCACCGACTTACAGTCGGGCACCTTAAAGACGCCGGTGTCGTCGACGTCCGTGGAGGCCGACAAAATTCCGGTTTGCAGCTCGGCCGTCGCCGTGACGAGTTTGAACGTGCTGCCCGGAGTGTAGAGACCCTGGATGGCGAAGTTGTTGAAGGCGCCTTCTTTGATGAGCGTTGAATACTCGGCGTCGGTAAGTCCCTTGACGAAGGAGTCCAGGTCGTACGAGGGGTAGCTCGCCATGGCCAACACCTGGCCGTTTTGGGCATTCATGACGACCGCGGCGCCGTTGATCGCCTCGGGCACCTTGTGCGAGACCGGGTCGATGGAGTGTCGGTCCGCCAAGATCTCGTCTTGAAGATTGTTCTCGAGATCCTTCTGGAGTCCCGAGTCGATGTTTAAGACCACGGAGTCACCCACGGTCGCCGGGGTGCTCTTGAGGGTGGAGAGGACACTGCCCGAGGCGCTCACTTCCAACGTGCTCGTGCCCTCCTTACCTCGCAGGTACTGCTCGTAGTACGCCTCGATGCCCGTCTTGCCGATGGTGGAGTCCTGTTGGTAGCCCGCTTTGGGATCAGCGTTGATCTCTTGTTGCGTGATGGGCCCGACGTAGCCCAGCACCTGGGCCGCGACGTTG
The DNA here is from genome assembly GCA_963844615.1 of uncultured Acidimicrobiaceae bacterium. GTDB lineage: Bacteria > Actinomycetota > Acidimicrobiia > Acidimicrobiales > RAAP-2 > RAAP-2. Next base: position 194,159 of record CAWJOZ010000001.1, on the reverse strand, counting down.
CCGCCTTGAGGGTAGTCACGCTGAGAGACGTTGAGCACCGTGACGCCCGGAAACTCACTGGGGTGCAGCTTGACGAACTGCACCTCACTGGGGGGCGCGTTCGCCAGGATAGGTGCCGGCTCATACGGGCTGTACTGCTCGTTCTTTAAGTCGGCGTCGATCTGCTTGACGCTGATTCCAGTGAGTGAGGAGAGCGATCCCTTGACGCTCGGATACAGCGTCGCGAGGGCGCGTGACAGACGAATCTCGGTCGTGGTCGTATTCGTCACCAGCGCCTGTCCTTCGCGGTCCAGGATCTCCCCGCGCGTCGCGGGAACCGTGATGGTCTCTTCGGAGTTCGATGTCACGTCGTGGTACGAGGCCTTGTAGTCCACCACCTGCAAGAAAAAGAGACGAACAACCAGAGCGGCAAAGAGGATGAGAAAGAATCCCCCGATCACGAACCAGCGCCGGGCCGGTCGCACCTCGACGTTGCCCGGCGGGGCGATGAGGTCGCGAATGCCCACGGTCTTGGGTTCGTTGATGTTGAGCCCCCGACCGCGAAAGGGGTGCAGCGAGACCCACGGACGCCACAACCGCGACCACCACGAACCGGTCGGTCGATTGCGCCACGAGCTACTCATCGCCGCGTCCCACCGAAGTTTCCGGCCCACCGGGCCAGACGCGTCATGGGACGAGCCAAGATGAAGAACGCGACGGCGTTGACCACCATCGAGGCGAAGAGACTGTCCCGCCAGAAGGAAAAGTTGAGCGTGAAGAAGCTCGCGCCGACGTAGATCGCGGGCGCGACGAAGCCGGCCGCCGCGGCGATGAGTGGTGTCACCCACCACGCGGCGGAGTCGAGGTCCCCCACGCCCTCCTTGCCCAGGCGCGACGCGCCGTAGGCGAGGACCAACGCGACGAGGGCAGTCAGTCCAAAGGGCGTGACCGCGTGGGTGTCAAAGAAGACCCCCGCCAAGACCGCACACCACAGCGCGAGTGAGGTCAGCCCCGCGAGTCCCATAGCGAGGGGCCAGAGCCACACCAGCATCACGACGACGCCCGCGATTCGCAGGCTGGAGAAGATCGACAACTGGATGGCGACCACCACGAGCGTGACGATCGTCACGGGCAGGAGAACTCGCCTCACGCGGCGGGCTCCCAGAGAACGACGTCGAGATACGACAGGTGGCGCAGGTCAGCGGCCGGCTGCAGCGACAGGTTGTAGGTGGACGCGCCGGGCGTCAGGGTGACCGCTTTGACGCTCGCCACCGGTAGACCCACCGGAAACAGTCCGCCATCAAGTCCGTCCGTAAAGAGTTTGGTCCCCTGCTCGACGCCCGAGTTCGTGGGCACCGACGTCGCACCGAGCCCGTTGTTCACGCCGCGTCCTGACACCACGAGGTCGCTCGTGCTGTGACTGAACGTCACGCCCACCAGTGAGTGCGTGTCGCTGATGAGCTGCACCGTGGATCCATTGGACGTCGTGGAGATCACGCGACCAACCAATCCCCCGTTGGCGACGACCGGCATGCCCACCAGGATGCCGCTGCTGCGACCCTTGGAGACACCGACGGTGGCCGAAAAGTTCGTCGGCGAGTCGGTTGTGACCTGGACCGCGACCGTCGGTAGCGAACTCACGAAGGGCACGTTGAGTTGGGTCGAGATCTGCTGGAGTTGGCGCGAGTACGACCACTCCTCGTTCAGGCGTTCATCGGCCTGGGCGAGCTGGCGGCGCAACTTTTGGTTCTGAGCCACCACGTCGCTGTAGTCGATCGCGCCCGCGAACAGGTGACCAAGCGGATGAGCGATGGTGTTCACGGCCCAGCTAAAGGGTGTGAGCACGATGTTGGCTCCCCCGCGCAGGCCCGACGACACGCCAGTCGTGAGGTACAGGATCAACAGGGTAAGAGCAACGGCCAGACTGAAAGTCCACGTGCGTCGCCGCGAACGATCGGTGGCCACGGGGTTAGCGCGAAGGACTGGTCTTCAACATGCGCGCGAAGACGTCGATCTCTTCGAGGCACATGCCACTACCGAGCGCCACGCAGTTCAAGGGGTCATTCGCCACAATGATCGGCATATTGGTCTCGTACTCCAGGCGAGCGGCCATGCCCGCCAACAGCGCCCCGCCCCCAGTTAGGACAATACCCTGCTCCATCAGGTCAGATGAGAGTTCCGGCGGCGTGCGGTCCAGGGTCACCTTGACGGCGTCGACGATGGCCTGCACTGGTTCGGAGATGGCTTCACGAATCTGTTCGGTGGAGATCACCACGGTCTTGGGCAGACCGGTGACGAGGTCGCGACCGCGAATCTCCGCGCGCAGCTCTTCTTGGAGCGGGAAGGCTGAGCCGAGTTGCATCTTGATCTCTTCGGCGGTGCGCTCGCCGAGAGCGAGCTGGAACTCTTTCTTCACGTACGCCACGAGCGCTTCGTCGAGTTCGTCGCCGCCCACGCGAATTGACTGACTGGTCACGATGCCACCCAGAGAGATCACCGCGACCTCCGACGTGCCGCCCCCGATGTCGACCACCATGTTGCCGGTTGGCTCGTGAATCGGTAGCCCCGCGCCAATGCCCGCGGCCATCGGCTCTTCGATGATGTAGGCCTTGCGCGCGCCGGCGAACTCGGCGGCCTCCATGACCGCGCGCTGTTCCACGCCGGTGATGCCCGAGGGCACGCAGATCACCATGCGCGGCTTGGCGAAGCGGCGCTGGTGAACGCGGTGGATGAAGTAGCGGAGCATCTTTTCGCAGATCTCAAAGTCGGCGATGACCCCGTCCTTGAGGGGGCGGATCGCCTGGATATTGCTGGGGGTGCGCCCGATCATCCGCTTGGCTTCGGCGCCCACGGCCAACGGCTTGCCGTCCTTGATGTCGATGGCAACGACGGAGGGCTCGTTGAGCACGATGCCGCGCCCACGCACATACACCAAGGTGTTGGCGGTGCCCAGGTCGACCGCCATATCACGACCTAATAGTGAGAACCGACCATCAACCATAGATTTCCTTTAGGACGCGACCCTGTTGGTTTCTCCACAAGGCTAGGACATCTGGCGTGGCGTCGACCAGTGGGGCGGCTTATTTCAAGTCTGGGAAGAAGATCGCGATCTCACGGTCCGCTGATTCAACCGAATCTGACCCGTGAACAAGGTTTTCTGTGGTGTGCGTCGCAAGGTCACCACGTATCGTGCCGGGCGCCGCATCAACCGGGTTGGTCGCACCCATCATCGTGCGAACGATTCGCCAAGTGTCCTCGGGACCCTCGACGACCGCCACCAACGATGGACCTCGCGTGATGAAGGCCACCAGTGGCTCGAAGAACGCCTTGCCCTCGTGCTCGGCGTAGTGGTGCCGAGCCGTTTCGACGTCAATGGTGCGCAGCTCGGCGGCCACCAGTCGAAACCCCCGTTCCTCGAGACGCGTCACGATCTGACCGACCAGCCCGCGTTCGACGGCGTCGGGCTTGACGATGACGAGGGTTCTCTTCACGCCGCGCAATCTAGCAGCGTCAGGTCAGATGGCGAGACCGGATGCGCAGCACTTCGCCGCGCACTTCGGCCACCAGATAGAGACTTCCCGCGACCACGATGAGGTCATCGTCGCTAGATCGCTCACGCGCGTGGGCGAGTGCGGCGCGCGAGTTGGGGTGCTCGTAGGCAATCGCTCCATGTCGCTGCAGTACGCCCACCAGCTCGCGCGCGGGAACCGCCCGCGGTGAGTTCGGCGCGCAACAGTAGAACTCGCTGAAGCTCGCACCGATAAGTGGGGTCACCATGTCGTCGAGGTCCCGACCGGTGAGCATGCCGAGCACACAGCGTCGCTCCCCGGAGACATCGAACGCTCCGTCTAGCGTGGCGACCAGCGCACGAACGCCCGCCGGGTTGTGGGCGCCGTCGACGACAATGAGTGGGTTTCGCGCGATCACTTCCATGCGTCCGGGCATCGGCGTACTCGCCAACGTGGTGGTGACCACCTCCTCGCCGAGCCCACGACCGAGAAACGCCTCGGCCGCGACGACCGCCGTAGCGGCGTTTACTCCCTGGTGAATGCCGTGAAGCGAGACGAGCACCTCCTCGTAGTCGGCGTAGGGAGTGCGCAACGAGATGGCCCGACCTCCGATGGCCAGTTCGTTCTCGCGCAGCTCGAACTCGTCACCGATGCGCCACAGCGTCGCGTCGAGTTCGCCCGTCTTCTTCTCGGCGATCTCCACGACGATTGCGTTGGTGGTGGCCACGACATTGATCGCGTCGTGACGAAAGATGCCGACCTTGTCGGACGCGATGGCGCTCACCGTTGGACCGAGGACGGCGGTGTGGTCGAGGTCCACGTTCGTGAGGACCGCGACATCGGAGTCGATGACGTTCGTCGAGTCCCACGTGCCCCCGAGCCCGACTTCGATGACGCCGACGTCCACTCCCTCGTCCGAGAAGTGCAGGAAGGCGCCGACCGTCAAGAGTTCGAAGCGCGTCAGGGTAATACCGGTCACCGCCTCGGCGTCGGAGAGCCGCTCCATCAACGCGATGAACGCCTCATCGTCGATCGCTTCCCCGTTCACCGCGATTCGTTCGTTGACCGCGTGCAGGTCGGGGCTCGTGAACGTTCCCACCCGCAGACCGGTGGCGCGCAGCAGCGCGCTGGTGAGGGTCGTGGTGGTGCCCTTGCCGTTGGTGCCGGTGATGTGAATCGTCGGGTAGTCGTGGTGCGGGTCGGCAAACTGCACCAAGAGGTCCCGGATGGGATCGAGGCTGGGTACTAGCTGATGATTCGGCGCCAAGCGCTCGAAGTCAGTATGGGATTCCAGCCAGGCCAACGCTTGCGCGTACGAGGAAAAACGCACGCTCTAGCTGGCGCGACGAGTTCGCGTCGCCTTTCGTATTTCGTACGTCGGAACGTCATGCTGACGCACCGAAGCCGCCGTGACCACGCATTTCACCACGTCGCTGCGCCCGGGCACGTCAAACATGGGCTCTAAGAGAACGTGTTCGAGGATCGAACGAAGCCCTCGCGCGCCGGTACCGCGCTCCAGCGCCAAGTCGGCGATGGCTTCCAGGGCCTCGTCGTCGATGATCAGTTCCACCCCGTCCATGGCGAGTACCTGTTGGAACTGCTTCACCAGAGAGTTCTTGGGCTCGGTGAGGACGCGAATCAACATGTCGCGGTCGAGCTGCTGCACCGCACCCACGATGGGCAGACGCCCAATGAACTCGGGAATGAGTCCGAACTTGACCATGTCTTCGGGCAAGACGTGGCGGAACATCTCGATGTCGCCCGCTCGCTTGGACTGGATCGGCTGATTGAAGCCCATCGACTTCTTGCCGAGACGGCGTTCGATGATCTCTTCGAGTCCAGAAAATGCCCCACCGCAGACGAACAAGATGTTGGCGGTGTCGATGTTGATGAACTCTTGGTGCGGGTGCTTGCGTCCACCTTGGGGGGGCACACTGGCAATCGTGCCCTCCAAGATCTTGAGCAACGCCTGCTGCACTCCCTCGCCCGAGACGTCACGGGTGATCGACGGGTTCTCGGCCTTGCGGGCGATCTTGTCGATCTCGTCGATGTAGATGATGCCGCGCTCGGCGCGCTTCACGTCAAAGTCGGCCGCCGCCAGCAACTTGAGCAGGATGTTCTCCACGTCCTCGCCCACGTACCCCGCTTCGGTGAGCGCCGTGGCGTCGGCGATCGCGAAGGGCACATTGAGCATGCGCGCGAGAGTCTGAGCGAGGAAGGTCTTGCCACAGCCCGTCGGGCCAAGCAAGAGCACGTTGGACTTGGCGACTTCAACGTCCTCGTCGTGCAGCGGTCCGGTCTGGATTCGCTTGTAGTGGTTGTAGACCGCGACCGCCAGTATCTTCTTGGCGTCGACCTGTCCGATCACGAACTCGTCCAAGAAGGCCGAGATCTCGCGCGGAGTGGGCAGTTCGTCGAGAACGAACTCGGGACGATCGCCGAACTCGTCGGCGATGATGTCGTTGCACAGGTCGATGCACTCGTCGCAGATGTAGACGCTCGGACCCGCGATTAGTTTCTTGACTTGTTTTTGACCCTTGGCGCAGAAACTGCACTTAATAAGGTCGTTACCCTCACCGAACTTGGCCACGACTATCCCTTCGACAGATCCGCGAACTCTAGAGTGAGAATGTCGTTGCACAGCCCGATGCACTCATCACAGATGAACACGCCGGGACCGGCGATCAGTTTCTTGACGTCGTCGGCGCACTTCGCGCAGAAACTGCACTGTGTGGACTTAGAAAAATTCGACACGAATGCCCTCCGACAGACCGACTAACCGTCGCTCCATCCTACGATCCCTTCACCCAAAAACCGGGTACCTACGGCCGCGACGCGATGACTTCGTCGATCAGGCCGTATTCCACGGCCTCTTCGGCGCTAATAATGAAGTCGCGGTCCGTGTCCTTATTTACCCGTTCCACCGATTGACCGGTGTCGGCGGCCAGCATGGCGTTGAGCATGTCCTTCATCCGAAGGATCTCGCGGGCCTGGATCTCGATGTCCGAAGCCTGGCCCCCGACGCCACCCCAGGGCTGGTGCAGCAGTACGCGCGCGTGGGGCAGGGCGTAGCGCTTACCCTTAGAGCCCGCGCCCAACAGCACCGCCGCCGCCGAGGCCGCCTGGCCGAAGCAGAAGGTCGACACGTCCGGCTTGATGTACTTCATGGTGTCGTAGATCGCGAGCAATCCCGTGATGTCGCCACCGGGTGAGTTGATATAGAGGTTGATGTCCTTTTCGGGATCCTCGGACTCGAGGAACAGCAACTGGGCGCACACCAGGTTGGCGATGGTGTCGTCGATCGGGGTGCCCAGAAAGATGATGCGCTCGCGCAGCAGGCGGCTGTAGAGGTCGTAGGACCGCTCGCCGCGATTCGATGACTCCACCACCGTGGGCACGAGGTAGTTCTGGGCTCGAAAGTTGTCGTTCACGCTCCTACCTTAGGCGTCGGAATCATCAGAATCGTCGGGCGAGAGCAGTGCTCGATCGATCTCAACGCCCTCGGGATCGACGTAGGTCACGTGCTCGTTGAGCCAGCGTGACGCTTTGAGTTTGGCGACCTCGGAGCGAAACGACACGGTCCGTCCCGAGTCACGCAGATTCTCGCGCAGGCGCTCGGCGCTGACATTCATCGACTCGGCGGTAGTGGCGAGTTCTTCCTCCACCTCCTCGTCAGTTGGTTCGAGGTCCTCGGCGCGCGCCAGTGCCCGCAACGCGAGATCGATGCGCACCGCGCGGGTGGCATCCTGCTGCAGTGCTTTGAGCAACTGGTCCGAAGACTGGTTCGTCACCTGGAGGAACATCTCGAGCGAAAGTTTCTGCTGCTCCAGGCGGTGTCCGAGGTCGTGGAGACGTTCGTTCGTCTCCTCTTGAGCGAGCACCGCGGGCACGGCGTCCTCGCTCACCAAATCGCCCAAGGCGACCAGGACCGAATCGCGCTGAGCGCGCTGGGCTTCGGCGACGCGCTGGCGCTGCATCTGGGCAGAGATCGTGTCGATCATGTCGGCGACGCCCTCCCACTCGGTGTTCTCCTGGACCCACTCGTCGGTCAGTTCGGGCAGCTCACGCTCTTGAACCTTCTTCAGTGAGAGTTCGTACGTCGCCACGTCGCCGCTACCGACGTTGCCGTTCACGGTGAGTTCTTCTCCGGCCTTCATGCCGACGATGAGCTCGTCCACGCCCTCGGTGATGGAACCCGAGCCCACCGTGTACATAAAGTCAGGCACGTCGACCGGCTCGTCCTCGCTCGCCACCTGCTGCACGTGCACGTCCATCGTCACCAGGTCGCCCGTCACGATCGGTCGATCAACGTCGCGCAGCACCGCGTCGGTTTCGCGGAACCGATCGACCTGGGCGTTGACCTCGTCGTCGGTCACCACGGGAGAGGGAATCGTCACGCGCAACTCACGCTGACCCGTGATCGTTACCTCAGGTCGGATCTCTACGTCCGCTTCGAAGACGAGTACGCCCGCCTCTTCGCCCGAGGTGATGTTGATCTCGGGCTGGGTGATGGGATCGATCAGCGTGTCCGACACGGCGTGGGCGTAGAAGTCCGGTATCGACTCGCGAATGGCCTCCCCGCGCAGCGCGGTGGGTCCACCTAGGTGAGCCATGAGCACGCTCTTGGGCACCTTGCCCTTGCGAAACCCCTTGACGGTGATCTGCTGAGCGAGTTTGGCGGCCGCCGCGTCGATGGCCACGTCCATTTCGGGCTCGTCGACCTCGACGACGAGCTTGACGTGATTGTGGTCCAGAGCGGTGGTCGTAGCGTGCATAAGAGTCGCCAGCCTACTGCCGCCCCACTCCTCACCCTGCGTCGACGACTAGTGCACGCGGCTCAGAAAGTTCTTGGTCGCCTGTTCTCGTGGTGCGGTGAAGATCTGCTGTGGCGACCCCTTCTCCACCAGCACGCCCTTGTCGAGGTACGCGACTTCGTGGGCGACGTCGCGGGCAAAGGCCATCTCGTGGGTCGCGATCAACATGGTCATTCCCTGGTGAGCCAGCTCGGTCAGCAAGTCCAGCACTTCGCCCACCAAGGTCGGGTCGAGAGCACTCGTGACCTCATCCAGCAGCAGAATCGAGGGCTTCATGGCGAGAGAACGCACAATGGCCACTCGCTGCTGCTGACCGCCTGACAGGCGATCGGGATACTCGTTGGCTCGGTCCTTGAGCCCAATGCGTTCGAGGAGAATCATCGCCTCTTCGCGCGCTTCGGCTCGATCGCGCTTCTGGGCTCGAACTGGTCCGAGTATCACATTGTCGATCACCTTCAAGTGAGGGAACAGGTTGTACGACTGGAACACAATGCCAACGTGACGTCGCACCAGTTTGGGGTCGATGCGCGGGTCGGTCAGACTCTGGCCATACAGAACGATGTCGCCACCGTCGATGCGCTCGAGGAGGTTGATGCATCGAAGCAACGTCGACTTGCCCGACCCGGAGGCACCAATCAAGCACACGACCTCGTGGGTACGAAGTTCGAGGGTGATACTTCGCAGTACCTCGTTGTCGCCGTAACGCTTCACCACCGAGTCCATCTCCAGGATCACGTCGTTCACGGGGCACTCGCCAGTCGTCGGGCGCGGTCCCTCGAGATGAGTCGATCGGTGAACCGGGTCATCGGAATAGTCAGAACCAGGAAAAATGCGGCCGCCACGACAATTCCGCTCTGGTTGAAGACGGTGGCGGAAAAGATCTCGGCTGCCCGAGCAGCCTCGACGGCACCCAAGACGGAGACCAGTGCAGTGTCCTTTTGCAGTGAGATGAAGTCATTGAGGAGAGGAGGTATCACGTTGCGCACCGCCTGAGGCAGTATGACGCGCCGCATTGTCGACGCGTTGGAGAGGCCGAGCGAGTACGCCGCGTGGTGTTGGCTGTTCGGAATTGAGTTAATTCCCGCTCGGATGACCTCGGACACGTAGGCCGAATAGGTGAGCGTGAGGGCGATGACGCCATACTCGTCGGGCGAAAGGCGTGAGATGAATCCGAAATCGAGTTGCGGAAGGCCGTACCCAACCATGAGCACGACGAGAAGAACGGGCACGCCGCGAAAGAAGTCGGAAAAGACGGTTACCAAAACTCGAAAAGGAAACAGTACGGGAGTGGTGCTGATGCGACACCACGCGATGATCAGACCCAGGAACAGCACCAGAACTTCGGTCAGCGAGAACATCCAGATGTTGGTGACCATTCCGTCGCGAATCGAATCAATACCCTTGCTGGGATCGCCCGTCCACGCCAGCCACAGATAATGAGGGTCGAAAAAGGTGTAGCGAAACGTGGCCCCCCCGGGCGCAACAAAGAGCAGCGCCACGATCGCTCCCACGATGACCAGCGTCGATGCCGCGCTGGCGGCTATACCCCGTTTCCCGTGAAGATTCGGCTACGTCGTGAGGCGAAGAGATTCGGGGTTCCCGTCGACGGAGGCGCTATGAGATCGTCGCTTCCCCTGTCGCCGAAGAAGGTCACTGGCTAGGGCTTGATAGTGGGCACGCTCGTGTAGATACCCAGCCACTTCTGCTGGAGGGCGGCGAGTGTGCCGTTCGCCTTCAGGGCGTTGATCGCGTCGTTGACGCACCCCACGAGTGGGTTGCCCTTGGCAAAGAGAAGACCGTAGTGCTCGCCAGTGCTTGGAAACTGTCCGACTTGGGTCGCGATGGGCTTGTTGTTCTTGTTCACGATCTGGGCCGAGGCCATGTACTGGCCTGTCGGCGTGTCGATGACTATCGCGTCGATCTGACCGGTCTGGAGTGCGAGTACCACTTGGTCAAGGGTCGAGTACACGCGGGCGGGCTTGGTGGGCTTGATGTGGTCGTTGATGTACGCCAGGCCCGTGGTGCCGATTTGGTCTCCATATTGATAGGTCTTTAGCTGCGCGGCCGAGTGCTTCTTGACGATGGCGTCAGTTTTAAGGGCCACAATGGATTGGTTCACGTTGTAGTAACTCTCGGAGAAGGTAACGGCTTCGGCGCGCTCGGCGGTGTACGAGATCTCGTTGATATCGAAGTCAAAGGCTTTGGGTCCTGCGATGTAACTCGAGTCAAAGGCCTCCACCACCCACTTCACGTTGCCCTTCTTGACGCCTAATTCCTTGGCAATCGCGTAGGCGACCGCGGACTCAAATCCCTTGCCGTCCGAGGGTTTGTTGCTCACGAACCACGGCGTGTAGGCGGGAGTGTCGGTGGCCACCGCCAGCGTTCCCTTGGTGACCTCTTCAGAAAGAATCTTGGTCTTGCAGGCGGCGAGCGCACTGGAACTCGCGGCCGTAGCGCTGAGAGCGCCCGTGAGGCCCACTCCTACGAGCACCGTCGCCCCGAGAACGCCCGCGAGAGCCAGTCGAATGATGCGCATCGTTGATCCCTTCGTTACGGCTCGTGGCTGCGAAAAGTGTAGTTCGACAGCCCTTTGGCTACATCATGACGGCGAGGGAGTCGGCGAGGCGACGCGCCAACTCCTCATCTCCCCGCACGTCGGTCGCCGACGCGCCCAGAAACGCGTCGCCCGAGATGCGACCGGCCGCTCGACGCCAGAAGAGCGCGACGGGAGTGGTGAGTTCAAGATCGGGTGTCTGGTCGCTCGCCTCGATCGTGATCGCGCGTCCGTCGCGCACGACGAGACGAATCGAGCGCGCCAGTCGACCGCTCAGGTTGATGCGCACGAAGGACCCCTCCGGCGCCCCCACCCTCTTGCCCACGACGTACGGCAGCGCGGCCTCAAATCGATTGACGACGATCTCTTCGCCGGGCCCGTGATCGTCCGCGGGCTCTAGCAGCGCGTCGCGAATGTCCTGCAGGTGGATCCAACTGTCCAACAACCGGGTCTCTTGAAAGCGGTGATAGGGACGCTCGCCCTCCGGACTCCAACCCACCTTCTCCCACTGATCGTCGCTGAGCGCTCGCAGACGCTCGAGCGATACGCGAGTCGTGTGGCGAAAGATGTCCAGCACCTCGGTTCCCGGCAATGATCGATACGCCTCGACCCAGGCCTCGTTGAACTCACCGATCGGATTCTTGACGTGTGAGGGCCACGCGCCGTCGTGACGGGGAACCGGCTCGCCGCGCAGCATCAACTCGAAGCCAACGAGGTGACTCAGGACGTCGCGCACACTCCACCCTGGACACGGGGTCGCGAACTCGTACACCTCGGGACCGCGATCGCGCAGCGTTCGATCGATGCTCGACCACGTCTCGTCGAGCGCGTCCGCTATCCACTCGTAAGCCAACACTGCCCCTCTCGGCGACAAGCATATTCAGAAGGTTGATCATCAACTTGGCCCGAGTAGGAGACTCGCTTCGGGCCCGAGTAGCGTTTTGTATCGAAGTGACGGTGTATACGGGGCGTAGCGCAGCTTGGTTAGCGTGCCTGCTTTGGGAGCAGGAGGTCCCGGGTTCGAATCCCGGCGCCCCGACCAACTGGACTTGGCCCGGTGGGGAACTCTCAAATCAGCTTGTCCTGCGAGAACCCAAGGGCCGTCGCTGCGGAAGAGCGCTGGGTCGCCGACGGGCGGCGCAGCGATCTTCCGCGAACGCGTGGCATTAGTTCCGAAAGTCGCCCGCCAACTTCGCCAGGTCCGGCGACCCAAGGCCGATGCCCTGGTTGTAGACCTGGCCGGGGTTCCCCGTGTAGTAGATGTTGTCGTTGCTCGTGCTCGCCTGATTCAACTGGGTGAACGGTGAATTGAAGCTGGACGCCGCGGCGTAGATCGTCGGATTCCACAAGCCGACCCGGTGGCCCAGGTACGAGTCGATGACCGCAGTCGAGCCGTTGAGCTGCGGGGCCACGAAACTCGTCCCACCGTACTCATTGAGACCGCCCACCGACGCGCCATAGACGAGATAGCCCGTCTGCGGATCTCCGTCAGTCGCCAAGTCGGGGACGGCCCGTCCGTTGCCGGATCCGGAAGTCACACTAGGCGTGGGGTTGAAGTTCCACGACGTCGGCTCAGTGAGTCCCGGAGCGATCGTTTGGTAGTCGGTCGGGGTTAGGTACTCGACCGCATGGAAGTTGTGCGTGCCCGACACGGACTGCTGGTAGCTCGGCGTCGCTTCAAGTGTGCTGAATCCACCGCCACTGCCGATGGGAGTCGACTCAGCAGCAGTGGCGAGCGGTATGCCGTCGGCCTGCGCGATCGCAGACCACAGGTAGTCCCAGCCCCAGATGCGTGTGGTCGTGGTCGTGGCGGTCAACGTTGACGAGAGATAGGTGGTTCCGGGCAGCGTCGTCGCGCCACACGCCGTGATGTAAGGGCTGTCGGCAGGATCGCCTACCGCCAGGTTCGTGGTTCCAACGTCCTCAGCTGCGGTGTAGGCCCCGAAATCACCGGAGGAGGTAAACGCGGACTGTCCTTGCGCGGCCATCTCTAAGAAGGCTTCGTCGAACGCCTGCTGGTAGCCGGCCGCCTCTTCGCCGGAGAGGACCGTTGCCTCTAGCTCTGTCTCCGATTCCCCCCAGCTCGCAGAAACGGAGCTCGCCAGGTTTTGGCTCGCTGCGGTGAAGAACGCGTCGGCGAAGCCGTAGTCGGTGTTTGGCGCCTCGTAGGCGATCACGTTCGCGCCGGGAGCAAGGGATCCGGACTGTTCGACGTCCAGGTCAGTCTCGTCGGAGCCCACTGATGCGCTTGGAGGAACCAGTCCTCCGCCATCGACACTGTCGACGGAGAAAGAGCCGGTGCGGTTGACGTGAGCGATGTTGCTCCAGAAGTATTGGGCCGCGCCTGGGTCAACTGGCGCCAACGTGACGATGCCGACCGTTTGGCCGGAGCCGTTCGCTCGCGCGTAGAGCGGGTCCAAGTCGTACATTTTTGCGAAGTCCGACGGCAGGTGACAACCGTTGGTCAGACCGAACTCAGCCACGCACGTGTTCGAGCTCGCTTTCTGGGGACGGTCGTAGGTCGATGCAGGCACGCTGTCGCTCACGAACGGGCCATAGTTGCTCAGCCCGAGGATGGCCGTCACGAAACTCGCCAGCCGATACGGCAAAAGTGGCGCCTGGGTGTTGGTGTATATGTTCTGCTGGCGCACCGTGCCAAATCCGCCCGGACCCCTCTGTGTCGGCACGGTCGCGTTCTTCTCGGTAACCGTCAGCGCACGGTCAAATTGGGCCACCGTGCCGGTAGCTACCACATCGATGTCGTCCGCGTAAACATTGGTCTGGATGCCGTAGCCGGCGAGGTAGCTCGTCAGCGCGTCGATGTTCGACGTGGACTGTCCGTACTCGGCTGCGAACTGGCTAACCGACACGTAGCGCGAAGTAGGGATACCTGAATCAACCTGAGCCTCAAGCGACGACATGTTCTGCTCTTGCAGTATGAACGACACCGTCACTTGCGTACTGGGCGGTGTGTTACCGAAGAGCTGAACGCCCGGTAGGTCGACTGGGCTAAAGCCTGAGGATACTTGCGTCGGTGTATTTGGGCCGGGGGACGCTGAGGCTCGACCCGATTGCAGCGCGATCGGAACGGCGGCGATAACTACGAGCAGTATCGCCGCCGATAAGCGTGTCCTTATGATTCTCGTCATGTTCAGTGCCCTCCCTTTTGAGTGGATTTGCAATGGCCAGACATGGCCCGGCAAGGATGATCTAAACAAACTTCTTCATTACGCGCAAGTAAAAACATCACCAACGTGAATGAATGAGCTGCGTTTACACGAACGAAACAGACCCGAAAGAACGGCTCCGCTTTCCTGCCAATCCCTCAAGCCAATAGCGTGAAAAGGGCTGGCAGTCCGCTCCTGCGTTGGGCAACTCGGCCGGGGCGACCCGCGGCACCCGCTCGAGACACGAACGAACTGGCCACGATCGCTTGTGGGCGAGACCACCATGGATCTCGCCGACGTTGGTGCCCCCGGCAGGAGTCGAACCCGCAACCTGACGGGTAGAAACCGTCTGCTCTATCCATTTGAGCTACAGGGGCGTCGTGGAAAGCGTAGTGAAGGAAACCGCACCCATTGGTGAGCCACCGGAAAGCTTGTGTAATACTGGAAAGTCTTGGTGGGCGTAGCTCAGTTGGTTAGAGCGCCAGGTTGTGGTCCTGGAGGTCGCGGGTTCGACCCCCGTCGCTCACCCCACATCTGCGGTTGATTCGGACCGCGCCCGCAGTGATGAATCGTCCGGTCGTCCGTGTAGATTTCGCTTGAGCGGGTCGAGTCACGAGCGCTCAGGAGGCCTGTGATGACTATCGATCGAGACTCGTTCTACATCAACGGCGAATGGGTACCTGCGACGTCGGGTGACACGCTAGAGGTCACGACTTCGGGCACCGGCGAACTGTTTGCCACCGTCCCCGCGGGGACGGTGGAAGAAGCCAACCTCGCTGTAGAGGCCGCGGCAGCCGCTTTCGAAGGCTGGTCCAACACGAGTCCGAAGGAGCGCGGCGAGTTCCTGATGCGGATATCGGAGAAGCTCGCCGAGCGCAGCGACGACATTGCTCTGGTTATCGCCAACGAAGTCGGCATGCCCCTCATGCTCGCCAAGGGCATCCAGGTCGGACTGCCCACCATGACTTTCGCCGACAACGCTCAGCGTGCCATGGACTACGTATGGGAAGAAGAAGAAGGGCAACTCCACCCTCGTACGCGAGCCGGTCGGAGTCGTTGCGGCCATCACGCCCTGGAACTATCCACTGCACCAGATCGCCAACAAGGTTGCCGCGTCTCTCGCGGCCGGCTGCACGGTGGTGCTCAAGCCCAGCGAAGTCGCCCCCGTCAACGCCTTCCTCTTAGCCGACATCGTCCACGAGGTCGGACTGCCCCGCGGCGTCTTCAATTTGGTGTCGGGTATCGGTCCCGTCGTGGGCGAAGCGATTGTCGTGCACCCGAAGACCGACATGGTCTCCTTCACGGGTTCTACGCGTGCTGGCAAGCGCGTGATGCAACTCGCGTCCGACATGGTTAAGCGCGTCTCGCTGGAGCTTGGTGGCAAGTCGGCCAATATCATTTTGGACGACGCGGACATTCCCGCCGCCGTGGCCGACGGTGTTTTCCAGTGTTACCTCAACTCCGGCCAAACGTGTTCAGCCCTCACGCGCATGGTCGTGCCCCGGTCTCGTCTCAGCGAGATCGAAGACCTCGCCGTCGAGGCCGCTGCCGGTCTCATGCCCCAAGATCCCATCACCGGCTCAAGTCTTCTAGGACCGCTCGTCAGTGCGGCCCAGCAACAGCGTGTTCGCGACTACATCAACACGGGCATCGACGAGGGAGCGCGCATCGTGACTGGTGGCGTCACGCCGCCCGAAGGTCTCGAGCGCGGGTACTACGTCACCCCCACCGTCTTCTCAGATGTGCGCAACGACATGACGATCGCACAAGAGGAGATCTTCGGCCCGGTGTTAAGCATCATCCCCTACGACACCGAAGAGGAAGCAATCGCGATCGCCAATGACTCGACCTACGGTCTCGCGGGTGGCGTGTGGGCATCGACCGACGAGAAGGCCTTCGAGGTCGCGCGCAAAATTCGCACCGGACAAGTTTCGATCAACGGTGGCGGGTTTAACAACATCGCCCCCTTCGGGGGATATCGTCAGTCGGGCATCGGTCGCGAACTCGGTAGGTACGGCTTCGAAGAGTTCCTCGAGGTGAAAGCCATTCAGCACCACTAGTCATTGGGATCTACCGACGCCCACGGTATAGACTCTCCGGGCGCCGGTAGCTCAATTGGCAGAGCATTTGACTCTTAATCAACAGGTTCCGGGTTCAAGTCCCGGCCGGCGCACAAAGTAAAACTCCTGATAAGACGTGGTTTTCAACGCACCGATTATCTCTTTTGTAGGCATTTTTCGCCAAAAAAACCTCGGAAAACACCACACAATCGGAGGTTTATTTCGAGTAATCGCCAGTCTTGGTTCGAACCACACCGTTCGCTGGTCGCTGTCAATAGCGGCAAAGCCGTTCTCGCCCAGTCACCTCTCGCCGTGAAGCGGGACAACTTTTCCAAACTCGGGGTACTTACTGGATGCGGAACAAACCGAGACGAAAACGGGAAGAGCAATGACTGGATCGATGAGAGAGAAAAGTGAAGGCACGTGGGAGATCAGATTCGAGATAGGTCCGATCCCGCGAACGGACGTCGACGCCAACTAACTCGAGTAGTTCACGGCACGCAGAAGCAAGCACACGCAGCGCTGCGCCGCGAAATCGCTGCGGTCGGCGCTGGAAACTATCGAGGATCGTCGACAAAATTCAATGCGCTTTGCGATATGTGGCTCAAGCTTCAATCTCGCAATCTTGGACCGGCGAAAGTTCGAAGCTACGAGAGTCTTCTCAATTCGATGGTGATGCCAACGCTCGGCAAGAAATCGCTCAATTTGATTCGCGCTTCAGACTTGGACGCTCTCTACAAGAGACTCGCCTTGCGAAAACGACTTGGTCCAATCGAAGTCGGTGCGGTGCAAGATGTTGTGTGGCAAGCGTATATGCAGGCGGACAAATGGGGATGGCTTGGAGCAAATCCCGCACTGGAATGGGAACTGCACCATGACCCGTAGTTCCGGCGTTGAATGGCATCCGATTCGGCCCCTATGAGTCGGGCATTGCAAGATCATCTTGGGCTTCGGCGAACGATGGCGATTGGCGTTCGATGAACGAGAGCAAGAGTTACTCGCGAAGCGCGAACGCCGGAGCCACCACCATCTGTCCGCGTGACGTGGCGCTCAGCCGAAGCTCCTTCACCCGCTGATAGTCGGGGTCGTTCAAGAGCGCCCAAACTGTGTCGGTGTCGGCAAAACGGATCACGATCGCGCTGTTCGGCGGATCGCCCTCTGCGGGCTCCAACGAGGATCTCGCCGCCGTATTTCTGCACAAGAGGCAGCATTTCGGGCACACATTAGCCGAGATATCGGTTCGATTCCTCCCATTTCACTTGGATCAGCCGCCGGTCCCTCGAGCCTTGAAATGCAAAGTGCTCGACGAGTTCACCCAGTTGGGTGAGTCTTTAGAGCCACTCGCTGTCCGGTTGTGAACGACAATCCCCTCCGGGTTCAAAGCCATTTTACCCACCCCACTATTGGGCTTACTTCGGCAGTAATTTCAGTTCCGGTGCACGTGGGGATCACTTTCAAAAACGGCCCCACAGACGGTGCAAACCACATTTGCGAAACAGGCGGACTCGCCGCCTACTTCTGGTCCGACGCTGGCAAGAGACTCTCGGGCGAAGTGCAGTGTAGATGCATCGACAGGATCTCTGGAGTCGTCTCTCTCGACGGACAAGTAGTCAATCGTAAAGTGAACTGGTCCGGTGAACTCGACGCAATGATCGAGCCCCGGCGGAATCGCTTGGGGAGATTTCTTGTCCACGAATTTGTTCAACACGACCTCACCGTTGGTGAGGTATTTCATCTGTCCGTCCTCAACGGTAATGACCCCCCACGTTCCCTCAGCGAGGTGGTGGAACATTTTGATGGCTGACGGCGCCGTCTCGTTATCCCACGCGGGTGACCTGCGAAGTGGGCGCAGTCCTTTCGGTAATTCGGCCCGATCGCATAGCGGACATGAGAGATACGTGCCAAGACGCGCACGACGACCCTCGGCGTCGAGAACCCAGGACCTCTCTTGAAACGGTGGGCGATGTCGAACGTGCTGACTGTGCCCGCATGTGAGTCGTGCGATCCAGTCACCCTCGTCGTCGAGGACGAAATTGACCATTGCTCTTCTCATACGATCCCCGATTCCTCGTCGCAATCTGGAAACTCGATCTCGCTGACCACGGGAACTTCACTGCGCCGTGAGAGTGGTCGCAACGTCAAGACCCGCTCCGTGTGGCGCTCCTCGACCAGTAACTTCTCTCGCGCACGAAGGAGATCGAATTGGTTCACGAAGCCGTCGAAGCGCGTGGGATCTTCTCGGTCGACCACGACCACCACGCTGACCCCTTGCGCCGCCATCCGGTCGGCCACGGAACGTAGTATCTCGTCTGCAAAGGCGGTAACGGGTGACAGAGTCATCGCGTCACGAACTCGTAACTCCTGGACGTCCTTCGATTCGAGGACGGCCGACCAGGGGAGCACCCCGACGAGCGTGTTGTCATCGTCCATCACGGGATAGAGACGTTGTCGACGTTGGCGCGATCCTTCCGGCATCGAGGCGTACACGTCGGCCACGAAAGCGTCGGGCTCCACCGTCAAGAGATCGGTCTCCATCACTTCGCGAACGAACGTGGCCTCCAACGGATCGACCGAGTATTCGCGCATCACATGAAACCCTCGCCGCGCGACCTTCTCGGTGAGAATAGATCGTTTGAGAACCAGCACACTCACTAGGTGCGCCAGCGTTGCCGCCACCAGAAGAGCCAAAAGAATGTGCGTGTCGTCAGTCAGCTCGAAGGCGAAGATGATTGCGGTAAAGGGCGACCGAGTCACGCCGCCGAGCGCGGCGGCCAAGCCGATGAGCGCCCACACGCCGGGCGAGGCACCGGGCAAGGCTCGACCAAGAACTCCACCGAGCGCTGCGCCCATCATGAGGATTGGCGCGAGGATCCCGCCACTGGTGCCGCTTCCGAGTCCGCCCGACCAGATGATCAATTTCACCGCAAAGAGCAGTAGGAGGGCGCCGATGGTGAGTTGACCCAGCAGCTCCGCGTGAATTGTGTTGTAACCCACGCCCAGCGCTCGAGGATCGACCAACCCGCCGAGACCAATGATGAGGCCCCCCACCATCGGCCACCACATCCAGTGAAGTCGTCGAGTGAGCTTCTTGAAGAGATCCTCGCTGAGGTACACCGCGTGCGTCATCACCCAGGCCATGAGTCCACACGCCACGCCAATGGCGGCGGCGCCAAGAAGATTGAAACCCGCGATTGGGCCATGACTCGGAATAACAAAGATCGGCTGGGGCGTCACCAAATGCGCTGACGCCATTCCCATGCGCAGCGCATCGGCCGTTGCGGCGGCGATTCCAATCAAGACCATGGAGCGAGGACGAAACTCAAAGGCGAGCAGTTCGACCCCGAACAAGGTCGCGGCGACCGGCGTGCCAAAGACCGCGCTCATCCCCGCTGCCGCCCCCGCAACTAGGAGACTGCGCCGCTGGGCCGCCGTCAGCGGAAAGAGTTGGCCGATAATTGAGCCGATCGCGCCTCCGGTCAAGATGATGGGGCCCTCGGCGCCGAACGGTCCCCCAGTGCCGATGCTGATCGCGCTCGAAATCGGCTTCAAGATGGCGAGTCGCGGCTGGACTCGGCTGCCATTGATGAGGATTCGTTCCATTGCTTCAGGGATGCCGTGCCCGCGGATTTGCTCCGAGCCAAAGCGGGCCATCAACCCGACGATCAAACCACCGCCGACCGGAATGATGACGGCGATCGGTCCCAGGGTGTTCCCGAACGGAGACACCAGATGAACACTGAGACGTTGATAGTAAAGGAGGTTGGTGAAAAACCCGATCATGTCAAGTAGCGCCAGGGAAACTCCGGCCCCGAGCACTCCCACCAGGACGGCGAGGGGAACCAATCTGAGAATCTGAGGAGACGTCGTAAAGTCGCCCAGAGTCTGCTCCGCGCCGGAGGAGATCGCCTCAGGTGTGTCGCTCATGCGACGACGCTTTCACGTTGGGTGCATTTTGTAAGGGACACTTTCGAAATCGGCATCTCGGAATTATATCGTGACACGATGCTATTATGAATGGCGTGGAACTCTCCGATGAGACGTACTTTCGCCTACTCAGCATTCGAACGAGCATGCGTCTGTTCGACCGATGGAGCGAGCAGCAAGCGAAGGCTGCCGGGCTAACCACCGCCCAGCATCAACTGCTCCTTGCGATCCGGGGACACCGGGATCTAAAGGGACCCACAATCGGTGAGGTCGCGGACTATTTACTACTCCGCCATCATTCAGTTGTTGGACTAGTTGACCGAGCCGAAACGTTAGGCCTCATTACCCGATCGAGAGATGACGATGATCGGCGGGTGGTTCGACTCGCACTCACTTCTGAAGGAGCGCACCGTCTAGAGGAACTGTCGAAGTTGCACGTCGAGCAGTTGAGACGCCTCGGTACAAACTTCTCCGATATTTCTGCTGGACTGGACCCTGTTCAAAACCTCCACGGTCTACTGAAGTAACGATCTAACTGTTCAGCGATGGTCGCACGCAAACGGTCAAGGCCTTCAGTTTTGAGAAATATTTATCCCATGGCGATCACCCATCAGGTCGTAAAGCGCTGAAGCCGCTCCGAACGACATCACAAGTGCAGCAGCGCAGATTCAGACTGTTCGTGCGTGTCGGCTCCGGCGACTCGTACGCCGAAGTCGATCAATAATGGCCACCGCAAGCGCGGTAAGAGTAACGACGATCAAGACCATTGCGACTTTGTGCCAAGCAGAAAGGTCAAAAGCATTACCGAAACTCTGGCGAAGAGAAAAAAACTGACCCCCATGCTTCCGACCGATCGCGACTCTGCCAACGTTGCCAAGGCGCCCGCTTTGATCGCCGAGTGGAGGAGTCGAAACGAATACCCTCACCGCTAACACCGTGATGAACCACAGCACTGCGACGACGAGCGTTGCTCCTAGTAACGCCCGCAGACGCAGTGGTATGTGCAGCCTCGCTTTCTCAGTCCTCATTTCTCTTCTTTCCGATTCGCCTCGGTGACAGTCCCACCATCCGCCGAACGGCGTTCGCAATCCAGCCCCAGTCGAGTCCGATGTGTATGCCCACCAGCGCAATCGCGACGCCCGCCGTCGTTCCGTGCAGGTTGGTCCAGAACGCACTGGCGTTGAAGGTGGTGCCGAAGGCGCGCCAATTGGTGATCAACACGCCAGAGCCGATGCACATCATCAGGTCGCCCAGTAGTGCCAAGTTCACAAACCACATGAAACGGCGACGACCAGAGGTTGAAAGCATCGTCCTCGTTGTGCGAACGACCCACTCCCAGTGCAAGGAGAAGTGGAAGAGCAGCGCGATGCCAAACGCGACGCCGAACCACTCATGGAGGCTGAGTCCGGTGAAGTCTTTGGCGTGGGCGATCGCAAATGCGACAAAGAGCGTCGTGTCGAACACGAGGTCAAACTTGGCGCGAGCCGAGAGGCGGCGGCTTCGAATGACGTGGGCCGATGGAACTTTCTTTTTCCCGAGCGTCGCACGGGCGTTCGATACCACCTCATCGCGCGCGTCGCTGTTCACTACTTCTCCACGCAATCAACCTGCACCCTGATCGTCGCGCCTTTGGTCACAGTGACCGGTCCCGGAGCGTGGCACTCTGAAGCTCCGCCTTTGTACTGCGGACTCTGACCCGAGACGATGTACGTACCGACAGACACGGGTACGGAAAATCGACCCGTGGCACCGACGGCAATGCTCGTAACGTGACCACTCGAACCGTCGAGAGTGATCTGTCCGTTGAGGGCTCGCGGGCCGGCGCCGACAGGGCCTCCGACGGCGTGGAGCGTACCCGTCAGGGTTCCAGTCGGACCTGGGACACTGTTGGGGGATCCACAGCTGGCTAGCAACGCCGAAACAACGGCGAGCGGAAGTAAAACCAGCAAGGCCAGGGACTTTGGACGGACTTTGGTTTTGATCACGTTCACAGCATTCAGTCGTTTCTCGCCACCTCGGGACCCGTCATCCGGTTGAGGAGCGGGAAGGTTGCGGCGATGATCGCGAGCGACGCGCAGAGTCCGCCGAGCACTGTGGCCCAGTACGAGATTCCCGGTGTTCGAAACGCGATACCGACCTGCGAGTGCAGGTAGAGAGCAGCCGAGAGGAGGCCGACCACGATCGAGACCCCGGCGACGATGAAGAGCGGCAGCACTGACTCCAGCGCGACCACACGATGCAAGAGCGAGGTCGGGACCCCGGTCAGCCGGAGCAAGCTGAACGGTCGTTTGCGCCCGCCTAACCCGGCGGCGATGTTCACGGCGAGACTGCAAGCGGCGATGATGAGACTCGCCACGATCATCACGTCGGTCATGTCCTGGACCATGGCGAGCAGGCGAGCGGTCGAGGGATCGAAGGCGTCGACCGCGACCGGTGTCCCCTGGTACGGAAAAGCCAGCTCGAGCGCGGTACGCGCCCGCTCGATCGAACTCGAGGAGCCGTTCGTCGCGATGACGACCGCAACCACCGGAAGTTTCGCAGCCTTCTCCACCGACATATTCGCTGACGGCCAGACCGTTGTTGAAGCGTGAGAGTTGTGCCCGAGGACGTTCGATAGGAAGTAGCCAACGTCCGCCACCGAAGCTCCCGGGGCGCACCTGCCTATGGCGGGCGTCTTCGCGAGCTGGTCGCATGCAACAATCCCGAACGAATTCCTCAATGGAGCGCGGGATGGCCCGAGCGAGAATCTCAGCGAACCTTGGGGGTTTTGATGAACTAACGTCACGCTGCGCACGCCGGGCGTCGAGCGAAGCTCGGCGAGCACCCGATCGGACACCGAGGCAACTTTGGCCGACGCGGGACAGTTGGACGTTGAGAAGGAGCAAAATGGGTCAGCGAGGGTGTTGCTGCCCGCCGTACTCCCCCCGCCGGCACTGCTCGCGGTGGCGATGGAACTGAGAGCCCCGATCAAAGCACTAGCAATGAACAGAGCAATGACCAGCCCACTGATGAACCGGAAGGCGGCCTTCGGATTATCGAGGAGTCGGCGCCCGGCGAGGAGTGCAGCGGGGCGTTTGGCACGCTTCACCATGAGTCGTGAACCCGCGGTCGTGAACCAGGGACCTGCGAGCACCAGACCGACTACAAGGAGTGTGAAACCGACAAGCAGCTCGAGGAGTTGGCTGCCGACGTTGCCCGGCTTGCCTGCGGCGTCAAAGTACGCGAGCAGGGCGATGCCGGCGGCGAGCGGGATGATCCGCGTGATTCGCGGCGCGCGGGACGACACTCGGCGACTCACGCCCAGCGGTGATACTTGGACCCGCCGAAGCGCGAGGCGCGCGGACACGACGGCCGCCAGCGGGACGCCAATCACGGCGAGTGCGACGTCGATCCAGTGCAACGAAAGATCGCCTGCCAAGAAGGGAACTCCGGTGAAAGACACGTGGTAGAGCAGCGGCCGAAGGACGAAGAAGAGTGCAAAGCCGACCGCGACACCCGTGAGCGCGGCGACCGCCGCCTCCACGGCTGAGACCACGGAGATCTGGTACGGCGTAGCGCCGATGAGCCGCATCGCGGCGAATCGCTCCTCGCGGCGGGCGGCCGAGAGCCGGCTCGCTGTAGCGATCAAGATCAGCATGGGCAACAAGAGCGCGATAGCGCCGACAGCCAGTATGAACTCCAGCACCGAGCCGCTCCCGTTGGCGTTTTTGGCAGTTGTAGCAGCTGGCCGGCGTGCGCTGGATGGCGCCGACCTCGAGCGCATCGGGTATCTGCGACAGCTGGCGCGCGGAATGGCCAATGACGATGATGAGCGAGTTCGGAGACGGCAGCGCCGCCGCGCCGAGGGTCCCAATTTGGTGCCCCGGGTAGCGATCACGAAGCTCGTTCGCCGGCTCGGATTCAAAGAGCGCCGTGAGGGCCGGCGAGGCGTAGTACTCACCCGGCCCCGGTAAGTGTGAAATCCCCGGCGGGACCGGGGCGTCCCGCCCGGCGGCGGCAACGTCGATCCGGTCGATCGCCTGGTTGTCGAACTGGTCGACGCTCGAGAGCCACCACAATCCGTGGGACGTTGACGTGGGATGGGACGCCTGCGCTGAGGTGTCAAGCCACGCACCCCGGTCGGTCTGGGCGTGCAATCCATTGACGCCAGCGAGGGCGGCCAACAATAGAGCGACGCCGAGAGCGACAGCCGCCGCAGTGACCAAAACTCGCGCCCTCGCTTCACGACCGCTCCCCAGCGTCAAGCGGAGTCCGAGTCGTATCACCGAACGATCCGTTCGGCTGAGGTGACCTTGCCGTCGCGCACGATCACCTCGCGATCGGCGTAGGCGGCGACCCGCGGCTCGTGGGTGACGAGGATCACCGTAGAACCTTCCTCGCGCGCGGTGCGCGTCACAGAGGCCCATCACGAGTTCGCCAGTGAGCGAGTCGAGCGAGCCGGTGGGCTCGTCCGCAAACAATACGTCCGGGTGAGCGACGAGACCGCGGGCCAGTGCGACACGTTGCGCCTAACCGCCCGACATCTCTCCGGTCCGATGACGTTCCAAGTCATCGAGCTCGAGCCGCTTGAACCACGATCGTGCCGATCGAAGAGCCTCCTCACGGCGAACCCCGGCAAGCAGGAGCGGCAGGGCGACGTTCTCCTCTGCGGTGAGTTCTGGGACGAGCTGGCCGAATTGGAACACGAAGCCGAATCGTTCCCGCCGCAGTCGGCTGCGATCGCCTTCGCGCAGTGTGTCGAGACGCTGACCATCGAAGTAGACCTCACCGGAGTCAGGTGTGAGTATGCCCGCGAGGCAGTGCAGCAGGGTTGATTTGCCCGACCCGCTCGGACCCATCACGGCAAGGACCTCGCCCTTTACCACCGAGAGACTCGGCGCCACGAAGCGCGGGAGTCTCTCCGAAGGAGAGCACGAGGTCGCGCGCCTCGAGGATCGTTGCTCCGACAGACACCGAAGAAGACCTCTCCACCGCGCTCACGCTGCTACCTCATCTGCCAGCGCCGCGAGCCGCGCCTCGGTGAGGTCGATCCAGCGCAGATCAGCTTCTAAGTGGAAGAGGCCGTGATCAGCCAACAGCATGTCGACGACTCCACCCTTTTGCTTGAGGTCGGTGAGTTCGCGCATCCGAGCGAGGTGCGCAGTGCGCTGCACGTCGAGGTATTCCTCCGCGCGGCGACCAAGCATGAGAGAGAGGACGACCTTTACGAAGAGCTCAGTCTGAAAATGCGGCTCAGCCGGGATCGGCTCAGCGAGCCACACCTCAACCTCGCTCCTTGCCATCTTCGGTAATCGTGTACCGCTTGCGGTCTGGTCCAAACCCAGGCTCGGCCTCACCAACCAATGCCTTTCCGTCGCGTGCTAGGCGCCCGAGCGTCGCGTACACCTGACTGAAGGGAAGCGGGCGACCCCGACCGAAGTAAGCGTCGTAGTCGCGCTTTAAGTCGTAGCCGTGGCTTGGTTCACGATCTAGGAGCCCGAGTAGGGCCATAGGTACACTCATGACCGAGATAATACTCTGAAGGTATACCTTCAGTCAATAGAATTTCAGTAGAGATTTTTGCTGATGTTTTAACTCGACCTCACATCTCAAAATCCGCCTTCCGCGTCCGCCACTCCGAGATTGTTGACGTCGGCCCCACAACATGGATCCGCGCTATTGCCGCCTAGAAGTCGTTCGGGCCGATGCAGGCTTGACGCCTGCGGAGAGCTTTTAATTCGCCTACCCCGTTCATTCCTAAGTCACGCTCCACCAGACCACGCGCCAGACCACACCGCACAAATATTCACATCGTCAATACCGACCGAGGTCTCGCCATTTCCTTGCAAACAAAGGACTACAACAGCAAGACGACTACACGTTTCTACACCCCCTAACGTTCTCTTAATCAACAGGTTCCGGGTTCAAGTCCCGGCCGGCGCACCACCTTACTTTCCTGATCACAATGACTTTTTTGAATTACAAGCACAGCACACATTGGAGAATTGGCCTCAATTTTATGAGGCCTTTCCTGACCAAAGGGCCTTTTTGTAACCCCATGGATGCCTCTACTACGAACATACGTTCGTGTACACTAATCACGAGTCACCACAGGGAAGAACGGATAGGCCAAGGAGGCCAATTAATGACCACGAGCAAAAAGGACGCCAAGATAGCTTCGAAATTGCTGTCGAGTTCCAAGACACCAAAGGCTGTCAAGAGCGTCGCAGGCAGCGCCCTTTCGCAAAGTAAAGGCAAATCCAAGAAGAAGTAGTCGAGGACTTCATCAGCCGCCAACGGCCGCTACCCATAGGAGAGAAATGCTAGTCGCACCCTTCCACACCGACACTGATCCAAGTGATCCGGTGTACCACAATAAGTTCGAGTGTCCGTATGGCAAAGAAATTCGACGAAACGGCAATGCGATCGCTGGAACCGCCAATCGCCGTCTCTGCGATTGGTGCTCTTCGAATACTTAGGCACTCGACAGTAGGTCCAACGTGATGTCTACTTGGGCGCTCGCCCGGTTTGTCCTCTATCAGCCGAAAGTCTCGTAGACGCTTCCCTCCCCTGTCCAAGAAAGAAGTTTGAAGTTTCGTGGCTCATTTATTTCAAGCTGGGTAAGAGCGGGCAAGCCGATTATCAATTCTTCGCACTCTGGATAGAACTGATTAATGAAGAAATTGTGATACTTGGCAGCCCAAACGTATTTGCTCCGAACGCGAGGAACTAGCGCGAACTCGTCCAGCCCATGTATTACAGCTCGCATGTGCCTCTCTAATCCGGGGAAAATTTCTTCATCACCGTCGTACTCAACAACTATCAAGTAGTTGATGAAGAATTCCCCATCTTCGTCCTCAACCAGCATCTGTCGCCAACTAGAAAAGCCGTTCGTCGCGCGCCAATCTTCATCACCTTGAATAACAGTTCTACAGGAATCTGACACGAGCACACGTGGAAAGTTGGCCGTGTTCTCTTCCAGTTCAACGGCATCGTTCAACGCCGCACCTATGGCAATCTTTCGACTCATGTAGAGAGGACCACGAGTGACAGCGCCTCGAAGAAAGATATCCAGAACAGTTTCGTTCAGTTGATACATTGCTACGGCCTCCACGAGGAGAATCATCTCTCCGGCGATCTGTTCGTCATCGATTGGCAAACCCACGACAACATTGTCGCTGAATGAAAGAAATGACTGTCGCTCCGAATCACTCGAAGAATCGTCGTGAAGAAACCACTGATTTCCCTCGAGACGATCGAGATGTCTGTGGAGGTCCTCATCGGTCATCCGAGAAGTACGCACCTTAGTTCCAAGACTGTCGAGATACGCAACAAACGAGACCCTGAAAACGGGCCGCTCCTCGTCGTCTATATATAACTGTCTCTCAGCACGAGTATCAGACACGGAATCCAGCGTATTTGCACCGTAAAGCTCGGGAGGTTTCACTTGCTCACCGCCTGTCTGTCTTTGGCCCCATGTCTCAGATGTCCGGATAGTAGTTATTGGACTTCGGATTACCTATCGCGTTGGGACCATGCGTGAGAGCCGCACGCCGAAGCATCGCCGAGATCCGAACGAAGCTCGGAATCTGCAAATCCAGAGCTTGGCCGTCTGTAGTTCTTCCGCGAAGAGTAAGGAGGTCGCTCTCGGATAGACCGTGTGGAATTGGCAAATCAGTATGTCCAAATCCGTTCAGGATCGCGGTTCGCTTTCGAACCGACGTCGAGATTGTATGTAGAAGCCAGCCATCAAGAGCTTTCAGCTCATCTAATCGATCGATGACGGGATAGAACGCCATAATTCCCTTATAGCGAATCCTTGGAACGACTCGGCGACGGTATTGACGGAGCTTTTCTTCAGTGAGATCCCCATACAAGTAGCGACGAAGTTGGCGGATTAGCACCACGTAGTCGCGGTCAACAAAAGGTGCAAACCTTGCAGGATCCACCGACCCATTCATAGGCGCTTCCAGCAAATTTACGAAAATCAAGTGCGCGATGTGTCGTTTGATCCGAACGACTGAGGACTCTCGAATCGAAATACCTCTGGAGGAGAACGAATATCCAACGAACTCAACGGAACTCTTCGACTTGAATTCTGCGGGAGCTCCCTCGGGTGCGAGAATGCTGATTCCACTCGACTTTCTAAGGTTGAGTTCGGAGCCAATCGACTTCGCTATCTCATTTACCGAGTCAACTGCCTCGCACAGTCGCGCATAGTCGGTTGACCAGATAAGAGTGTCGTCGGCGTAACGAGCAAATCCAACTCCCAATCTTTCGAGGGCTCTATCGAGAGGCCACGCAGCGACGTTGGCAAGAAAGAGCGAAACCGAAGTTCCCTGAGGGACGCCAACAACGCGTCGCTGTGCGCCAAGTTCGACGTAGTCACTCTGAACAATTGTCGGGCATCCAAGAAACGCGCCCATTACTTGCCGCTCAACTTCAGTAAACAAGAATCCTTGCTCATCAAGAGTTTGCCAAATGTGTTCGTGCCTTATGGAGTCGAAGTACTTTGAGAAGTCATATTCGGCCACAAAAATTCTAGGCTTACCTCTAATATCTGACGAGATGTGCTGGATAGCATCGTGAACTGTCAGGTCTGCTCTATAGGCAAATGAGTACGCAGAGAGTCTCTGACGGTTCTTTTCAAGAAGGCTGTGAAAGACGATCCGCGACACCGCGCTATCAGCTACTTGGAAAACAGACACTCCCCGACTTGTGCCGTCGCTCTTGGGTACTTGGTACTGAATTGCATTTCTTGGATGGTATTCCAGATTACGAATTGAGTGCCGGATTGATCGACCGATGCCTTCACAATTAGCTCGGACAAGATAGGGGTTGAATCCCGCGGCTATTTCCCAATATCCCGGCCGCTGAACGACGTACGGATCTGATCCGCCGGTTCGCCGATTTCGACGCACAAACTCATCAGCCAGATCCTTGGAGTACTTTTCGTGACGTTGTATCAGTCTCTGGGCTTCTCCGCCGATCTCTTGAGTAATCCCCATGACACCTTTCGAAGTTGCGTCGAGCTGGGGGGAAAATTAAATTTCGTGCGCACCCAGCCGTGACCGGCAGGTGTTCCTACCGATACTGGAGTCCGGAACCCCTGCATATCAGCCTCAGCACCCAGTTCGACGACTAACTCCTCAAAGGAGTCTTACAGCATCCTAGACCGTCCCTCGCGCATGCTATAGAACGATCCACGATGGAAGGGCTCATGAGAGAGACCGTCGAGTCCCCAAGTCATTCCGACGTAAAAATGGAGTACAGCACGGCACCTGCGATGAGAGTCATTCCTGCGGCGACTCCTCGTTGATTTCTCTGTTTTGCCTTTGCCGCCGCGGTGATTGCATCAACAAGCAGTTGGAACTCGAGGCTCGCGGGCCAAGGAAGGACCCAGCCGACGACGGTTGCAATCAATTGACCGTCGGGGCTCTTAAATACGCCGGCCAGGTTGATCTCATTGAATTCAATCTCGTTCATCAATTCCGCTGAAACAGTTTCAACGCTCTTAAAAGTCGTCAACCAACCACTCGAGTCGTTGGCCCAAATTGGTCGGCTTCTCGTCCATTGCTTCAAGAATGCATAGAGCTTCAGCGCGTTCGGGTCGTTTCGATAATCCACGGTGTTTCCTCCTGTTATGAACCTGCGGAATAGGCGAGGATAATTAGGGCGAGCGTCACGCCAATTCCAGCCATGAACGGGGCAAACTCGTTGCGATTGACTGATCCCCCACTTGAATCATTCCCGGCCATCAGTCCCGCGACACCATTCTGACACTTGGGACACCGTCCGGCGACCAAGAAATCATGGCCCGTGAGCGACTCTCCGCACTCGCAGTTCCCCAGTACTTGTCCCATGCGGCCATCAAGAGCAATAGCAGCATCCCGCACGCGAGTCAGTTCTGATTGGAGTTCGCGAGTACGTTGCTCGAGGTCTCGAATCGATGACTCGTTTTCAGCAGCCTCAAGCCCACGCGATATGAGATCCGACACTGCAGACGCCAGAGACATCCCGCGTCCCTTGGCGTATTCGCCCGTCGCCTCCTTTAATTCGGGACCGACTCGGGCATAAATGGTGTCTGACACAAACACCACGTTAGTCCGCTTTCCAATGGATTGCAATCAACTTGCAATTGAAAACTTGCGAACTGTGTATCCCATAATGGGAAAATGGGATATCGTGGAGAAGACCAACTTGGAGGAACAATGAGCATTGTCGAAACCGATGAGCGTAGCCGCGTCGTTCTAACAGGCCACCCGAATCAAAGTTTCGTGATCAGAGAAAACGAGGACGGGAGCATTCTGCTTCAGCCCGCTCGTATTCTCACCGAGGCTCAATTGGAGTATGACGAGAGTCCCGAACTCCAGGAACTCCTCTTTCGAGCTGCAGCGTCTAAAACCGTTCAGCGTCCCCGTCGCAAAAAGTGAGCGACGACTCGGGTTATTCCGAGATCGCCAACGAACAACTCGATGAGATCGAGTCGTCGAACTCGAATCTCTACAACGACATTCTTACGATCTGCGAATTCATTCTCGAAAGCCCCGCTCGAGCGCAGTCTCTCTCGAGCGCGCTGACGACGAAGGAAGGTATTCGCTTTCGGCTGTCTGTGCCAGAACACCATCCTTACAAAGTATTTTGGTCGAGCAACGGCCCCCGCATCGAAGCCGTCTTTCCTTACCCGTAGATGTCACAACATGGATCTCTCGTGGGACTGGAGGATTCAAACAGGCCTCATTTCAGGCCTCATATTTCTGCTACTCGACAAAACCAGACCGACAGACAACAACGAGTTTTCCTTAAAATCAAAGACAATCCCATGCAATCGCAACACCACCAAACACTCGAATACTTCCTCTTAATCAACAGGTTCCGGGTTCAAGTCCCGGCCGGCGCACCGAGTGATTCCGATACACCAGGCAAAAGCGATCCAGATATCGGTACCGACCGGCTGGCGTGTAAATAGGTCGCGAAGCGTGTTAACGATGGATGTCACCGGTTGGTGCTCGGCGAAGGCGCGCACCGGGCCTGGCATGGTGTTCGTGGGAACGAACGCCGAGCTAATGAACGGAAGGAGAATGAGCGGGTAGGAGAATGCGCTCGCGCCGCGACTGCCGTACACAGTCTCCTGAGATAACACAAATTTGTGTTGTATCAGGATCTAAGTGCTCTGCCAAACTCGAGTTTGAGCATCCATTGACCCGGCTATACACCCAGTGTATTCTCTGCTCTATGAGTGTTCCCTTTGCCCTTCTTGGCTTGCTCGAGCGTGAACCGAGCTATGGCTATGACCTGAAACGCGACTACGACGCCTTTTTTGGCCGCGGGAAACCGCTTCATTTTGGCCAGGTCTATTCCACGCTCGCTCGACTGGCCCGCGACGGAAAAGTGGCGGTGGTGGATATCGAGCCCGGAGAGGGGCCCGACCGAAAGCGATACGACATCACCCAAATGGGGAAGGTCGAGGTCGACCGCTGGCTGAGGGAACCAGTGAAGCCCGATCCTGATTTACAGACCGTGCTGTTCGTAAAGGTGGTGCTCGCCCTCATGCTCGGACAGTCCGCCGAGACATATCTCGACGAGCAGCGAGCAGCCCATATCGAGCGAATGCGCGAGCTCACTCAACTCAAGCGCTCGACAGATCTGGTCGACTCGCTACTGGCCGATCACGGACTCTTTCATCTTGAGGCCGATCTGAGATGGATCGACACGACGGCTGCTCGACTCGGTGCGCTTCGCCAGTTCGTGTGCTCATGAGCCGTGCCCCGTCCACTGGCTTGGTCAGCTCTGGTCGTGCACTGCTTGAAGCGCGCAACGTCGAGCTGTCATTCGGAGCGACGCCGGCGCTTCGAGGAGCCAACCTTTCAGTGGTGGAGGGCGAGATATTGGCGATAATGGGTCCGAGCGGCTCCGGCAAATCGACGCTGCTTCACTGCATGGCTGGCATTCTCGTCCCGGACAACGGCCAAACGCTCTTTCATGGCGAGCGCACCGACACGTTGAGAGAGCGCGAGCGCAGCGCCCTTCGTCGGGACCACTTCGGCTTTGTCTTCCAGTTTGGTCAGCTCGTCCCCGAATTGAGCGCCGAGGAAAACGTCGCCTTGCCGCTGCTGCTCGCTGGGGCTCGCCGAGCTTCTGCGCTCAAGGAGGCACGGTCCTGGCTGGAGCGCCTCGACCTCAAGGGTTTGGCCCAGCACCGTTCGGGGGAAATGTCGGGTGGCCAAGCGCAGCGTGTCGCGCTCGCGCGTGCGATGGTGACAAATCCGCGTGTCCTTTTCGCTGACGAACCAACCGGTTCACTGGACTCGCTCACGGGTGAGTTCGTGATGGAGTTGCTGGTGAGCTCAGTCGTGGATCAAGGTACGACGGTCGTCCTCGTCACTCACGAACCGAGGGTGGCCGCCTACGCGCATCGCGAAGTCGTCGTCCGCGACGGGATCGTAACGACCTTGGCCTCCGATCGAGCGCGTTCGTGATTCGCCTGGGGCTTCATTTGACGCTCAACGGCGGCAAGCAATCGCTGGCGCGTCTCCTCGTGACGACCGTCGCGATAGCGCTCGGAGTCATGATTCTGATGGTCTCGCTCGCGAGCTTCAATGCGCTCAGCGCACAGGACGCGAGGGCGGCGTGGCTCAATACGCAACCCCAAGGCGTCCCAGTTGCAAAGGGAACGCCCTCTCTGTGGTGGCTCGTGACGACCGATCAGTACCGAAACCTCACGATCGACGAAGTGGACGTGGCGTCGACAGGGGCACAACCTCTCGCCATTCCAGGCGTCGCGCATCTTCCCCTCCCCGGTGAGTATTACGCCTCGCCCGCCATGCAGAAGTTACTGTCTTCAACGCCGCCCGACGAACTCAGCGACCGTTTCGGCGCAACGTCCGTGGGCACGATCGACAACGCCGCACTGGCGTCGCCGAGTTCACTGGTCATTGTCGTGGGCGAATCCGCGCGCGAGCTTTCTGAGAGTGGATCGAAGATCACCGCACTCAACACCGCATCCGGCAAGAGCGGACCCGGTGGCAACGACGCGACGGTCGTCGAGATTCTGCTCGCGGTCGTGGCGTGCGCGCTTCTCTTTCCTCTGCTGATCTTCATCGCCACCGCGACACGACTCGCCGCCGCTAGCCGTGAGCAACGTTTCGCCGCTATGCGGCTCGTCGGTGCGACACCTCGCCAGATCTCGATCATCGCGGCAGTGGAGTCAACGATCGCCGCCTTCGCAGGAGTCGTCGTCGGATTCGGACTCTATTTCTCGCTTCACCCTCTGCTGGCTCGCTTCACGCTGACAGGATCGACGACGTTTCCCGGTGACCTTTCTCTTCGACCCGTGGACGTCTTCGGCGTGCTCCTCGGGGTGCCCATCGCCGCGGCACTCGTGGCGATCGTTGCCCTGCGAAACGTCGTCGTCTCCCCCCTTGGGGTAAGCCGGCGCACGACGCCCGCCGCTCCACGTGCGCTGCGACTCGCTCCCCTTTTCGCGGGTCTCGCCACTCTCGGATATCTCGCCGCGTCGGCGAGCCCTACGACGAACGCGCAAAGTGACGTCGGCCTGATTCCTATTTTTGTTCTTGGGTTCCTGCTCACAATGATCGGGCTCGTGGTCTCTGGATCGTGGCTCACTCGTGTCGGCGCTCGACTGCTCGCATGGCGAACGAGACGCCCCTCTTTTCTCGTCGCCGCGCGCCGACTCTCCGACAATCCAAGTGGAGCGTTCCGCGCCATCAGTGGTCTCGTGCTTGCCGTGTTTGTGGTCACACTGCTCTTTAGCGTTCTCGCCACGATTCGCACCTCGCTCGGGCCAAGTGTCAGCGGTACGAGCGACCGCGGTGTTGTCGTCGACCAGTTCTACGGCATGGTCGGAGGCGACTATTCGTGGACGACCGTGCCGGCACAGGACGCAACCTCGCTGACGACGTTGAATACCAGCCAAGGCGTGCGCGGTGTTCTCGAGATCTACGCGGCTCCCGGGGGTAACGGACGAACGGACAACGACGGGAGGGGTCCCACTGCCCTCGTCGCGTGTAATCAGCTCGCAAAGGTGCCATCGCTCGGCCGGTGCGCACCGGGAGCGAAGGTCGCGTCGATTACGCCCGACTTTTTTGATGACGGTCAAGTCGTACAGGTAACGAGCGAGTCAGTCCAGGCCGCCACCGTCTGGCCGAGCGCTCACGTCTCTCTGACAGAGCTTCGCGCACACTCGCTCGACGCGGTCGTCGTGAGCACTAACGAAGGTGCGTCCGCGATCGAGCGAGTCCGTACCTCTTTGGAGGTGGCGTTTCCCCACCTCGCGCTGCCCCTCGTCATGGGATCGATCAATCCCGCGACGACGGAGTCTCTGAGTGAGGGTCAGCACCTTACCGAGGTCATCATTGCCGCAAGCTTGTTAATTGCCAGTTGCAGCCTGTCCGTCAGCGTAGCGAGCGGGGTGCAGGATCGACGGCGCTCGTTTAGCCTCCTACGCCTCAGCGGAGCACCCCTCACCATGTTGCGGCGCGTAATCGCGTTCGAAGGCGTCGTGCCGCTCGTCGCCGGCGTTGTGATTTCGATTACTGCCGCGCTCATTGCCGCCGAACTTTCAATGAAGGCACTGCTTGGCACTCCGCTACAGACCCCCGACGAGCTGTTCTATGTCGTCGTTCTTGCCGGCGTGCTCGCCTCGCTCGCGGTGATCTCGTCGACATTCCCGCTCTTGGGGCGAATGACGGGCCCCGAAGAGGCACGAAATGAGTAGCGAAGAAACCGGTTCGAGACAGCACCTGGCGTGATCCATTCACCTCACTGACTGCCACGAGCGACGTTGCGGGAACGAACTCGGAACGGTTCCACGAATCCGCGACGCTCTGACGTTTGCTGCGAAGCGACTGGAAACGAACGTCACGGCAAGTCCGAGGACGACGACCACGTAGCCGAAGTCCGACTTGGTTCCGTTGTTGGAGCCACACATGACCATTCCCACTACGTCAATGAGAACGCCCAGCACGACTCCCCACACCACGAGCCGAGCTGAGAGGTGTGTCGTGTAGTACTCGCGGACACTCCGTCGCTCTTCGAGTTCGCGCTGTGTCATGTAGTGGTTCGTTGCAATGACGCCCTTCGCCCACCACCGTCGGACGCTCCGCCACCGCGTCTCAGTGAGTGGCTCGTTGAGTTCCACGTGCTCCTCCGCTCCGCGTCGATGGGCCGAACTTAGTGCGCCTGACACCGCGCACGTCGATCTAGAGCGAACTTCGCACGGCCGTTCTTACGTATTCCGAACGGCACTCTGGAGGCGAGTCGCGCTATTTGAGCAAACGAGACAAACGGCGGTCAGCGAGTTGCCTGCCGCCCGTCTGGCACGTGGGACAGTACGTAATCTCGTAGGACTCAAACGACACGCGGCGCAACGTATCGCCACACGCGGCGGGGCATGGCTCTCCCGCGCGACCGTGCACTTTGAAGCGGCCGCCAAGTTTTGCTTCCGAGAGTCCGCCTTCGCGAGTCCGCTCGAGTTCGAGTGCTTCTTCCAACACACTGGTAGCGGCGCTCAGCAAGGACTCGCGCTGCTCGGGTGTCAACGCGCTGAACGATGCGAAGGGTGGCAGGCGAGCTCGGTGCAAGATGTCGTCGCCCCAACCGCGACCGATGCCCGATACCACGTGCTGATCGCGTAGGTCGGTCGTGAGGCGGCGCTTCGAAGTACTGGTGCGGATGAATTCAGCGAACTCCTTGCTTCCCGGTTCGGGCCCAAGGCCTGCCAGCGGTCCCTCCTCATCGGGCGAGAGCATCCACCACGAGGCCTTGCGATGAGTGCCATATTCGCGAACGAGCACGCCGATCCCCGGTCCTTCGGTTCCAGCGTCGCCCTGACCGAAGACGAATCGCACGGCCGATCCGCGAGGCCGAGTCTGCATAGGCGGCTGCTCAACATCTAAACGACCAGCTTGAGAGAGGTGCAACGCAATTCGGACTCCGTCATCAAACTCCCACACCAGGTACTTGGCCCTTCTAGACACAGATACGAGCCGGTGGTGCAGCAGGGAGTCGGGCGTGGGCGCGTAGGTCTTGAGGGATGAGAACCCGAGCACGTCGGCGCGTAGCAACGAGGTGCCCGCGATCAGCGCGTCGAGTCGTTCAGACAGGGCTTGCATCTCTGGTAACTCGGACACGCCACAATGTACCCATGAGGTGGGCAATTGGCGCGAGTCCCGTGCACCGGGGCCCTCGGCGCTGGGATCGTCTGTTCAGCGAGCGGTCTGCTTGCGAGACAACGCCGCCCGCCACTACCGCACGAGCGACCTATTCAGCTTCTTCATCATCTTGGGCCCAAAGCGGTAGGCAATCTTCGCCGTCGGAGAGGCCTTGCTCTTTGGTACTCCTTGAATTCGTGCCATATTGAAGTCCTCCTCCGCACCGAGCGATCGTGCTTCCTCCTATATGACACCCATACGCAGAGAAATGTCACACCGGTTCTCACGCCATACCTCCAGCGAGAGACTCGGCCGAAAGGTTGGGGAACTGTGCCCTGGCAGCAAGCCGTCGAAGGAATGTCGGATAGTCGAGAGGCAGAGGACTTTCAAGCCGTAGGCGTTCGACTTCGCGAATGCATGGTCACATTCGCCTCGGAGATTGCGGATGTCGACCTGGTGCCGTCTGGTGCTGAGGCTCCGAAGAAGGCCGACGTCGTCGGCTGGAGCGAGCTCCTGGTCAATCACCTCGCGAGGGGTTCCTCGGGCGAGCAGTTACGTTCGTACCTCAAGAAGTTGACGCGCGAGACGTGGGACTTGGTCAATCAATTGACCCACGCTAAGAACGCGGGAAGTTACGACGCGGAGATCGGCGTGGCGGCCGTTAGCCATTTTATCTCGACCATGACGGCGGCGCGCGTGAGGTGGTCGGCCGGACCGCATCAGCGTTGCGCGACGTGCGGCTCGTATCGAGTTGGCGGCGGAACGTGCGTGCGGTGCGATTGGGTTGATCCTGACTACGAAGTCCCTGACATGAATGTCATCGTCGATCTCGCTGAACGACTCGACTCGCCACACACACTCAGTTCCGACATTTCAACATTCATGTCGCCGGACGATTTCTCTTAGAGCCCCGGCGACCAGCGGGATAGCCGCTTCGGCGTCGCTGAGGCGCCGCGAGAAGTAGGCACGGAGCCTCTCCAACAAGTCGATAATCCGACGAGTGCCACGCGAACCTGTTATCGAAAATCAACAGGCGGAGCCCAAGAGTTGCCCATTGTCGGGGTCAGCTCGAACACTCCCGAGCGTGCTCGCAAACGTGGCTCTCAAGCCAACAGTCCTGAATTCAGTCCTGAATTTACGGCAACACCTGGCAACCAGGATCAACAATCGCAACACGCTTTCCTTGCAAACAAAGGGATTTGTCACGCATTGCAACTAACGGAAACACGTTGTGCAGACCTCTTAATCAACAGGTTCCGGGTTCAAGTCCCGGCCGGCGCACCACTAAAATTCCTAGTCATGGTGTGTTTCTTAAGATAAATTCGAAGTTGAATTAAGAAATGATCCTGAAAACATTCCTGAAAATGTGCCGATATACGTCCAAAACGGCGTTTAAGGATTAATCAACAGGTTCAGTTGCGCAAATTGTTGGAGAAAACCCAGACCAACCTGGGGGCCCTCAATGTCGAATTGGCTCGGCTTGCTCAAGCAAGTGCAAGAGACGTTGAGCATGTGTGTGCCCGAACCACTGCCTTCCGCAGGAACTTTCAAGATCCCTGACTTTGCCCTGAAGCACGCGTATCACGCTGCCTCAGCCTGTAGAGCACCAACAATTGACTGCGTTGACCCGATACGGGCAGGGATGACAGTAAGAGCAGCCATCACGAGGAGCGTTCCGATCACGGTTGCGATGAGCCAAAGCGGCGATGGCGGGCTGCCATCGCTCACCGTGACCTTGAAGAGGCCGAGGCCAAGCGGAATTCCGATGATGGCGCCCGGAAGCGCCGAAAGCACCTGCGCGATGACGAGCCCAAAGCTCACCTGGCTCACGGGTGCACCGAGTGCTTGCATCAGCGCCGAAGAACGCCGCGCGTCGAGCACGGTGGCCCAAGTCGTAAAGAGTGCGTTCAGCACCGCGAGCACGATGAGCAGGATCGTGATCACGAGAAGCATCTGCTCGTCTCGGTTGACCACCGGGTCGGATAGCCCTCCAGCCGTTAGGCCCCTCGCAGCAGAGAGCTTGCTGTCCACGTCGGCGTGGAACGCGATCACGGCGACGATTCCGGTGACGGTCACTGCGACGTTGGCCGCTGTGAGCAATGCCCGGCGAGGTCGCCGTGCGACCAGGCGAAGGCCGAACAGGGCAGGAATCGGAAGCTTCCTTGACATCCGGATGAGAGTTTCTCTGCGGCGCGGAGGGCGGGCCACGTCGTTCATCGCATCGACGGTGCTGCTGCGCGCTGCCCGGATCGCAGGGACCAGACTCGCAACCAGCGCGACAACGATCGCTAAGCCCACGACCTCGACGATCGTGCTCGGCGAGATAGACGGTGCGCCCGCTGTACCAATGAGGGCCACTCCGGGGCTGGTGAGGAGCGGTGACACCAACCATCCAACCACGAGGCCGACCACGGCGGCGAAGAGCGCGAGCGTGAGATTCTCTATGAGGAAGGTCGCCGCGATGACACTCGGCGTCCCACCGACGGCTTTTAAGAGACCGACGCGGCGCGAGTATTCCGACAGTCGGCGCCCAACGAGGACCGCCACGCTGGCGATCGCGAGTAACGCGAGGAGCAGCGCCCCCGGCTTCAATACCCCCCGTTGGTCATTAACCAACAATGCGTCCGCAGTGGCGATGCCCTCCCAGGTCGAGAGCACTAGGACATTAGATTGGCCTCGGACGAAGGTGTGGGTGTCTGCGAACATCTGCGCCTCGGCCGGATGGTCGAGCTTGATGTTGAGCGCGTAGTCGTGGATGGGTTCGGAACTCGTCACCAATTCGAGAAGGTCGGGCTCGGTCATCCAGATCAGGCCTTCATTCGTCGCTGACGCGAAGTTGAGGTTCGCGCACGCGCCCTGACTTGATCCTTCAGTACCGCCCTTGATCGCCAGCGACACGATGGCGGTGGGGTGGCAGAGATTGGGATACGGCGGCTGCGCAGCGGTGACGGCGATCCCGGCGACCGTGAACGGTTTCTTGTTCACCGTGACTTGGTCGCCGACCGCCGCGCCGAGAGCATCGGCGAAGGTGCGCTCGAGGACGATCCCGCCCGGTCGCACCCAGCTCCCCGAAGTGACGAGCGGCCGATCGATCGCAGCCGACGCGGAAGGTCGGCCTTCGGCGACGACGCCTGCGAAATGCCCGTCGAAGCGAATCGTGCCAGAGCCAACGGGATACGGGCCACCCGACGCCGAGACCCCGACCGCGTGCTCCAAGGAAATGGCTTGTGATGTCGACACCACGTACGCCACGATGTCTGGTCCCTTGGTCGCCGCGCGGGTCACGGCGTAGGGATGGCTGGTCACGCCGTTGAGCGCTAGC
Organism: uncultured Acidimicrobiaceae bacterium; assembly: GCA_963844615.1. Taxonomy (GTDB): domain Bacteria; phylum Actinomycetota; class Acidimicrobiia; order Acidimicrobiales; family RAAP-2; genus RAAP-2. The sequence goes on along the minus strand of CAWJOZ010000001.1, from coordinate 154,679 downwards.
GCCATCGTCAACGTGGCGCTCGCGACGGCGATCGCAACAACGAGCAGAATTGCCTGGGCGAGATGCTGGCGAATGTCTCTGCGCACTAGACGAGAGACCAGCAGTGCGCGCCCCTTCACTCCTCTGCTCTTCGGAACACGTCGCGGTCGATTCAAGTTGTCCCTCGATGTCATCCGAGTCGTTCCCAGTCCGCGAATGTGCCGATATTTCCTTGAGAGCCGCCGGCGAGGCGTGTTTCATCGATGAAGGCTCCGTCGCGCATCGTGATCAGTCGATCCGCGGTCGCCGCGATCCGCTCGTCGTGGGTGACGATGATCAAGGTCAAGCCCTCGGCGTGCAAGTCGCCCAAAAGCCGAAGCAGGTCGTAGGCGGCGGCGCTGTCCAAGTTTCCGGTTGGTTCGTCCGCGAGCAAAATCTCCGGGTCGTTCACGAGTGCCCGAGCGATCGCGACACGTTGGCGTTGGCCGCCCGACAGCGTCGAGGGCAGGTGCCGTACGCGATCCGCGAGGTCCACCTGTTCGAGGAGCGCAGTGGCGCGTTCACGGGCCTCACTGGGCGAGTAGCCGGCGAGGAGGGCTGGCAGTTCTACATTCTCTTGCGCAGTGAGCTCGTCCATTAGGTGGAAGGCCTGGAAGATGAATCCAATCTCGTCGCGACGCAGATGCGCGAGGGAACGTTCGGAGAGCTCGCCGACACGTTGACCCGCGACTGTCAGCTCACCGGCGCTCGGAGTATCAAGTCCGCCGATTAGATGAAGCAGCGTCGATTTGCCACATCCGCTCGGACCCATTATCGCCACGGCCTCGCCCCGATTGACGTCGAGATCGATCGCGTCGAGAGCTCGCACGGAACCCTCACCGCTGCCATACTGCTTTCGCAAACCCTTGGCGTGCACGAGCACCGTCGAAGAGGTGTTTACTACTTCGGTCGTTGCGTTACTCATTGCTGTGTCCTCCGTTTTGTCCAGGCGGTCTCGCATGCTTGGAGCCAGCGCACGTCGGCTTGCAGGCGAAGGACTATGCCTTCAAGAAGCAGCGCCGCGTCGGATCCCTTTTGCTCAGCGATCACGGCTCGCCCCACGTCTCGTAGTCGACGCAGCAGGTCGCGACGTTGCGCGTCGATAATGCTGATCGGATCGGCGGGCGCGCCCTGAGCCGCGACAATGAGCTTCATGTGGAATTCGGTGAGATCAGGCCGCGGCCAACTCACCTCCGTCAACCACTCCGTTACCCGTTCCTGTCCGGTCGCGGTGAGGCAGTAAACCTTCCGATCGGGACGCTCTGTTGGCGCCTCAATCCGAGTAACGAAGCCCCCCTTCTCGAGTCGGGTGAGCGTGACGTATATCTGTCCCTCGCTTATGCCCTCGGCCACCGGACCAAGGGCCCGGCCAAGGCGGGATCGCAATTCATACCCATGGCAAGGCTCCTTAGCAAGCATCGCCAACAAGACTTCCTGCTGCATATCGATCTCCCTAACGGTTATGGATACTAAACCGTTAGGGATCGCCCGTCAAGAGAGGCTCGAACTTTCCCGATCGAGCTTCCACCCGGAGCCGGTAAATGAGTCGGCGGACATATGGAACCGATCGTGACCGCGCGAGTTCGAAAATCCCTAAATTCATCCCTAAGACAAGCGCGGCCCCACAAGATTGCTCGTACGCATCGGCCAAAAAGCCTTGAAATTAAGGGGCTCACTAGATCAGTAAGACATACAAATACGGTCCGGCGCCACTCTTAATCAACAGGTTCCGGGTTCAAGTCCCAGCCGGCGCACCGACTGACCGATGTCCCGATGACTACCTTTTGATCCGTCCGCGTAATTGAGGGGTGGACCGTGTTGTTTACCTCACTTATTTCATAACTGAGGTACAATGTGCCGGTGGGACCTCAGAAGCGCGAAATCAAAGGACAGACGAACGGTGACCAGTTCGCGGGATCAAAGAACCCGGAATCGACTCTAAATCCTGCCTTCGAATCCCCGTGGCCCACCGTGGGAGAAGAAGAGGCGTACTGGACGCCCGACGAGACAATCCCCCATTCGAATCGCGAGCGCCGTCAACAGACCGGCCCATACCTTCGATCCATTCCGGCGTTCATCACCAACGCTGAACTTGGGTTGCCCGCCTCACTAGCCGCCGAGATTGAAGAGGCCAGTAACGAGATCGTTCGCTTCGACGCAGAATTTGGCTCAGAGCTCGGCCCGTACGGGTCGGTGTTACTGAGAACAGAGGCGGTGTCTTCGTCGAGGATCGAAGAGCTCAGCGCATCGGCGCGCTCGATAGCGAGCGTAGAAACTGGAGTAGGCGGAGCGAAGGGAAATGCTGAGGTCATCGTGGCGAACGCCCGCGCAATGCAGACAGGCAATCGAAGCGGCTGGCTCGATCGACCAGACATCCATTCTTGAGATACACCGAACGCTCATGGAAGACGACAGACCCTCGATCGCTGACAAATGGCGAACAGAGCAGAACTGGATTGGTCCCGGCAACGCCGGTCCTCGAATTGCCACGTTCGTACCACCGGCCTACGAGCGCGTGCCGGCGCTGATGGCCGATCTCGTCATCTTCATGCGTCGAACCGATCTCCCGGTCATCGCTCTCGTTGGCGTAGCGCACGCGCAGTTCGAAACCATCCATCCGTTTATTGACGGCAACGGACGCACGGGTCGAACGCTGATGCACGCAATGCTTCGCGACCGAGGTCTCACCACGAAAGCAACGGTGCCGATTTCAGCAGGACTTCTTTCGAATACGGACGAGTACTTTGCAGCGCTCAAGCGGTATCGCTCTGGCGACACCGAGGCAATTATCTCGATGACCTCAAGGTCATCCGTTCAGGGGGTTGTCCTTGGCCGTCAACTCGTCGGCGATCTCCGTTCGATCCGCGAAAGCTGGGACGAGTTGATCAAGACTCGAAAAGGTGCCGTGGCATGGCGTCTAGCTGACATGCTCATAAGCCAGCCCGTCGTTACGCGGGAGCTGGTTGCTCAACGCCTCGGGGTCGGCGAGAACAACGTCGATCGCATCCTTCAACCATTCGAGGACGCGGGCATCCTGATCGAATCAGGATCGGCGAGTCGAGGACGACGTGTTTGGCGATCAGCGGAAGTTCTCGCCGCACTTGATGCGTTCGGCGAGCGACTCGGGCGCCGAACTCTGGGCCCGTAGTCGAAGCGCTCTCAATCAGTTTCGCCTCCTCGACGTGACGAACCAACTTGGGAACAGGGATGGCATTGACTGGTGTAGGAAGTAAAACTGACTGGGTCACCGAGGGTCGTCAGTCCTGAATACAATCCTGAATTTCACGCAACGCCACGCAACCAGATCAACAATCCGAAACACGTTTTCGGGTCGATCAACGGGTTTTGTCATCCATTGCAACACACCGAAACCGGTTGTTCAGTCCTCTTAATCAACAGGTTCCGGGTTCAAGTCCCGGCCGGCGCACCATATAAGTGGCTGATGTACATCCATGCGAATACGTACGACAGCACTGCCCGCGCTTCGGGGCATGGCATGACCGCCAGCTAGTCATGGATACTGCCGAGCCGTATTCCACCGCACCGTAGCTTGCCTATTGCGAACCTTCTTGGGGAAAGACGCTCTCCTCGATCTGTGGGAAACCCCGCTCCAACGCCTCCCAAACGAGAGGAAGGTCGACGATCGCGTACTCGTGAATCACAATGTCTCTCATGCCAATGACATTGCGCCAAGGAACTTCTGGTCGTGCGTCCCTGAACGACTTTGGGAGGCGCTTCGCCGCTTCTGCTATCTGAGTCACGGTCGTTATCGCGGCGTCTTGAACCATCCAATCGTCGTCGAACTTCTGTCTCCCCATTGCGATGAACTGTTTGCCCTTGTCCAATGAGGAACGGATCGCTCGAAGGTTCTCGCCCAGATTTTTTAATGCCTTAGCTTCAACTCTCGAAATCTTCGGAGCCTCGGACCCTCGATCTGGAATCGACCTTTTGGACCCTCGCGTTTGACCATCGTTCATAGTGTCACGGCTTCTCGCAGAAGTTCGGACTCCATCGATAGGGTGCGATCGGAAATGACATCGACATTGAAGCCAGTCACCTCGCGCACGCCCTCGAGGAACGCTGAGATGTCGAGAAGGGAAGCCCTCGGCCCCGGTGTTACCAAAAGGTCGATATCGCTCTTGACGGTGTCCTCTCGACGAGCAATCGAGCCAAACACACGAACGTTGTGGATTCCATTTTCTTGAGCGATCTCCAGAATTTCGTCCCGCGTCTCTTCGATGATTTGTGACGGACGAACATGGGTCGCCCTGAGAAGTCGAACCTTCGTTGATCGATTCGGAGTGACGGAGCCGTTCTCATAGGATGAAAGACGCGACTGACTGGTGCCAGCTCTGGTTGCTAGCTGAATTTGCGTCAATCCCGCTGTACCGCGCGCTTGGCGTAACTGTTCGGCGAAGTCCATGCATGGATTATATCATCTGATATATGCGATGAGAAACCTCCCAGCCTACTCCGCTGCGAATTTATTGGGTCCGTTCCTAAACCCTCGGCTGGGACCGGAACATCTCTCATTGCATCCCTCACTTTTCCCAAACCCGATTTGACGATACAGACGTACACACTGCCAACTTCCTTGAAATCATTGGGCTTTGCTGTGCATTACGGATCATCACAACACGCCACCCATACCTCTTAGGGTTCAAGTCCCGGCCGGCGCACCACTATTTGTATTACTTCGGTTCCTACTGGTCAAGGCACCTTCGGGGCCTCCTTTATGGGACTTCGACACCTGATTCAGGACCTCCTTGACACCACGCCGCCGGCAAAGATCTTGCACTCGCGGTGCCGTCCTTTTTAGAGCATCGAAATTCTCAGATGCGAAATGTCCCTAAATGACCCAGTGCGACATCAAGTGCAATGGCAAGCGGAGTCTCGTCTTGGAGCGCCTTCGACATGAGCAGTCCACCCTCCAGTGAGGCCAGCGTTGCGGTCGCCAGGCGCCTTGGATCGGCATCGGCCCCCAACTTTCCCGAGTCCTGCAGCCTCACCAAGGTCCGTGTAAGTAGGCGCTGCCAGGAACCGAAGGCTTCTCGTACCTCGAGCCGACCAACTTCAGTCACGCTCATTAGCTCACTGGACAGTGTGCCGAGGGGACAACCGGCCCACCGTGGCTCCCCTCGGTGGAATGCGATAACGGAATCAGCCCAACCTCGCAGGTCGTCAATCGATTCGACTGCGTCGAGTAGGCCACCTTGAAAAGCCAGGATTCGGTCCTGTATACAGATAACGACCGCAGCTACGAGGTCGTCTTTGCTGGCGAAGTAGTGGTACATCTGCGACTTGCTAGTCGATGTGACACGTCCCACCTCATCCAAACTCACCGCCGAAACGCCCCGCTCAACCATGAGGTCTGCCGCCGCGTCCACGATCCGGCGACGTGTGCATCGACCTTTCTCCGTAAGTGGCAATCGAGTCTGGATCTGCGAACGAACCAGGCTTGGGCTCATCTGTCGATGGCAAGCGCGAAGACGGTATTGACCGCAGTTTCGAACGGGAGGGTGCTCCGTTGCACCTGGGCCAGCAGAAGTCCTCCTTGGAGCGTGGCGAGCAGAGTAGTAGCGAGGTCCTTCGGGTCGATGTCAGGCGGGAGTTTCCCGTCGGCATGAAGTGATCTGAGCGCATCGCCGATGACGGCAACCCACTGATCGAACCCTGCCGCGATGAGCGCTCGCGCCTCGGGGTCACTCTCGGCGAGTTGACCACCGAGCGAGCCAAGTGGGCAGCCCCCGATGGCTTTGGTGTGCTTCGCCGCCGCGATCACCATCTTCCGCCAGGCTTCGACTCCGTTCGCGCTTCTGAGCACAAGTCCCTGGTGATGGACGATGGTCTCGGCTTGATAGTCGATGACCGCCTGCACGAGTTCGTCCTTATCGGGAAAGTAGTGGTACATCTGAGAGCCGCTGATTCCCGCCGCAACCTTGACATCTTCCAAGGTGGTCGCCACCACCCCGCGCTCGTGGATCAGGGCCGCCGCCGCCTCCACTATTCGTGCTCGAGTCTGTGCTCCCTTGGGAGTGAGCCTCGGCCGATTGCTCATTTCGTTCTCCATGCACCAATATTAACAAGATTCTGAGTTTGACAACCCAGTTCGGCTGTGTAATAGTGAGTCGTGCAACCCAGTTCTATAAGAGAGGACACTGCAACCAATGACTGACCTAAAGGGGAAGACAGCTCTGGTGACGGGCTCGACGAGCGGCATCGGCAGGGCTACGGCCATCGCGTTGGCCGCCCGCGGCGCTCACGTTTTAGTCGTAGGACGCAACGAAGAGCGAGCCAGAGAAGTGGTCGACGAGATCGATAGTGGCGGAGGCACCGCAACGTTCCGGCTCACGACGTTGAGCGATCTGAAATCGGCACAGGACGTGGTCGACTGGGCTACCGAGGCAGGCGACGGTCACGTTGACATCCTCATCAACAACGCTGGCGTCGCGTTGCTTGGACCAAGCAGCGCGGCCACCGAAGCGGAGTTCGACGAGACCTTTGCACTGAACGTCAAGATTCCGTTCTTCCTTGTCTCGTCACTGGCGCCAGCAATGGCCGAGCGCGGATGGGGCTCGATCGTCAACGTCTCCACAATGGTCGCGAGCTTTGGACAGGCCGGCATGGCTCTGTATGGAGCCAGCCGAGCGGCCCTTGAACTCTTGACCAAAGCCTGGGCCGCCGAATACGGCCCGAGTGGTGTTCGAGTCAACGCCGTTTCACCGGGTCCCACTCGCACCCGAATGATGGAAGGTGTTCCCGACGAGATGGTGCAACACCTCGCAGCAATGGCACCAGCGGGTCGCGTAGCTGAGCCCGAGGAACTTGCTTCGGCGATCGTCTTCCTCGCCAGTGATAATGCCAGCTTCATCCAAGGCGTCACTCTCGCAGTCGACGGGGGCCGAGCAGCGACGTGACGCTTGCAGGCGTCGACGTTTACAAGTGAAGTCCTAGAACACAGATCACATTTATCAATCAACTACCAAGGAGCGTCAACATGAGTGCATATGTAATTGTCGAATTCACAGTCAAGGACCCGGAGATTTACCGTGAGAAATACGCCCCCGTCGCTGGAAAGACGGCCAAAGAGCACGGAGGTGAGGCTCTCGCCGCAGGTAACTGGGAGATCCTGCACGGCGATGGCTCGCTCACTTCAGGAGCACTCGTGCGGTTCGCCGACCGTGAGACGGCCCTCGGGTGGTACAACTCCCCTGAATATCAACGGTTGATCGAAGTCCGAAGTGTCGCAATGGATGCCCGCTTCAGTGCGCTCGACGGCCTCCCTAGTTGATACCAATGAGCCTCCCCCCGGGAAAGACGGTACTCATCACGGGCGCCAACGTTGGGATCGGCAAGGATGTGGCCCGACAATTGGCATTACGTCCTGAGTTCGCGAGGATTTACCTGGCGTGCCGAAACCAAGATCGTGCGACGCAGGCAAAGGCCGAACTCGAAGCTGTAACCGGCCGGAGCATCTTTGACATCATTCTCATGGACGTCGCCGATCTGGAATCGGTTCGCGCCGGCCTTGCTGCCATCGACGGTTCGATCGATGCGCTGGTCATGAACGCCGGAGTAATAGGCGACAAGACGTTGATGAACTTGACTGCTGACGGAGTCACCAGACTGTTCGCAACGGACGTTCTTGGTCACGTCGTTCTCCTCGAAGGGCTCCTGACCGAGAACCGACTTGGCGAGGTAGCGGTGTTCGTCGCAAGTGAGGCAGCCAGAGGAATTCCGAAGCTGGGGTTCAAACGGCCGACCTTCGTCTCAACTTCTACCGATGAACTCACTACCGTCATCGACGGCAGCTATTTCGCTGACAGAAAATACAACTCGAACCTCGCCTTCGGTCAGGTCAAGTACATCGGGGCTTTGTGGATGGCCCACCTGGCGCGCCAATACGCCGACCTCCGCTTTATCACTGTGAGCCCCGGCAACACCACGGGCACCGAAGCCGCGGCCGGCGCCGGGCCGCCGCTACGCTTTGCGGCCAGGCACATAATGCCCCACCTCGGTATTTCCCACGCACTTGAAGTGGGCTCGAAGCGACTAGTCGACGGTGTCACCGATCCAAAACTTTCGAGTGGCGTGTTCTACGCCAGCGCGGTCGGCAAGTTGAAGGGTCCATTGGTCGACCAAGCGAGCATCTTCCCCGACTTGGCCAACCCGTCGTTTCAGGACCACGCCAACGAGGCCATCCACCGCTTTATCAACTAACGCCCTCGGGTAACAGTTCTCATATTTTGGAGGATGAACCTTTTGTTATCAAAAATCAACAGGACGAAGTCAAATCGCGTCGTTTTGGACTTGTGGGAGAGGCCCGGAACGGCTTCTTCTTCGAGGTGCTTGGGACTGCTGAAGGTTCGGTTGACATCCGGTTGGCGCACTGATTTTAAGCTCCCAGTCAAGTGGCCTTTGTGTTGCTAGCGCTGTGGTTACCCAGGTCTGAGGGATCCCCAAGTTCAACACGCCCTAGGACATTCTGACGCGCCGTCCTCGCGAGACTAGATCGCGTGCTTCGGAGTAGGGACTTTTGACCCTAACGACCCATCCCCGGTACTTCTAGCCTCAACTTTCATGGAAGCCGAAGCCGAGTCTGCTGGACACCGGGGCGTCATTTTTATCGAGGACTTCATTGACGTCTTCCTCTCGCGCGCAGCTGTTCAGGAATGCTTCGGGCACGCCGAAAAGTGGCTAACAGACTTGGCGAGCGTGTCAGAAAAGGAAGGCGAAGCAACGCTGCTACAGGTTGGTCCTTCCTGGGCCGGTGGGCTCATGAGCCGAGGAGTCGAGGTGACGGTGGGACCGACGCGGGATCGAGGTGAAGCTCTCGTCGTGCCGCTCACCTGGAAGGCGACCAGCTCAGCGGATTTCTTTCCGGTGCTCAACGGGGACCTAGAACTAGCGTCACTCGATTCGCAGCACTGCCGGGTCACCCTAGCCGCCTCTTACGTTCCCCCGTTTGGCGAAGTTGGTCGTGCCCTCGACCGCGCTTTATTGCACCTAATCGCGCAGTCGACGATTCGCTCGTTCCTCGCGAAGTTGGCCACAAGCCTCGAACTCGGCGATGGTGATCATGCCAGCCAGGACGCGACTCATCGACAAAAGCAATTGCACTAAAAGATCGATCTGCCAGTCGTCTCTCAGAGAAGCCTTCTCGCTCGCGTTGCGGTCCGAGATACCCGAGAGTTGAGTGAGTCTCCTAGAAGGAGGAGTCATGAGATCAACGATGCGCGCGAGCGGTGAGTCAGCCAGGGCCTGATTCAAATCCTCTCGAACTCATTGATCGGACCTAGAATTTCGTACTGTTCAACCAGGGGCAAAGGTCCCAAAGGGTTGAAGGGGTGGCCGACGCCGTGCGTTGCATCCCAGGGCTTTGGCGGCTGCGAGAGCCTCGATCACCTCTTCATCCGTCGTCTGGTCAAAGCTCTCGTACCATTCCCCGACGGCGAAAGGGGCTCGAGCACTCACGAGAGACACAACGCGCTCAGCGACTGTCTGCATTCGTTCCACTGCCTCGACACTCCCAACCGGTACGGCGACGATGAGGCGTGCTGCACCTCGCCGGCGAGCCACCTCACACGCCGCGAAGGCGCTGGCACCGGTCGCCAAGCCATCGTCGACGATGATGACGGTTCGAGCCTCAAGCTTCATCGGCGGCTCTGCGCGACGGTACAGAAGAACTCGTCGCTCAAGTTCCGCGCGCTCGTGGGCCGCTGCGCGGGCGAACTGCTGCGGCGAAATCCGGAGAAACTCCAAGGTCCCCCGCTCTCGGATTACAACACCGTCTTCGCCGATGGCTCCCATGGCGAGCTCAAGATGTCCAGGCACACCGACCTTTCGCACCACAATTACATCCAAAGGTGAGCGAAGGGCCCGAGCGACCTCGAGAGCAACCGGCACCCCTCCACGAGGTAGACCGATAACCAACACACCAGTCTCGATCCCCTCGGCCAGTCGGGCACCCAATCGGCGTCCGGCTTCCTGTCGATCCGTGAATTCCCTCACGTCCTAGGCATAACATTCGCCTGACCGAGCGAATAGGGTCAATTGTCCGCTCACCCGATCCTCGGCAAGTTCAACTAGACGTAGATTGTGGTAACGGAACCGATTCACATGGCCACAGCAAAGACGCTCCCTTCCAAGGGGACCCTGCGTTGGGGGCAGAAGACCTTGATTTTCGGCATTCTTTGTCTCCAGATACCTTTCGGATTAGTGCTCTTTCCCTTGGCCGCGGTATTCGTCCTGACGGGGATCCTCGCACCGTTGGGAATTATGTGCTTTCGGGCCGCGACGATGCCGTTCACCTGGGCGATGAAATGCAGGACCGCGTGGCAGTCCGGGAGCCAACCGACTAGTCGGCGAACAACCGAATAGATCTATTGCGAAGGGACTCTCCGCCCGGGGGGATCGGCACTGCCGTTGCTAACCGGCGATGGTGTCGCCACCTGTAAACACTTCGCTCAGGCGCCCAGTCGTGACGTCAAAGACGAACCCCCGAATTGGTACATCCGGCGATATCCACGGGTGCGAGCGTGCCTTTTGGATCTGCTCTATCGTGTCCGCTTCGGCGTCTGTGAAACTGTAGAACTTGGCCGGAGCAACCGGCGACTTCCCCGTTTCTTTTCGTAGTCTGTCCCCCAACTCGTTGTCCGTAAATCGCAGCATGCCGCAGTCGGTGTGATTGATGATCATTATCTCTTTGGTGCCGAGTAGCCGTGTTGAGAGAAAGAGCGACCGGATCGCGTCGTCGTCGATCACAGTGCCGAAGTTCCTAATCATGTCAACATCGGCGTCCGCCATGCCCACCATCTGCGGGATGCCGCTCAGGCGCGGATCCGCAGACGTAACGATCGCTGGAGGTCCGCCGCGGCTGGAGTCGTAACCCGCTCGGCTCTACGACGTCACGGTGCGGATCGTGGCGCTGGTAGCGAACCGCGAGATCGCGTGGACGGTTGAAGGTCAACTCAACCTGGGACATGTGTATGGCTACAGGCTGATACCGGTAGACCGCGGGACACTCGTTACTTCGTACTACGACTGGTCATCCGTCGACCAAAGCTGGAAGGACGGCGTATTCCCAGTATTGCCCGAGGGCGCGCTACGCGCGACGCTGGGAATTCTTGCTCGAACCGTGGCGCCAGGATCTCCCCGTCCCCTACTTTGAGCGCTCGATATCTCCCATCCGCCGAGCGGAAGTGGTGTTCTCTTTCAACTTCGAAGGCCCGACGCCATGCGGGCTATTCGGGGTGGCTCGTAATGTTGACAATCGTGCCATCGGGGGCACGAACGAAGAATCGTCGCAAACCCCACGCCTCCTTCGTCAGCGGATACACGATCTCGTAACCGCGTCGCTTGGCTTCCTCATACGCTTCCTCCACTCCGGAGCCCACGTGAATCGAGAGAGCCGAATCCTCGGGAGCCGTGGCATCTCGAGTGACGAGTTGAACATGGGCACTGCCGTCCGGTGTTTGGAAGTGTGCCACCCACCCCATATTGAAACTCTCAATGCTGAGCCCGAGGTAGTCGGTGTAAAACGAACGGGCCACGTCGATGTCAGTGACGCCAAGGTTTGCTACGACGCCGGATACCTGCATCTTTCCTCCTGAACGCACCGAATCGTGATTCACTGACTCGAGCCGACAATATCCGACGAAAATTCGCGGTGAGAAGCCTCCCGGGCAAGGCCATCGTCAGATTCCCACTGATATCCTCAAAACACCCTGGAGTCCCTGGACTCCAGGAATCCGTTGCCAAAAGCAAGGAGCCAAGTCGTGTTCAACGTCATTGTGGTAGGTGCCGACGACTCGCCCACTGCCCGGCGCGCGATAGAGGCCGCGACTGAATTAACCATGATGTCGGCGGGAACACTGCACGTTGTGTCGGCGTACGGCGGAAAGCCTCAGAGGCTGCCCGCTGGCACGCCGGCGGAGTTCCGACACTTGGATACGGACAACGAGGTAAAGGCTCTGCTCCAGGACCTTTCCTTTATCGCCAAAGCCAAAGGCGTCGAGCCCGTGCTGCACTCCGTCATGGGAGACCCCACTGAGGCAATTATCGCGACGGCGAACAAGGTGAGTGCTGACCTAATCGTCGTGGGCAATAGAGGTATGCGGGGTGTTCGACGGGTCCTGGGCAGCGTGCCGAACTCGGTGGCGCACGGCGCGAGTTGCTCGGTGGCGATTATCGATACCACGGAGTGACGCCTTCTTAGGGTTTACTTCGATGGACGGGTCGCAAATCGAGTGATGTAGCCCGAGTAGCTGGACACCCAGACGTCGTCGGTCAGCGGGTCGTACGTGATGCCGATGGGCTGGGTCGGTACGGCCAGCGTTTGGACAATGGCCAAATCGGAAGCCCTCAGTTCGGTGACTGTCGCGCTGCCGTAGTTGACGACGTAGAGCGCGGTGCCGTCGCTCGAGATGACGAGCGAGCGACACAAGACCCCCGTGTGTTGGACTGCCACCACGTGTTGGGTTCGCAGGTTCACCTTCACGACGTCGCCGGGAATGTTGAGCGAGACGTAGGCAAACTCGCCGTCGGGACTCAGCACGACCGTGCGAGGGTTCGAGCCCACGTAGATCTGCCCCACCTCCTTGAGTTCAGCGAGGCTCACCCGAACCAAGACGTCGCCACCCATAATCGCGACGTAGGCGAACCGGGACCTGGGGTCGATGGCGATCCCGCGCGGCGTGCCCGGGAGCGGGAGCGTGGCGACCACCTTGTGCAACGCCACGCTGATGATGGACAGCGTCCACGAGCACCAATTCGTCACGAGTACGTAGCGATCATTCGGCGTCACGGCCACGAACTTAGGAACCAGTCCCACCTTGATCACCTGATCGATGTTCAAGGTCGCCGTGTTGATGCGAAAGACGTAGTCCGGGGTGTCGCCAGCCGCCAGCGCGCTGCTCGGGGTACAGGTGTCTTCGCCCTCGGGTCCTTGACCGGATCCGTACATCGAGTAGTTGGAGATATAGAAGTACTTAGCGTTGGGCGAAAACGCACCCTCCACGGGTGCCCCCTGGACGACGCCCCCGGGATACCCGAAGTGTTCTAAGTCGACCGTGGCCGGAATGGTCTTGATTAACGCACCTGATCGTGCGTCAAAGACCGAGACAGTGCGCCGATAGACCATGTTCTGGGCGAACACCAGGCCCGTGCCGGAGGCGTCGACTGACTTCGGCGTGATGCTGTCGGAGTAGTACTGGCCAATCTGAACCAGCTTTCGCTTGTCCGCGGGGACAGCCGAGACCGTGGTGGTGGTTGTCGACGCCGGGGTCGTAGTGGTAGTCGATGAGGCGGTGGTCACGGTAGTAGTCGATGACGTAGTAGTCGATGACGTAGTAGTCGATGACGTAGTAGTCGATGACGTGGTGGTCGATGACGTGGTGGTCGATGACGAGTCGTGACCCAAGGCGAACGGCGTTGGCTGACTAGAGGGTGAAGCGGTGATCCCACTTGCCAATCCAGCTCCACCGAGTGCAACGGCAGTTGAGGCACAGATGATGAGAACCCTGAACGATCCACGCCGTCGTGGCAGGGATTGAGGGTGTCGTCGCATTTCGACTACCGTAACGCCGGCCCGTCACCGTGCCAATCGGATCGACGGCTCTCTAGGATCGATGCATTGCGCGAAGGGAGGTCATCGTGCAGTACGCAAAGGAAGAAGTAATCCAACAACTTCAAAAAGCCGGGTTTCGCGAAGCGGCCGATCAAGCGACAGCTGAGTTGCCTGACTCGATAGATATTCAGTCTCTCCAGGAATGGGCCATGCAGCGCGGCATTACGAGAGATGTCCTAGTGAGCGCGATGGGCGGCAGCCCCTAGGCACTGTTGAGGTGGCCGACGTCGTAGAGACGACCCGTTCATCAGGGATTATAAGCTGCCAATTGTTCCTGACGCGGATCTTGACACCTCGTCTTTGCGTCCGCGATGCCTTCCCGCCGCGAAAGAGTCACCCACCCATCACACCGGTGAGAAGTGATCACCAAGAATCTCCGCGCTCGTTGAGCATTGGAGGGCCTGGCGTAATTTGCCGTGGTTACCTTCCGGCTTATGAAACTCTTACACTCAGCCAAGCGTCGTCCTTGGACGATCGCACTGTTAGTTAGCGCAATGGTGGCCACGATTTCTGGTGTGGGCATCTCCAGCGCTTTTGTGGGGACGACCCCGTCGTCCGCCACCCCTACGGCCTGTCCGGCGGGCAGCAGCCTTCAGGCTCCTAAAGGCGGATCGCCTTTCCAGGAGCAGTGCGTTATCACCTCGACGGGCACTCCCGTGGGTGGGATCAAGCACGTGTGGTTGATCATCCTGGAAAACAAGTCCTACGACGAGACCTTTTCGGGACTGAATCAGAACTCGTACCTGTGGCAGACCCTGCCCGAACAGGGCGCGCTGCTGACCAACTACTACGGCACCGGCCACTTCAGTATGGACAACTACATCTCGCTCGTCTCGGGACAGGCTCCGTCGTACGCGGTTCAAGATGACTGCTCGACGACGGCCAACATGACCAACGACAACGCTGGCATCATCGCCACGGGAACCGTGGGCACCACGACCGATACCGACTTGACAACCGACACGAGTGGGACCAATACGGTCACGCCAACCACCAGCGGAACGGGCAATGGCAACTACGGTCAGCTACTCGTGCACGGCGGCGTGGACGCGGCGCTCGCCAGTAACGGCTGCGTCTACCCCACCGACGTGCCGACTATCTTCAACCAGTTTGATGCGGCTGGCGTTCCGTGGAAGGCCTACGCACAAGACCTGGGCGGCGCCCAGCCGGTGGGATCTACGACCTACGTGACCGGTCCGACGCCTGGCGTGACCGACACAGTTCCCGGTCGTGACGACGGCGTCTGTGGCTACCCAGGAACGAGCGCGGGCAACCCCGTCACCAATCCGACCAATCTCGTCGCGCCCACCGGCGACGTCGGGAGTTACACGGGGGCCCAGATCGCGAACGTGAACGGCAACGGTGACCCCGCGGACCAGTACGTCGCCAAGCACTTCCCCACGCCGTGGTTTACGGCCCTGACCGGTGAGTCCGCGTCCACCAGTCCCCAAAACGGCGTGTCCTACCCCGCCCAGCCCGCGCTGACCGAGCCGAACACACCCGAGTACGACGGACCCGGTACGCCGACCACAGGTGCGACGGACACGAACTGCGACGCCAACCACGTGTCCAACCTCGATGACCCCCAGTACGGCCTCGAGCACGACCTCGGCCTGCCGGCGAACGACGTGCCGGCCTTCAGCTGGATCACCCCGGACAACTGCAGCGACGCCCACGACGCCACGTGCGCCGGCAACAACCTTTCAGGTGCGTTCAACGCGAACGGGACGCCGGACTACACGCCGGCGGGACTACCGAGCTACGACCCAGAAGCGACCACGCCCCTGAACTACACCGGTGGCCTCTACGCCTCGGACCTCTTCCTTCGGTACTACATTCCGCTGATCGAACAGTCGGCCGCCTTCGCCGATGGTGGGCTCATCGACATCACGTTCGACGAAGCGAACCCGCCTTTCACGGTCGGTAACAGCTTTAACAACGTGCCCGCTCCGGGCGACGCGACCACGTTTTCCGCGCCCGCCGACCAGCCGACCTTCGGTGCCACCGGCACCCTGGCCCCCGGCGCCGACTCCCTGTACGGCGCCTACGGCATCCTGGCCGACCAGGCCGGTGAGAACATCAACGGGGTGAATGTCGACACCGAGCCCACCGGTCCGAACGATCCCGAGGTCACCAACAGCACCGGTGAACAGCTCCAACCCGGACCGGGCGCATCGGGCTTCATCGATCGACTCAGCGGTCTCGCAGGTGAGAGCGTTAACTACACCTCGTCGAACTTTTCGCCGCTTGCGGCCGCAGAACCGGCTCTCGGTTCGGCGGGTTCGAGCATGGTGATCGACGCCAAGATCAACGCGGACGACACCGGTCGCCTGGTCTCGGGTACCGGCATTCCACCAGACACCTTCGTGGGCGCGGTGAGTGACACCGGACCGGTCTCGCTGGCGTCCAACTCCGCCACCACGACGTCGTCGAACAACTACGCCAAGCCCTGGATCGGCACCTTCCAACTGCTGAGTTCTTCGGGGCAACCTGTGCCACTGACGGCCACGCTCGATGGCAACATCACCTTGAGCGCCGAAGGCGCGACCTCGACGGTGGGCACCACTTGCCCCAGCGCGACCGCCGCCGCCACCACCAGCGGCTGCGTGACGGCCGACCCGCTGTACGATCCGACCGACTTCACACCCGGCGGTGGCGACACGGGAACCGTGCTCATCAGCCCCTTCATCAAGCCCGGCACCGTGTCCGGCACGTACTACAACCACTACAGCACGCTGCGCACGCTGGAGGATCTCCTCCTCACGGGAAAGACCTGCACCAACCCCACGAACGCGGACACGCCACTCGTGGCTGGCACGGTCTGTGGCGGTCTGGACGGCGAGGGCCACATCGGCTACGCCGCGCAAGCGGGCCTCGCGGCATTCGGACCTGACGTCTTCACCGCCCAGACCTTTACGACGGTGACAACGCCTCCGGGATTCAACGCGGTCAGTGGCTCGGGTTCCACCGCTCTGTACTGCCCGTTCCTGGTCCGTCTCGGGCAGCCCGGATCGAACGGACGCAACGGTGAGGGTCAAGACGGCGGCGCCGGAGGAACCGGGGGCACAGCAGGTTGCGGCACCAACGGCGGCAATGGCGGCTGGGGTGGCAATGGGCATACGTCGGCGGGAGCTGGCGGTACCGGGGGCAACGGCGGAAACGGCGGAAACGGCGCGTGTCCACCCGAAGAGTGGAGCAGCGGGATCTGGTTGACGTCAACCGGAACACCGACGACGCCCACCGATACTCCTCCCTGCAACGGCACATGGGGCAACGGCGGAAACGGCGGCAAGGGCGGGAATGGCTCTGAGTTCAAGCCCGGCGGCAACGGTGGCAATGGTGGCAACGGAACTCCTGGCGTGCCCGGTAAGAACGGCTCCAACGGCACCGACGGCTAGGAGATTGATCCGGTCATGGACGTTTCGATATCAACCCCTCGGCGCAGGTGGGGTCGGGTCTTTCGACCCGGCCCCACGCGCTTCGTTGCGGCGGCGCTGTGTGCCCTCGCGCTCGCGGGATGTGGGACCAGTGCAGCCGTGTATCCCTCCTTTCTGCCAAAGAAGACCCTCGACCCCCACGTCGACTCGGTTCTCACGGGCACAATGGCCAAGCCGGCCCTGCAGGTTGAGGGGTTGCCGGTCCTCGTCAAGACGAAGGCGTTTCACCTCCTCATTACCGTGAGCGGACCTGTGGTGCCGGGCGAGGGACTGCCCGACCAGCCCCCCGCCACAACGTGCACGTGGACGGTGACGATGAAGGACGCGAGCGCCACCGCACCCGTGTCCATTGCCGACTTTCACTCCGTCGATCATCTCGGTTCGGTATTCCTCATGGGCCTCGTGCCGGGCGAGAGCGCTCCGCCTCATTACATTCATCCGGGCGAGAGGATCACGTTCAAGCTGCGCGCGTACGAACTGGTGGGGGAAGGAATGATGCAGTGGGCGCCAGACCACCGACACGTGGTCGCCGACTGGGACTACACAGTCGAAAACGACTGAGCTGGGTCGACGCTTCCCCAAGCGTTCCGCGTGTTGGAAGCGATAGCGAGTTGGAGCAATCCTGAGTAATTTGCGGCGATTTGGAGTAGGTTCCCACTACGAGACGAACACGTGGCAGGCCGCCGCGAATCGCAGTGCCGAAGGAGGAGTTACCGATGCCCCAGTTCATGGACTATCACGACGACTTGAAGCTGCCTGACGACGCCGTTCAACAGATAACCAAGGAAGCGAAGGAACACAAGTCAGACGAGTTTGGCGTTCGACAGGTGGAGCTCTTTCACAATGCCGACGGCAAGGTCTACTGCCTGCTGGACGCGCCCGATGCCGACGCGGTACGCGCTCATCACGCCGCGCTCGGAGTTCCCTGCGGCGAAGTCCACGAGGTCTCTGGGATCCTGTAGCGATCGGGGCGCTGGCCTCGCGACTTCACATGGGTGTCACCGGGGCGATCGGTTACGTCGAAACTTGCTTGAGCGCCGTTCATACATTTGGTATATGTTTCGCTGGGCGTCGTCACCACGTTGACGCCGCTAAGGAGGCGTTATGTACTTATTCGCAAGGCGGACCGTAGTACGAGGGCAAGACGCTCTGAAGTGGAGTGTCGACATCGGAGCCGCGGCGGCCGCGGGACTAAACGCGGAAGTCGGCGTGTGGGCCAACGCTTTTTCGCCCGGCGTCGGTACCATCACCTGGACGTCGCGCTGGCCCGATCTCGGCACGTTGGGAAAGAGCCTGGAAGGCCTTCTGAGTGACGCCAAGTACCTCGCTCTCGTAGCGGAGGGACAGAACTACGTCAACGGTGCCATCGACGACACACTGTTTCAGATCGTCTACGAGGGCTCCGCTCCCACAAGTGACGCGAAGTATGCGTCGACCGTCTCGGCGGTGTGCGCCCCGGGAAACTTTGGTCGTGGAATGATGAGCGGGCTGGAGATTGCCCAGAAGGCCGAGCAGTCGACGGGCGTCTCAACGGCGTTCCTCGCCGCACAGACTGGTCCCTATGGTGCCGTCTCGTGGCTGGCCGGATACGACGGCATCGAAGCCTTCGAAGCTGCCCAGCACAAGTTGGAAGCTGACATGAGCTTTATCGAGTTCTTGGACGGGGTAACGGGTGCATACGTCGCGGACCCCATGGTCACGCGTAGCACCCTCTACATGAGGGTCAACTAGCAATCCTTCGACTACGCCGTCAGTGCGCTAGCCACTGACGGCGTAGTCGAGCAGTAGATAACCGGCGGGCGATTCGACGCTCCTGGTAAGCGTCAGACGATTCTGGACGCCCGAATCGAAGAGCCTTCGTCCGGCGCCTTGCAACTGGGGGGCGACGACGAGTCGAAGTTCGTCGACCAACCCACCTGCGAGCAACGTGCCAGTCAGATCGATACTGCCGTGAAGCCCTATATCCCCGCCCGGTCGTTGCTTGAGGTCCGCAATGTGCTCAACGTAATCTGCGCCGATGACCGAAGTTTTTGCCCACAGGTCATCGGGCGTTGTCGACGTGACCACGTACTTATCGACGCCATTGATAAACGTGGCAAATGGCTCTATCTCGCTCGTCGGCCAGAAGGCGGCCCAGTCGTTGTAGGTCCGACGGCCGAGAATGACTGTGTCCTGCGTGGCGATCACGCGAGCGAGATTTTCATCCATCACGTCATCCCAGTCAGTGATGAACTGATCCGGATCCTCCGCGACGCCGTCGAGCGACAACAACTCGTACGCAACTAACTTTCGGGCCACGCCATCTCCTCTTGATCGATCGCTACCGGCCACCGTACTGACCGGCCTGGAGAGGCGTCAACGGGCGTTCACCATTGGGCCGCAGTCACAGAAGCGAGTCATGGAACTCGGCACGCGGCCAGAAACGTAGTCTGCGGGTATGGCCAAGAGCGCGGCGGATCTCGTGTCCTGGAGAGGATGGGACCTTCGTACTGGGACCCACGCCGATCCCCGCGCAGCCGAGACGTTCGAAGGTTCCGCACCAACTTATCCCAGCAGCGAAACTCGCTACGAACTGATTGCGGTGGCCGCTCGCGGGTTTCATCCGCCGCAGTTTCTTACCGCGAGCGCTGCGGGCGAAGGAGATTCCACAAAGGATGAGTATCCGGGACTTCGACAGGTCTGGGCCGTTCTCTATCACCAGATCGCCGAGACCACCCCAGTCACCGAGCGGCCATACGCGATCTACCTACTGGGCGTGAACCCGCCGCCGGATCTCAGCGCCCAAGAGCTCGCTGCGTTCAATGACTTCTACACCAACGTCCATCTCGTGGAGGTCGCCGAGCGCCGCCACGCGCTTCGCGCCGTGCGCTTTGAACTCGTCGAAGAACTCCAGGCCCCGTACCTCGGCGCACCCCGGTTTTTGGCCACGTACGAAGTCGATGAGAAGTCCGCGTCGCAGCGCCGCCACGTCGGGCCGCCCTACTCACCTGGACCCGACGTGTGGCAACGCCACACCACGCCGTGGCGCCTGTGGTATCGGCGACTGGGTTCCTAACCCGGTCCGAGCGAAGTAACCGCTACGCCATCCCCACGATGCCCGTCCCCGCGAGCGGACTAAGTTCCACCCGGTCCTGGTCGTAGTGAACGCCTCCGCCAACGGGACTGCGCTCGAGCAGCTGTCCTCCGTCGAGGTCATGTGAAATTTGAGTGAGGAGCTGGTCACTGTCGATCACTGACGCGAGCGCGGCGCCCGCCGCGATCCCCACATGGCTCTCGGCCATGCAGCCCACGATCGGCGTGACCCCGCTGGCCAGGGCCAGGCGTACGAGGTCGAGAGCCTCCTGCAGTCCGCCGGTCTTGGCGAGCTTGACGTTGACCATGTCGGCGGCACCCGCGCGAATGATCTCGAGTAGCTCGCGCCGCGTCCAGATCGCCTCGTCCGCCATGATCGGCGTGCGCACGTGCGCAGTCACGTACGCCAGGCCCTCGACGTCCTCTCGCGAGACTGGCTGCTCAACGAGTTCGAGATCGACTCGCGCATCCTCGAGGGCACCGATTATGCGAATCGCTTCGTCACGCTCCCAGCCTTGGTTCGCGTCAACGCGCAAGCGAACGCCCGGTCCCACCACATCGCGCACCGCGACGAGCGTGCGGACGTCGTCACCACCCGCTCCCACCTTCACCTTGAGCGTCCCCATGCCCGCGCGGACGAAGTCCAGCGCGGAGTGCGTCAGTACGTCGAGCTCGGAGTCGTCGACGACGGCCGACAAGGTGAGGTCCGTTCGCACGAACGGGGTGCGACCGCCCAAGTAAACATAGAGAGGAACTCCCGCATCTTGGGCGGCAAGATCGTAGAGCGCGCAGTCAAGCGCCATGCGCGCCGACGAGTTCTTCGCCACTGTCTCTGATAGACCCAGGCTGAGGTCCCCCGGATCAGACGTCACACGTCCGTCGATGGCGTCACGTAGCGGACCGAGGATGGCGGCCGTGACGCTCTCGACGCTCTCGCCGGTGATCCTCCAACTGGTGGGCGCCTCGCCCCATCCCGAACGCCCGTCACTGTCGCGCACCTCGACGATCAACGCCTCGATGTCGTACGCCGTGCGAATCGCGGTCACGAAGGGCCGCTTCAGCGCAATGCGCCGACGGTGAATCACCACCTCTTCTACGCGCGCCACCCCGCTCCCTCTCCTTGCGTGTCTCTATGGTGGCACGACGAGCAATGGACAGTCCGACGAGGGACCGGACGTCGACGTGTCCGGTGACTACTTCGTGTCGAGCGCTCGCTCCAACTGTTGCTTGTTCATCTTGGAGCGGCCCGGAATCTTCTTGCGACGCGCCTCTTCGTAGAGCTCCTTCATCGTTCGCCCGCCGGGTCCCTTGTGCGATCGCAGCCCGCCGCGCCGCTCGGACGAGATGTCCTCGAGCGAGAGTCGGCTTGCCGTTTTCGACTCGCCGTGCCGAGCCCGATCCTTGTTGACGGTTCGCGCCGCAATCTCCTCGGCGAGCGCTTCGGAACGTCCAGCGCGTTCCTCGCTCGCCTTTATGTCTTCGTACTGGCGCTCTCGTTTTTCGCTCCAGGTACCCTCTGGCATTGCAGCCTCCTTGCTCATCCGAGCAACGGCGTGCTCGGGATCTCGAGTGCGGTTGTACCCAAAACGCTAGTCAGGTTGGTCGCCAACGTTCAAGGGCAGACACGTCCATGTGAGCAAGTTTTAGGATTCGCCGACGTCTGAGTCCTCGTAGGAAACGAAGTGGTGCAGGTCCGCCGCGAGCGCACAGTCGGGGTCGTTCGAGCACGCACCCCCAACTCAGCGACGATTGCGACCCCGTGACAGTGCTCCAAGTCCGCGCGACACAATTGGCACATGACGGTCTCTTCGAGTGCGTGAGCAACCTGTGACGATGACACGCAATTAAGGTAAATCGCGGCTGTGACACGCCGAATTGGCGCTGACCATTGGTTTTTCCTACTCGCAGTGGTACTTTTGTTCCCTGAACCCTTCTCAAGTCGGCGAGGAGAAATGACAATGGCGCGCGCTACCTGGTCGGGCTTTCTTAGTTTTGGACTCGTGAGCGTTCCCGTCGGCCTCTATAGCGCGACGACGGATCAGACCATTCATTTCAACCAGCTGCACAAGGGCACTTCGCACCGGGTCCGCTACAAGAAGGTCGACGAGGACACCGGCGAGGAGCTCTCGAGCGAGGACATCGTGAACGGGTATCCCCTTGGCGGGGGTGAGTACGTGGTTGTCACTCGCGAGGAGATGGCGAGTGCCGCGCCGGGCAAGTCCGAACTCATCGAAATCCAAGACTTCGTCGATCTCGACGAGATCGATCCCATCTTCTTTCGCCAGACGTACTACCTCGCCCCTAAGGGCAAAGGGGCGGATCGCGCCTACGCGCTTCTGCTCGAAGCGATGCGCGACACGAACAAGGTGGGCATCGCCACCCTCGTGCTGCGCGACAAAGAGCATCTGGTCGCCATTCGACCTTCGGACAAGGTCCTCATGCTCGAGACGATGTACTTCGAAGACGAGATCCGCGACCCCGAACAGGAACTCGACACGCTGCCCGAGATCGCGCACTCCGGTGAACGCGAGCTCAAGATCGCCAAGCAACTGATCGACTCACTCAGTGACGAGTGGGACCCGTTGCGCTATCAGAACACCTATCGTCAGCGCGTCGAAGACCTTATCGAGAAGAAGCGCGAAGGCAACGCCGTAGTCGCAGGATCTGAGGATCGACCCAAATCCAACGTCGTGGACTTGATGTCCGCCCTGCAGGCGTCCATCGAACGCTCCAAGGGCCGACCTCAGAAGTCCGCGGCCCGCGCGACCGCGGCCAAGAAGAGTTCGACGATTCGACTCTCCGACCACCGAGAAAAGCGCGGGTTGGACGCGATGAGCAAGGCTGACCTGATCGAGCGAGCGACCAAGTCGAAGCTCGCCGTGAACCCCAAGATGACGAAACCTGAGTTGATCGCGCTCTTAAGCGACACCGCAAAGCCGGCAAAGAAGACCACCCGCCGGTGAGCCGATCCGTCGGCCCCACGACCAAGCCGACGACCCCTCTCAGCGAGTATCGCGCCAAGCGCAATCCGAAGAAGACGCCTGAACCGATGGGGACAGCGCGACGGTCGCGCAATTCCGCTCTCGCGAAGCCAACCTTCGTCATCCAAGAGCACCACGCGCGAGCCCTGCACTGGGACTTTCGTCTCGAGCACGACGGCGTCCTTGTCTCCTGGGCCTTGCCCAAAGGACTCCCCTTGAACCCAGCCACGAACCACTTAGCGGTGCGAACTGAAGACCATCCCTTGAAGTACGGATCCTTTGCCGGCACCATCCCCAAGGGAGAGTACGGCGCGGGGACCGTGTCAATCTGGGATCACGGGTGGTACGAGCTAGAAAAGTGGCGCGAGAAGGAGGTCATGATTGTTTTGCACGGCCAACGCGTCACGGGACGGTACGTCCTCTTTCCGACGGGAGAGAAGAACTGGATGATCCATCGCATGGACCCCGCGCCCGCCAACTATGAACCAATGCCCCAGCACGTCGCGCCCATGCTGGTCCTCGCGAGTCACCTACCCAAAAGCGACGAGGGGTGGGCCTACGAATTCAAGTGGGACGGCGTGCGCGCCATGGTCTACGTCGAGGGCGGTCGAGTTCGCGCTCTCACCCGAAATGACAAGCAACTCACGACAACGTTTCCCGAACTCCGAGAGATCGGCGAGTTCCTCGGTGCGCGCTCGGCGATTCTCGACGGCGAGATCGTGACCCTCGACAAAGAAGGCCGACCGAGCTTTGCGGTACTCGCACACCGGCTCCATCTCGCCTCGTCGTCCGCGATCGAACGACTGGCCAAGACAACACCGGTGAGTTTCTTCGCCTTCGACCTCCTCTACCTCGATGGGCATAATTACCTCTCCGACACGTACGACACCCGACGCGCGGCCCTCAGCGCGCTCCGATTTGAGGGCCGGTCGTTCGCGACGCCACCTTCCAGTACCAACGTCAAAGGATCCGCGATGTTGCGCATCGCCAAGGAGCGCGGGCTCGAGGGGGTTGTGGTCAAGCGGCGTTCCTCGCGTTACGCGCCGGGCCAGCGCAATGGCGAGTGGATCAAGATCAAGAACTTTCACACCCAGGAGGTGGTGATCGGTGGGTGGACCGACGGACAGGGCGAACGCGCGGACAGCTTTGGCGCGTTACTTCTGGGCATTCACGCCGACGAGGGCTTCACGTTTATTGGCAAAGTGGGCACCGGCTTCTCGGCTACCGATCGTCGCGAGTTGCTGGCCATGCTCAAGCCCCTGGCCCGCAAGACGTCGCCGTTCGTGGAACGGCTGAGCCCGCGCGAGACCGCCGTCGCCCACTTCGTTCGTCCCTCGGTGGTGGGCGAAGTTCGTTTCGCCGAGTGGACGGACGATGGGCATCTGCGCCAACCTTCGTGGCGCGGACTGCGCACCGATAAGTCGGCCAAGGAGGTCGTGCGTGAGCCCTGATCGAGTCGAGACCACCGTGGACGGCAAGACGCTTAGCCTGTCCAATCTGGACAAGGTGCTCTATCCCACGAGCGGCTTTACCAAGGGTCAAGTGATCGACTACTACGCCCGGATCGCCGAGGTGATGCTGCCCCACCTGATTCGGCGCCCCGCCACCTTCAAGCGCTACCCGAACGGGGTCGACGGGATGTTCTTCTACGAGAAGCACTCCCCGGCCAGTGCCCCCGAGTGGGTGCGAACGATCGCCGTTCCTTCCAAGGACGGCTCCCACGAGCCCATCGGCTATACCGAGGTGCGAGACCGCGCCACCCTGATCTGGGCGGCGAACTTGGCCACCTTGGAGTTTCACGTACCCCTCTGGCGGGTCACGAAGGATCGACCCATACCCGCGCCACCCGATCAGATGGTCTTTGACCTCGATCCCGGTCCGGGCACCACAATCGTTGAGTGTTGTCAAGTCGCCCAGTGGATCGCCGCCAAGTTAAAGCGAGACGTTCTGGCCAAGACCAGCGGGTCGAAAGGACTGCAGCTCTACACGCGCCTTTCGCAACGCTCGTGGGACGAGGCGACCGACGAGGCGCACGAGTTGGCGCGGGCCGTCGAAACCGAGCACCCCGAACTCGTGGTCTCGGTCATGCGCAAAGAACTTCGAGAGAAGAAAGTGCTCATCGACTGGAGTCAAAACAACGCGTCCAAGACGACCGTGGCGGTCTATTCGCTGCGCGCACGAGAGGATCCCACCGTGTCGACTCCCGTGACGTGGGCTGAGGTGGCGGCGTGCGCGAAACGTAAGGACCTCCGAACGCTTCACTTCGAAGCCCACGACGTGTTAGATCGCGTCGAAAGACATGGCGATCTCATGGCATCCCTGGTTCGTCGGAGCCGATAGTCCCAACCATTGGCGCAGACGGTCCCGGCTCTGGTACCAAAAATGTGAACAGTACAGTGAGAATGATCGGCCAAGAACTCCGGTTGACCTGGAAGAGTTGTTGGACGAAACCGAACCACACAGTCGTCGCGTCATGACGTGGAGTACCTGGCGTGACTCAAGGAGATGCCATCCATGCCGAATCCCGAGGTCGAGAGAACCCGCACTGAGCGCGTGCGACGAGTCGCACAGTGACGTCAGTTCAGCCGATGCCTCCGCGCCTCGCCGACCAAGACCTGTTCCTGTTCAACGAAGGCACCCACCGATCCCTCGCGGAGAAACTAGGTGCGCACGTCGAGTCCGGCGTAGGCGTCTCGTTCGCGCTCTGGGCACCCCACGCCCAGAGCGTCACGGTGATGGGAGACTTTAACGACTGGAACCCGGTCAACCTCGCCCTCACTCAACGCGACAGAACCGGCGTGTGGGAGACAACGGTGACCGGAGCCCAACCGGGCGACGCGTATAAATATGTCATCACCGCCGAGAGCGGAACACAGGCGGAACGGGCTGACCCCTTTGCACGGTGCACCCAGGTGCCTCCCCGTACCGGGTCCGTCATATGGGACTCGCAGCACGATTGGCACGATCTAGCCTGGATGGAGCGTCGCGGCCAGTTCGTCGCCCTCGACGCGGCCCTATCGGTCTACGAGGTTCATCTGGGCAGTTGGCGTCGTAGCTCTGATGATCCCGAGCGATTCCTGTCCTATCGCGAGGTAGCCCCGCGCCTCATCGAACACGTCACGAACTGCGGGTTTACCCACGTCGAATTTCTCCCGCTGATGGAGCACTCTGTCGACGGGTCATGGGGGTACCTGACCACGAGCTTCTTCGCGCCCAGCCGCCGCTTCGGCGATCCGCAAGATCTCATGGAGTTGATCGACGAACTTCATCAGGCCGACATCGGGGTGATCCTGGACTGGGTGCCCTCTCACTTTTCGGCTGATCCCTCCGCGCTCGCCGCGTTTGACGGTACCCCGCTCTTCGAGCACGAAGGCTCGAGCCCAACCACTCAACCCGACAACCGCCCGGGTCTGTACTTCGACTATGGTCGCCCCGCAGTTCAAAGTTTCTTGTCGTCCTCGGCCGAGTACTGGTTGAACGCGTATCACGCCGACGGCATTCGCATTGGCGCCGTCGCCTCAATGCTCTACCACGGCTCCTCCGACGAGTCTGACGATGCGCCGTCGATTGATCGCGAGAATCTGAAGGCTATTGAGTTCCTCCAGCAACTCAACGCGGGCATTAACGAGGACCATCCCGATGTTCAGGTCATCGCCGAGGAGTCCACGGCCTTTCCCGGCGTTTCCCGGCCAGCCTTCATGGGGGGCGTCGGCTTTGGCCTGACCTGGGACACCGAATGGACGCGCGACACGCTCGCCTATCTCGCCCGCGACTCGGTATATCGGCGCCATCATCACGGAGAGCTCACCTCACGCAGTGGCTACGCGTACCGCGAGAACTTCGTGCTACCGCTCTCGCACAACGAGGTGGTCGACGGGAAGGGTTCACTGCTCATCAAAATGCCCGGCGACGAGTCCCAGCGCTTCGCCAACCTTCGCCTCCTCTTCGGCTATCAGTACGCCCTGCCGGGCAAGAAGCTCATCTTCATGGGGGGCGAGTTTGGACAGGTCCGCGAATGGGACTACACGTCCTCTCTCGACTGGGCACTGCTCGACAAGCCCAGACACGCCGGACTCCAACAGTGGGTCAGCGACCTCAATCGCCTCTATCGCCAGACGCCCGCCCTGTGGGAACTCGACGACGACTTGCGCGGATACAACTGGACTCAGCCCAACGAGGCTCAGGCGAGCTTGCTCAGCTTCCTGCGTTTCGCGAACGACGGCTCACTGGTATTGGCGGTGTTCAACTTCACCCCCGTGCCGCGCTACAACTGCCCGGCCGGGGTTCCAATCGAGGGACTCTGGAAGGAGTTGCTCAACAGCGACGCGCCCGAGTACGGCGGCAGTGGCATAGGCAATCCCGACGGTGCCGAGGCGAGCGACGTGGCAACCCGCGGCATGCCGCGAACCTTGACCCTCAACGTTCCACCGCTGGGCTGTGTGTTCTTGAGGCCCGAACAGACCGGCCGGGTGCTTAGCTAATTCCGGTCAGCAGGTCGAGCATGTCCTCGGCGTGCTCCTCTTCGACCGCGAGGATCGATTCGAGCATCCGGCGCGTGGAGGGGTCCCCGGTACCGAGCCAGTTGACAATCTCGGAGTAGGCCACGATCGCCACACGCTCGGCGACGAGATCTTCACGCATCATGGCCTCTAGTTCCTCGGAGGAGTCGTACGCCGAGTGGCTTCGTCCGCTCAGCGTGTCGGGACTGAAGTCAGGTTCTCCGCCCAACTGTTGAATGCGTTCGGCGATCTGATCGGCGTGGTCTTGCTCTTCACTGGCGTGCTCGAGAAACTCATCAGCCGCCGACTGGGCGTTCAGCCCGTCGGCCGTGAAGTAGTGACGCTTGTACCTGAGCACGCACACGATTTCGGTGGCCAGCGCCTGATTGAGGACATAGATCACGCGATCCAGATCCGCGCCGCGCAGATCGGTCAGCGGACCCTGATCGATGGTCTCGCGGGCACGCTCTCGGAGCGTCTTCACGTCCGTCAGAAACTCTTGCATCCCGTTCTTCCTCCGCTCCACCGACGCACTTCGGGGCGGTCGCGCTAGCTCGGAGAGGGCGCCGACCGCGGGCCCAATCTCTTAGTTGTCGCCGCCCATCGTTTCGGCGTCGTCCTCATCCACGCTCCCCATCGGGTCGTCCTCGTCTTGTTCGTCGTCCTCGTCGCCACCGCCCACTGACTCGCTATCGAGAAGCTCAGAACCACCAACTGCGTCAATCGTCACTACGTCAACACCGCTCACCGAGTCGTCGTCGACATCAGTCTCCTCAACCAGCAGACCGCCGTAGCTTGTCTCTGCGTAGTTCATGACCCACCTTTCAATTCCTCTCGCCCTAGTCGATCTCGACTGCGCGTACCTCGACACTCCAGGCTCAGTATCCGCTGAGCGCGGCTCCCTGTCAAGCGCCATTTTGGTATGACTTGCACTCTCGTTGCCCGAATTCTTAGACGCAAATTATTGATACGAAACCTCAACGAAACCGTGACGACTTGCGCACGAAACGATCGCCTAACAAGTTGCTCTTTCGCCCACATCACCGCGTCAGCCATCCACCGACACGGGTCGGAGGGACTCACAGACGTTTCTAAAGGAGATGCGGCCGCACCTTCGGTCACGATCACCTGTCGATCGGCTTGGGTGGCGCTACTTCCTCTTATATGACGGGTGATCCAGTGGGTTCTCGATCTCTAACCTGCTCGGGCACCGTGTTTTGTGCACTGCGGTGACCCTGATCGCGCCGCCCCAAAGAGAAGCAACGCGTACAGAGGTACTCACCAAGTAGTCCCCTGGACTGGCCGTGGCGAACCTGGTAAACAGGCGGAGTTGGCACCAAAGGGAGGTTCCAATACTCGGACCAACGTGTTTTGGCGCGTCCGATGATCTGGAAAGGGTACCCATGTCCACCACGAAGTTCACCGCAAGAACTCGAGGGGTCCTCGCGAGTGTTGTCGTCTTAGGCACCCTGGTGATTTCACTCGGGGTCGCCGTGCCCAGCAGTTCCGCCGCCAGCAAGTTCTGCACGACGCTCTTTACCTACGAGACCAAGTACGCGAGCAAGGCCACCCCGCCCACCTCGTTGACGGGATACAAAGCCTGGGCTAAGGAGTTGCTCCCGTTCTACGAGACTCTCGCGTCGGAAGCTCCCGACGCTGCCGCCAAGACCGTGCTCAATGAGGTCGTGATCATTCTGAAGTACGAGTCCACTCAGAAGTCGATCACCAAACTGACTAAGTACGTCGCCGCCAACTCGAAGAAGTTCGCGGCATCGGAAAAGACCTTGGCCAAGGACATCGAGGCCTGCGCGTAGCTGCACTCACCCCTGTCGAGGCAGGTCACGTCGCCCATCGTGGCGTGAAGGTTGGGTGACCATTGCACGACGAATTCGAAACCCTTAACGCGGTGTTCACTGAGAGTTTTCTTATGTACAACCGCACCTCAGCGCACGACCCGAGGTCTCCGCACGCCTCGTTTGAGCCTCTTCAACAGGAATTCTCTAGGGCAAGACACTCGCAGGTACCCCCGGCGAGCCCATCGGACACTCTCTCGTCCATGTCTTGACAGAACGCCTTTCGCCGAGTACCTTGAAACCGGTTACATTAGTGTAAGCGGTTACATTCCACTGGTGTGGGGGCGAGGGGGCTTGGTGGTTGATTCTCCACCAACGATTTACGACGTAGCGGCACGCGCGGGCGTGTCGACCGCCACCGTCAGTCGAGCCCTGAACTCCCTTGCGTCGGTCCGGCCCGAAACCCGCGACAGGGTCTTGGCCGCGATGGAGGAGTTGCAGTTCGTTCCCAACGTCGTTGCGCGAGGCCTCTCGAGCGGCAAGCACTGGATTCTCGGACTGGTCTTTACGCGCGCCGTCGTCGATGAGACCGGGACGGTCGCCGATACGGGCGTGCTCGTCGTCGAAGAGGCCAGCCTCCTCTACACCGACATCGTGATCCGAGGCGCCGAGATGCGTGCGGCGGAACACGGCTACTCGCTCCTGCTCAGCAGTGCGGACGAACGCCATCCCTCGGGTCTGACTTCATTGCTCACGCTGACGGGAACGGTGGACGGCCTCATACTTTTGGACCGCGTCCTTCGCAACGAGGACGTCGACTACCTGGCCAAGCGCATACCGATAGTGATGCTGGCGGGCCGCGGCGACCTGGACTCGGTGATCACTGTGCGCGTCGACAACGTCCAGGCCATGCATGACCTCGCTGAACACCTGATCGTGATCCACGGTCTTACGCAACTCGGATTCGTCTCGGGCGCCAACGAGAGTCCCGACAGCGTCGCGCGCGCCGAGGCTTTTGAGGTTGCGGTCAAAGAGTTGGGCGGCACCCTCGACGAGGTGGATCGGCTGCAGGGCGACTGGACCTCGTCCAGCGGAGAGGTCGCGATGAAGGCGCGACTGGGTCGATCTGAACCGCTCCCCCAAGCTTTCGCCTGTGCGAACGACCAAACGGCCGTGGGGGTGATTTATGCGTTGTCCGGTGCAGGGCTAAGCGTTCCCGACGACATGGTAGTTACCGGGTTCGATGACATTTCCCTCACTCGGTACTTCAACCCATCGCTGACCACGATCCGCCAATCGGGCGGAATTCTCGGTGAAGTTGCGGTGGACGCCCTGGTATCGATGCTCGACGGGACCATGGACATCCAACGCCGCATCGTTCTTCCCACCGAGCTGGTCGTGCGTAGGAGTTGCGGGTGCGCCGCTGAGTCAGAGTGGCGCCCTTCGCTAGTCGGCGCGACCAAGCAAACCCAGGAAGTCACGTGAGACTCGTTCTGCGCCGCTTGGGCGTTTATCTGGTGACAGCCTGGGTCGCCATCACCGTCAACTTTCTGCTCCCCCACTTCATGCCGGGCAACCCGATTCAGACCCTCATTGGCAAACTGCAAAACAACGTCACTCCCGCTGAGATCCGCGCCATCCGACTGTCCTTCGGCGGATCCCTCCACAGCAGCCTCATCTCCCAGTACTTCACCTACTGGGTCCAGTTGCTCCACGGCAACCTAGGGGTCTCGATCACGTTGTCATCACCAGTGAGCACCATCCTGGGATCGGCGATTCCCTGGACGGTCGGACTCATTGGCATCTCGACGCTGCTGAGCTTCGCACTCGGGACGTTCTGCGGCGCGATTCTCGGGTGGACTCGCGGATCGCGTCTCGACTCGCTGATTCCGACCGCCACCTTCTTCCAGGCGGTGCCTTACTTTTTCTTGGGAACCGTCATGCTCTTGATCTTCGGCAGTCAACTGCACTGGTTCCCGGAGTTAGGCGCCTACTCCTTGAATGTCACGCCCGGATGGCATTGGGACTTCATCGCGAGTGTTATTCGATACGCCGAGCTACCGGTCATCTCGATCGTGTTCAGTTCGGTTGCCGGTTGGATGCTCGGCATGCGCAACATGATGGTCACGGTGGTCGCCGAAGACTACGTGCTCATGGCCGTGGCCATGGGGTTACCTCGGCGCAAGGTCATCTGGGTCGCCGCCCGCAACGCCGTCCTGCCGAGTATCGCGAATCTCTCCCTGGCGATCGGCCTCGTCGTCTCGGGAGCTCTGCTCGTTGAACTCGTCTTCAACTATCCCGGTGTTGGGGACCTACTGCTCAACGCAGTCCTGAATGAGGACTATCCCCTCATTCAGGGAATCTTCCTCGTCATCACCCTGACCGTGCTCGCGGCCAATCTGATTGCGGACTTGGCGTACTTTGCGCTCGATCCACGCACGAGAACAGCAGCGGTGCTGTGAAGGCGCTACGAATCCCGCGTTCCCCCAAGGTTGTCTTGGGTCTTGGCATCGTGGGTTTCTTCATTCTTCTCACGATCATCGGTCCCTACCTCGCGCCCTACGACCCGAGCAACACGTCCTTTGCCCCGGACTTGGGACCCTCCGCCGCTCACTGGTTCGGCACCACGAGCCTCGGCCAGGACATCTTCTCCCAGACCCTCGTCGGCGCTCGGGCCACGATGGTTGTCGCCCTGGTCGCAGGTCTTGTGGCGACCATCTTGTCCGTGACCATCGGAGTGGCAGCGGGGTATCTGGGCGGATTCACCGACGACGGACTTTCGCTGTTGTCCAACGTGTTCCTCGCCATTCCCGGGCTTCCCCTGCTGATCGTGATCGACAGCTACCTACCGGTGGGCAGCCGATCGAACGCCTTTGTCATCGGACTCATCATCTCTCTCACTGGTTGGGCCTGGGGAGCTCGGGTGTTGCGCGCCCAGACAATGTCCCTTCGGAATCGAGACTTCGTGGAGGCGTCGCGGATCATCGGCGAGAGTCGCATTCGCATCATGTTCAGCGAGGTGGCCCCCAATCTCCTACCGGTTCTCGCGTCGTCGCTACTCTTTACGATTCTCTACTCCATCGGGGCCTACGTCACGCTCGCCTACATCGGACTCACCAGCACGTCGGTGTGGAACTGGGGCACGATGCTTTTTTGGGCTCAGGCCAATAACGCACCCTTGGCGAATGAGTGGTACTGGTTCGTGCCGCCGGGGATCTGCATCGCCCTGGTCGGCACGGGCCTCGCGCTGCTCAACTTCGGTATCGACGAGTTCATCAACCCGCGCCTGCGCGAGGCGGGCATGACCGCTCGTCTGCGCCGACGCCGCGGACTACCTCGTCGTCCTCGCCTCGGCCTGACCCCGGTCGCCCGGTCACCGATGGCCACACAGACACGGCCTCTCTCCAAGTCCAACTTGGGGGCCCGATGAGCACCGACGCCCTCGCACGACGTGGGATCACGCCCGAGGACAGCTCGACACGCGCCGGTGTCACCGGCGTCACCGGCGCGCCGGGCGCCATGGGCGAGCGAATTCTTGACGTGAGGGACTTCAGCGTCGAGTACGGATGGGGTGAGGATGCGGTGCGAGCCGTTGACCACGTCGATGTACACGTCGAACGATCCAAGGTGCTGGGCATCGCTGGCGAGAGCGGTTCGGGCAAGTCGACCTTGGTGTACGCCGTCACCAGGCTCCTTCGAACCCCCGGCGTCATCACGGGCGGCGAGGCTCGCTTCAAACTCGGCAACTCGAGTGACGGGAGCGAAGAGATACTCGACCTCGTTGCAGCGAACGAGCGCGAACTGCGGGCGGTGCGTTGGTCCCACATATCGGTTGTCTTGCAAAGCGCCCTCAACGCGCTCAATCCGGTGGTGCGAGTGGGCTCACAGTTCGAGCAGGTACTGAAGACTCACCGCCGCGATCTCAGCAAGAAGGAACGACGCGACAGATCGGAGCACCTGCTGTCGCTCGTGGGCCTGGATCCCGATCGACTCGCGCGCTATCCCCACGAGCTCTCCGGAGGCCAACGCCAGCGCATCATGATCGCCCTCTCTTTGGCTCTTGATCCTCAGTTGGTGATCATGGATGAGCCGACCACCGCGCTCGACGTTGTGACTCAGCGCGAGATCATTGGCGAGCTCTACGAACTGCGCGCGCAATTTGACTTCGCCATGATCTTCATCACTCACGACCTCTCGCTGCTGGTCGAATTGGCCGACGACATCGTGGTGATGTACGCCGGACGCCTGGTCGAGCGGGCGTCGGCGTTCGAGCTCTACGAGGCGCCTCGCCACCCTTACACCCTGGGACTGTTGAACTCGTTCCCACCCATGCACGGGAACCGCACCGAGCTGAGTGGCATTCCCGGTTCGCCACCCGATCTCTCGGATCTACCCAGTGGGTGCAACTTTCATCCTCGTTGTCCGTTCGCCATGGAGCGGTGCTCGCGCGAGACGCCCCCGCTCACGGACCTGGGCGAGGCGGGCCGGTCAGTCGCGTGCTGGCTGCACTCAGGCTTGGATGGCGTACACGTCCCGGTCGAGCTGAGTCGGCGCCCCCCCGCTGGGCGTGCACGACCCGTCACCGGACGCGAGGAATCGTCGTGAGCAGCGAATTGACGGCGACCAGTGAGTTGCAGGCCCGACACCTAACGCGCCATTTCAGCGTTCGCACCCCTGGGCGCAGCTTCAACTCGCGACGAGTCGTTCGGGCGGTGGACGACGTGAGTCTCGATCTGCGCGGCGGTGAGGTCGTGGCCATCGTCGGCGAGAGCGGCTCGGGCAAGTCGGTGCTTGCTCGCATGCTGGCGCGCATCGTGCGACCCAGCTCGGGCGAGTTGGTGCTTCACGGGACGACCATTCCCCTCAAGGCCAGACGCTCGCTGGACTACGCCTCTCGCGTGCAACTCGTCCTGCAGGACCCCTTCGCGTCCATGAATCCCGTCCACCAAATCCGCCACAACCTCGTGCGGCCGCTTCTGATCCACGGAGCAGCCAAGACCCAGGTGCAGGATCTGGCTGGTGCGGCGCTCGAGCGTGTATCGCTCAGCCCACCCGAGCGCTTTCTCGACCGCTACCCCCACGAGCTCTCGGGCGGCCAGTTGCAGCGCGTCTCGATCGCCCGTGCGCTTTGCGTCGAGCCCGAGGTCTTGCTAGCCGACGAACCAATCTCGATGCTGGACGTCTCGGTTCGACTCGGCGTACTCAACCTGTTGCGGGGCCTCTGCGACAGTGATCGTTTGGCCATTTTGTACATCACCCACGACATCGCTTCGGCACGGTACATCGCCGACGAGATCGTCGTGATGTACGCCGGGCAGGTCGTCGAGCACTCGCGGGGCACCAACTTGGTCGACGCGCCCACCCACCCCTATACCCAGCTGCTGATCGCCTCGGTGCCCGACCCCTCCGATCCCACGTCTGTGGCCCCCGAAACCGGTTCGCGGCACCAGACGACGATCGCCGTAACCGGGTGTCGCTTCAACCCGCGTTGCCCCCACGTCATGGACATATGTCGAACGAGCGAGCCGCCCGAGTTCCTCGTGGGCGAGAGCCACACGTCGCGGTGCTGGCTCTACCGTGACCGGCCCGAATACGCAGTCGACGTCGCACTACCCGTGCGCCGGGAAGGAGGGGACATCGCCACGACAGAACTCTAAACGAATGATGAACCCAGGGCTGCCTTGGCAGTTCTGGGGCAGTGCCGCGAAGGTCCAACCGGCCTCGCGTTGTTAAGTAAGGACCCACACGGTTCACACGAAACGTCGGCGCAAGCCGGCTGGACACTATCAATATAAAGGAAACGCATGTTAAGAAAAGCAACTGTTGTTGTCACCGCGATGTCATGCCTGACGCTCGGCCTAGTGCTGAGCGCCGGAGTGACCGCGGCGTCAGCATCGAATCCACCGCTGGTGCTCGAGGGAAACACTGGTGTCACGTTCACCAACAACTTCAATCCCTTTGACTCCACCTCCTACGCCAAGGAGATGGCCGTAAGCTCGCTCGTGTACGAGCCGCTGTATGAGTTCGACACGATCAAGTCCGGTGTCTCCTATCCGTGGCTCGCGACCGCCTACGCCTGGTCCAATGGTGGCAAGACGCTCACCTTCACGATCAGGACGGGCGTTAAGTGGAGCGACGGCTCGGCCTTCACGCCGGCGGATGTCGCGGCCACCTTCAACGGCATCAACAACAATGCAGCGGCCAACGTCTTTGGATTACCGGCTCTTGCCAGTCCCGCGACCGTGTCGGGCGACACGGTGGTACTGAACTACTCAACTCCGGAGTACTCCAATATCACCGCGATCGCCGGTACGCAGTTGATCGTGCCGTCGAGCTTCTGGACGACGTACTCGTCGCCCGGGACCGCAACGGTGACGTCATCCCAGGCGATTGGAACGGGTCCGTACGTTCCGTCGAGCTACTCGTCGTCGGTGGTGGACTACACGGCCAACCCGACGTACTGGGGCGACGCGATCGGCAACACTCCCACCGCACCCGAAGTTCAGGTGCTCTCGGTGGACACTAACGCCGACGCCGGAATTGACCTAGCTGATGGAACACTCACCTGGGCTGGTAACGACATCGCGAACGTGAACTCGATCTTCGTCAACAAGGACAAGACGACTAACCACACGTTCTTCGCCCCCGGCAACACGGTGACGCTGCAGTTCAACGTCACCAAGGCGCCACTCAACGACCCCAAGGTCCGCGAGGCGATCAGCGTCGGCATCAACCGCAAGCAGCTCGGCATAAAGGGTGAGAGCGGTTACGAGGCTCCTGCCACGTCCCTCAGCGGTTTGATCCTGCCCAACCAGGCGTCGTATCTCGCTTCGCAGTTCGCCAATGACATCAAGCCAACGAACAACCCGGCCGAGGTAAAGGCCATCTTGACCTCCGATGGGTACAAGAAGAACAAGCAGGGCTTCTACGAGAAGAACGGCAAGACGATCAAGTTCTCCATTGAGGACCCCATCGCCTACTCGGACTACTACGCCGATGCTCAGCTCATGTCTTCGGAGTTGAAATCAGAGGGCATTGACGCAACGGTGGACGGCGTTCAGGCCTCGGAGTGGTACACCGACTCGGCCAACGGTAACTTCACGTCGATTGAGCACTGGGGCAATGGCGGGACTGACCCGTACACTCAGTACGACAACTGGCTGGACTACACGACCTCGGCCCCGAACGGCAAGAGCGCTGATGCGGACTACGGCCGCTACCACAATGCCGCCGTCCAAGCGGACCTCGTGAAGTTGGCAGGAGTCAACCCCAGCGACACCGCGGCCGTCAAGGCAGCGTCCGTGCCGCTGGAGAAGGTGCTGGCCACGACGCTACCCGTGATCCCCTTGTTGTACGGGGCCACGTGGTGCGAGTACAGCACGGCCAACTACACCGGATTCCCGACGCCGTCCAACCCCTACATGGACCCCGCGCCCGGTGACCCCGAGTTGCCCTACATCCTGACGCACATCACGGCGTCGTAAGCAAATCTCCTTCTACATGCGTACCGGCAACTCTCCAACCCTGCCGGTACGCATGTAGAAGGAACTCCAGATTACGCGCGCCGCTGAACGCCTTGCGGTCGGCCGCTCGCGCCGACCTCGCCACACCAAAACGCCATATACGAGCAGGAGATTTATTCTCATGAGCATCACCAGTCCCGACCACGACGATCCACCGCGGTCGTTCCCGCCCAACTTCGTCTGGGGAACCGCGACCGCTTCGTACCAGATCGAAGGGGCGGTCCACGAAGACGGCCGCGGACCGTCAATCTGGGACACGTTCAGTCACACTCCCGGCACCACGTGGAACGGCGACACCGGTGACATCGCGTGTGACCACTACCACCACGTCGAAGAGGACCTCGACCTGCTGGGCAATCTCGGCGTGTCGGCGTACCGCTTGTCGGTGGCCTGGCCGCGGGTCCAGCCACTCGGCAGCGGCACGGTCAATCAAAAGGGCCTCGACTTCTATCGTCGCATCCTGGATGGCCTGCTCGAGCGCGACATCGCGCCCACCGTCACCCTGTATCACTGGGACCTGCCCCAGCCGCTGGAGGACCGCGGCGGCTGGACGGTGCGCGAGACCGCGAACCGCTACGCCGAGTTCGTCGAGATCGTGGCGAACGCTCTGGGCGGCGACGTCGATCGCTGGATCACCCTGAATGAGCCCTGGTGCTCGTCGTGGCTGGGATATGGATCCGGGCGCCACGCGCCGGGGATTCGCGACATCGGAAAGGCCGCGGCCGCGACCCATCACCTGCTCTACGCCCACGGCCTCGCGGTACCGATTCTTCGCGCGACGTCGCCTTCGGCCAAGGTCGGCATCACGCTCAATCTCGGCGACTTCCAGCCCGGCTCTCAGCACGAACTGGACATCGCGGCCGCTCGTCGGGCGGACGGCAACCTCAATCGGATCTTTCTGGACCCCCTCTTTCGCGGTCAGTACCCCGAGGACATGCTCGAGCACTACAAGAACGTCACTCCCGGCTTCAGCGTCGTACGCGACGGCGACCTCGGACTCATCTCGGCACCGCTGGACTTTCTCGGCGTCAACTACTACTTCCCCTCGACGGTCGTGGATGAAACCCGAACGAAGGAGGCGCGCGTCGCGGGGTACTTCGTCGCTCAGGACGATCAGTTCCCGGACCTGCGGCTGCGCGGGATCGATACGCCGGGTCGCGAGAAGACCGCCATGGACTGGGAGATCGGAGCGTCGGGTCTCACGTCGCTACTCATTCGCGTGCGCGAGGAGTACACGACATTGCCCATCTTCGTCACCGAGAACGGCGCCGCCTTTGACGACTACGTGGATCCCAACGGCGAAGTGAAGGACCACGACCGCGTGGCGTATCTCCAAGAGCACATCTCGGCCGTCCACGATGCGATTGACGCGGGGGTGAACGTCCAGGGGTACTTCGTGTGGAGCTTGCTGGATAACTTCGAGTGGGCGCTGGGCTACTCGCGGCGATTCGGCATCGTGTGGGTCGACTACCCCTCGGGAACCCGACTCACTAAGCAGAGTTTCGCGTGGTACCGCGATACCATCCACTCGAACTCGGTCGAGTACGCCACTTCGGCGGGGGCCATGTAAGCCAGGTCGCGACATCTCCTTTCGTGTGACGATCCGCTGTCGGCCACACTGGTGGCCGGCAGCTCTTTACGAGAGGGCCGCTCCCGCGTTTGCCGTGAGCTCACGACCCCCACCCTCGGGGACTCGAATCACGAGCACTGAGACCAGCAACGACACGGCCGCAATGATCGCAGACACCCAGAACGCCGTGGTGTAGCCGTGGGTCGTGGCGAGGTTGATGCTCGTAGTGCTCGTGCGGTGCGGGAGTGTGCCCAGAAAGGAGCTCTTCGCATCCAGGGCCACGGTGGCGAGGACGGCCAGGCCGAGCGCACCACCAACTTGTTGCATCGTGTTGAGCAGAGCCGAGGCCAGACCGGCCTCGTCGCCATCTACTCCCGACACCGCCGTCAACGTGAGGGGCACGAAGACGAAACCTATCCCCAACGCGATGATGATCAGCGGCCCCAAGATGTCGAGGTAACTGCTCGACGGTGTGATGCGCGTGAGCCAGATCATACCGGCCGCCGACATCGCGGGACCGATGATCAAGGGGGTGCGGATACCGATCTTGCCGACTAGTTGGGAGGTCACCCCGGCGGCCACGATGATACCAACGGTCATCGGCAAGAACCCCACGCCGGTCTTCACCGCCGACCACCCTTCAATGTTCTGCAAGAAGAGCGTGAGGAAGTAGAACATCGAAAACAGTGCGATGCCGATGCAGAGCATCATGGCGAAACTGGCCGACCGATTTCGGTCCTTGAAGATGCTGAAGGGCATGAGTGGCGCCGCGCTTCGTCGCTCAATCAAGCCAAAGATGATCAACAGCACCCCGGCTGCGGCGAGAAATCCCACCGTCGAGATACTCGACCAGCTGTGGCTGGAGGCGTTGGACAACCCGTAGACCAGACAGAGCATGCCTCCCGTGACGGTGAAGGCTCCGGGAACGTCGAGCTTGCCTGAGGTGGTGGCGGACTCGTGCAGAGCTCGGGGCGCCAAGAAGAGCACGACGGCGGCGATGGGAACATTGATGAAGAAGATCCAGCGCCACGAGACATAACTCGTAAGGATGCCGCCGAGCAACAGGCCCACCGCCCCTCCGCCGCCCGACATCGCGGCGTAGACGCCCATGGCGCGATTGCGCTCTCGGCCCTCGGGAAAGTTCGTCGCGATGAGCGAGAGGGCCGTCGGTGCGGCGATGGCTCCCCCGACCCCCTGGAGGCCACGGGTCAAGATCAGCCAGAGATCCGACTGGGCGAGCCCGCCCAGTAGCGAGGCAAAGGCAAAGAGGCCCACCCCGATCATGAACATTCGTCGTTTGCCGTAGAGGTCACCGGTGCGCCCGCCGAACAACAAGAGACCACCGAACGTCAGGGAGTACGCGGTGATGAGCCACTCCAGGTTCGAGGAAGAAAAGTGCAGGTCGCGTTGGATGGTGGGTATCGCAACGTTGACGACGGTCGCGTCCAGCACGATCATGAGCTGCGCGCTACAGATGACGAAGAGGGCGAGGCCGAGATGCTTGGCGTCGCTGGCGTCTTGGGTGTCGGCGATCACTTCTTGGGACATCGTCGTATCTCTTTCTCTGGGGGAGCTAAGTATCCGATGAAGCGGCACTGCGCAGACCAAGCAGCGGCAGAACAACGTTGTCGACTGCCTCGGTGAAGAACTTGCGACTGGGCGGCTCTCCCGTGGTAAGGAGCCGGTGCATAACCAGCGCGGGCAGCACCGCGACGATCATCTCGGGATTATCGAGCGGCGCGATCTCACCACGCGCCACCGCACGATCGACAATTGTCAACAGCGTGCGCGTGTGCGGTTCAATGAACTGCTCGCGAAAGACGTCGCGCAGCTCGGCGTCGTGGGGCAGGGCGCTCACCAGTCCGATCATGACTTCGGCGTCCAGGCGACCGTCGTGCTCCTCGGCCTGATCGATGAGAGTGGCGAAGTCGCCCCGGAGGGTTCCCGCGTCGGGGGGTGAGGGAATCGCCTTTTGGCACATCAAGGCGTCCACCACGAGTTCGGCCTTGCCGGACCAGCGACGATAAATCGTCGCTTTCCCGGCGCCGGCGTGGGCGGCGATCTTGTCGACCGTCAGGCGGTCATAGCCGATGTCTGCGAGCAGTTCGAGGGCGGATGCGCGCAGCGCATCGTCACGAGACGCATCAAGGGGTCGACCGGTGTGATGCTCGATGCTGTCGGCGTCGGTGCTGTCGATCGCGGCCATGGCTTTACGGTACCAGCGAGTTCCGAAACGCGACCGTTTCGTTAATCACCCCAGATCAGCGGTATGAAACTTGTTCCGATCGGCGGGAGTGCTAGCTAGAAAAAACTTTGGAGTACGCGATGGTGTTGGTGGGGACCTTGATCGAAACGAACTCGCCCCACTTGGTAAATGTCGTCTTGCTCGACCCGTCCGCGGTGCTGACCGTCTCTTTAATGGGCAGTGACTTCGCGCCCGATGAGACAACCATCACGCTCACGGTCTTGGGTGCGGTACTCGTGGCCTTGGTGGTCCACGTCAACTGGTAGCCGTTGGTGGTCTTGTCGCGAGTACTCAACAGCGTGGTCCCTTTCACGGCGGGCAGAAGCTCGGAGTACGCGGCGGCCGTGAGGTTCGAGTGAAAGGACGTGTACTGTGCGGTCCCCTTCTTCATCTTGAGGGTGTGAGTGCCGATTTTCTCCTGTTGGGCGGCGGAGAGCCCCATGATGTTCACCAGTCCGGTCTTACTTCCCCTCAGGTAGGCGTAGGTCGGCGTCACCGAGATCGTGAAGGTTTCGGCCCCCGAGGTGTACGTTTCGGTGCCGCTGGTCGTTCCGATGTCGGCCACCACGGAACTCTTGACCTTGTCATTCACGGTCGTCACGACGATGTGAACGCCGCTTTCGGTACTGAGGGCGGTCTTCGTGAGGGCGAGCAGTGACGCCGCCGTCGGAGTCTTCGTCGCGGCCTGCGCCCCGAGGGCGGGGCCAACGGCCAATCCCCCAGTTATCAACACGAGCGAGAGAGAAAGGGCGCTGCGACGAGGAGAGAACATGACACCAGCCTACGTGGGATGCCCTCTTGTCCCATTTCGGGGCATCAATAGGTGTTTCGCACCGTCAGAAGCAGGCGGAGAGGTCGAAGAGAAAGTGCTGAAGAGTGCGAATGGTCTCGAGCAGTTCGGGCGGCGCCTCCTCGAGCTTCTCGTCACTCAAGATGCCGTGGGCGATCGCCGTGGCTCGTAGCGCCACCTGCAGGGTGCACAGCCACGCCCAGGCTTCGGCGTCGCTGAGGTACTCCTCGTTCAGTGACTTGACCACCAACTCTGCGTTCGACGCCGTCTCGTTCTCGCGCGCGAGCGCCAACAGCGGGTCGTCGTCGTCACTGCTGGGATCGATGGGGGGACGAAGCGACAGGTGCCACTCGTGATCCACGTCGCGCTCCGCGGCGAGCACGTGCGCGCACATCTCACGAACGACGCCGCGCCCAAGATCGTTGAGGCGAACCTCGATTCGACCGTCCCGACGGCGAACGAACAGCCTGTTCACCACTAGGCGTCCTGTTCCACGCTGGACTGCAGTCCCGCCACTTGTAACTTCACGCAGTACGACTGGGCGCGCTCGCGCTGCCCGGACCACACGATGGCCCGACCCTCGTGATGCACCGTCAACATCAGGTGCGTGCACTTGTTGTTCGAGTACCCGAAGATTCGCCGGAAGACCGCCACGACCACGGTCATTGGAGTGACCGGATCGTTCCATACGATGACGTTCCAGGGTCGCTCCGTCACGACCGCGACGTCAACCTCGGTGCGCTCCTCGAGGTCGTTCTCGGTCGTGGCGCTACGCAGCGGCAGGCGGTATGACATGTACCCAGTGTCGCAGGTCAGTGCGTCAGTGAAGCGCGGGAATTTAGAGTGGAGGGATCAAGGAGGCCTAAGAACCGTGAGTGACCTCGCCGCGCGACTGCGCGAGCGCACCAGTCGTTCGATCCGCCACGCCGCGGGGCTCACCCAGGCTCCCCCTCCGCGTTGCGACGATCCGGAGGAAGCGTTCGGCGACGTCAACGGCGTGGCGCGACTGGTGCACCGCGAACTGCCCTCGATGTTGGTCGGCGGCGTCGCGTCGCTCTTCTTTCAGATGCTGCACCCCCACGCCATGGCCGGGGTGGCACAACACTCGCGCTACCAAGAGGACCCCCTCAGCCGCGTCCTCCAGACCGCGAACTTCATCGGCGCCACGACCTTTGGCTCGAAGGCCACCGCCCAGGTTGCGATCGATCGTGTTCTCCTCGTCCATCACTACGTCCATGGGGTCGCCGAC
The DNA here is from genome assembly GCA_963844615.1 of uncultured Acidimicrobiaceae bacterium. Taxonomy (GTDB): domain Bacteria; phylum Actinomycetota; class Acidimicrobiia; order Acidimicrobiales; family RAAP-2; genus RAAP-2. The sequence continues at coordinate 111,875 of CAWJOZ010000001.1, read as the reverse complement.
GACGGCGCGAGCTACGACGCCAACGACCCGCACCTCTTGCTTTGGGTGCACTGCGCCGAGATCTCGATGTTCTTACGCGCCTACCGCCGATTCGGTTCTCGTCGCCTCAGCGACGCGGAGGCCGACCACTACGTCAAAGAGACCGCCCACGTCGCGCGTCTCCTCGGGGCGCTCGATCCTCCCGAGTCGGTCGAACGACTCGACGCCGCGCTCCTCACCTTCCGACAGGAGCTGCGCCTCAGTGCCGACGGCGTCGCGGCGCGCGACTTTCTCACCACCCGGGTCACCTCGAGCCGCACGCAGCGCTGGGTCTATTGGCTCTTCGTGCGCAGCGCCTGGGCGCTGCTGCCCGCCTACGCTCAGGATCTCCTCGGCGTTCGCTCGCGCGGATGGCGGGAGGGACTCATCGTGCGTCCGGCCACCCGCGTGGCCTGTCGTCTCATGCGCGTCGCGGTACCGCCGCCGCCTCACGTGGCGATTGTGAGCCCACCATCAACGGCAACCACCTGACCGGTCACGTAAGGAGATAGAGCAAGGGCGACGATGAGATCGGCCACCTCGCCCGGAGTTCCGCTACGACGCAGCGGTGCGATGCCCTGGACAAAGCTGCGCGCCGCCTTCCAATCCTGCGTCCACGGCGTGTCGATGAGCCCCGGCGCCACGGCGTTCACCCGCACTTCGGGACCCACCACCTTGGCGAGAAGCACCGTCATGTGGTTGAGCGCGGCTTTGGAGGCGGCATAAGGAATGGACGAGCCGGAGGGCCGCAGACCAGCGGCGGACGAAACGTTCACGATCGATCCCCGGCTCTCGCGCAGCGCCTTCATGGCCGCCACACTGAGTTGCCACGTGCCAAAAACGTTGACTTCGAATATCTCGCGCCACACGTCGACCGTCGCGGCTTCGAGATCCCGGTGCGGAATTACGTGAGTGGTTCCCGCGTTGTTGACCAGGATGTCAAGACGACCGAAGCGCTCGAGTACCTCGGCCACCAATCGCGCGCAGTCCTCGGCTTTCGAGATATCCGCGCGAATGTAGAGCGAGCTGGGAGTGGCGTCGGCGGCGTGCTCGCCGGCCTCCACACTGTGGGCCGAGTTAAAGACGACGGAGTCGCCACGCTCGGCGAAGCGACGGGCGGTCGCGAGGCCGATGCCGCTCGAAGAACCCGTGACCAGAACCACGCTCACGGCTGGGCCCGCCGCAAGCGCCACGAACCCGCCCAGTGTTGCCCCGGCTCCAGAACGACGAGGTCCTTGCCGCTGCGCAGTGCGTCGGGCGGGCAGCTCATTGGCTCAATCGCGACGGCCGTGCGTCGATGTCCGGGCGCGTTGTTCTCCCCCGTGTAGGCCTGCAGATAGGGAAAGTTGCGATCAACGCTCAACTCCACCGTGGCCCCCGTGGGATCCTCGAGGGTCGCCACGCAGAGACCAGAGTCGTCGCGAACGAGGTCGGTGTAGGTGACGTCGAGCTTCACACCACTGAGGGACTTGCGGGTCGTGTAGTTGAGCGCGTGTCCGGCCAAGGGAAGGATCTGGCCGTCGGGCAGTTGGCGGTCGTCGAGCGAGACGAACGACTTGGCCGGCAGCTCGAGCTTGGCGGCCTCGATCGTGGGGGTGGTGACAGCGAGATAGGGGTGAAAGCCCACGCCAAAGGGCATGGGCACTGCGTCGCAGTTCGTCACCGTGGTCGTGACCGTGAGGCCAAGTGAGCCCAAGTGGTACGCGACTTCGATTTCGCTGGCGAAGGGATACTCGGGCGACGGATGCAGCAACAGCGTGAGAGCGCACCGGTTCTGGTTGACCGACTCGATGCGAAACGGCAGCCAGCGCACCAGCCCGTGAATCGAGGTGGCGTGGGCCACGTCGTCAATGCGCGGTCGTCCCACGCGGCCCGAGAAGCTCCACTCTCCGTCGCCCATCCGATTGGGCCAGGGGTAGAGAACCTGACCACGGCCGTTGGTCGAAGCCTCTTCGCCGGCGAAACCCTCAACAACGCTCACGCCGCCCTTGACGTAGGTGCGCAGCGTGGCGCCCACTTCGGTCACCACCGCGCGCTGGTCGCCGTGAGCAATCGCGATCTGTTCACCCGATGGCAACATCACCGACGCACCCTCTCTTTCACCCCTGGACAACTTACGGCAGTTAGCCTCGCCGTATGCGACTACTTCTCACCAACGACGACGGCGTCTTGGCTCCGGGCATGGCGGTCCTGGCTCGGGGAATCGCGCGGTGGATCGACGACGCACCAGAGGAACGCTCGGCACTTATCGTCGCGCCCAGCCGCAACTACTCGGGCATGTCGGCCGCCGTGGGCGATGTCTTCGAGCGCCCCACGGTCAAGTACCGTCGACATCGCATCGCCGGAGCCGAGTCGATCACCACCTACGGACTCGAAGCTCCTCCGGCCCTCTGCGCCATCTTGGGCGCGCTCGGCAGCTTCGACTTCGCGCCCGATGTGGTCATCTCCGGGATCAACGCGGGCGCCAATGTCGGACGCAGCGTCCTGCACTCCGGCACCGTCGGGGCCGTCTTTACCGCCGCCCAACTCGGACTGTCGGGACTGGCCGTGTCGGCGCAGTGGGGCGACGACGTCCACTACGACACGGCGGCGGCCGTCGCGATCGCCGTGCTCGATGAGCTGTTTTGCGCGCCGCCCCGCACGGTACTCAATCTCAATGTCCCCAATCTGGCCCTCCACCAGCTCAAGGGCGTTCGACGCGGACACATCTCAACCGCCGGCGTGATCAAAGCGGCCGGACCACGAGCCGGCGGTGAGGCCCTGAGCGAAGAAGGCGAACTCCCCCTACGACTCGGCGCGGCGAGTCCGGCATTGGGAGATGTGAGTGACGAAGAGCCCAACGATGACGGAGCACTCGTCGAGTCCGGCTACGCCTCGATCACTCCCTTGCACGGACCGCGCGAAGTGACCGACCCGGCCTTTGAGGCGTTGATGGAAAAAGCCCTCGAGGCGGCGACGCGCCAACTCAGCACCTGAGTCAGTCGTCGCCGCGAACTCGCCGCGCCTCTTTGAGTTTTCCTCGCGCCTTCTTCTCGTCGACGCGGCGCGTCTGCGAACCCTTGGTCGGCTTCGTGGGGCGCCGGGGAGTTCGGGGCGCGAGGGCCGTCGCCAGTTTCTCTGCGAGTTGATTGAGCGCCGCGTCGCGATTCTGAGCCTGCGATCGAAAGCGGCTCGCACTTGTTCGCACGACGGCGCCGAAGGCCTCGGTGACACGAACCTTCTCGGAGTGACTCAGGCTCGCCGCGTCCTCGATGCGAAAGCTCGCCACCACGCGAGTCAACGAGCGGTTAGCGTGCTGTCCGCCCGGTCCGCCCGAGGTGGTGACGCGCCACTCGATCTCGTCGGCGGGGATCGTCAGTCGTTCACGGATCGTGATCGATCCGTCGTCGTTGGTCCGGTACCCCTCGGGCACGTCCTAGTTTCCACCAGGTAGACGCACCATGGCCAGTTGCGAGGAGGTCGCTACCAGTTGCCCCTCGTCGTCAAAGAGTTCGCAACGCTCGTCGACCAAGCCGTCGGAGATGGAGATGACCCACTGGCGTGCGCGCAACCACTCGCTACGCGGATTTCGACGAATGTACGACGTGAGCTGCAATGTGGGTACCCAGCCCGAGGATCCGAGTGGCATTGTCGCGGGCGGCACCGCGTCGGCGGCGAAGAGCAGGGTCCACGGGTCCCAGGGCGACTCCCCACGCAGCCGTAGCCAGCCGCGCACCTCACCGATCGACGAGCGCTGCCCGTCCCACCAACTCGTCGTGGCGGGGTCGAACTGGAACTCAATCGTCTGGCGGATCGCAAAACCAATCGCCTGGGGATCGACGTAGCTCGTCGCGCGCGCGGGCAAGTCCAAGGGCTGGGCCGACTGATAGCGCACGACCGACTCGTCGCGCAATGTGCCGATCGTGGCGAGGGACTCGAGCATCATCACGCCGCCTTGGGACATCACCACGGACGCAAACGACACGCTGCGCCCGATCTTTCTCACCTGGACGCCCAGATCGACCGGTCCCAGTGCCGGCGCGTTCACGAAGTTCGTGGTGAGGGCGGTGACGTGCAGGTGCGTCGAGCCCTGAGCACTCACTTCGGCGAGCGCGGCGCTCGCCACGACGCACTGGAGGAACCCGCCGTGTGGGTGATCCATGATCGAAAACGGCGCCGTCAGTTCAGCGCTGTAGCGGCCCTCGCCGAGAGACTTCACCGAGGCCGCGGAACGAAGATCGGGATGCTCGTCGATGCTCGTCACTGGGAGAACTCTAACGGGCGCCTTGGGGACTACCGGTAGGGTGTCGTCGCGAGGGAGGTCCCATGCCGGCGACGAACGAGGAACCGATCTCGTGATTGCGTCAACGAGTGTGCTCGTCTGGCTCGGGCGCGGCTTGAGGGAAGCCTTGGCCATGGTGTGGATGACCTTCTGGCCGCTGGTGTTGGGCTTCACCCTGTCGGGGGTGGTCCAGGGAATGATTCCGCGCGCCACGCTGCGCCGCGAACTGGGTACCGACTCGCTGCGATCGCACGCGACGGCGTCGCTGCTCGGTGCGCTCTCGTCGTCGTGCAGCTACGCGGCCAGCGCCATGTCGCGCGCGCTCTTTGCTCGCGGGTCCTCGTGGACCAACGCCCTCATCTTCATGGTCGCCTCGACCAACGTGGTGATTGAACTGGCGGTCGTCCTTCTCGTGCTGCTCGGTTGGCCCTTCGTGCTCGCTCAGATCGTTGGCGGCGGAGTCATGGTCATTCTCCTCATCGCCCTGGTGCCCCTCGCGTTTCGCCACTCCCGGGTGGCGCGCCTGAGCGACAGGATCGATGGGGAGGAGTCGAACTCTAAGACCACACCGGCGACGAGTCGCGCCGAGCGCCTCGCGATCTCGGCGCGCTACACGATGGGCGATCTCACCATGGTGCGCAAGGAGCTCGCGATCGGCTTCGTGATGGCCGGCTTCATCAGCGTTCACGTGCCAAGTTCGTGGTGGAACCACATCTTCGTGCACGGCCATGGTGCCTGGACCGTCCTCGAGAACGTGATCGTTGCACCGCTGGTCTCGGTCGTGGCGTTCGTCTGCTCGGTGGGCAATGTGCCACTGGCTGGCGCCCTGTGGGGTCACGGGGTGGCTTTTGGCGGCGTGATCGCCTTCCTCTTCGCCGACCTCGTCACGTTCCCGCTTCTCACGATCTACCGGCGCTACTACGGGCTCGCCAACGCCTGGCGACTCTTCGTGGTGCTCTGGGCCTGCGCCAGTGGCGCGGGCCTCGCGATCGACGGTTTCTTCCACGCCCTCCACCTCCTCCCCCATCACCGCTCACTACGACTGCTCTCGGGCCAGTTTCCGCTCGGCACGACCCTCGTGCTCAACGTTCTCGCATTCCTCGTGCTGCTTGCCATCTGGCGACTCGCTCAGCGAGAGGTTGCCGGCCACGCCGCGATCGACCCCGTGTGCGCCATGGGCGTCGATCCCGCGTCGGCGCCCGCTCGCCTCACGGGCGGGACCGAGACCATCTACTTCTGTTCTTTGGGCTGCCGCGACAAATACCTCGCGCGAGGTCAGAGTTTGCCGTCTGAGACCCCTGAGCACACCGATCCGGTCTGTGGAATGAGCGTGGGCGACGGGGTATTGACCGGGATCGCGCCGGACGGCGTCACGTACTATTTCTGTGGCGAGGGCTGCCGTGAGAGTTTTCTTCACGACGCTCTCGCGAGTACGCATCCGCACGAGAGGACCGAGTGAGCAGGCAGCACACCAGCGTCAGGGCGTACGGCATCCTCCTGCGCGACGACAGCGTCCTACTCGTTCGCTCCTCCAGCCCCGTTATCGTCCCGCCACTGTGGTGGCTGCCCGGTGGGGGCATCAAGTTCGGTGAGTCACCCGAAGAGACCTTGCTGCGCGAGTTCGAAGAAGAGACGGGTCTAGCGATCAAGAGTCCCGTTTTGCTGCACGTGGCGAGCGACATTCGCCGGCGACCCAACGGCGACCGAATTCACACGGTGCGCATCCTCTACACGGTCGAACTCGACGGAGGCATCTTGCGCGATGAACTCGTCGGGACAACTGATCAGGTGCACTGGTTCAAACTGGATGAACTCGATGAGTTCAACGTCGCCGAGTACGCCGCCAAGGCCATTCAGCTGGCACTGGTGAAGTAGAGCGAGGGCATTTCGCGCTTGAGGAGTTTGCCCGCGGGATTACGCGGCAAGGCCTCGTGGGTAAAGGCGACGCGAGTGGGAATCATGTACGCCGCTAGTCGCGTCGTGAGGAACTCTCGTAGCTCATCGCTGGTGAGGTTCATAGCGTCGCGCACCATGACTACGGCGGCGACCTCTTCGCCGAGTCGCTCGTCACTCAAACCGAAGACGGCCGCTTCGTAGACGGCCGGGTGTTCGTAGACGGCTGACTCCACCTGGGCGGAGTACACGTTCTCACCGGCCCGGATGATCATGTCCTTGGCGCGGTCCTCGATGTAGAGGAATCCCTCGTCGCTGATGTGGCCGAGATCGCCCGTGCGTAGCCAGCCATCCACCAGCGCGGCCGCCGTCGCCTCGGGCTGGTTCCAGTACCCGCGGATCAGCGTGGGTGACTTCATCCAGACTTCGCCGCTGCGTCCCACCGGCAGAGTTCGCGCGTCTTCGTCGCGGATCTCCACATCCATGACGATCGTGGGGACCCGCCCGGTCGAGGCGGGATGGGTCACGTACTCGTCGCCAAAGTTGCCCGGGCCGTACGCGTTGGTCTCGGTCATGCCGTAGCCCAGACTGGGGCGGCCCTGGGAGAACGAGTTCTCCACGCGCGCCACGAGGGTGGCCGGCGCGGGGGCTCCTCCCCCACCCACCGCACTGAGCGAGGACGTGTCGTACTTCGAGAAGTTGGGCGACTCCATGAGATCCCACGCCTGCGTCGGCACCCCGACGAAGGCTGTCACGTGGTGACGTTCGATCAACTGCAGGGCGCGCTCGGCGTCCCAGCGGTACATCATCACGAGTTTGAAGTGCCAGGAGAAGCACGACATCATGACCGGTATGCATCCCGTGACGTGAAAGAGCGGCACGATCAAGATGAAGACCGGCGCCAGCCCGCTGCCCTCCTCATCGCCGCCGCGGCGCGCCGCTTGGATGGCGGCGCTCGCGCTAAAGGCCATGATCGCCTGGGTGATCGCGCCATGAGTGGAGACCGCGCCCTTGGGAAAGCCGGTGGTGCCCGAGGTGTAGAGGATGGTCGCATCGCTGTCAGCGTCCAGCTCGACTCGGGGCATCTCGACGCCCGGCTTCACGACATCATTCCACCGATCGACCGCGTCAACTACGTCCTCGCCCTCGGGGAGCCGTGCGCCCAGGAGGCGCGCACCACGGCGCGCGCACGGACCGAGTGCGCGCTCGACCCGCTCGGCGTCGGCGATCAGGACGCTGAGGCCCGAATCGGTGATGGCGTAATCAAGTTCGTCCTCGGTCCACCACGCGTTGAGCGAGACCGACACGGCACCGATAGAGAGAATGGCGCAAAAGGAAATGACCCACTCGGGATAGTTGCGCATGGCGATCCCGACCCGATCGCCCTTCTTCACGCCGTAGTGATGCACGAGCGCATAGCCCAGGGCGTCGGCTTCTTTGAGTACCCGCTCGAATGTCCACTCTTCGTCTTCGTACACGAGGAACGTGGACTCAACTCCGCGCGCGAGGTCGAAGAAGTCGCGCACGGTGGCGGGTGAGTTCTTGAAGGCTCGTTGGCTCACACCCTGGTGTTCCACCGCGATCACTTCAAAGGGTTGTCCGGGCGCCCCCACTTCGGCCAGGGCCTCGTAATAGTCACGCACAACGCTCGCCTCTCGATCTCACCCCACCACACTGCCAGATCGAAAGTAAGGCTTTGAACCTTGCGCTTCGTCGCCTCCTCGCCTAAACCTGTCCACATCAGGCATCAACGAAAGGATCCTTCATGCTGGCCACTAGTTACCCGGTACTCGACGTCTTCGTCTCGACGCTCTACTTTGTGCTGCTGCTGTTTTGGATCATTCTCGTCTTTCACATCATGTACGACATCTTTCGCAGCCACGACCTGAGCGGAGTCGCCAAGACCCTGTGGATCCTGCTGATCTTGATCACGCCGCTCATCGGAACGTTGATCTACGTCCTAGTGCGCGGCGGCTCGATGCACGAACGCGACGTCAAAAGCGCCCAGATGAACCAGAAGGCCTTCGAGGACTACATCCGCCAGGTGGCGAACTCCAAGGAGTAACTCGCTCTAACTCGCCGCACCGATCGGCGACTTCTTGAGCATGGCGGCCTTTTGGGCCATGCGCTCCACCGACTCAGCTAGCTTGCTGCGCATCTTGTCCATGTCAACGCGGGCCAATTCAGCCTCTTTCGTGAGGCCCTTGACGTGCTCGACGTCCCACAGACTGAGTACGGGGGTCAAGACGTCGCTCAGGTACTGGGCGAGTCCGTAGATCCCCTCTTTGGCGATGCGTACCGCGTGACGCGTGAAGCTCGGGATTCCCGTGCCGGGCATCGCGAAGGTGCTCACCTGCTTGGAGACTGCGATCATCATCGCCGAGGGGTCGATGGCGAACGCGGCCAGGGTGAGGTCGCGGTAGAAGAGGTAGTGCTTGGTCTCATCGCCCGCGATGAGCGCCAGCACGTTGCGCCCGATCTTGTCGTCCTTGGGCAGCTTCGCCCCGGTGTTGCGGTGCGCGATCTGAGTGGCGCGCTCTTGGAACGTCACGTAGGCAATCAGCTCAGCGAACGTGGTGAGATGTGGCACCTCGGCCTTTTGCATCTGAAGCCGGCGGCCGTCTTCGAGCGTGGTGGGATTGATGCATCGGCTGATGTGGACCCAGTCGCGCATCACCATCGCGTGACGGTTCTCCTCCATCGTCCACTGATACGCCCACTCGCGCGCAGGATGAGTGCGCGGCGAATGCTCCAAAATATGTGAGGTGTAGTACGGAAGATTGTCCTCAGTGAGCAGGTTCACGTAGATTGACGAGCGCACGCCGTCACCGACGGCATAGTCCTCGGGCGCCCAGGGCCGATTCTTGAAGTCTTCGCCCTCCCCCCAGTTGATCTGCTCGTGGGGATACCACAGCCGCGGGGACGCCATGTGCCGGTTATAGAGTCGCTCCACGTCGGGAGAGATCTCCTCCAGCAGGTCAACTCGACTCTTGGGTGCTCGAGTGCTCACGTAGCTGGCACCTCTCAATTAATCAACGCGCGTACGCCCGAAGCCTAACTCTCATTGTCGACGCGTCTTTTCACTCATGTGATACCCCGCACAAGTCGTGCCACAGTGCTCGGGTAGCCTTCTACCTCCAGTGAAGCTTCTCGAAGCCCTCGTTCCGTGAACTCGCCGCGAGCTGACGCGCGCTTCGCGCGAGTCGATGCCCACGACGACAAGGAGTTCACGACGTGGTTTGGCGTGCTCGAACGAAGTGAACGTGCCGACAGTCACGGTCGGCGCGACGGCTGGCTTCCTCAGGAGTGGCGAGCCCGAGCCCTCGACGTCGACGCACCGACGTACTTCGAGCTCTACTCCTATGGCGAAGCGCACGCGCCCTGCGCCGTCGGCGCTCTCGAGGTCACGCGCGTGGACAATCTTGACTGGATTCGCGGCGATCTTTTCGTTGACCCTCGCCAGCGACGCCAGGGCCATGGATCGGCAACGCTCGCTCACCTGGAAGATCAAGCGCGAGCCCTGGGACGACGAATCCTGATCTTCACCGTTCGAGAAGACGAACGTGACCTCGGCGCCGGCCCCAGTCGCCAGTTCGCACCTCGCCACGGGTACCACGTCGTCGAAGAGAACGTCGTTCGTGAACTCTCCTGGCCTCGACCCGCCGGCGCGCTCGACGAACTCGAGGCGCGCTACCAGTCCTCCGCGCGAGACTACGAAATCCTGTCGTGGCGTGGCGCGGCACCGGTAGAACTGCTGAGCGGCCTCGCGCGAGTGAAGGCCGTCATGCCCGTCGAGGTACCCGACGCCGGCTACGGGGCGCAAGAAGAAGTGTGGAACGACGCTCGGATGCGCCACCACGAAGAACGAGTCAACCAGATGGGGCGCGATCTCCTCGTCGCGGCCGCTCGACATCGCCGTACCGCAGAGATCGTGGGCCTCAGCGAACTCACGGTCTCACGCGGGCGGCCCGGAACGGCGTACCAGTGGGACACGCTTGTCGTGCGCGCGCATCGCGGCCATCACCTGGGTGCGCTGCTCAAGGTCGCCACCATGCGACTCCTGGGATCCGGTGGCTATCGGACCCACACGATCTACACCTCGAACAACTCACTGAACGCCGCCATGATCGCGGTCAACGACGCTCTAGGGGCCTACCCCACGGGGGGCAACGTGACCTGGCGAAAGGACCTCACGGTGCCCCGCTAGCTCGGCGGCAGTACCGTCCCGAGTGCCGCCAGCGACTCGCGGTCTTTGGGAAAGTGAATCCAGCCTTCGCGCCGGGCCGCGTCGCGCGCGTCCTCGGGCACCGCACCGGTCATGTTGGCACGCGCGGCCAACGCCACGAGCGCACAGATCAGGGCGTCAAATATGTGGTCAGAGTTCACTGCGCCGACGCGCACGTCGTCGTCGATCGTCAGCCAAGCCTTCGTCTCGCCAACGATCTTCGCCAGGATTTCTCGGCGCGTCTCGCGGCGCGACTCTCGCTCGCTCGCCCGCCCACCCTTGTAGGGAGTGCCGTGGGGCTGGCGCAAGCCCCAGACCGCCAGGGCGGCCGCGGGATAGGTCTCGATGAGACGTCCGCTACCGTCGCGCTCCTCGATGTCACCCCAGCGGCGCACCCACAAGCTCTGAAGTCGCGCTGCACGCATCGCGACCACGCCGATGCGGTCCGAAGAGACCGACAAAGGGGTCATTTTGAGGTGCTGTTGCACGTACAGGTCGGTCGTTCGATAGCACAGCGTCTGGCGGATCTTGTCCGAGCTGCGATGCTCGTACGCGGGCCAGCGCGCACTCGTGCGGTGCGAGGCCACGGCCGCGACAAAGTCGTCGGGCCAGCCGAGCGGAGCGTCCAGCCCGACCGCCGTTCGTTCGTCCACGATCCCCACCAGGTTCGCGTCGTCGGCTACGAATTTCGCGCCGGGCGCTCCCGGCAACGAGACGCGCGCGTTCGCACCCTCCACGACCAGGACCACCACGCCGGTCTCGCTGGGTTGAGAGGCGAGGTCGATACCGACGTAGCGGTTGACCGGCATGGCCGGTGAGTCTCTGTTCCTCTTTTCTTGCGGCGATCGCCGCCGATCGCCGCTACTGCCTGACGCCCCTACTTCGACCAAGGAAGCGCCTCGCCCGACGCCCGGAACATCCGCATCGCGAAGAAGGCCTGGACGACTCCCGCGACGAGGCAGAGATACATCCCCACCTGCGGCCCGTAGCTAAAGGCTCCCCCGTCGAAACTGCCCTTAGGCAGCGTCACCCAGCGAATGATCACAATGACGAAGCCAATCGACGACAGTCCGAGCACGATGACTCCCGGGCCGTAGGAGAACTTGGGCATGTTGGATCCAGCTCGCAGGAAGACAAGGTAGACACCGGCGGCCACAATGAGCAGGCCACCGAGCCACCCGTACGACGTGCTAAATCCGCTCACCGAAGCGCCACCGTACACACCGCTGGCGCCATACCACGGCAAAAATAGGGAAATCAACGCAACCGCCGCGGTCACCGAGATCACTTTGTCGGTTGTCGACAACTTCTTCCACTCAAACGTAGCCATGGACCCCCCGTCCTTCAACGGCCTCCAGACGCCCTTCGATCACCTTGATGCCCCGTGCCATCGCACCAGGACCCGAAGCGGCCGTCTCTTCTCACAAACTTAGACAAGGAATACATATCACACCGCGTGCGTGCGTCGCAGGGACGATCGAGCTCGATGCGAAGAAGTCGCTCAAGTTGAAACAGACCCATCCCTTCGAAGAGACTCGCACAGTGATGCAGACTTCGACGGGTCGGTGAGCGGCGTGGCGACACCGCGTGAAATCTGGTTGGGTCTCACCAACGACCCCGACCACGGACCACTCGCCGGGATCTTGACGATGCTCACCGTGATCGCAGGGCTGGTCGACGCGACCTCATTGCTACGACTCGACCGCGTCTTCGTGGCCAACGTCACGGGAAGTGTGATCTTTATCGGTCTGGCCCTCGTGGGCGCGCGCGGTTTCTCGCTGGCGGCACCCCTCATTGCCCTGGCGACGTTCCTGATCGGAGCGGGGCTCGGCGTTCGGGTCTTCGCCCGTCACGTCGCGCACCGGGGTCGCAGCGCGTACGCCGCGTGCCTCGCCCAGTTCACTGACCTTCTGGCCGCCAGCGTGATCGTGCTGTTTGATCACCACCCCACTGACCCGGTGCGACTCACGCTGGTCGGCATTCTGGCCCTGGGCATGGGTGCCAAGTCGGCCCTCGTTCGCTCCGTGAACGTGCCGGGACTCACCACCGCCGTCGTGACGACCACCCTGACAGGGCTGGCCTCAGAAGGGGCGACGGGAACGTGGCGCAGCACCAACTTTGCGATCCGACTTATCGCTACCTGCGCTCTGCTCGTGGGCGCCGTCATCGGTGGCGCGTTGGTGATCTTCGTGGAACGCTGGACCGCCCTCGCCGCAGCGGACGTCCTTGCTCTCGCGGCCCTGGTCTGGGCGCGCTCGACCGCCCGTTCCAACGAGAGTTGGACTATCCCCAGGGCTAGGAGGGCCGTCAGTTTACTCGAAAGTAAGGCCTCGTTTTGGGCCGGTATTGATACTCGAATTTGCCCCAAAATCGCCTCTCACAGGGAATTCTAAGACAACCAGAAACGTGCCGTGACAAGGAACTTCTCCAGGCACCTGTGGATAACTTGGCCTCCGGAGGAACGTCGCCAAAGCCTCCCTGGTTAGCCTGTTTCAAGCAGAAAACGACTGCTCCAAAAGTCGCCCCACAGAGTCGTGGATCCGGCGATCGATCAACTGCCCCTTGGTCGGGGTTCACAGAAGAACTCGCCAAGCACGGGCGCCTCCAGCGAAGAAAGAAGCTTCGTTTGTTGCGGCCGTGGTGCAGAACAAGGAGAAGAACAGCTGTGCGAAGAGTTATGGCGGCCGTATTGGTGGCGCTAGCGACCCCCCTGGCCCTGCTCACCGGCCCGGCGGTCGATCCCTTCGCGGGGGCGGCCACCCCGGCGCATCACGTGAGCGTGCGGCCCGCCATTCACCGGGCGCTCGTGCGTCCCCGAGTCGACGTGGTCGCCCTCCAGGAGGTCCACGCCCTCATCCACGACGCTCACGTGCGCCGGGTGGGCGTGGTGGGCTTGCGTCGAGAGTGGCAGCGGGTCGCCCTGTGCGAGGTGAACGGAGACTGGTCCATGGTGGGTCCGGTGTACTCGGGAATCGGCTTTCTCAATAGCACCTGGGCCGCCTACGGCGGCCGAACGTACGCGCCGGTCGCCGGGCGGGCCAGCCGGGACGAGCAGATCGTTGTCGGCATGCGCGTCACGGGTGGCTGGGTCCCTGATCAGTACGGATGCGACCCAGGTGGCTGGTAGTCCGCCTTTCAGGGGATTGTAAGACGCGTGCCAATCATTCGCCCGGGACCCCGTCCTAAGGTGGTCTCTGCGTGCGAGTCATCCCCCTGACGAAGTGTGTCGCCGCGCTCGCGGTCCTGTCCGTGGCGCTAGCGGCGGGCACGCTCACCGCCTTCTCGGCCACCACGGTGCCGGTCACCTCGACGGGGTTTGACATCAGTTTCCCCCAGTGCGCGAGTTCCTTACCCTCCTCGCCCGGCTTCGGCATCGTCGGGGTCAACAACGGCTCGCCACTGACGATTAACAACTGCCTCGCTCGCGAACTCACCTGGGCCGAGGCGGCGACCAACACCGTTCCGGGCTTCTACGCCAATACCGACAATGCGGGACCCAGTTACGCCGTCGGCTGGCCCAAGAGTCAAACGAGCCCCGACGCGTGCTCCGGGGCGAACTCAGTGGCGTGTTCCTACGACTATGGCTGGAACGCCGCGCGAAGTGCCTTTGCCAATGCGGTCAACGCCGAGAGCGCGGACGGCTCGAGCTCACCTACCGCCACCGCGGCGGCCTCGCCCTGGTGGCTGGACGTGGAGACCGGCAACGCCTGGGAGACCATCGAATACGGTCGCACGTCGGCGACCGAGACGTACGACAAGGCGATGCTGGACGGCATGGTTGCCTCCTTTGCCAACATGGGCGTGACGCACCTGGGCATCTACTCGACCGCCGCCATGTGGTCGGAGATCACGGGCGGATCGGACGCCACCCTCGCCCCGATTCCCGTGTGGATTCCCGGTTTTGGCTCCCTCGACGCCGCCGAGGCGGCCTGTGCGACGTCCTCTTTTACCTCGGGGCGCGTCGCGATGATTCAGTACCCATCTCAGGGATACGACGGCGACTACCTGTGTGGGCTCCTGAGTCCCACGACCACCACCGCGGTCTCGGTCGCCGCGTCGGCCACCTTCAGCGGCCAGGTCACCACGACCAACAACTCCGGTGCCGTGACCTATACCCAGATCTCGGGCGCCCCTGAACTCGTGGTCTCGGCGAGCGGAGCCGTCACCACGAGTGGTCCCTTAGCCGTGGGCACGTATAGCGCGGCTGGTACCTCCATTGACGCAGCCGGCAACACGGGCGCCTTCTCCTACACCCTTGACGTGGGCGTTCTCATCCAGAGTTCGCCAACGAGTGCGACGGCCAAGGTGAGCGGGACGGCCGCCTACCAGCAGCAACTGGCGGTCTCGGGTAGCACCGGTACGGTCAACTTTACGCAGGCGACGGGCAGCCCCAACCTGGTTGTCTCGTCGAGTGGTCTGATCACGACCAGTGGCCAGTTGGCGGCGGGTTCCTACTCAGCGAGCGGCACCGAGACCGACACCTCGGCCGATTCGGGCACCTTTAAGTTCACCCTCAGCGTCGGAACTCTCGTCCAGCGCGCGCCCACCGCCGGCACCGTGACGACCGCCGACTCCGCCTCCTTCAGCCAGCAACTGGACGTCGGCGCCAACCTAGGCGCGATCACGTACGTCCAGACGAGTGGGGCGCCGAACGTGGTCGTCTCGTCGAGTGGACTCGTCACCACCAGCGGCGCACTCGCGGTGGGCACCTATCGCGTGGCGGGCACCGTCAGCGACGCGACCGGTGACAAGGGAGCCTTCAGCTTCGTCCTGAGCGTGCACGCGACGCCTCCCCCGCCTCCGGCGGCCCCGAGCGCGACGCGAGTGGTGGGCTACGTGGTCGCCGGTAAGACCCGAACCATCGAGATTGTGGGCGCGCACTTCGTTGGACAGCCCCACGTCACCAGCCACTTCGGCACCGTGGCGACTGTCATGCGTGACACCGGCA
The DNA here is from genome assembly GCA_963844615.1 of uncultured Acidimicrobiaceae bacterium. Taxonomy (GTDB): domain Bacteria; phylum Actinomycetota; class Acidimicrobiia; order Acidimicrobiales; family RAAP-2; genus RAAP-2. The sequence continues at coordinate 96,530 of CAWJOZ010000001.1, read as the reverse complement.
CAAGACTGGTGGTGCGCGTCAGCGTGAAAGCTCGCTCACGCAACGGCGTCTTTACCTTCACCATTACCAACCCCGACGGCGCCACCTGTCAGGTGAAGTACAACCAGCACCGGTAGCCCCTCATAGTCCCCGATACGTGCGGCGGGGTTGGGCCGCTCCTGCTCAGCTTCGTCGTCGTACCGGTTCTTGGGCACGGATCCTCGACCCATCGGGGGCCACGTCCCAGGCCGTTGGGCTGGTTAAACGAAGGCGCGCCCGGCGCGATAGCGACGTTGGGTGTCCCACCAGACGAGATTGAGCGGAAACTCACGTAGCGCCCGGGGAAGAACCCGATGGATCGCGGCGCAGACGCGACACAAGACATCGAAGCCCTGCTGACGCTCGGGACTCCACGAGAGTCCGAGTTGGTCGCGAAAGAGGGGCGGCAAGAAGCCGGTCACGATGAACTCGTGAAGTGGTCCGAGCCAGGTGTTCAGCACCCGGGGCAGAAATCTCAGTTGCACCATGCCCCGCAAGTACTCCCTGGTCACATCGTCCATCAGCACAAGTCCGAGTGCCTCATTCCAGTACTCGTCGAAGGCGCCACGATCCTGGGGCCAGCGTTCGGCGGGCACCTGCAAGGTCGTGGCGAAGCGCGCGCAGTGCGCGTAGAGCTCGTCGCGCAGATCGTCACTCGGATGAGCGCTCACCAGCGCGATGGCATCGAGAGAGCCGCGATACATGCACGCGGCCACCCACAGCTGCAGGTCGGGGTCGAAGGCGTTGTACGCGACGTCGTCGCCCTCGCGTGAGTGCACGTCGCGGTGCTGGCGATTGACCTCACGGCGTATGTACTCGCGCATCTCATCGTCGCCTAGGAGAACCGCGACGATGTAGCCCAGCGTGGTGCGCGTTCTCTTGATCGGGTGCTTGATGAGCGCCCCACTGTCGACCCGACTCTCGGCCACGCCGCGGCCCACGGGTAGCTGGGCGAGTTGCATCACCACGTTGGCTCCCGCCGGGGCGAGGGCTAGTCCATTCAACAGGGCACCTCGCAGTTGCGGTGACAATGTGGCGTCGGTGCTCACGACTCGGCCCAGCTCTGCGCGGCGCCTGGATCCTCGAGCGTGACAATGACGAACACCGTTCGAGCATAGATAGCGGACCCGAAGAGACGACCCGGAGGCGAGTGACTAGTCGAGCAGCGCGTCGATCTGCGAGAGCGCTTGGCCCATCCCCTCTTCCATGCCCATCTCGAGAAATCGCTCCATGTGCTCGGTGCTGGCGAACTGGCTCGTGACGGTCATGCGGGTCCCGCCCGTGATCGCTTCGAGGCTCATCGACGCAGCCATGGGTTCGATCTGGGGGTGCGGCTCACCGTCGTCGCCCGCGATGCCATTGGCAAAGCTGAGCGAGCGCGGCTTGTCGATCGATTCGATCCGCCACCAGCCCGGGGCGATCTGCCCCTCGGGACCGGTCATGTAGTAGCGCGACTCGCCACCTTCGACAAAGTCGTGCCGTACAAACGTGGCGGGATAGGCGGGTGGCCCCCACCACTTCTCCAGCAACCGTGGGTTCTCCCACACGTCCCACACCCGTTCGGGCGGGGCCGCGAACTCGGTCACGAAGACCAGGGTGAGGTCACTGACGTCCTTTGTGGAACTCATTATTGTCATGGCTTTCCTTTCTCAGTGGCGAGAATTTCCGCTATTCGGCTGGCCCGCTGACGCCACAGGTCCTCGAAGAGATCCAGCACGCCCTGGGCGGAGCGAATGGTGGCCTCGTGTCCCCGCACTATCTGCTCGCGCCCGCGCCTTTGCTTCGTGACCAGTGCGGCGCGTTCGAGGACCGCGACGTGCTTTTGGACCGCCGCAAAGCTCATGTCGTAGTGGCTCGCCAACGCCGACACCGACTGCTCGTGGGTGATGGATCGCTGGAGGATGTCGCGCCGCGTGGCGTCTGAGAGGGCTTGGAAGAGCCGGTCGATATCCTCATCGGAAAAAGTATCTACAACCATTTGGTTGTATGTTAGCCACTTCCGTCGCCGTGCGCAAGTGCCCCTTTGCGAGGGCAAAGTGACCGAGGGGCGCTGGATAGCCTGAGCCAATGGACCTGATCCTCGCGCTCGACGCGGGCACCAGCGGCGTTCGCAGCGTCGCCTTCGACCGCCACCTCCAGGTCGTTGATGAGGAGTACCGCGAGCTCACCCAGTTCTTCCCCTCCCCCGGTGAGGTCGAGCACGATGCCCTCGAGATCGCTCAGCTGGCCGTCGCCACGCTCGACGACGTGGCGAGGCGGGTACGAAGCGCCGGTCACACGGTGGCGGCCCTGGGCATCGCTAATCAGCGCGAGACAACCGTGGGCTTCGATCGCGACAGCGGTGAACCGCTCTGTCGCGCCATCGTCTGGCAAGACCGTCGAACGAGCGAGATGTGCCAGCGCCTGGAAGATGAGGGACACGGGGCCGCGGTGCGCGAGCGAACCGGACTGGTCCTCGATTCGTACTTCTCGGCCACCAAGATGCACTGGATGCTTGAACGCGGCCTAGCCGACGGCGCCCGGGTCCCGGCCTTCGCCACGATCGACACCTGGCTGCTGTGGGTCTTGAGCGGAGGCGTGGACGGAGGACAGTTCCTCACCGACGCGTCCAACGCCTCGCGTACGTCCCTGCTCGACCTCACAGCCCGCACGTGGTCACCCGAAATGCTCGCGCTCTTTGGTGTGGAGCGTTCAATGCTGGCCGAGGTGAGAGCGTCCAACGCCCACTTTGGCACGGTGCACGCTGACATCATTCCCTCCCTCGCGGGTGTTCCGATCACGGGCGTCCTGGGCGATCAGCAGTCCGCCCTCTTTGGACAGGCGTGCTTCGAGGCCGGCATGGTCAAGGCCACCTACGGCACCGGCGCCTTCGTCCTCGCCCAGGCCGGTGACCGCGTCCCGGCCGTCATCGATGGCCTTATCAGCACTGTCGCGTGGGATCTTGGAGACGCGGGCGCGTTCTACGCTCTCGAGGGTTCCGCCTTCGTCGCCGGAGCGGCGATCCAGTGGCTGGCCGACCTCGGCGTCATCGAGACGTCACACGACCTCGAAGCGCTCGCGCGCTCGGTCAACGACTCGGCCGGCGCCCAATTTGTTCCCGCCTTCACGGGACTGGGTTCACCCTTCTGGCGCGCGGATGCGCGCGGCACCATCAGCGGACTGAGCCAAGGAGTGGGACGCGCGCAGCTGGCGTGCGCGCTCATCGAGGCTCTGGCCTTTCAGGTGCGCGCCATGACCGACGCCTTCGTCGCGGGTGGCCTCGTGCCCTACGAGATGCGCTGTGACGGCGGCGCGGCCGCGATGGATCTGCTGCTCGAACTTCAGGCGACGAACTCGCGCGTGAGCGTGCTTCGAAGCTCCACCCTCGAAGCGACCGCGCGCGGGGCAGCGAGCATGGCCGGACTCGGGGCCGGCGCGTTGACGTCTCTCGAGGAGCTAAGCGAACTCTGGAGCGCCAGTGCGCGATTTGAGCCCGGTGAGCCGCTCTTGGTTGACGCTGGCTACGCCGCGTGGACTCGAGCGCTCGAACGCGCTTGATAGTTTCGTGACACGTAAAGGGGGTGGGGTGCAGACGCATGCGGCTCGTATCGTGCGCGAGGGTCTCAGTTTCGGCGAGGTCCCGCGCTGGCACGACGGGCGCCTGTGGTACTCGGACTTCTATCGCCGCGGCGTCTACTCGATGGACGTTGCGGGTGACGAACGGCTGGAGCATTTTGTACTCGCTCAACCCTCCGGCCTCGGCTGGCTTCCGGGTGGCGACCTTCTGTGCGTGTCGATGACCGACTACAAGGTTCTTCGCTTTTCCCGTGACCACGACTCGGAGTTCTGCGATCTCAGCGACTACTGCGGGTTCTGGGCCAACGACATGGTCACCTCGGCGAGTGGGATCTCCTACGTCGGGAACTTCGGCTTCGACCTTGATGTGATGCTGCGCGACGTGGGAGCGGCCGCGTTGTTAGAGAATCGCCCACCCACCACTAACCTGGTCGTGATCTCGCCCGAGGGCGACGTCCTCCAGGTGGTGCCCGATCTCGACTTTCCCAACGGCACGGTCATCACCCCCGACGGCGCCACGCTGATCGTGGGTGAGACGCTCTCGTGTCGTCTCAGCGCCTTTGACATCGCTGGTGACGGGACGCTGTCGAATCGGCGAGTCTGGGCTCAGTTGGAGGCCGTCTACACCGACGGCATGTGTTTGGACGACGAAGGACAGATCTGGCTCGCCAACGCCATCGCTCCGCAGTGTCTGAGAGTACGAGAAGGTGGCGAGATCACCGGGGTCGTCACCACGACTCAGGTCTCCTTTGCCTGCATGCTCGGAGGCGAGGACCGTCGTTCGCTCTACATCATGACCGCCCCCACGAGTGATCGATTCAAGATCGCGGGCGAGCTGTTGGGCCGCATCGAAGTCGCCGAGGTCTCGGTTCCCGGCGCGGGTCTGCCCTAGGCGAGCTTGGTGAGCGCGCGACGCAGGTTGCGCACGGCCTGGTGGGTACGCAGTTCGTTTTCGATCAGGGCGAATCGCACGTGGTCGTCTCCCCCGTCGCCGAAGCCCACGCCCGGACTGGTGGCGACGTCGGCTTCTTCGATCAGCAGACGCGCGAACGCCAGCGACTTCATCTCGCGGTACGGCTCGGGTATCGGCGCCCAGACAAACATTGAACCTTTGGGGGGACTGACCTCCCAGCCCACACGGTGCAGACCCTCGATGAGCGTGTCGCGCCGCGACTGGTAGATGACGCGCAATGCGTCGGGGTACTCCTTTGCCTCGTTCATCGCCACGATCGCGGCGATCTGGACGGGTTGAAAGGTGCCGTAATCGAGGTAGCTCTTCAGCTTGGTCAGGGCAGCCACGATCTCGGAATTGCCGACGACAAAGCCCACCCGCCACCCCGCCATCGAGAAGGACTTGGTGAGCGTGTAGAGCTCGACGCAGCACTCCTTGGCGCGGGGCACCTGCAGGATGGAGGGAGGTCGGTATCCATCGAAGCCCAGGTCGGCGTAGGCGAAGTCGTGACAGATCACGACCTCGTGTTCGAGGGCGAAGGCGACGAGTCGCTCCATGAAGGCGAGATCGACGCACGCGCTGGTGGGATTGTGGGGAAACGAGACCACGATCACGCGCGGCTTTGGTGAGGCGTGCTCCCACGCCGAAAGCAGCCCCGCGAAGAAGTCCTCGCCGGGGTCGTTGGTACTAGCCCCCGGATCGAGCATGGGCACCGTGATCACTTGAGCACCCGCGAAGCCCGGGCCGGCGAGGTGGATCGGATAGCTCGGGCTGGGCACAATCGCGCTGTCCCCGGGACCCAGGAGCACCCACATGAGGTGGGTGAAGCCTTCCTTGGCCCCGATGGACGTGACGACGTCGGTGTCGGGATCGAGATCGACGTCAAATAGTTCCTTGTAGCGAGTGGCGATGGCTAGGCGCAGGTTCGGGATACCGCGACTCGCGCTGTAGCGATGATTCTTGGGGTTGCGGGCGGCCTCGGCCAACTTCTCGACGGCCACGTCGGGACTGGGCAGGTCAGGGTTGCCGAAGCCGAAGTCGATCACGTCGCGTGCGTGGGCGCGCGCGTCGGCCTTCAGTCCGTTGATCTGTGCGAAGACGTAGGGCGGCAAGCCCGTGATGCGTCGAAACTCCATCACGAAACGTTACTGGCCCGCTCTCCACCGCTTCATCGCGTCGATCGGCGGCGGCGTTCCCGCGATCGCCCACGTCGCTCCCGCCGCCTCGAGCGCACTGAGGGTGCCAGCGACGTCACCCCCGAGCGGTCCGGCCCAGGTGACGTCGCCCTCGCGTGCTTCCTCGCTCACCTTCGCCGCACTCACGCCCCAAAAGTTAAGGGCCACGCCGCACTCGCGCGCGATGGCGTTGGTCGATGCCGCGCCGGCGCCAATCCACACGGACATGAACGACGAGAGCGTTTTGGCCACCTCCTTCAGGCGACGGTGGCGCTCGTCTTCGCTCGGATCCTCGATGCCGTAGGCGGCGTGTTCGGGTTGGGAGAGCTTGTCGCCCGTTCCCAAGGCCGCGATCACCCGCCCCGGGGCGAGCGCTTCGATGGTCGTAAACTGTTCGATGAGTTGGGCGGGACTCACGAGGGCGACGCGCGCGACGAGCGTGCCCACCGTGAGGGGCGTGCGCGCAGCGATGGCCGCCAACACCGGTAACGGAGCGAGGGTGGGACGCTCGGGCGAACCGATCGGGAAAAGATGGTCGTACGCGAACACCCCGTCGATCCCGGCCGCGTAGGCGTCGTTCGCACACGCCAGAGCCTTGTCGGCGTTGTCCTGAAACGTGGGCAACAGGACGCCGAGTTTCATGCCCCTTCGAAGGCTACGAGCGTCGCGCCCATCGCGCCCGAGCGAGCTCCGAACAATGAGGTCGTCACGGTGATGGTGGGACGCATCTCGTACCCCTCGACCAGGTCCGCGAGATAGTCGCGCGCGGCCGGCAACACGAGTTCACTCGCCTCCGACAGTCCCCCGCCGATCACGAAGTGCCCCGCGTCCAAAATGGCGGCCAGATTAGCCAGTCCGAGGGCGAGCCACCACCCCACCTCGCGCATCAGGGCCACCGCCTCGTCCAGCCCCTCCGAGGCCGCTCGCGACACGTCTTCGGCGCGCACCGCGCGCCAGTCGCCGCCGCTTCGGGCCACCAGTTCAGGCAGTCGACCGTCGAGCGCGGCGTCGCGGGTCAGGCGATGAAGCCCGCCGCCCGAGGCGTAGCGCTCCCAGCAGCCGCGCCCTCCGCACAGACACGGCGCCCCGCGGGCCTCAACGACCATGTGGCCAATCTCCCCGGCAAAGCCGCTGCGCCCGCGCACTAGTTGACCGTCGGCCACGATGCCCCCACCGATCCCGGTGCCCAGGGTCACCAGCACAAAGTCCGAGAGGCCCCGAGCGGCTCCCCACTCGTGTTCGGCGAGGGTGGCGCAGTTCGCGTCATTCTCACAAAACACTCGTGAATTTCCGAGCGCATCGCCCAACTGGGCCCCGAGGTCCGCTCCGGAGGCTGTTTGAAGATTGGGGCGAACGCGAGGTGCCCGTCGCGCCGCATCATGCCCGGCAGGCCCACGCCGATCGGCACTTGGGAAGGGTCGAGCGACTGGCGTGCGCACAACTCGTTCACCTGCTCGACGAGCACTTTGGCCGTGGCCTCGCCCGCGCCAAGACCCACCTCGTGGGGCGTTTGAGAGTTCATTTCGGCTATGACGCGGCCGTCGCGCGCGACCATCAAGGCGAGGGCCTTGGTACCACCGACATCGATACCGATCGCGACGTTGCTCACTGGGCCGCTTCTGCTTGCGCCTTGAGTTCCCGAAGCGCTTGAGCCTGGATGCGCGACGCGGCGCGCGCCCGAACGAACCCCGGAATCGGTACGGAAAGTTCCACCTCGAGATCGTAGGTGAGCTGGGTCCCCTCCTTCGAAGGCGCGAAGCGATACTCTCCGTTGAGCGACGACGTCACGTCGCCTCGAGTCTGATGCCAGGCGAGAATCTCGGGCGCGCGGCTGTAGTCGTAGTGCAGTGTGTACGTGGTCGAACGCCCGAAGGCGGCGGCACGAAACTCCACTTCCACGGGTCGCCCGATCGCGTCGCGCTCAAGGACGTTGATCTTCTTGAGTTCGCCGACCCAGTCGAGGTAGTGCTCAAAGTCGGTCGCCACGCGGTAGACAACCTCGGGCGGCGCGTGGACCACGATCGACTCCGTCGCCCGCTGGGTCACGTTGCCTCCGTCATCGCGATCAACCCTAGGCGACCTGTTCGGCGCGTCGACCACGATCGTAGGGATCGAGTTGGCGCGAGAGTTCACCCGCGAGTCGGTCCCAATCGAATCCTTCGCGCGCCGCCTCGAGCGCGTTTCGGGCGAGCCGATGGCGACCTTCGTCGTCGCCTATGAGCGTCGCGATCACTCCCGCCAACTCGTTAACGCTGCGCGGCTTGTCCATCACGACCCCGGTGCGACCGTCGCGCACGGCGTCCTGACTACCGCCGGATCGCCCGGCCACGGGCGCCAGGCCCGCCGCCGCGGCCTCGACAAAGACGATCCCGAAACCCTCCTGTTCAAAGCCCAGCCATCGACTCCGACAGTCCATCACCATGAGGTCACACGCCCCGACCCAGCGGCTTTGTTCGTCGTCGGGCACGTACCCGAGAAACGTCACCGGGGCCGTCAGACGCGCCGCCAACTTCTCCAAGCGAGCTCTATCCCGACCCTGGCCACCGATGAGGACTCGCAGACTCGGAAGGCTCTCGTGAAGCTGCGCGCTCGCCCGGATCAGGGTGTCAAAGCCCTTGCGCGGCACGAGCCGTGACCACGAGGCGACCAGAAAGTCATCGTCAGTAAAGCCCAATGCGCGTCGAACCTCGCGGCGCTCTTCCCCGCTGAGGGGGTGATAGAGCGACGTGTCGGTACCAGGGGGAATCTGAATGACAGGACACAGCGCCTCGGCGGCGTTGCGGCGCGCTTCGCGCTCGGGAAAGGGTCCGGCACAGATCGCAACTTGCGCGCGACGCAGGACGTAGCGCAAAGAGGAGGCGACGAGAGGTAGTCGACTCGGAATCGTCACTTCGGCGCCGTGCAGAATAACGCCATAGGGCCGCGACAAGCGTGGACCGAGCAGCCCGAGGGGCCACGCCGGATCGAGCAAGACGAGCTCGGGCTGATGACGAGCAATGGCGGCTTCGATGGCGCGATACGCGCGCCACGACGGGAAAAACAACGTGGAGGCCGCCACCCGCTCGATGACCACATCGCTGGAAGAGTCAAAGACGGCGGCATCCTCGTGCGACGAGGCGGTGAGGACAACGGCGCGTCCGCTCTCCAGTCGACGCCAGAGCTCATGAAGATACGTCTGGATACCGCCGGTTTTGGGTGGATAATCGTTGGTCACCAGGAGATGGCAGGCCATGGGACCACGCTAGACCGCATCGACCTACCGAGGAGCCGGATGGTACTTCAACGTCGGCACGAGTCCTTCGGCGGTAAAGAGTTGGACGATCTGGGCGTCCTCCTCGGTGAGCACGAGCGCGTCAGGCTCCTCGCCTAAGACGAAACTCACCAGGCAGTCCGCGCAGTCGGGAGTGCCGCGCCGCACGCAGTCACCGCAACTAATGGACAGTTCAATTTCGTTCGTCATCGCGCACCTCACTCGAAGATCTAGCGTGCTACGCGCCTGTGACATCAGGGTGTGAAAAACAAAGCAATCTCCTGGGCGACTTGGATGGGACTGAAGACGGACCCCTCGCCCACCACCCGACCCCGCGACGCATCGATGAGAACATAGAAGGGGGCGGAGACAATCTGGAGTTCCTCCAACGACGCTGGCGAGACCACCACCGCGCGACGTTCCGCGCGCCATTCGTCGTGGGCTTCGGCACTGAGGACTACCACGTCGACGTGGGACAGATCGTCGAGGTTCCCCTCAACGAAGTCGTGACAGCCGTCGCAGTCGGGTTTCACCGCGACCACCAGTGTTAGACGACTGAGTTGTCGGCTCCACGGGGTCCCCTCCAACGTGAGTCCGGTCAGTTCGTGAGGCGCCGGGCGCTCGCGAGCTCGATCGAAGGACTGAAAGTGAAACTCGCTCACTCGAACTCGGCAATGACCTCTACGCTGCGACCGTGGCCGCACCAGCGGCACGTCACCGACTCCACGCTGTGGGCTATGACCTCTGGTTCTTCAACGCTGAGTTCGCCGCCCACGCTGTAGTGGTGAAACGAACGAACTGACGTCGTTTCGACGACATCGAATCGAGTTACGTTCCCGCACGCGTTGCAGCGATACCGGTTGGTCACGGAATCACCGTAGCGGTTTCGCGTCTGCTATTCGTACCGACGGCGCTGCCACTGGTCAGGGAAGACCTCATAGGGGGACGCGTCGGGATCTTGGTACGTATACACCGTGTCGTAGGGGTCGCCCTGGAAAACTTGGGCGTTTCGCTCCGAGTCAATCAGGCGACACAGCGCGGCAGGATGGCGAATGAGCCCCACGGGGAACGTGGCGTCCGTGGTATCCACGTACACGTAACCGCGCCGCGTCAGACGCTCACTGACGCGCTGGTCTACCTTCGTCGCGCGTACGTCACGCATCTCAATCGCCGACTGGTAGTGGCGCAGCACCCCGCCTTCGACGATGATGCGCTGGCTGGTGACGTGAATCTTGTGAGAGCGCCACTGCCACGTTCGAGTCAGCGTCACGAGCAGCAATGGAAGAACCCCAATCAGCATCAACGCCTCTTCGAATCGGTGCACGTAGACGAATCGAGCCGAGCCTTCGACGATCAGCAACAGCGTGGTCAGGGTGAGGAGAAAGGGACGAATGACGCCGCGCGATACCGGCGTCACCGAAATGATGCGAACCTCGCCCTCGCGCCATAGGCCGCGCCTACCCATACCTTCCAGCGTAAGGAGTTTTGGGCGCCAATGTGCGCAAGGTGCTGACAGGCGCCTCGTAACCTTCGGTGATGACGTCCGCTCCCTCTCGATCGTGGCTGCCGACGTACATCGTCCTCGGCATTACGTGGGGCTGCTCCTTTCTCTTCATTAAGTACGCCCTTGGCTTTCTCACGCCCTTTGGTGTGGCCTTTGCGCGCTGCGCCCTAGGCGCCGGAACGCTCATCATCATTTCGGTGGCACGGCGCATCGCGCTTCCACGTGAGTTCGTTGTCTGGTGCCATCTGTGGGTGGTCGCCATGTGTCTCAACATCGTGCCGGGCGTTCTCTTCGCGGTGGCCGAGACCAGAACCACGTCCATCGTGGCGGGCATTATTAACGCCCTCACCCCATTGACGACGCTGTTCTTCATCCTCGTCGTCTTTCGTGACGAAAAGGTGAAGCGTTTCCAACTGGTCGGGCTCATCGTGGGACTCGTCGGCGTCTTGCTCGTGCTCGGAGTCTGGCGCGGCTTGGGGTCGAACCCGTGGTGGGCGGTCGCCGCACTTCTCTGTGCGGTGACCCTGTATGGCGTCTCGTTTCCTTACACCCGACGCTACCTGCTCCCGCGTGGACTACCCAAGGAGTCGCTCGCCTGCGCGCAACTGATTCTGGCGGCATGCACGTTGCTGCCCGCGTTCCTCGTCGACGGTATGAACCATCACGGCATTACCGTCCACGCCGTCTTCGGGGTTCTGGCCCTTGGGATATTCGGTAGCGGGTTCGCCTTCATGTGGAACTTTCGCGTGCAAGCGGCGGCGGGAAGCTCCATCGCGAGCACGGTTACTTACATGTCGCCCGTGGTGGCCGTGATCGTCGGGGTGATCTTCTTACACGAGCCGCTGGGTTGGTACGAACCCGTGGGTGGACTAGTGGTCCTGCTTGGAGCGGCCATCGGACAGGGACGCCTGCAACGCCGTCGTCAAACGTTGCGCATCTGATTGGCCGCCATCGCGAAATACGAGGTGAGCTCGTCGAACTGCTCGTCATTGAGTTCGCCTTGAACGCTCTCGAGCGCACCCCCCATGGCACGCAGCCACGCATCGCGAGCGCCTTTGGTGATCCGAAAGGGGGCGTGGCGCATGCGCAAACGCGGATGTCCACGCTCGTCTTGATATGTGCGCGGACCACCCCAGTACTGGATGAGAAATAGGGTCAGATGACGTCGCGCGTCGGTTAAATCGTCGGGATACATGGGCCGAAGAATCTCATCGGCGGCAACGCCTTCATAGAAAGCGGCCACCAATCGGACAAAAAACGACTCACCCCCGACCTGATCGAAGAGCGATTCATCCACCCCGTCACGCTATCCGCGTCAATTAGAATGGGTGCTCGCTCCATCGCGGGTGTAGCTCAATGGTAGAGCTCCAGCCTTCCAAGCTGGCCATGCCGGTTCGATCCCGGTCACCCGCTCCAACGATTCGTTTCGAGAGACCAACAATCTTCTGCGTTTTCTTTGACCATCGTTATCCGCGGTTAACCGCTGTTGGTCTCAGTTACATGCCCAAACTGTGCCCGATCATGCCCAAACTATGCCCAACCCAGATCACAACGAAAACACGCCTTGGAGAGTGGTTGGTAGTGCATGCTTGAGGGTTCAAGTCGGAGAACCGACGTCCACAATCTCCGACTGGCGCCTGGGAGGTTGGGGCGGTTGAGCGATACTGGGACTGTGGCCATTGTCCTGACCGTCATTGTCACCGCTGCTTTGCTCGTGATCGCAGTATTTACCGGGATAACGCTTTCGCACAAGCTGTTTCCCCTCGAGAACCGAAGTTCAGCGAGGGCCAGACGTGTTCGAAAGGCGAAGTTGTGGGTGTTGGGATACGTCGGCCTGCTTCTCGTGCTCGGTCTCATCATCTGGGGCATCACCGGAAGTTTTCTGGCAGGCGTATTCGCGCCTATCGCCTTGATGTCTGTCGCGCCATTGATGTTCCAATTCGCCAGACCAAGCGTCGAACGCAGACTTGCCAAGAGGAGGTCCGACAGGCGCAGCTCAGACTCTCGGTGAGTTTCCGCGCTGTCGAGGGCATTTGGACCGAGCTGAGAAAGACACCCTAGAAATTCCGGCCTAAGTGTTTCAGATTCGAGCTTCAGATTGATGCGATTGCCATGAGTACCAGGCCGAGGCACACCACTGCCAGACCTATCCACCGGAACAGTCTCATCGCGGCTACTCGGCCGTAGGCGGCACCGCTTTTAGGCACCTTCCCGTATCTCGTTCCCACGGCGACAATTACAAAAAACAGTACGGTGACAACGCCCGCACCGCGAACCATTTCTTCACCGAGTTCAAACATCTCCCGGCATTACTATCATGTGCGAATGCGCCAGTCGGAGATTGTGCAAGCGCATTCACTGACGAGATCAGTGCGCAAATTCCATTTCGTCGGACGACTTCCGCGATAGGTCATTCGATGCCTATCTACGGACAACGTTCGGACGAAGAAGTGGCGGGCGATTGCGTTGGGTGAGCGCGGCCTGCTTCAGCGCGGCGTTGATTAGTAGCCAAGAGGTACTTTGATCGGCGGCGTGGCCCTCGCGTATCCACCATGGGGGCGCTGGGGACAAACGAATCGGCCAGAGGATCTCTGAGGCGACTTCAACAATCTCCGACTGGCGACTCGTCCCATGGAGTCTCAGTGAACATGCGAGGATAACGTCATTGGAGGGTCTCCGCTCCTGAAGGGAAGGCATGGCTTCCGAAATCGACGATCTCCGCTATCGGTCAGCCACCTGGAGACTAAGAGGACGATACGCGCTCTTCCTTGTACTGGGACTGCTGATCATCGTTGCTTCCAAACCTCCGACGCCCGTGCGCATCGCACTCCTCGTCGTGGCCTCGATCGTCTTCATAGCCGCAGTCATCTGGATCTTCAAAGGGCTTCGGCTGATGCGCCGCGAGTTCCGGCTCCGACGAGAGCAACGGCGATAGGGTGCGGTCCCTGTATCACAGGACCTGCAAACTGCATCACTCACAGGAGGACACGGTGGCAACGCGTTTTCTCCAAGGTGACAGTGCATCTGATATGAAATCCTGATGGCTGCAGAGGTATCGGCGAGGCGCCCACTGAGGGGTTGGCAGTACCTCGTTGCACAAATCGGCGACAGAAAGCAACGGCAACGGACACTAGCGCTGATGCTGGAAGCTGGTGACTTGCCTGGGGAAGGTTGGTCGATTTATGGCCAGAGAAGTTGGCGAACGGGAAGATTTGGTAAGACCGACCAAGACCGTCGAGCAGTTCATTCTGGTGCCTACACAGGTCTCCGCGCCTACTACCACGATCCCACGAGAAGAGTGGTCGTCGTCAAGGTAGCGGTTGTGGCGTCCGCAGCCGACGCCTATGAGATCGCGCCTAGAGCAGGATTCATATTTCGGCCGCAATCGGGTATTAAGGGAACCATCGAAGGGCAGGAGATCGTCGGTGAAATGACGGTTGCGAGCGTACCCAACGCCATTGCTTCGGAGATCGTTGCGACCAATGAGATGGGTGTAACGACGTTTAGGAGTGTACGAGGAAGCATTGGGGAGGTCGTTCTTGCTGTCAGCTGCGGTGCGACGGGTAGTAAATGGGCGTGGGATGACGTGGTCAGTGTGCTCGATATTGAAGTATCCAGGATTCAAGCTCCTTGATTTAGTTACGAACTCAAAACGATGTCATGCATGGCCTAGCGATCGTTCGCGTCTTCGCGTACCGTAACGGTTGGTGGAGAGTGCACTTCAAATCGGGAGGCCCTTACCGAGATCGCGTGTTCGTCGCTGGACCCGGCTCCTGGCAGTCCTGGCCTTGACAGGAGTCTCAATTGTTATTCCAGTCAAAGTTGCATCCTCCGGCGCAGCAACTCCTGTGGTGAACCTCTGCAGCGTGAGTTCTCAAGTTACGGCAATCAGAATCTCAAGAGGGATTCCACTCAATCCCGAGGTGTTCTCATTTCCTCGCCTGGTCTTCACGAAGCGAGCTGCGTCCGCGCGAGCCGTCGCCGCGGCACTCTGCGCTCTGCCGGGCATGCCCAGTGGTCCGATCGCCTGCCCTGCTGACTTTGGGTTTGACTACAGCTTGTTGTTCAGCGTTCCCGGAGACTACGTGACCGATGTTCGATACGACCCCACCGGGTGCGAGCAAGTCACGGGATTAGGTACGGTGCGCTGGACTGTGCAGACGCCCATCTTCATCAGGGTGCTTGGTTCGGCGATGAACTTGAAGCACGTGAGCGATTCGATCTTCGCAGGCAAGATCTCATAATGAGGATTCACGTCGGAGACCCGATACGACTGACACCAAGCACTGGTGCCTCGAATTTGCTCAGGAGTCGTCGGGATTGATCCAGTTAATACGGATGGGATCCGAACTCACCTTTACGCCCATACTGGTTAATTGGGCAAGGATGTTCTCTCGCCGTGTGGTCCAAAAAATCGGTCGGTCATATCGACCTTTGACGGAAAACCGTATGCCCGAATTCCAGAAGCCGAGTTTCCCGATTGCCTGAACTTCCGTCAACTCATCAAACTTCGCTTCCCACGCTGGTATCGCGCCACGAAGAACACTCACGCTCGAACGCATTCGCAAACCACGGGGCAAAATCTCCAAGCGCGCGAGAGGAGCCGTCGCATTCATCCACCTAAGACGAACTCCCCCGGTGTACACAGCCATTGGGGCAGAGCCATCGTCCAAATCGGGTACGAGTCGCTCCGAGTCGGTGTACCGAAAGCTCCGATTCTTGGGACTGGAAGGCACCCGACGATTATCTCATGGGGGTTCGGACCAAGACCGAAGTTGCAGATCTGCAACCCCGCTTAGGGCAGCTAATTAGATAAAGCCCCCCTCGGCAACGCATCTGCAGCACTAAGGTCACAGGAAAAGACGAGAGTGGGAAGCGCCGGCTATTTGGGCTCGATCTGACCCTGTTGAGGCAAAGTACTGCTCGCAGTTTCGGCAAACGAGGCAAGTGCTTCAGCGATCACTCTGTCGCGATCTCTGGTCGCGTGCTGATACCGCATCGCGGCGACAGCCGAAGAGTGCCCCGCGCGATGCATGAGCTCGACAGTCGTGGCTCCAGCAGCGGCTGCGAAAGTGAGACCCGTATGCCGTAGGTCATGAAGCCGTAAATCATTTCGATCCACCGTCGCTCGAGCGCGCTGCCAAACCGCTTGTAGAACGTTTGGGGTCAGCGGACGACCAAAGCTACCCACGAACACCAGATCGTCGGGATCAGGGCCTGTAAAGCGCTCTAGATGGCTCTGGATCTTGGGCAACAGTGGAGCGGGAACCGCAATCGTTCGCCGTCCCGCTTCCGTCTTCGGACCCTTCACGAGCGACTTTCCATTCATCGTGACTGTTCGACTCTGCTCAATTCGAATCAGTGACTGGGCTAGATCAACATCCTTTCTACGCAGCCCTAGCAACTCGGCACGCCGAAGCTGACACCACGTCGCAAGTGCAACGATGAGTCTGAGGTGCTCGGGCATGGCAGCTTCAAGAGCAACAACTTCTTGAACGGTGGCTACAGGCCGTTCGGCGGGTCTTTCTACGCCGGCCCCGTCAACCTTGCAGGGCGAAGTTGCCACGAGACCGTCAACCAGCGCCGTTCGAAAAATGGCCGAGAGGAGTCGGTAGGCCTTCGCTGCGGTCGAGGCATGAGCCTGTGCGCGACTCGCGTACCAACTTCGAATCGTCGACGGAGCGACTGCCACCAACGGAAAGCGACCCAGCTCGGGAAGGATGTGCCGATCGAGGAGATACTCATAGAGCTCTCTCGTACGAAAGGCGAGATCCGTCCGCTGGTCGAGCCAGATCTTCGCGTACTCCTTGATCGTTGTTTTGCCAGCCTTTGGATCGACCCAAGCGCCCCTATGAAGGTCCGTCTCAATTTGCGAAAGTCGAACCAGCGCATCGGCTTTTGCATTAAACATGCCCGCCGAATGAGTCTTCCCAGCGTGAAAATAAAGAGCCTGCCAGCGACCGGAACCCCTCCGGCGTACCGTGCCAAAGTGACGTTTCGAGGTCACTGACTTTTCCCCGCTTTAACCGATTGTTGAGCGAGATATTTCACGCGAACACAACTGTCGGAGGAGCTGACCGTTTTTCGTGCCCAATTGTGAACTCAGTCCTCCGCTCAGTGCGTGACGGTTACTGACGGACACTCCCGGTCATTTCCAAAGTGCCTAACTGCTGCGCCACTGGGCGCTGCGCGCCCGTGGCATCAAGGGCGAATTAGATCGATGGCTTATTTCGTGGTCGAAATCTTCTTTACATGGAGCAAGGTGAGCCCCTTGCGCAATAGCAGAATCGTTCTTCGACGAACCCGATTGCACCACTCGCACCGCGGATGCCACTCTGAGATAGGTTGCTCGGGTGATGCCGAACCACGATTCAGCGCGCGATCTGCCGGCTCACCGCAACGCGTATGCACACGGCCCCGGATGGGAACTTCCTGAACTGGCCCCAGTGATGATCATCGTGAGCGTGGGACTCCTCATCGCGGGAAGCGGAATTTCCACAGGTATGTCGCTCGTTGGTCAGACAGGCTTGGCCGGAGGAGTGGGCTGGCTTCTTGTGTCGTCTGCACTTCGATGGATTGATCCTTCTACATCAACGATGCTTCTGCTTTCCGCAGCATTGATCTGGTGGCAGTACGGGTACTGGAGCTCGAATCAGACCGACAACATTGGTGAGAGTGTGGTAGCCGAACACATCACGAGATTGCGATCCATCGCGAAGTGGAATCTCGCCGCATTCGCGGTCACAATAGCGTCAGTAATTCTCTTAATCATTGCGTCGATCCTCCAAAATACGGATTCGGCAGCCTCGATATCAATCTGGGCGAATTCGGTCGATACATTCTGCGAAGCGGTGGGCACCATCCTCCTCTCGCTCTTGGGAGTTGTAGGGCTCCAGCGCATACTCGCCGTGGCGCGCGTGAGCGATGATGTTGACGAGACGGATTCGATGTGAACAGAACATGGGTTTCGCGAGTCGCCGTTGTTTGTGGCGAGGCATCGTGAAGATTTCTCGAAATAGTCGAGACGCAATCGACTCGAAACTCCTACCGAGAGAAAGCGTTCTTCTCACGGCGAGACTCCGGGTTCCAAAAGTTGCCACGCAAGGGGTGACGTTTTTCACAGTGGCCATGTTCGTAAGGCTCTTTGACGAGATACGAAACATTGCCAAATTGCGTGAACTCAAACGTCAGTCCATCGAATTGAATTTCCCGCTAGATCGAAACATGATCGTTTGCATTACCGATCATCGAATACTTCTCTGGAATCTGCCGATGTTCCACAGGGCGATTCGGTACCTCGGCGACGTTCCACGTCAAAGAATCCGTTCCGCCTCACTTCCATATGTCTCAGAAGGCAAGTGGAAGTTCGTGAAGATACAGACCGTTGATGGCGCATCGATTCAGTTGCTCGTGGACGGCCAAACCGCACTGGCCCTCTCTCAGATGCTGAGCCCAGCCAAGTAGACGCGGTAGGGTCGCAGACGTGGAGCACGAGCACTTCGTTCGTACTGAAGACAGCAAAACCGTTGCGGATGTCCCTCGCAGTACAAGCGCAGTGAGTCGGTTCTTCGGATGGCTCGCCAACAAGCCTCGTCCGAAGAGTGCGCCGGATCCGCATCCGTACAGCGGCTTCAATGCCAACGGACGCCGGCACTCGTGAGAACTCAATCTCAGTGACTCCACCCAATCCTCCTCCCAGTATCACGGTGCGAGGGCACCGCATCTTTTCTCCCAAATACGCACTTCACTACGTCATTGGGACTGGCGCGCTCGCGCTGTCCCTTCTCATTGGGATTCGTGGCCAGCGCCTTCGGACACACCCATGTCGTCTGCTACCGGGGATCTTGTGAAGATCTGAAGGGTTCGGGGGCGCAATTCCTCAACTGGTGGTAAGCATTTGCCCTGCTGATCGTTTTGGCTATGTTCTTTCGCAACCTGTATTTGTGGCGACTGGCGTTGCGCTCAACCTCCACGTAATTGGCACCTATCGTCACCTTTGGACAAGGAATCAGGGGGCTTGGCCTTGGGCAATATCTCGACTTACCGACGGATTCTGCTTCGAATCTCACTGGGCGCTCTGTGGCCAATCGCCTCCGTCGGCGCGGTCACGTTTTTCCCCTCGACGGACGCCCTCGCGACGACTGCGGTCGTCCCCCGATGCTCGGTAAGTCAACTTACGATGTCCACTTTTAATGGACGGGGCGCCTACTCCGCCGCTGGGAATCAGGCCGAGGCATTCATCTTCCACAACATCAGCAGACGTGCGTGCAGTCTCAAGGGCTATCCAAAATTTCGCTTCGTTCCTGACACTTTCAAGACGAGGTCGACGAAGATCACGCACAATGGAGGCCAAATATTCGTCGCCGTGCCACCGCGACTGGTCGTGATCAAGCCGAGCGGTTCGGCTTCATTCGGACTCAGCTACGGCGATGCCTACAATCAGAGCCCTATTTACAACGACGTCTCGTGCATGACGAAGACCGCCTGGGTATGGCTCCCCGTGCAACCTCATCCGTATTCGATTGCGTTTATTGCCCAGTTGAAGATCAATTTCTGCTTCGCTGGTTTTGAATTCGGCATCACGTCCATTCAGTCCGGCCAAGTTCCTAAGCGGAACTGACCGAATGGCCGTATCGATCGGATCAAGCAAGGTCGCAAGTCGCTCAATGAGAAAATCTGCAGTCCGAGATTGTTGACATCGGGTCAATTGTTTGACGACGATGTGGCCGAATCACAGGGACTCCCTTCGCCACGTGACCGCTTGGTCGTGGCTCGGTCGATCTGTGACGGATACGGGGTCACCCTCAGAGAGCGTCGACAACTTCCTGATGCGATGATCGAGGCAGCAGGGAGGACGGCGGCTCAGGAGGCGGTCGATTCGGGAGTCACCGAGCTTGGAACTTCCCAGGGAAATACGGACTCCTTGGCGGCGGGGAACCCTTCAGTGGGCACGAACTGGCGTGGGCAATGACGTGGAGGATTCGCTGTGTGACAAGCGACGAATAAGTCAGTACTATTTACCGCATGGTAGTAGGTAGTAACGAGAAGCTCCTCGCCCAAATGCGGCGAGGGTCAATCGAGTACTGCGTGCTGGCTCTCCTACAGTCCGGAGATCGCTACGGATTTGAACTCGCTCGCGAACTCGCCGAGGCCGACGGTTTGGTCACGAGTGAGGGCACGGTGTATCCGCTCTTGGCTCGCTTGCGCAACGACGGCTTGGTTACTTCCTACTGGCAAGAGTCCGCTGAGGGTCCGCCGCGTCGCTATTACCGCATCACCCCAGCCGGCGAACGCGCACTCGAACCCTTCATCGAGCAATGGAAGCGCTTCCGAGACGCCGTCGACGGCGTCCTGAACGGGAGACCCTGGAAGTGACCGACCAGAACACAGTGCCTGACCTCGTCGATCAATATCTCGCCGAGTTGCGTTCTGGTCTACGAACGGTCTCTCCCTCGGCGCGCGACGAGTTCGTCAACGAGATTGCGGAGCACATTGCCGAGGGCCGTATCACTCTCGCTCCAGACGACAGTGAAGGGTTGCGCGAACTACTCGATCGAATCGGCAGCCCCGTCGAGTTGGCGAAGGAGCTATCGGGTGTCGAGGAGAAACAAAAGCTGAGTGTAGCGAAGCGGGTGAAACGAACCGCCCTAGTCGCTAGCGCATCGCTGACCGCGATCTTTCTCATTGGATCGGTCATCTGGTGGCTCCACTATCAACCCATCCTGCCGATGCCGAATTTGAGTTCAGGTCCTTCCATCACATCAGCTAACGGGAAGCGGCTTCCTCAGGTCGATCCCGTCAGCACTGTGGCCCCGAATGTCATTCCCGTGTGGGCCATGCCCAAAGGAACATCGACTATTCACATCACGGTGTGGGTTGAGAATTCAGGAAGCCTGCCGATCAGGGTCACTGGCATCACGTCGCCGTTCGCGGGTTGGCCCCCTTTCGGACCAGCGGAAGTTGGTGATGGCCAATTCCCCCGACATTTCTCGCGGACATTCCACGCCTTCACCGTTGCCGGAAACCAGACGTCCGCGATCTCGCTGGCCATTCCGATGCACTGTACGGTCGAGAATGGCTCAGTTGTTGAGCCCACACGAGCTTCGATAACAACATTGTTTGCCGGCGTCACGCACCAAATCTGGGTTGACTTTGCTCCCTTCGACATCGAGTTTGCGAAGTCGTGCTAACGATTCTCTCTGACACTCCTAGTTAGTAGCGCAAAGAGAAGAACTACTGACATCGAAAAAGTCCATCGTTACCGCGTCACACGACGTTGCCGGATACATCTCGCGGCCCCGAAGACGCACAGACACGTAAGGACCAGAGCGACCACACCCACGACGGCTTGAAGTATCCAGAAATGGTCGGCTGGCTGATAGGCCAACCAATACGTGTAGTGGTGAAGCGCGAGCCACCGAGATGCGGCGTGGGGATCGTTATATCCGTTACTCGCTTCATACAGGCTGACGGCGTGAGCGCCGACCCGATTTGCCGCTTTGAGTCCCAGTACGTCCCCGCTCGGGCCCGTGTACCACGCGCGCACCATCCAACTTCCGGCAGGGCCTTGACCTCGAGTCGCCACTTCGTTGATCGGCCCTGCATCCATGCCATTGAGGAGTATCCGGGACGATACGACCGCGCCGATGCCGTAGATCCGCGAAAGGTACGTGCCAACCGCGAGAAGGACCGTGCCGACGACGATCGCAGTGGCTGCCATCGCGGCGACTGTGCGCTTCACGAGAACTCCAATGAACGTCCCGAGTGCGAGGGAGAAAAGCGTCCAGACCGGTGTCATCCACCACGTCGTGGTGAACAATCCGGGCTGCCAGTGGCTGCCGACCACGAGATTGACTGCGGCGATGGGGTGTATGTACCAACCCCCAAGCAAGAATCCGAGCACAACTGCCACGGGCGTCACGATCAAGGCCAACGTCGCGAGGGTCACGAGCAGCAAGCGTGTGCGACCCACGCCCTGCGTCCAAGCGAAGCGATACGTGCCTGACTCCATCTCTCTGGCGATCATTGGCGCGCCGACGAATGCTCCGATCACCAGCGGAAACAGACGAAGAGCGGCAACAAGCGGCGTGAAGCTCGGTATGTCCGCAAATTGGTTCGCGGTGTTGGCGCACACGCCGAGATTGGTCGGATGGGCGAGCGTGCAGCCGACCGCAAGGTAACTCGCGTAACTCGCGCTCACCGCGTCTCGTCCGATGACGATGGCAATGGCGAGGGCGATAAACGCAACAAAGATGGTGATCAACGCCGCGCGATGTTGTATCAGTGCGACGCGCATCAGTCGGCGCCACGGAACGGGATGACCCGACGGGTAGGAATCGGGCGAGGCAACCGAGGAAGGAGTAACAGTCATGGTCACGTGTCACCTACCCCCATGGTTCGCAGTAATCGCGAGCAGTCCGGTCATCGCCGAGGCAGACGGGTCGCGTAGGTACGCGAGTACGAGTTCGTCGAGGGAGATGCTCTCGGCCAGCCAGCCATTGGGAAACTCGATAGGCGCATCAACTCTCGCGACGAACTGAGTCTGCCGCCCCGCGTGCTGTGATTGGACAACAGCGAAGCGTTCGGCGACCCTCTCGGCCTCGTCCGTTGGACCGCTCAACACGGCGTGACTAGCAAGAAGCTCGTCAATCATTCCCACCATCTGGACCCGACCGTGACTCATCAAGATGAGATAGTCAGCCACTCGCTCCAACTCTGAGACGACATGCGACGAGAAGATCACCGATAGGCCATCTTCAGCCACGGCGGACATGACGACGGCCATCACCTCATGGCGGGCCAGCGGATCGAGCCTGGCGAGTGGCTCGTCAAGCACGAGCAGGTCGGGTCGCCGAGCGAGCGCCAGTGCCAGAGCGAGTTGGGCTTGTTGGCCGCCTGACAGCCTCCCGATTCGACGATCCAGAGGGATGTCGAGAGTCGCGAGGCGCGCCTCGGCGAGATTCCGGTCGAAGCGCTGGTTTAAATTGGCGGCCACGGTCAGCATCGCTCGCACCGTGATGTGGCGATACAGCGGTGCATCTTGAGCGACGAAGGCGACACGCTCGAGTGCGGCCGGCGAACCCGCCCCAATGCCGCCGAGCACGGTTACCTCTCCGGTCGTTGGGGTCGCCAGTCCGACCGCGCAATGGAGCAACGTGGTCTTGCCGGCTCCGTTCGAGCCGACGAGGGCGACGATGTGACCTTCGGGCACTGCGAGGGTGCAGTCACGAAGCGCCCAGGTGCCCCGATAGGACACCCCGAGCCCGAAGCTCTCGACGACGTTCATGCGGCACCCGTCTCGTCCGACGGGACTCGACGCGGTCGCGACTTGGGCCGATGATCTTCGGGCTGACTACGAACCTCCCTCAATGCGCTGGCGAACAACGCAGCGATCCCATCCTCATCGAGGCCGGACGATGCCGCCTCGCTCAGCCACCCCGTGACAAGTTTGCGCCTTAGCGCAGTCAACTCGGTCAGTCCCACGGTCTCGGGCTCGGCCTCCACGAAAGTGCCAACCCCCGGATGCGCGCTGACAAGGCCCTTTTGCTCAAGGTCCCGATACGCCTTCAGCACCGTGTTGGGATTGATAGACAAGGAAGCGACGACGTCCTTTATTCGAGGGAGTTGGTCTCCCCGTCGCACATAACCGAGCCGGATAGCGTTTTCCACTTGTTGAACGAGCTGGAGGTAAGTGGGTACGCCCGAGCGCGAGTCCAGCCGAAAAACCACCGACGAACCAGGTCCAGATTCCTCGGTCGAGTCCTTATATTTATCTATCATCATAGATAAAATATAGACCCGGACGCGGCGTCGCTTGTGGAAGGTCGCATTCGCCGACGCGAGTGGCCCGCCATTCGTCGTCATTTTCGCCTCCGCACCAAGAATCGCATGTGGTCGCTCGCCTATCTTGTGTGACGTTGTGCATGTATATGGATCCTGGTTCGTACCATCGATTGCACGACGCCCGCCGCTGCGTAACAGTCCAGCGGACGCTTTGGGGGTGCCCGCACAATAACTAAGTGAACGGGACGAAGGACTTGGCTTGACTGAAAGTGACGCTGAGATTGTGCGCCGCTCGATGAGGGGCGACGAAAGAGCGTTTGGAGAGCTTTTCTGGCGCCACAACGGATCGGTTCACTCGTATCTGGCGCGCCGAGCAGGACGCGACGTCGCTGACGATCTCGTCGCCGACGTGTGGCTTCGCGCCTTTCGAGGTCGCGCAAAATTCGATCTTGATTATCCCGACGCTCGTCCTTGGGTGTATGGGATTGCTCGCAACGTCTTGAACGCGCATTGGCGACAGCTGGCGAAGTCGCCGCCGCTCGAGCTCGCCGCGATCAGTGATCCGTGGCCCGATCTGGAAGAGCACCTCGACGAGAACGAGCGGCGAACTTCATTGTTGAAGGCGCTCGACTCGCTCACGTTTGATGAGCGCGAGGTGTTGCTTCTCGTGGCCTGGGAGCAGTTGAGCGCTGCGCAAATCGCGCTCATGCTGCATATTCCCGCCAGCACAGTTCGCAATCGCTTGCACCGGGCCCGCGTTTGTATGCGCTCAGGACTCGGGGCGAACTTCGAAACTCTGGACCGAGAAAAGGAGAGTTGATATGGACAACTTTGAACTCCTGGAGCGCCTCGGCGCAGTCGAACCACCCGACCTGATGGTGACCGCGCGAGTCGCGGCCGCATTGGAAGGGGCGGGAAGCAAAGGATCGACGACGAATGGCGTGCTGAGCCATTTCTCCCGCCCTCGACGTCGCTCCGTCGTCACATTGGCTATCGCAGTGACGGTGATTATGGTTGTCATTGCTACGGTGTCGTTCCTGTCTAGAGGCGGAGGATTGAGTTCCCCAATTACCTCGACGTGGCAGCCTGGACATTCGATGCCGCTGGACTTGAAATCACACTCTCGTCACGGCACGTGGGTTCTTGCGGACGACGTCCTGACCGGAACATGGCAACAGAACGTGTCGGGTCCGCCTCCGGGGTACTTCACCTGCCCCGACACCTCAACGTGCTTTGCAATGAGTAGAAGCTACGCCAATACCGAAGTGAGCGCCCCGACGTCTGAGTCGCTCTACGCAAGCACTGACTTCGGTTTGACCTGGACCGACTTTCCAATGCCGAGTGGCTTTCTGTCGACGAGCGCGCTGTCGTGCAGCGACGCCACGGACTGCGCGGCGGGCGGAACCTACAACTCGCAGCCGGTCCTCGTCACGACCAGCGATGGTGGACACTCATTCGTTATCGATCCACTGCCCGCCGGCGTGGGGACGATCTATTCGCTCTCGTGTCCGTCAAGCCAGTTCTGCGCCGGGTTGGTCTCGGAGAATGCCGATCCCAATTTGGTGCCGGAAGACGCGACGTTGCTCACGACGAGCGACGGCGGCGTTCAGTTTTCGGATAGTCCAATCATCGCGGGCGACTCCATGGAGCAGATCGCCTGTTCTTCCGATGTCGCTTGCACCACGATCGGGGTAAGCGATGCCCTCGGGATCAACGGGGTCTCGGCCGTCACCACCAACGGCGGTCAGACGTGGTCGATGGGAGCATTCCCGGTCGGCTTCGGCGTCGATTACAACTCGCAGATCTCGTGCACCGACGCGCAGCACTGCTCGGCGATTGGCAATATCGAGATGCGAATAGCGAATCCTCCCGCATGCGAGACGATCAACCCGCCACTACCCCCGAGCACGCCAACGACACCGCCGGAGCAGTCGCCGGCGGTCGCAGCAATATCGAAACTCGAATATCGCTACGCAATCGCCGCATACCAAGGGGCGAGTTCGAAGGTAGCTGCGTGCGAGAGCGGTGGCAATGGTGAAACACTCATCACCGACATCGCGTCCACCTCCGACGGAGGTCGCACTTGGACGCCCGAGCTACTGCCGAGCGATGTACCCCAGCCACAGCTCTCGGGAATCAGTTGTCCGAGCGACGGCGAATGCTGGGCCTCAGGGTCGGCTGCGATCCCCCAGCAGATCGGTACTGGCTACGACGCCGGTTCTTCAGTTTTGCTGGGCACGACCAACGGCGGGACGTCGTGGTCGAAGGTTATCTTTAGCGTTCCCAGCGGCTCCCCAAATTTCGACGGACAGGCGTTCCTTAGCGCAGCGTTCATAAGTTGTCCCAGTGTCAATGACTGCGCGGCGAATGGATCAGGTGCACAAAGTGCGCCGGGTGCGCCGATCTACACGCTGAGAGTTCCCAGCAACGCGAACTGAATCCGCTCGAACATCGAGAGTGTCACGTAGAGCCAGAGAAATCGGAAAGCAGATAATCGGCTTACAGGTATTGCCTTTCGAGCCACGTGAGCAAGCATCGTCCGAGCGAGTGCGGTGAGTTCGATACTGCGAAGAGCGATGCCCTGGAGCCTTGTCGGCGCGCTCAGCGCTCTCACGGTTTTCTCGGTGATATGGGGCGCATCGCAGGCACCGCGTTTTTTTGATGTTCCCAGTTCGGGCAATAGCTCCGCCGCAAAAGCGCTTCGCGAAGCTGTCCTGGCCACCAAGGATTCGAAGAGCTTCACGGTTATCACGCATCAGCGCGGGGAGGACCCCAGCACGGTGATCTACGAGGCGCCCGATATATCGGCCACCAAACCGCTGCCCGACTTTTCAATCGTGAGCGTTGGGCAGTACACGTACGTCCTTAGCCAGTGCAAGAAAAAGTCTTGGGAAAAGGTCTTCACGCCAACTGGATTTGGACCGGGTGGCGTGATGTACGACCTCGATCTCTTGCTCTCGTCTCAGAAAGTTGTTCGACGGGGCGACGAGTATCTCGCAGAGTGGGTGCCCAGTTTTCCTTGGGTCAAGGTGGACCTTGTCGCCACGGTGAAGCGAAACAGGGTGGTCGCCGAGCAAGAGATTTTCACGTACGGCAAGGGCACGGGATGGTTTCTCCGACCCTTCGCGCAACACAATTACGGCTCCACGGTTCGGTACACGCGCATCAATTCTTCTCCACTCATCAAAGTTCCTCGGTGCGCCATTGTCGAAGAGGAAACTCACGAGGAAGCATTTAGGACCTGCGTATCCTTCGGGGCAGTTTCATTTGGGTTCCCGACCAGTTCGTAGGTGCCCACGGGGTGCTAAAACGTCACGCACCTAGACGTGGCGGCCTTGACTTTTCGACGTGAACCGATTCACCTCCTGCGCTGTGAACTCGGGTGTCGACATCTTGCGGTACGAGTCAGTCGTAACTAAAACTCCCGATGATGTGTCCCGTGATGGCATTCAGAATGACATTCCAATAGTAGTTCACAGCCATAGGACCAGGTCCAAGTGAATAGATCGGTACGCCGGTGATACGAACACTGTACGTGGGTACCGGTCTGGGAACAAAAGAATTCGTTCCAACCCAATCGTGAATGATCTGCAGGTCATTGACGTATCCGCCCAGGGATTCAAAGACAACACGCCACGGTTCCTTGGCGCCGTTATCGTCCTTCACGATGTGCACCGCTTCTTGGGGCGATATTCGAACGCGGGCTAACTGAGAGTTGTCTAGGCGCGAAAACATCAGCTGCCCGTTCACCCGGATGGCGTTGGGTAGCGGTCGATACGCGTTTCGCAAGACATCTGACGAGCTCGAAGAACTCGAGACACTCAGGACGGCCACAACCGCTGTCGAAACAGTCAAGACTGTTATCGGGATCAGCGAATATATTCTGCGCCTTAACGTATCGCTGAGCCTATGACCCTTCTAGACACCTCGGTGACCAGATCTCTCCCGTTGGGTCGC
This sequence comes from uncultured Acidimicrobiaceae bacterium, assembly GCA_963844615.1. Lineage (GTDB taxonomy): Bacteria > Actinomycetota > Acidimicrobiia > Acidimicrobiales > RAAP-2 > RAAP-2. The sequence goes on along the minus strand of CAWJOZ010000001.1, from coordinate 69,336 downwards.
TCATCTCGCACCATCCGCTCAGCCGTGCTGTTTTCTGCCATACGTCGACCAAGGCGTCAGCAGAATCGTTGAAGACCCAACCAGTGATTGGATTTAGCGCGAACGTTGGAATCTCGCGGCAACTCCGGCGATTACTTGAGACACTGGCGCGTCCGCTTCCTTGTGAACATAGGCGGCAAGACTCCCCACGGCAAGTGAGACAAGCGGATGCGTCTTGAACTTTGCTTGAACTGCCATTGCAAACGCCACACCAACGACAGCGTGGCCCGTACGCCTCTGAAATGTGGTTGGAGACACGTTCGATAAGCCGATCGGTTCTAGGTTCAAATTCATTTGTAACCTCTAGCGCCCTTTGCCAGTCTTTGAATGAAACATCTCTTCCAGGTGACTCAGGACTTTCTCAGTGTCCCCCACAGACGCTTTCATGCGCGATATTTGAGTCATTGAGTTGCTCTGAATCTTCTGCACGACCATTTGAATTTTCTCACGTTGTGTTCCCATATCGATCTCCTTCAACCTCTTGAAATCGACGCTTAAGTCACGAAGCGCATCGGAAAAGTGATTCAACAATTGGGAATATTCGTTCATCACTGAGAAAAGACCGTGGTCGATCTCAGAAGTCAACCATCGGTCAAGTGCCTTAAGACGTTCCGCGACAGGAGCTCCATCAAGATTCTCGCGAATATGGAGACCGTCGAGACGCTGCAGGGAGTCGTAGTTACCTTTAGTTGCCTTGAGATACTCTCGAAGCGATCGCCTCAACAGTTCAGAGACGCTGACCCCTTCTTGGGTTGCTCGCAACTCTGCCTCTTCGCGAAGAGCCGGATCGAGGCGTAAGGACCCGACAACCTTGGCTGCGTCGCCAAGCGGTGGCCGCCCGCGTCCCCGTCGACTTTCTTTAAATTGATCTACCTCGTATCCCTGTTCAGCTTCGTCAACGAACTGTTCGATCATGTCCTCGTCGATGGGCTTGCCTGAACTCGTATATCCGTACACCTTTTTCTTCATTCGCGTGGGCCTCCAAATAGTGCTTCCTCTGTACTGCGGCGAATTGGCATTGCGTGAATGACGAGTTCAACATCCTCGACAACAACGATGACGAGCTCAATGACGTTCCCCGCCAGATCTGGGCCCGCCGTCAAATAGCGGAAAGGATCCTCGCCGATCTCCACCCACTCACGACAATTTTCAAACGCGTGGACCATGTCGTCGTCACCCACATTGTGCTTGCGGGCACTCGGCAATATCTCCACCCGAATAAGTGTACTACGAATAATGGTTTGACTCGCCGCTCTTGAGATGGTGCCCGTGCTGTGCTCAAGTCATTCGTGACCTTCAGAACGGGGTCTAGAAAGGTTTCTCCATCAGCGAAGACAACGTCACAGCAAAACCTCCCAGGTCACCCTCCCAAGCTGGCCACGCCGGTTCGATCCCGGTCACCCGCTCCACCGAAAGTTTTTTTAAAGCGTAATAGTCTCAGGCTGTTTCGCTCAGCCCATCGATGTCCCGCTGTGACGGCGATTGTCCAGTGTGAAGTGCCCATAGTTGCCCAACCTTCTCGTGAGGTACAAACAGGTGCCCAAAGACACCCGTGGCAATCCTGAACTGAAGTTTGCGTCAGGCGGGAGCCTCTAGGCCTTTGAAGAATGCATCGATGTTCATGTCCGAGTACGTCAATCGATGGTGCACGAGGGCAACCACGTCAATATCCTTTCGATCACGAATTTTGATGACGGGATGTCCATTGGGCCAAATCTTCCATGAGCTCCCATCGATGTGATGAACGATCACGTTTCCGAGGTAAATCCCGGCATCATTGGGAAGATCCACTCTTCCGTGGCGCGAGGCGTCGGCGTTCCACTCCTCCAGTCTCTGGTCGAGAACTGCAAGGGTTGATGGATTTCCATCGAGGACGACGCCGTGGTTGCTCGCCCACTCCCGAAGGTGGCCCTCGGGGAGCGCGCCTCCAACCGGGCGCGAGCGCGTGTCGCCCGTGACCCTAAAGACCGCAACGCCGCGAGCAGGACCGCGCTTCGGACCCAAGAATCGCCGACGGAATCTAAATTGCTTTATACGCGGCCGCCTGTCACCTCGCCCCGAAGAATACATTGGGCAACGTGGAGCGATCATGTTTCTATCTGTACTAGACAGATTTCATCTAGTCCGACTAGAATATTCGGGTGCGGCGTGGCGACCTCGTGAAGGAGCTGAGAAGAGTTGCCAAAGACAAGGGAGAGAAGTTGGTCCTGAGTGAGGGTGCCAAACAAACACACGCTCGCTCGAATTGGCGATCGAGTGCAGACGATTCCCCGCCACGCCGAGATTAACGAATACACGGCGAGAGCCATTATCAAGGAACTGTCTGAGTCATGAAGGTCATTGCAAAAGTGAAGCGAGTTGGAAAGGTCTGGGCGATTGACGTACCCGATGTTCGGGGGACGACGATTCACACCCAAGCTCATGCCCTCGGAGACGTCGTGGAAACGGTGGCCGACGCCGTCAGTCTGATTGCGGGTATTCCCCCGTCCAAGGTCCAGATCACGATGGATATTGCGCTCTCACCCCGAGTTCGAGCTCACATCGCCAACGTCGCCCGGCTCCGAGCGCGAGCCGACGAAGCTCAATCGAAAGCAGGGCTGGAAGCTCGAGCCGCGGCCAGAGAGCTCAAGGAGACTGGATTACCTCTCCGCGACATCGGCGAGGTCCTCGGGGTGTCGTATCAAAGAGCCCATCAGTTGGTGAAGGGCTGAGCGCTCGGCGCCTGCGGTGCGTTTCGCGTGTAGGGCAACGGGGTGCGCGGGAGCTAACTCTTCAACGCGACCACCAGCTGAACTGACCGTGAAAATTGACCTGTTCGTAGTACGAATATGACATCTCTCCCTCTGCGGTCATCCATTGCCTCGGGGGAAGCAGAGGGCTCGCGACTTTGAGGGGCTGTGCCGTGTTCACCTGCCAGAGCCACAGCGCGTTGTTCGCGACGTAGAGAAGTTCCTCGCCGTTCTTCGACCATATCGGTACCGTTGCACCCTGGAGAACTGCGACCTTTCGTGATGAGTTCGTGCTCGCACTCCACAGATAGAGCACATGAGCTGCGTACCACTCGTGGTTCGGCACGCCGTCATCGGGGACGGTTGGCGCCTTTTCGTACGCGAGCAGTGATCCGTTCGGCGACCACGAAGGATCGATGCTGACAGCAGATCCGGGCGTACCCTTGGCGGGCACCTGCGAGCACTCAAGCCCGACGCAGGGCAGGGGCTTACTGCTCCACACCGAGGCTCCGGGAATCGGCTCGCACGTCTCGGTGCTTCGACGGCACACGTCGACTGTCTTGCCCGCGCCGTACTCACGACCACCCGTGCTCGCGACGATCGCAAGTTCCCCGTTGGGATCGCTCGAGAACGCCACGGTGGTCCCGTCGGACAGGGTGTCGCCGATGATGTGGAGCGTCGCTCTGGGGCCGGTGACCAGCTCAATGGGCGTGTCGTCATTGTTGTGGGTCATTCCGCTGGAGAACACCCAGAATCCGATCCCCCACCCGGGCCACCATCCCGCCAAATCGGCGATCGCGTCTCGACCGCCGCAGCCGGTGCACACGCCGGGGAGGATCGCAGAATTCCGGATCGAGAACCACGTCGTCGGCGAACCTCCCGCGATCGGATAACTGCGCACGGACGTTCCTCCGTTTCGGCCTCCGCTTGACGTCGATACCGCGACGGCGTCCCCACCCGGAGACCAGACAGCGTTGGAGACCTGCACCGACTGCTCGCCGTGGGTGGGAAAGCTAACCAGTTCTCGTACATTGCCCGATGGCGCAATGAGTTCGACTCCGCTAGGGACGGGATAGAGGGTTCCCGACGCGAACTTCACCGGTGTCGTCGAGACGACCGTGAGCAAATCCCTCGCGGAGCTCCAACCGGTGAACGCACCTACCGACCTCGCCACTTCGCGGGCGTCGGTGCCGTTGCCTCGTGCGATCCAGACGTTGCTCACCGTGGCGTCGTTCGTCGTGCGCGTTTCCAGATACGCCAGCCACTTGCCGTCGCGAGAGAACTGCGGACTCCCGGGCGAATATCCCTTGATCGTTGGCAGTTCCTTCATCACCCCCGCGCGTCCGTCGACGATCCATATCGCGTTGCGTGAGACGAAAGCCAGACGACCCTCATTTCGAAACGCACGGACGTCCACGCTTGGACGATTCCGTGACGCCGATGAGGGTGTCGGGTTTCTCGCCGGACGAGCAACACCAAAAGCGAGAACGAGTGCGACCACTAGCGCGACAGCAACGACCACGACGAACGTTCCAATCGTGCGCCGTCGCCGCCGGAGCGCTTTGGCCTCCTTGATCAGAGCCTCAGCCTCGACGCCGTCGTGCGATGGTCGACGGGTAAGTAGCGTCACGCTTGACCTCGGCTCAGACTTGAGTTAGTGGTGCTAAGGTTAGCAGCACCATGGAGCGTGTCAAGATTGACCTTCAAGAGTCCACTCCCCTCTTCCTTCAAGTGGCAGGGGACATCCGTCGCGCGATTGCGGACGGAGAGGCCAAACCCGGCGAGCGCATGCCCCTCGCCAAGGATCTCGCCACCATTCTCGGAGTCAATACCAATACCGTGCTCCGTGCCCTCCGGGTGCTTCGTGAGGAAGGGCTTCTTGAGTTCCGCCGCGGACGAGGCATTACCGTCGCCGGCACGCCGCAACGCGGTGCTCTGTTGGCGAAGGTGAACGAACTGGTGGTCTTCGCTCGTACCCAGGGTTATCCCCGCGAAGAGTTGATCGCGATGATTCAGAACGTCCCGTAGCAACTACGCAGCATGATGAGAGCCGTGCGTACGGTTGCGGCGGTTTTTCCAAGTGGAAGACTCACCTCTATGTGGGGAGTGGGCGCGCGGACGTTTGTCACGGTGGTCGTGATCGCGGGACTCGTTAATCTCGCCGTATCTACTACCCTTGGCGCCACCCAGCCGTGGCCGTTGCTGACCAACGTCTCGTTGGGAACGGGCACTCAGATCGACTCAGTTGATTTCGTGTCGCAGTCGCTCGGCTATGGCATCGCGTCGAATTCGTATGAGGGTAGGTCGAAGCAGGCGAGCGAACCCTTCTATTTGGTCAGCACAACCGACCAGGGGACTCATTGGCGACTCGGACCTCGAGTGCCGCTTCCTCCGACGATGGGGAATGGCCCGTACCACGTGCCACTCGTCGTCTTCGTCACACCTTCCATTGGCTACGTCGGTGAGCAAGAGGGATCTGGCGGTGACGTTCAGGTCACGACGGACGCTGGTGCGCGGTGGACGAAGTTGCGAGCACCGGGAGTGGGAGAGGCATTCGCGGTATCGGGCGCGACCGCGGCCGTCGTCACCTCGTTGTGTCACAACTCCGATGAATCGAAGTGCCCCGCACAACTGTCGTTGTTCCACGAGGGTTCGGCGACTTCCTATGAGTCAAACCGATTACCCCTTCGGGTACCGGGAGGGCTGTCGCAGCTGTATCCGGAACTCACCGCGATCAGTCCGACGACGTACACATTCGTCGACAGCCAGAGTTTTGGTCCTCCCTCGACCATTCTCGAAACGGCCGACGGCGGTGCCTCGTGGCGACGGATTGCTGATCCCTGCGGCAAAATTGAAGTGAATCAACTCCTCGCCGAATCCAGCTCACGTTGGCTCCTTGCTTGCTGGCAGGACGAGGGCATGAGTCAGGGGCCGGGGGGTCTCTGGCAAACGAGCAACAGCGGCGCCAACTGGTCAAGTATTCGTGGCACTGCCCACATCGGTCGGGGTCTCACCAACGTCGGAGTGGACTCCAGCGTCCTCTCGTACAACGGTAGCGACCACATCATCTACGGGACCGTCTTTAACCCGGCGGGGGGTCTCGAGTACAGCGTTGATGGTGGTCGAAGTTGGACCTTTGATTCAGATCCCGACATGAACGACGGAGGGGCGGCCGAGTCTCTGGCCACGTTTGGCTCATCCGGGGCGGTGTTGGACGAGCTGCACGGCGAACTATTTCGCACACTGAATGGGACCTCGTGGACGGCACTTCCCGGGTTGCCGCCGGGGCGTTTTCGAGGGAACGCAGTTTGTAGGGCCGGCACGGTTCGCGTCTCCGAGTCCGACCGGGTGCGAGATTTGGGAGGCTGGAAGGAGTCACTGGACCTCACGAACAAGTCCGACCACGCGTGCTATCTGTACGGCACGCCGGAGCTTCAAAAGGTCGTTGGGCGCACTAGACGCAAGGTGGGCTGGCCGTCACAGTCCCCGGGGGACTATGGCACCGGTGCGAAGTACGTGACGCTGTCTGCGATGGGCGGAGTCGCCACGGTGAAGTTGCAATTCTTCCCGCCCGGCAAAACGCCGCCGTCAGGGTGCCACAAATCCGCAGTCAAGGCGGTCACCGCCACGTTTGGTCCGGGGTCTGTTTTCTACGTACCCATGCCGAAAGCAGTCACTTTGTGCAGTGAGGATTGGGCCATGCAGTCCTTTCAGGTCAAGTAGGCGTGGACGTGGACCCGTATGAGTCGTTCTAGCATCGCTTGGGGTCACCAGCGATGGTTCGTCCTTGCCGAATTGGCATTTGTTCTCGCGCTGATTTCGTGGGCACCAATTTCGGTAGGAATACCTTTCAACACTGTCCGTAGTGGGGCAGCGAATGTGCCAACATGTCTTCCCAACGAGCTCAACATTGCGATCGATTTCAACGGGCCCGGAAACCCAGACGGCGCGATTGTTCTCAATACGAGTGCTAGCCAGACGTGTGAGCTCTCGGGACAGCCAGGGCTCAAGTTCTTCAATTCGTCTAATCGTCAACTAAAGCTTTCTGAGTCAAGATTCCAGTTCACTCCCGCGCTGCCGGCTCCCGCGGATCCGATCCTTCTGACGCCGTCGGCTCCCTGGGCCGTCGTCGAGATGAGTTGGTGCGGTTTTCCGGGTACCTTCACTCGAGTCGGGCTTCGCTTTCGTGGATGGCGGCATTCGTTGTCCATCAAAGAGAACACCTTTGGGGCAGCGTCATTCACTTCGTTTACCCCTCCTAGGTGCTCCAGCAATCGTGACGGCCGACTCTCGGTCGACGTTGTTCGTAAGTTGACCGCCAAGGGTATTGCGGGTAGGCCACCGATGGTCAGTGTGAGTCGATCGAGCAATTTGCACAATGGCGAGAAGGTGAGAGTCACCGTGAGCGGCTTTGATATTGGCGCGAAATTCTTCCTCTCCGAGTGCGCAAACGTACGTGACGTGAACTCGGGAGGGTGCGGGCAACAGTTAGCTACGCAACCATTCGGGCTGACGAACATGCTGGGGACTGGCTCCTACGACTTTGATGTGACGAGCATGGCTGCGGCGAAGGCCTATCACCTACGACCCCTGTACCGCTGTCGAGACGATTGCGTTCTTGTGGTAACCGGGGGATTCGGAGGATCGGTCTGGTACGCCAGACTCGGGTTTGGTTGACGCGACCACGACGAACCCAAATGGCGTCACTCCCCCGAACCACTTTTCGCGCAATTTAACGAAAGCGATGAGAATGGCACGGTTTTAGCGTCGGGTCCGCTGGCGTGGTCGATCACGAAAGTGCCAACTACAGTCGCACCGTCACTCTCATACACGGGAATGCTGATGTTTCGATTCTGGTTCTCTTTGTCCCACTTGAGCGCTTGCGCTGGCGATCGAACGTCACCGCCTGACACACAGTCAAGTTCGCTCGCCATTACGTAGCCGTGCACGTTCCCCTCGTCGATTACGACGGCGATGAGATCTGGGGTGCCCTGCTGGTTCCGCACGCCGTAGGTCTCACCGGCCGCGTTGACGCCCCACGAGGTCGCGATCTGATTCTCGTACACCACCTGAAGGGACCACGAGGCGCTGGCGGCTGTCGTAATTGTCACGCTATCCACACCTGTACCCAGCGGCACGACTTCACTCGCCGTTCGATAGTTTGGCGGACCGCTCATATCGTCCGCGTCACAACTCATGCTCGATCCATTGGGAAACGTGAACGTGCCAACAGAGAGGCATGTCAATACGAGTGAAAGAGCATTTACCGTCGTGGGTGCTGGGCCAAGCTCGACCGTCGCCGTGCCGGTGCGAGACGCGCTTACGACATGGCCGAGTTGGGTATCCGACGGCGCACCGGGTGGCGTGAAGACTCCTGAAGCGATCGCCACTCCACCGCCTAAGAGTGCCAGTCCGGCGAACATCCCGACACCCAGGCGCCAGCCCCAGCGACGTCGCACCCGCGATGATCCCCCAACCGTCTTCGCTAGTGCGGCGCGTAAGCCTTCGGCAAAGACGGGATCCATTTCGACTGTGCTCATTGATTTCCCTCCTGTGTGATGACATCGATTTCGGACGACGCCAGAAACTCGAGTGACTTCGCCAACCGCGCCCGTGCGCGATAGAGCCGCGTGCGCGCCGCTCCGTCAGATATCCCAAGAACCTCGGCAGCTTGAGAAGGCGAATAGCCTTCTACCGCCGTCAGCACCAGAAGTGCCGCGTCTGATGACGAAAGTGAGTGAAGCGCTTGTTGGATCCGCGCCGTTGCCTGGCCCCTTTCGGACCGCTCAACCGCGACATCTTCTACGTTCCGTGGCTCTTCGCTTCGAGGCAGCGTCGCCAAGAACGACCTGTAACGACGAAGTCCGCGCGAATGATTCCGCACAAGATTGGTGGTCGTGACGAGAAGCCAGGGCAACACAGACCCGTCAACTACTCGCACGGACTTACGCCGCCGCCAAAGTTCCAAGAATGTGGCGGCTGTGATGTCTTGTGCATCGTGGACATTCGCAGTCAGCCGAAGAGCATGGCGATACACGCGACTTCTGTGCAGATCAAAGATGGCGACGAAGGCTTGCTCGTCGTTGGTCAGCGCTGCGGTCCAGGTTGACTCTTCATCCCTGACTGCAATCATTCTCTGTACTGTCCGCACCCGGGCCAGCGTTACACAGTCGGGCAAATCTGCCACGTCGGGTTGCGGACTCGAACCCTTTACCTCCGCAACAGCCGGGCGTTATCGTTTGGCAATGAACGTCGACCGACGACGGTGTGAGGGGCGAGGTCAGAAATACCTGAACGTCGAAGTCGTTCAATTAAGAACTCGCGCATTGGAACGGGGAGTCGTACTTCCTTGGCCGTTCGCAAATTGTCTAGTCACCGACCATTCCGTCGACCTGGGAATTGGTATTCCGTGGGCACGAAGCTGGCTGAAACGCCAGGCGTTTGAACACACCAACATCGACGCCGTGATTGTTGGCGGTACCCAAATGCTAATTCGCGAGGATTATTTTACGCTTGGGCAAGTGCACGCTAGCGGGCGAATACTGGAAGTGCTTGAACGTACGCTGACGACGAGTGGCGTGAAAGTCGAGCGATCCAAAATTGCCAAAGTATTCGTCAGCCGCAACCGAGGACCGAGAACGTAGTTCCGCTTTGCCTGCCGAATTCTGCATGGCTCGAGCCAATCGCCAGTGGCTGGCAGCAGATTCGCTGCTTCGGTTCTCCCGCACTTTGAGCAGTTATTGGAAGTCAGAGTAGAGCAAGACTGCGTCCTCGTTGGTCAGCCGACGTGTCTCATCTTCGCCCTCAGGAGTATTTTCGTATAGGGCACCACATCGAGGACACCGAAGTAGGATTTTCCGCCTTGCGTCGCTCCACGAGACTTGAGTGACGTGCCCGAACATTCGGTTCTCCCGACAAGGCGCTACCCACGATAAGGGAGTACTTGGAGTCGAGAAGCCGATTCATTCTGGAAGGGAAAGGGTCATCTTAATGGCCTGCAGTCAAGTTCTCCTTATAGAAGCGAAGACGAGGACTACTCTTTCGAAGTCGTAATTTCACCGAACGCCATCTCGAAGAAATCCGTACTGCGCTTCGGAAGACTGGTGCACGTTTAGGGAACCGGCTCAGGTTGATCACTGTTTGATTCGCCATTAGATTGTTGACATCGGCTCTGTGATATGAACCTCCCGCGCCATCCAACTGTCATCGCCTCGAAGGCAAAACTGCGCTCCCAGTACAGTCATGACGTGAGAGCGTTTTCACGGCGGCGAATCATCGCCAGTTGCGCGGTTCTCTTTGCCCTCGCAGCCGAACCACCAGCTTCGGCCGATCAGCCGCCCAAGGACGTCACCTTTCGCGACGTGCTGTGCTTTGCGCCGCTTCTTTCAAGTGCGACGTCGCATACGTCGACAGGCGCGTTACCGAAGTGTGGACCTTCTTATCGCCTGACCGCAAGGAATCTCGACGTCGATGTGAACGTCGGAACGTCGAAAACGATCGGGCCTGACCCTATTTTCCGCGATGTGCCGAACAGTTCGCAGAGTCAATCGTCTTCGAGCGGAGTGTTTTCTGGATTCCCCGGGGGTGGAGTCGCATGAGCGCTACGTGCTGGGACCCGTCCAAATGACGAGTTCGGCCATCAAGTCAGCGAAGGTCGAAAAGTTGTCCGGTCAATGGACTGTGACGTACACGCTGACCGCTTCAGGCGGCGTCATATGGAACGCCTTCGTGAGGCAACAGTTTCATGAGTTCATAGCCATCGTCGCGAACGGCGAGGTCTACTCCGACCCCATCATTCTTCCAGACTCCCCGGCGTTCGTCTCCTTCCAGGGTTCTGGGTTGATCACCGGAAACTTTACGAGGGCGGAGGCTCGGAAATTGGCGAGTCAGATATAACTGCGAACGGACGCGATTCTCCGAGATTGCTCACAGGTGCCAACGAAGTGCCCAAGAAGTTCGGGTGGTTGACAAGGCGTTCAGCGACCCGCTTCCGATCAGCAACGTCAGATGTCGTTGGAATTTTCACTAATCAGCCTTCCGAGTTTCTTCGTTTCGCCTCCTCGAACGAGTCAACGTGATAGGTCCCTACGCCCACCCCAGTTCCACGAGGCGAGGATCGCTGATGCCGAAGTGGTGGGCGACCTCGTGGAGGACGGTCTTGCGAATCTGAACCCTCACCTCTCCTTCGGTGAAACAGTAGCGACAGATGGCGTTCTGGTAGAGGGTGATGCGGTCGGGCATCACGCCGCTGTAACTAACGGGACTGCGCTTGGTGAGAGGAACGCCCTGGTAGAGACCAAAAAGGTTGTGACCGGGGGCGTCGTCTTCCACGACGATTGCCAGGTTCTCGATCTGGGACGAGAGATCACTCGGCAACGTCGCGAGAGCCTCGGCTGCTAACTCCTCAAAACGCTCGTTGGAAACTTTGAACATCAACGAAGCGTACCGGTCACGGTCTTTCGCCCCACATCCTCGACGACGCCAGACGCGTCGCCGTTCGAGTGACCCGAAGTACTGCCTCAGTGGCCAAGCGCGGTCCCTTCAAACTAAGCATCTCGAGCGACGTTCAATAACTCTTCTTACGATTGACGTTAGACACTCGCTCGCGTTTCGGCTGGCCACCATCGATCCAGCGAGTCGCATGGCGCCGAGAGACGGTCTGGAGAACTAGCAAGTGAGTTTCGAAAAAGGAGCGCTGTGCCTGCTCGCCGGAGACGACTGGTTCCACAGGAGATCCATCGCGTCCACGCGCAGAGATTGAATTTGATCTGGCGATGTTTCTCCGAAGACGTCCGGAACCCGACACCACGACGTCGCAGCGGGATACAGGCGGAACAGATCTTGTCGGTCACCCGCCGGACTACTGATTGAAGCGAACATGGAACCGTCTGGTGCGAGCACCATCGAGTTCGATTGCGGCGCTGAATCGGGACCATAGTTAGCGACGGGGATTGGAGGTAGTTCCCAATTCGTCCAGTTGAGGCCGGCGTCCGTCGAGCGAAGTAGCGGATACTCCGACGAGGGGTCAACCAGATATAACTGGCTCGACGAGACCGCCACGAGTTGCTGGGTTGAGCAACTGTTCACCGTCGTTACCCACGTGGAGTACCTCCACTTCACTCCGGACCTTGCGGTCGCCCCTGGCGGTCCGACAAGAAGCGGCTGGAAGTCTTCGGTCATGTTGCAGCTGCCCCACTCGTACTGGCCAAGCGTCACGCACGGCCCAGTGGTCGGGCAACCGAGGGTCGAAGTGCGCCAACTCGCCCCTCCGTTGCTTGTCACCTCGGCCGTGGCGTAGCCGTTTCTGGTGCTCTGTGGAAACCCGCCGTTACCGAAAGTGTCGCGGCTGAAGAGTGCTGCCACCTCGTTACCGACTGTTGCAAAGCCACCGAAGTCCTCGAGCGAGAATTCCCTGGGGAGCGGGACCGTGTGCCAGGTCGCTCCCGCGTTCGTCGTATACACCGGAGCCAGATAGACGGGCGGAATGCTCGCACCCTCCCCGGCGCTAAATCCGGCATACAAGCTGCTGGGAAAGTTCGGGTCGAGCTGCACCGCGATGCACTCGGGCGAAGCGGTCGACGTATCGGGAAAGAGGTGCAAGGTTGAGCCTTGAAGGGCGTGCGCGACACCAGCTGTAGAGATCGTTGCCAGCGCGGAGCCACCCGTCACCACGATGCCGGAGGGTTCGCACCACGCGACGCGAGACGAGTTGGCCGCGGGATCAACGGCCGATGGCCCGGAGTAGGTGGACGACAAATAGTGAATGTCTCCCAATTTGGCCCAGGGTGGGCTCGGGCCAATACGCAAACGCCTAGGAGTGAGCACCACATTGAAGCTCGTCGCCAACTCAGCTTTCGAGTACGCGAGGGCGGGATACGACGCACGCCCCGAACCTGGCGTCACGGAGATCGAATAACTAAAGGACGGACCAATGAGGTCTTGCACTGGCGCCCAACCACGCACCATGACTTCATCGCCGACCCGTGCCACCGAGGGTCCAACGGTCATCGTTTCGCACTGACGTCCTCGAACGCACCGCTGGGGATGCGGGGCCTTCAGTCTGATCGTCACCTTCGCCTCGGCCGGTCTCAATGCGCAACCCGAGATCGACGTGAGACATTGCACTCCCACCTGATACGAGCCCGACGTCAAAGGGTGAACGGATACGCCCCCATTTCGTGCGACAAGCCAGGCGGTCTGGGGAACCCGGAGCGACATCTGAAATTCTCTCGAAGACAGCCAACGCACTTGGACACCTTGTTCCAGCAATCCTCCGCAGCCGTCCCAACAGAGATTGGCGAAGGACTCGCGAGGCGACACTGCCTGGTTGAGATGTCCCGTCAGGACAACTCGTTCGCCCGGCCGTACGACCTTTCGCAGAGGTGAGAGCGAAATGGTCACCGTGGGAGCGGGTTTCGTGGTGGTTGTCAGCGCAGTCGTCGGCGAGTTCGAGACGCCTTCCACAAACGCCTGTAGCGCAACCACGACCGAACTACCTCGAAGATTGGGTACTCGGAAACACCCGGTGAAGTCACCATTGAGCGACTGGTCTACGTTGTCGCCCTCATCTGGAGCGCACAGCGAATTGGGACTGAGTGTCGAAGTCGCTATAGGAGTTGGATGGTGGTGCGGAGGCGATGTACTAGACCGAGCCTGGTTACAACCGGCGAGAACGAATGCGGAGAACAGGACGCAAAGTGCGGGACGCACGGCTCGTCGTGTCGCGTTCCCCGGGACGTCATCGTGCTTCCTCGACACGTTCGCAACGTAATGCCATCGAGCCCGACTACGAACCGTTTGACATCGAATCGTTACTTGATGGTGCTTCAACCTTCGGAATAATGACCTTCCAGATCTCACCGCCGTCAACGGTGTTCCAGAGCGTCATTCTCTCGTCGTCGTTGTCGTCGTTACCGAGCACGAGTCCTTCGGTGCCGTTGAAGAATTTGATCTCGGACGTGCCCCCGGCGCTACCGCCGATCAGCGGTTGCACCGCTTTCCAGACGGCCCCGCCATCAAGAGTTTCCATCAGTGAACTCCGGCCGCCTACGAGAAAGGCCTGCCGCATTGATATGAGGTCGATCGATCCGAGATATCCGTCGTCGATTTCGGGAAAAGTCGTGTCGCTTGCGCCAGCCTTCAGTCTCCAGGTCCTTCCACCGTTCGATGACTCGAGCACGGTCTTCAGCTGCATACCGGCGCTGGGCTGGGACGCACACACGGTCATGAGTGTTCCGCTAGGAGTGACCGAGAATGCCGCCGACCATGCTCCGATGTGGCAGGGCACCCGACGACTCGACCACGTCGCGCCGCCATTGCCGGTGAACCACAGTGGTGCAACGCTTGGTTTGCCATTCAACCGAGGTTGCGGCGACAACATCAAGTACGCCATGTCGCGGCTCATTCGAACCAGGTAGGTCTGCCTCGTGGCGGGATCCGCCAACTCGGTTGAGCCTCCGGACGGGCTCTGAACAGAGCGCCACGTACGTCCTCCGTTCGTCGACTCGAGCAGACCCACCGCACAGGGCGCTGCCCTAGCCACCTCGGAGCGAGTGCAGACGGATCTCAGCGCCCAGATCGAACGACCAACCGCATCGACGTCGATGATCGGTCCCAGGTGAGGCACTCGTGACCACGTCACTGCGTTGTCGTGGCTCACGTAGAGCTGCGGCCCGAAGAGAAAGAGATCGCCCCGACCGTCAGAGGTCAGTTCGGTATCGAAGTCCGTCCGGGCACAGTCCCACGACATCACGTGAACGAGCAGGCTGAACATCGCCCCACCGTCCGCGGTTCGCCCGACGTAGTCCTTGCACGTGCGGCCACTCAGTGACTCCCACTGAAAAGCGCCAAAGCCAACTGTCGGACCAGAGAAATCAAACGCTTCCAACCGGAGTGAAGCCGACGTCGACGGGGCCGAAGTAGCGAACGATGTGACCTGGTTGCCAACGACGAGGAAACCGCTGATCAGCCAGATTCCAAGCGACGCCGCGAGGCTACGAACTCGTACGGTAGAAGCCGCCCGCGCCCTCGCGATCGAGTACGGAGAGATCGCCAATTCACCGCGAATCTCTGACACGTTCGCAACGTAATTCAAGAAGGGCGGCTTTCACCCACTTTGACATCGAATCGTAAATAGACCGATTGTCGGTCAACTTGAGCGAATAATTCGAGATGTCGGAGCAGAGACGTGCGTGTCGTGAACGGGGACCCACGCTCGTTCATTCAATCTGTCAAGACCCTCGCCACATCATTAAGTCGCTCCGGAACGACCCTCCACCATGTCCAACGCCCGCGCTTTTCCCCGACAATCAGTCCCGCCGCGGCCAGAATTCTCGTGTGGTGCGAGACGGTCGGCTGACTCTTATTGAGGGGTTCCTCGAGGGCGCAACTGCACACTTCATCCTCCGACGCAATGAGCGAGAGCATACGGAGACGGGCGGGATCAGCGAGAGCAGAGAAGATCTGCGAAAGATCATTAGCTTCTGCTTCCGAAAATGCCGAACCGGCTAGGGAACCACAACAACTCACCACCTCGTCGTCAATGCTGATTGTCTTTCTTTGGTTCATATCTTTCACTTTAATATTGACAGACGTCAATGTAACGACTACCCTCCACATTGACGGACGTCAATCTAATGGAGGTAGCAATGTCCCGACTTCAACTGGCGCTGAACGTATCCGACCTCGATGAGGCCGTTTCGTTCTACTCGAGGTTCTTCAAGACTGAACCGGCGAAGCTTCGACCGGGATACGCGAATTTCGCGATCGCCGAGCCACCACTCAAACTTGTTCTTTTTGAGAACCCGAAGGCAGCGGGTGCCATTAATCACTTGGGAGTCGAAGTGTTTTCGACGAGCGAGGTTGTTGATGCGACGAAGTACCTCTCATCGCAAGGATTCGTCACCGACGTCGAGGATGGCACTATCTGCTGTCACGCCCTTCAGGACAAAGTTTGGGTCAATGGGCCCGACGACTCTCGTTGGGAGGTCTATACCGTCTTAGCCGACGCCGAGGCTCTGAAGCCCGTTGATGGAGATTCTGTGTGCTGCGCGACTGAGTCTCTTGAAGTCTCTTCGGGTCCTTCATCAAGCCGTTGTTGCTGAAAGCAACTCCGCGGTGAGCCCCAGTAACCATCCCGAGTTGTGGCGCCGGCTCCTCGCGGAGTACTTGGGAAGTCTGATCTTGGCGGCGGTTGTCATTGGTTCGGGAATCGCGGCACAGTCACTCTCGCCCAATGCCCTTGGTCTCGAACTGTTCGAGAACGCTGCCGCAACTGCGGCGGGCCTCTTCGTGATCATTCTCATGTTTGGGCCGATCTCGGGAGCACATTTCAACCCCGTAGTCTCATTAGTCGACGCGGCATTCGGCGGGATCACGTGGCGTCACGCCGGCGCGTACGTGATGGCCCAGGTCGCTGGTTGCACCAGTGGGGCCATCGTCGCGAATTTGATGTTTTCCAAAGTCGCGGTCTCGATATCTACCAATCACCGGGCAACCGCGGCACACGCGCTGTCTGAGGTGGTGGCCACCATTGGCCTGCTGCTCGTCATCTTCGCCCTTGTCCGCACTGGTCGTGCGTCGAGCGCGCCCGCGGCGGTCGGTGCGTACATCGGTGCGGCCTACTTCTTCACCAGTTCCACGAGTTTCGCCAACCCCGCGATCGCCGTTGGCCGTATGTTCTCTAACACCTTTGCGGGAATCGCGCCCTCGTCGGTGCCCGCCTTCGTGGGCGCCGAAGCTCTCGGCGGCGCACTCGCCTTTGGTCTCATTCACCTCCTGTATCCCGGCGTCACGAAGGCCGATGCTGGCCGCGTCGTTGTACCGCACGGAGGCGACGAAATCGAATCTGAGATTGGGCATTCGAAGATCGCTACCGAGTCACCACCACCTACAACATGAGAGGACCATCATGAGCACAATGCGTCACTTCAACGACCTTCCGCCCGACGAGAAACTAATGATTCGCCGCGCACTAGAAGAGCTGAAGCGTGAGTTTCGTGGAGTCTTTGATGACGAGACCATCGAGAACTTTCTGCTGGACTCCTTTGAGCGCTTGCTCGCGAAGGCCAAGGTCAGGATCTATCTCGGCATCTTCGCGGAACGGTTCGCTCGGGAGCGCCTCACGGCGATGGCGCGAATCGACGGTTCAGGGCCCGCAAAGCCCGGCGTGCTCTTCTTGTGCGTTCATAATGCGGGCCGTTCGCAAATGGCGGCGGGCTGGTTGCGCTCCGTCGCCGGAGATCAAATCGACGTCTTCACCGGAGGCTCCGAGCCGAGCGCGGAACTCAATCCGGTCGTCGTGCAAGCGATGGGCGAAGTCGGCATCGACATTCGAGAGGAGTTCCCGAAGCCGTGGACCGACGAAGTCGTGCGAGCGGTGGATGTGATCATCGCCATGGGCTGTGGCGATGCCTGTCCGGTCTATCCAGGCAAGCGGTATCTGGAGTGGGAACTCGACGATCCCGAGGGCCAGAGTATCGGCAAAGTCCGCGTGATTCGTGATGAGATCCGCGCGCGGGTGGACTCGTTACTGTCCGAACTCGTACGTCACTAGTCGGCGCCCGTTGGCAATATTCGGCTCCCCACATTTGGTCACGAGAGGAAGACTTGATGCATTTGGTAACCGTTGGTGGCAGTGACGCCGGCATCAGTGCGGCCTTGCGAGCTCGCGAACTCGATCCGACGACCGAGGTAACGGTCGTCGTGGCCGACTCGTATCCGAACTTCTCCATCTGCGGAATTCCCTACTACGTCTCGGGCGACGTATCGAACTGGCGGAATCTCGCTCATCGAACGCTCGGTGACCTTCACGCCACAGGAATGAACGTTCGATTGAACACGCTGGCCACCAAGATCAATGCCTCCGATTTCCAATTGCACGTGGTGGATGAGTCCGGGAACGAAGAAATCATTGCGTACGATCGGTTGATCGTTGGTACGGGGGCCGTGTCGGCGAGGCCGCCGATCGAAGGACTCGTCGGAGACGATGCGCTCGGACCCGAGGACGGCGTCCATCTGTTGCACTCCATGGGTGACACCTTTGCGCTGATGCACACCCTTGAGACCCTCAAGCCCGAGAGCGCCGCCATCGTCGGAGCCGGATACATTGGCCTCGAGATGGCCGAGAGCCTGGTGACTCGTGGGCTGACGGTCACGCAGTTTGAGCAACTTCCCGAAGTGCTGCCAACGGTCGATCCGAGTCTCGGCTCTATGGTTCACGAGGAACTGGTTTCTCACGGCGTTTCCGTGCGGACCGACACCACCGTGAAGAGTATTCAGTATGCCCCGGCGGGCGAATCGGGTCGCTTCCAGGTCAGCACGATCACTTCTGCGGGCGATGAGAACACGACGTACGCCGACATGGTGCTCGTTGTCACCGGCGTTCGTCCCGACACCTCGCTCGCCCTGGCGGCGGGAGCCGAACTCGGAGTCGGGAGCGCCATCAACGTCGATCGAGCGATGCGCACGAACCTTGACGGTGTTTTCGCGGCCGGAGACTGCGTCGTGACTCATCACCGCCTCATGGGGGTCACCTACCTGCCACTCGGAACGACCGCCCACAAGCAGGGCCGAATCGCGGGAGAGAACGCCCTGGGGGGTAATCGAGAGTTCGCGGGCAGCCTGGGGACACAAGTCGTCAAAATCTTCGACATGGTGGCTTCGCGCACGGGGCTGCGAGATCACGAAGCGTTGTCCGCCGGATTCGATCCCGTGACCGTGGAGTTCGAAGCCGACGACCACAAGGCCTACTTTCCAGGAAGTCACCGAATCAAAATGCGCTTCACCGGGGACCGCAGCACGGGTCGTTTGCTGGGTGTTCAACTCTTCGGTCATCGAAACGCGGAGGTCGCCAAGCGCATCGACATTGCCGCTGCAGCGATCTTCGGCGGGATGACCGTTGATGCAGTGAGCGACCTCGACCTCTCGTACACGCCTCCTCTGGGGAGTCCGTGGGACGCGGTACAGATGGGCGCGCAAGCCTGGGTCCGCTCGCTCCCGACATAGCCGTGCGCGGCCCAGTTCAGAATTTCGTTGAGGCCGCCGCTACAGTCATGCCAGACTCAGTTGTCCATGAGCGAAGATGGTTCGGTTCCACGAGCGGGCGACGTCATACCGCTCGCGACCATCGCGCGTGAGTGGACCAAGCTGGGCTGCATCAGCTTTGGCGGTCCGCCGACGCACATTTTTCTGTTGCGCCGACTGTGCGTCGAACAGCATCAGTGGCTAGAACCTGAAGAGTTCGAGGACGCCATTGCCGCCACCAACCTGCTTCCGGGTCCGGCATCAACCCAACTGGCAATATTCTGCGCCTGGAAACTGCGGGGTGCCCGTGGCGCAATCATCGGAGGTCTGGGCTTCATCTTCCCAGGTCTCTTATTGATCATCGCGTTGTCAGTCGTCTTTCTGGCTAAACACCCGCCCATCGGGATCATCGGTGCCGCCGCCGGGGCAGGGGCGGTCGTGCCAGCGGTTGCTCTCAACGCGTCATGGGGGCTCGTGCCGGCCAGCTGGAAGCGGATCGGTGACGAGGGAAAGCAGCGGAGGCGGTGGGTCACCTACGGCGTCGTCGGTGGCGTGTGCGCCGCGCTCATCGGTGAGTACCTCGTTCTCGCACTGATCGCGTGCGGGATTGTGGAAATTGTCATTCGGCGACACCGTCAGCTTGACGCGAAGGGCTCTTCGAGGTCAATCCTCCTAGGAGCGGTGCACACCACGGCAATTGGAGGTTTGGCCGCGCTGAGTTGGGAAGCGCTCAAGGTCGGTGCTCTCTCCTACGGGGGCGGGTTCGTGATTATTCCTCTGATGCAGCACGATGTGGTCTCGACCTACCACTGGATGTCAGGTCCGCAGTTTTTGAACGCGGTGGCCCTCGGGCAAGTTACTCCGGGACCTGTCGTCCAGACGGTGGCCGTCGTTGGCTACGCGGCGGCCGGGATCGGCGGTGCATTTCTCGCCGCAGCGCTCGCCTTCGCGCCGTCGTTCGCGTTCGTCATCGCCGGAGGATCGAAGTTCAACACGATTCGCTCTAACGACGCGGTGCAGTCCTTCTTCACCGGCGCGGGACCGGCCGTCATCGGGGCCATCGCCGGATCGGCGATCCCGCTAGGACTATCCCTGCATCAGTACTGGCAGATACCGGTCCTGGCGGGCGCGTTGGCGTGGCTCTTAGTGTTCCGGCGCAACGTTGTCGGATGCCTCCTGTGCGCCGGAGTCCTGGGCGCAGTGTTGGGTCTCGTGGGAGTCCACGTGTAAGGGCTGACTGGCACACCGCTACGAGGCTCGGGTAGTGGACTTTTCGAATGACCGGATCAGGCCCGAGCGCTACGAGCGAGCGAAACTCCAGACTTCTCCCGTTTCCTCGCTCACGAGGTGCGACACCAGTGATCTCGCAGACTCATCCGGGGTGATCAAGGTGCCCCCCTCGTACATGTCGATGAAGCGCTGGTGCAACGCCTCACCGATCTGCTCACCGGGTTGGTGTCGGATCCATGCTTGCATCTCGGTGTCAACGGTTCCCGGTCGATACACGTTCACGGTCACGCCCGTGCCGGATAGCTCGGCCGCCAAATTCAAAGAGTGCGCTTCCAACGCGGCCTTGGACGTCGCGTAGGCGTTCCCGCCGATCATCGAGCCCGGTCTCGACACGATTCCACTCGACACATTGACAACTCTCCCCCACTTTCGCTCCAGCATTCCGGGCAACACGCCCAGGGTTAGTTGAACTGCGCCAAAGACATTGACGTGCATGGCCGTTCGCCACTCGGCCAGATCCAGCGTCGCGGTCGCCCCCAGCGGCCAGACGACCGCGGCGTTGTTGATCAGGATGTCGACGACGCCTCCCGCGTCACGGATCTCCTCGATCGCTCGCGAAACGGACTGGGAGTCGCCCACGTCGGTGGGTATCACGATCGCCTCGCACCCGTGTTCACGCACCGTTGTCGCCGTCTCGTCAAGTTCGCTTTGCGTACGCGCCAGCAAGATCACTCGCGCACCCCCACGGGCCAGAGCGATGGCCGCGGAGCGTCCGATTCCTCGGCCCGCGCCGCTCACCAGCGCGGATCGTCCACGAAAGTCGATCGTCATAGGCTCTCCAACACCGCCGTCACGTCCTGGGGATCGACGCGAACACGCCAGTCCGCATTGACGAACGCGGCGCGCACCACGCCCTGGCGATCGATGACGAAGGTAGAGGGAACGGGCAGGGATCGCGTCGCGTCGGCGTTTTGACTGCGCGGGTCATTGCCAAAGACGTTCACCTGAAGATCTTCGAGGTCACCAACGAGGGTGAACTTCACGCGATACGCGTCCGCGACTGCCTGGTCGACGTCGCTCAGGACGGGAAACTCCAACTCATACTTCTCGGTGAGTGACAGTGCGTGATCGGGCGACTGCGGGCTCACGGCCACGAGTGTCGCGCCGTACTTTTGAAAATCGGGGAGCGCGTGTTCCAGGTGCCGTAGTTGGATGTTGCAAAAAGGACACCACTCGCCGCGATAGAACGTCAGAACGACGGGACCCGAGGCCAGAAGCTCTGACAAGGTCACCGACTCGCCCACCGCGTTGGCGAGAGTGAAGTCAGGGGCCTCATCGCCGACCGCCAATCCGGGTGCAACGCCGGACGACGCGATGTCAGCCACGCCCTCGTCGATTCGCTTAGCGATCACGTCGGGAATCGACGTGGTGATCAGGTCAAGTTCGTCTTGCTGGGTTGGCGCAGCACTGTCGTTGCTCATATTCTCTCCTATAATGGACCTATCGGTCCACTTTAGAGATTCTATCCTGGACTGTCAAGTCCACTCTGGAAGGGAGGCTCGTGAGCACTGACGAACGTGCGATGCTCTCGCCCCCGACCGAGAAAGGGCGCGCCATGCGTGGGCGCATCGTCGACGCGGCGGCGGACCTGATCTTCGAACGTGGTATCTCCGAGGTCAGTTTGAACGACATTCAAGTAAAGAGCGGAACGAGTAAGTCGCAGCTGTATCACTACTTCGCGGACAAGAACGGCCTCCTGCGAGCCGTAATTGAGCGCCAGGAGCGTGACGTACTCGGTCGGCATCGAGTCGTGTTCGAATCACTTAACGACTGGGACGACTGGCAACAATGGCGTGACGCGATCGTTGAGTATCAGGCGTCGCGAGGGTGTCGCGGCGGCTGCCCCCTCGGAAGTCTCGCGAGCGGCTTGGCGGAGTTGGACGATGATGCCCGAGACGAGCTGAGCGATGCGTTCCGGAGCTGGGCCCGGATCATTGCCGACGGCATAACCCGAATGGTCGAGTTCGGCAATATTCGCCCCGACGCCGATGCCGAGACCTTGGCCATCGGCGTGCTCGCCAGTTTGCAAGGTGGGTTGCTCCTGGCTGAAACTACGCGAAGTACCCGGCCCCTGGAGATCGCCCTCGACGCCGCACTCGCCCACCTCAAGGGGTTCGCGACCCAGGCGATCTTGGACGACACTTCGTTTTGCTGACACCGTCCACCGGGGCCACCGGCCGACGACGCCGCCGCCAGGTGTCCAGGCCCGCCGCGGCGACGCTCAGCGTTCACGAAATCTGGAATGACGCGAGATGAATCCTGGTACCGTGCGACGTGACGCACTGGAGCGGGTCCGCTGCGGAGGAAGGAAACGTCATCATGGGACTGTCACTGGGCGACACTGCGCCGGACTTCACGGCGGAATCAACCGAAGGAAGCATCAGCTTTCACGACTGGCTGGGCGACTCATGGGGGGTGCTCTTTTCGCACCCGAAGGACTTCACGCCGATTTGCACCACGGAGCTCGGCTACGTGGCGTCCATCAAGCCTGAGTTTGACAAGCGTGGCGTCAAGGTCATCGGACTCTCGGTCGACTCGGCCGATCGCCACGAACTGTGGGCCGACGACATCGAAAAGGTCCAAGGCGCGCGGCCGAACTTTCCCATGATCAGCGACACGGACTTCAACGTCTCGAAGCTCTACGGCATGTTGCCCGCGAGCACCTCGGGTGACGCCGAAGCGCGTACACCCGCCGACAATCAGACCGTACGCAACGTCTTCGTGATTGGCCCGGACAAGAAGGTCAAACTGGTCATGATCTATCCCATGACGACCGGGCGCAACTTTGACGAGGTGCTGAGAGTTATCGACTCGATGCAACTCACCGCCGCCCACCGAGTCGCCACTCCGGTCAACTGGAAGCATGGCGAAGACGTGGTCATCACGGGTGCAGTATCCAACGATGAGGCCAAGGAGATTTACGGCACCTGGAAAGAGCCGGTGTCGTACCTGCGCATCGTGCCCCAGCCCAAATAGGCGCACGGGTGGATCACCTCAAGACGAAGTGATCGGAAATGGGCTCCTAGGGTGCCATTCCGGATACGTCGCGCGGTCATGTAGACCAAGGGGTATATGGGAGCGTTGAAGTCACTGGCGGCGGCGGCCGCTCTGATCGGAGCCACCTCGCTCCTCGCCTCCGTACCGGCGGACGCTGGTGTCCGCACTTCCGTGACCGCCCAGGTATGGACCGAGCCCGCGAGTGGCTATGGCTTCATCGACTCAGCCATTGAGCAGGCCCACAGGAACATCGACCTGTCGATGTACGAGCTCTCCGATCCCACGATCGAGTCGGACCTCGTCGCCCGGGCCCGAGCAGGGGTGGACGTACGAGTGATCCTCAACTCCGCCTACGACGGGGCTAGTGAGAACGCGGCCGCGGCGGCGACTCTGCGCGCAGGCTCCGTCCACGTGATCTGGGCGCCGTCCGATCAGATCTTTCACGCGAAGTACCTCGTGATCGATGACGCCACCGCCTACATCGGTACGGGGAATTTTGTGCCCGCCGACTACGCCTCCACTCGAGACTTCTGGGTGAGCGACTCTCGACCTTCGGACGTCTCGGCCATTGTGGCGACGTTCGGTAGCGACTACTCGGGCGGTTCGGCGACTCACCAGGCCGGCGGCTTGGTCTGGAGCCCCGGCTCCACCGAGACGCTGGTCAGCCTCATCGACTCCGCGCGTCATAGCGTGCTCGTGGAAAACGAGGAGATGGACTCATCACCCATCGAAAGTTCCCTCATGTCGGCCGCCCATCGCGGCGTCGATGTTGAGATCGCGATGACCGAAGACCCGGACTGGACGAGCGCGCTTGATCGACTCGCCTCAAACGGGGTGCACGTGCGACTCCTGAGTGAGTCACAGATCTACATCCACGCCAAGGTCATCTGTGTTGACTGCGCTGGTGACGCCGGCACCGTCTTTCTCGGCAGCGAGAACTTTTCGACGGCGTCTCTGTCGTATAACCGCGAGCTTGGCGTGATCACGACGACGGGCGCCGCGGTGAGAGCCGTGCGCCAAGCGGTGGAGGCGGACTTTGCGGAGGGCGCTCCCCTACGCGCCCCGACACCCACTCCGGTCGCCTCTGGCGCCGGTGTCACTATCACCTCAATCGTCGCCTCCATCAGTCCCGGCAGCTACGAGACGCTCAGCGCCCACGCGTCCCGGGCTAACGAGACATGCACACTGTCGGTGGTGCTGCCGAGCGGCTACACCAGCGAAGCCAGCGGGCTCGGGCAAGCCGCCACCAGCGCAGCGGGGAACGTCACGTGGAATTGGCGTATCGGAACGAGCACCGATCCAGGAACCGCTCGGGCTACAGTCGCCTGCGCCAGCGGCACCACCACGCGAAACTTCACGATTACCTAAGCACCAATCTGGCTCGTCAGTGGCCGGGTATCCATGGTGGCTGCCATGGCACGTGGCCGCGCGTAAGGTCGTTGGCTCCATCCGGGCCCCACGATCCCTCTTTGTAGGGCACGCACACTGGAGGCTGGTCGATCAACGGTTGCAGGATGCGCCACGTCTCTTCCACGGAGTCTTCGCGCGTGAAGAGAGAGCGGTCACCGGCGAGGGCGTCGTGAAAGAGCCGCTCGTACGGGCCAGGGGGTCGGCCCAGTTCTGCGGCGAAGGGCAGGTCCAGGTGCACGGTCCGAGTCGCCGCGCCGTTCGCGTCCTTCGAGAGGATCAAGAGTCGTACGGCGGCATCGGGGTCAATGCGAATGATGATCTGATTGGGTTCGGTGTGCTGGGGCGTATTGAGAAATGACAGTCGAGGCGGCCGCTTCAGGACGAGTCGCACCTCGGTCACCTTGAGGGGAAGCTCCTTGCCGGTGCGGATGAAGAACGGAACACCTGACCAGCGCCAGTTGTCGATTCCCAGTCGCAGCGCGACGAAGGTCTCGGTTTCTGAACCTTCCTTCACTCCTACCACGCGCTGGTAGCCCTCGTACTGACCACGCACGCACTGGCTAGGTTCGATGCTGGCAATCGAGCGAAAGACGTCGACCTTCCTGTCCCAGAGCGCGGTCGGACCGGGACCCACGGGCGCCTCCATCGCTACGAGGGCGATGAGCTGGAAGAGGTGGTTCTGGACGACGTCGCGCAGTGCCCCCACGTGATCGTAAAACGCACCGCGGTCATCCACGCCGAAGTTCTCGGCCATGGTGACGTAGACCCCTGAGACGTGTTCGCGGTTCCACACCGGTTCGAACAGCGTGTTGGCAAACCTGAGGTGCGTGATGTCACCAACTGGTTGCTTGCCCAAGAAGTGGTCCACGCGAAGGATCTGGTTCTCGTGCAGCACGGTGTGCAGTTGATTGTTGAGAGCGACCGCAGACGCCAAGTCGTGACCGAAGGGCTTTTCGACCATCACCTTGGCGCCATCAGTGAGGTTCGCCTTGCCGAGGGCGGTGACCACCGGCGCGAAGAGAAACGGCGGGATCTCGAGGTAGTAGAGCGGGTGCTTCGCCGAACCGAGAGCCTTGGCCAGCGCGGCGTAGGTAGCGTCATCGGTGAAGTCCCCGTGGACATAACTGATCCGTGCGACCAGGCGATCGAAGACCTCGTTCTTTACGTTTTCGCCGCACGCGAGAAGACCGGCGTGCATCGCGTCGCGCAACTGGTCCCACGACCACTCGTTCACGGCCACACCGATGATCGGACAGTCCAGCACCTTGGCTGCCTCCATACGGTACAGCGCCTGGAACGTCATCTTCTTGGCGAGGTCGCCAGTAATGCCAAAAATGACCAGGACGTCGGCCCTACTTAGTTCGTATTCACTCACCCTTCACCTCTCATTTATCCGCGCCGCTGAGACTCCTGGCCACCGTAGCGGACGGCTTCTGACTCGTTACTATCGGCGTCATCAGGTCGGGTGCTGATGTGCCTCGCAATCGGCGCGCTGGTCGTGTCGATCAAAACCAAGGGTTGCACCGTCGAACGGCGCAAGCGCAGGTCCAGCGCGCGGTCGCCCGTCGGCTCACCCCAGTAGGGGTTCGGCGGTTACCAGCTCTCTCCGCTCGCGTCAAGCCAATGGAAACTTCGGAGCGACAGCGAGGGAGAGCCCCACGAGACGCGCTCCCTTGCGCGCTTCAGACGGGTAGATGAGGTCGGGCCGAAAGCTACGCCCCTTGGCCTCGCCCAAGCGACCACCTCGCACTTCGATCCACTCGTCCCCGGTCGCTTCGTTCAGCACGTGAGCGACGAAAGTGAAGTGTTGTCGCCTCTCTTTGGGCGCATTCACGACCACGGTGTCGCCATCACGCACGCCGTGCCAAGCGCTCGAGCGCACGATCTGCCCGCGGCGGACGACGGCAGGCTTCTGTCGCATGTCTCCATTGTTACCGACGGAACGTCACACTCGAGACCTAGCGTCAGTACGTGGCATTCGAACAGACCCTTCCCCAGTCACTCTCGCCGTCGCGCCTGGCCGACTTCCAGACCTGCCCTCGCCGCTACCAGTACGCCTCCATCGAGCGCATTCCCCAACCGGCGACGTACGCGACGGCCAAGGGTCGATTCGTCCACTTTGTTTTCGAGCAACTGTTCCTGCTCCCCGCCGACGAGCGCATCATTGAGCGAGCCCGGGAGTTCATCCCCGGCGCTATCGACGAGGTTCTGACCGAGGACGTGCGACGCGACATCGAACTCAACGAGGTGTCGCTGACTCGCCTCCTCGAGGAAACTGAGGCGATCATCGTGTCGTATTTCTCGATGGAGGATCCCCGCACCGTCCAGCACGAGGGCGTAGAACTGCGCATCGGCGTCGACGTCGACGGCGCGCCGCTCTACGGCATCTTGGACCGACTCGACCGGGACCCCGACGGTTCACTCACCATCGTCGACTACAAGACCGGCGGCCTGCCGAATCGCAACTATGACTCCAAGACTTTCGCCAACGCCGAACTGTACGCGGCGCTCTGTCGCGCCCAGTTCGGGGAAAAGCCCAACAAGATTCGCCTGATGTACGTGGCACACGGCGAGTCGATCGAACGCAACGTGACCGACGTGGTCGTGAACGCGCGCGCCAAGTCGGCCGCGTCCTCGTGGTCGCGCATCACGCGTTACTACGAGGACGGGGACTTTCCGGCCACGCCTTCGGTCAACGCCTGTCGATTCTGTGCGTTCAAGGACCGCTGCCGCGCGTCGGGCGTGCCCGTTCCAGGTCGATGAGTCTTTAGGCTGGCTGGGTGAAGCCATTTCTTCTCTCCTACGACTACCGCTGTCCCTTCGCCAAGATCATTCACTTGCACGTGATTGAGGCGCTGCGAGCCGGGGCCGATTTCGACGTTACCTTTGTTCCGTGGACGATGAGCCAGGGATATCGCGACGAGGGAGCCCCCGACGTCTGGGACGACCCCCGGCGCGATTCACAACTGCTCTCTCTCGCGGTGAGCACGTCGGTGCACGATCTCGCGCCCGAGAAGTTCCTCAACGTTCATGAGGCTCTGTTTCGCGCGCGCCACGATCGCGCCATTCGCCTGGTCTCCGAGAGTGAGATTACGACTGCGCTGGAGGGACTGGACCTCGATCTCGCCGTGATCTTCGACGATGTCGCCTCTCGACGTCCCCACAAGGTCATCGGAGAGTGGTTTCGCGAGTTCGAGCGCTACGAGGCCTTCGGCGTGCCGACCTTCGTCATCGACGGGGACGCCACGTTCGTGCGCTACATGAACCCGCCGACGGATGACCCTCAGGCGTCGATCGCCCTGATCGAGTCACTGGTGACGCTCATGAGTGATGAGAGCGCGCTCAATGAGTTCAAACACACCAAAGTTGCGGTGTAGCTCGGTTCGAACTGGGCTCTCTTTTTCTCGCCAGTAACGTCTCGGTCATGATCAACGACACAACCCGCGCGTTCACGCGCGTGGGTGTTGTCGGGGCCGGTCAACTTGCACTCATGATGGGAGAAAGTGCCGGCGATCTTGGTCTGTCGCTCACGGTGCTTGCGAACTCGCCGGAGGATTCGGCGACGTCGAGCATTGGGGACGCTGTACTGGGGGCCGCGAACGACGTCGAGGCGCTGCGCCGGCTAGCCGAGCGCGTCGACGTCATCACCTTCGATCACGAACTTGTGGATCTGGAGGCAC
Organism: uncultured Acidimicrobiaceae bacterium; assembly: GCA_963844615.1. GTDB lineage: Bacteria > Actinomycetota > Acidimicrobiia > Acidimicrobiales > RAAP-2 > RAAP-2. The sequence goes on along the minus strand of CAWJOZ010000001.1, from coordinate 41,168 downwards.
TCGAAGTTCTCGAAGCCGAAAGAGTCATACTTCGACCCGGATCTCGCGCGCTTCGATTCGCCGTCGACAAGGCCTTCCAGCGGCGCGCGTTCTTCGAAAGCGGGCTTCCCGTACCCCGATTCCTCGTGGTTCGTTCGTCGAGCGACGCCGATCTCACTGGCTTTCTCGACGAGATCGGTGATGCGTGCGTCGTCAAGGCGTCGCGGGGGGGCTATGACGGTCGGGGCGTGGCCTTCGCCGCGACTCGCGACGAGGCCCTAGCTCTCATCGATGAGTTCGCGGTGTCGGGCGACGTACTTGTTGAAGAACGCCTGGAGCTACTGGGCGAGGTGGCCCAACTCGTGGCGCGCGCCAGCGACGGCGAGACGATTCTGTACCCGGTCGTTGCCACTCTGCAGCGCGCGGGTATGTGCGCCGAGGTCCGCTATCCCAGCGACCTCGACGAGCACACTCTGGTCGAGGCTCAACGCCTCAGTGAGCGCGTGGCCGCTCTCGTGAGAAATGTGGGAATCATGGCCATCGAGTACTTCGTGACCGCCCGCGGACTTCTGATCAACGAAGTGGCCCTACGGCCTCATAACAGCGGACACTGGACGATTGAGGGAGCGACGACGAGCCAGTTCGCCCAGCACCTTCGCGCCGTGAGCGGACTTCCCCTGGGGGTTGTGACGCCCACCAGTCCCTACGCGGTGATGGTCAACGTGGTGGGCGCCGAGAGTCCCGGCTCACGGGAGGCGGCCCAGCGTGTGGACGGCGTCTTTGTCCACGACTACGCCAAGTCGTGGCGCCCGGGACGCAAGCTCGGACACGTAACCGCCCTGGGCGAGGAACCCGAGGGTCCGCGCGTGAGAGCATGGCAGAGTGCCCACGCGTACGGCACACAGACTCAGGAGGCGTAGTGGCATCGATTGTCGGCATCGTGATGGGGTCGTCCTCGGACGAGGAAGTGATGAGCGACGCCGCCAATATCCTCCAGCGCTTTCAGGTTGAGTACGAGTGGCGGGTCGTCTCGGCGCATCGCACGCCCGAAGCGATGTTGAAGTACGCCAGTGGCGCTCGCGCTCAGGGATTGAAGGTCATCATCGCGGGTGCGGGTGGCGCCGCACACCTGCCCGGTATGTTGGCGGCCGCCACGACGCTTCCCGTAATCGGCGTCCCTGTCGCTCTCGCGCGATTGGATGGTCTCGATTCGCTCCTGTCGATCGTCCAGATGCCCCGCGGGGTTCCCGTCGCCACCGTCGCCATCAACGGTGCGGCCAACGCAGGACTCTTGGCGCTACGCATTCTCGCCACTGGGGATGAGCAACTCGCCGACCAGCTTGAGCATTATCGCGTCGAACTCGCCGACGAAGTCAGTGCTCAGAACCACAATCTTCGCGGACCGCGACCAGACGGAGATTTACCCAGAAATTAGATTTCGGGCCCCTGGCGTCCCATCTCATCGAATATTTTCCAACAGTTCGCTCTAGTCTGGATCAGTACCACAAGGAGGCCCAGTGGGCATTTTTAAGCGCGCGCAGTCAATCTTTCAGGCCAAAGCTAACGACGCCCTGAACAAGGCGGAGGACCCCCGCCAGACCCTCGATCTCTCCTACGAACAGCAACTCGAGAACCTCACCAAGGTGAAGCGGGCGGTCGCCGACGTCGCCACGGCGAAGAAGCGCATCGAGATTCAAGCCGAACAGCTCAAGACCCAGGCCGACAAACTCGCCGATCAGGCCAAGGCCGCCCTGGCCCAGAACAACGAGCCTTTGGCGCGCGAAGCACTGACCCGCCGCGAAGCCATCGCGGCACAACTCTCGGATCTTGCAACCCAACACGCCCAGGTCGACGATCAGCTTCAGAAGCTGGAGGCGACATCGACAAAGCTACAGACCGAGATTGAAGCCTTCCGCACCAAAAAAGAAACCATCAAGGCCACCTACACCGCCGCCGAGGCCTCCACCCACGTGAATGAGGCGGTGAGTGGAATCTCCAGTTCGATGAACGATGCCGGAGCCGCGATGCAGCGGGCTCAGGACAAGGTGGCCGAGATGCAAGCGCGCAGTGGCGCACTCGACGAGTTGCTCGCTTCGGGAGCCCTGACCGACCTCACTGGCTCGAATGACGATATTCAAGCCCAGCTCGACAAGGTGTCCTCGCAGTCAGACATTGACGCCCAACTCGCCGCTCTCAAGGCGAATGGCACCACGACGGAACTGCCGATGGGTACCAGTACGCCGGCCGAATCCCCCTCAACCGAAGGCAACTAAGCGTGGCCACCTCATCCAAGATCGAAACCGATCACAAATTAAACGTGCGCATGTTTCTCACGGGGCTCGCGCTCGTGGCCCTCTACGCCATCATCGTGTCGGTGATGATCAGCCTGGGCGTGTCGCTCGTTTTGGTGATCGTTATCGCGGGCGGTCTCTTGTTCTGTCAGTACTACTTCTCGGACAAGATCGCCATGTTCTCGATGCACGCCCACGAGGTCACGCCCGAACAGGAGCCCAAGCTCCACCAGATCGTTGATCGTCTCTGCCTGCTGGCCAACATGCCTAAGCCCCGTGTGGGCGTCTCCGAGATGGATATTCCCAACGCCTTCGCGACGGGGCGCAACCCCAACGCGGCCGTGATCTGCGCGACCCGCGGTCTCATGCAGCGCCTGCCCGACGAAGAGCTCGAAGCCGTGTTGGCCCACGAACTCAGCCACGTCGCCCACCGGGACGTGGCCATCATGACGATCGCCAGTGGCGTGGGCATCCTGGCTGGCCTGATCAGTCGCATCGCGCTCTTCGGAGCCATGTTTGGTGGGGGCGGCCGCGGCGGGCGTAGTGGCGGCCAAAACATCGTCCTGCTGGAGCTGGCCACGATGCTGCTCTCGATTGTGATCTACATCATCGCCTACCTTCTCACCATGGCCCTCTCGCGCTATCGCGAGTTGGCCGCGGATCGATCGGGCGCGATCCTGATCGGCAAACCGAGCGTGCTCGCGAGCGCGCTCGTGCACGTGACCGGGGACATGGGAAAGATTCCGCGCAATGACCTGCGCAAGACCGAGGGCATGAACGCCTTCTTCTTCGCTCCGGCTCTCGCCGGCAACACCGTCGCCTCGCTCTTCTCCACACACCCCTCACTTGAGGTCCGCCTCAACCAGTTGGCCCAGCTCGAAAAGCAGCTCAACGGCTAGTGGGTCTGCGCGACACGATCTTTGGCCGAACCAAACAGGTAGCGCCAAATCTCGACAATCTCTTTGCCCTCACCCAAGCCGCCATCACCCTCGAAGCCGAACTTGACATGGTGACCTCAGGTCAGGCGGGACTCTGTTTTAAAGCGGGTAGCGGCGAAGGCACTCTCACCACAGATGCCGACATCAAAGAGCTGCTGGACTTTGACGAGACGAACGACAAGGTGACGCTCACCAAGGATGACCTGGGCTTTGAGTGGCTGATCGTCCACGATCCCGATCTTGAATCGCTGGTGACCCGCATCCACGCGGCCGACACGTCGATGGTGGAACACGGTCTGGGACCACGACTGCTGTGCGCCGTGTTCGGATTCGTACCCAAGACTCCCCCGGGCGAAGGCGATCTGCGCCTCGTGTATCTCATGAAGCAGGGGACGTTCTATCCCTTTGCGCCTACCGGGCCCACCCAGCGCAACAACGAACTCGAACTACGAGTGCGCTCGTTCCTTGGCACGGATCTCCCGATGGAAAAGGACCTCAGCCGGTGGATGGCTCTGTGGAACGTCCCGGTCAACTAGGCGAAGACCGGAACTTCACTCGCCCCGGTATGTTGAGTAGAGACTGCGAGGTACTGCAATGAGCGACATCGTGAGAATGCCCGACGAAGAGATCCCTCTCAGCGACGACGAACTCACCGCCCTCGCCCTCGCCGCCGATCCCGATGCACCGATCGACCTTGACGCAAAGCCCTGGTACCTCACCTCGAATCTCGGCAGCCAACTCCTTCCCGAGTGGTACATGCCCATCCCCATGTCCCGGGGTCGCGGACGAATCTCCAAGGTCGCCGCCGTGTCGGTGGTCGTGGGCATGGTCGTGGTGTGCGCCTTTGGGCTCTGTGTCACCTCGGGCTTCTTGCAGCTGGCCTGAGCTATGGGTGGGTCATTTCGTCAGGGACGACCGCCGCGTCGAACTCTTCACCGGTCAAAAAGCCCAGAGCGAGAGCTGACTCTCGCAGGGTCATGCGCTCTGCGTGGGCCTTCTTGGCGACCATGGCGGCCTTGTCGTAACCGATAATCGGGTTGAGAGCGGTCACCAACATCAACGAGTTGTTGAGGTGGTTTTGGATCTGCTCGTAGTTCGGCTCGAGCCCCTCGACGCAGAACTCGCGAAACCGATCGCACGCGTCGGTGAGCAGATCGATCGAGTTACAGACGTTGTAGATAATGACGGGTTTGCAGACGTTCAACTCGAAGTTGCCCCGGGAGCCGCCAATCGAGATCGCCGTGTCGTTCCCGAATATCTGAACACACACCATGATCATGGCTTCGCTCTGTGTGGGATTCACCTTGCCGGGCATGATCGAACTGCCCGGTTCGTTCTCGGGAAGGTGTAGTTCGCCTATCCCGGCGCGCGGACCCGATCCGAGCCAGCGAATGTCTTCGGCGACCTTGGTGAGACTCGTGGCGAGGGTCTTGATCGCCCCGTGGGCGAAGACGAGAGCGTCGTGCGCGGCGAGGGCCGCGAACTTGTTGGGTGCGGTAACGAAGGGCTGGTGAGTCAACGCAGCGATCTCGGCCGCCACTCGCTCGCCGAACTCGGGGTGAGTGTTGAGGCCGGTTCCGACCGCGGTGCCGCCAGCCGCGAGTTCATAGAGTCCGGGCAGCGCCACATTCAGTCGCTCGAGATCGGCGTCGAGCTGGGCGACGTAGCCCGAGAACTCCTGACCCAAGGTGAGCGGAACCGCATCCATGAGATGAGTGCGGCCGATCTTGGTCACCTCGGCGTACGCCGCGGCCTTCACGTCCAGGGCGTCACGCAGTCGTTGCACTGCGGGCACCAGTCGACCAGTGATCTCCATCACCGCCGCGATGTGCATCGCCGTAGGGAAGGTGTCGTTCGAGGACTGCGACATGTTGACGTCGTCGTTGGGGTGAATGGGCGTCTTTGATCCCATGACCCCGCCCGCCATCTCGATCGCTCGATTCGAGATCACCTCGTTCACGTTCATATTGGTCTGCGTGCCTGAACCGGTCTGCCAGATGCGGAGTGGAAACTCGTGAGACAGTTTGCCGTCGATGACCTCGCTCGCCGCACGTTCGATGAGAGTTGCCTTCTCGTCGTCCAGTTTTCCCAGGGCGTTGTTGACTTTGGCCGAGGCCAGCTTGAGCACGCCGAAGGCGGTGATGACAGCTGGCGGCATCGTCTGAGTACCGATTGCGAAGTGATGCAGGCTCCGCTCGGTTTGCGCTCCCCAATAGTGATCGGCTGGCACGTCAATGGCGCCCATCGAGTCCGATTCGACGCGAACGTCAGTCATTACCTCTCCTACTTCTCCCTGCTTTTCTTCGGTGACTTCTTTGCTGACTTCTTGGCCGCTTTCTTGTTGACCGACTTCTCAGATCGTTTCTTCGTGGACTTGGACATTGATTTGGACGTCTGCTTTGCTGTCTTGACGGCCTTCTTCGCAGTGACCTTCTTTGGAGCCTTCTTCACCGCCTTCTTCACCGCCTTCTTCACCGCCTTCTTGGCCGCAACCTTCGCGGTTTTCTTGGCGGCGATCTTTGCGGTCTTCTTCGCTGCTTTGGCCGCCTTCGCGGCCTTCTTTGCGATCTTCTTGGCGGCTTTCTTGGCGGCCTTCTTCGCTGTCTTCTTAGTCACCTTTTTCACCGTCTTCTTCGGGCTCGCCGTTGCCGTTGGTGCCGCCTTCTTTGCGACAACTTTCTTTCCTGTTTTCTTGGCCGCCTTGGCCACCTTCTTCACACTCTTCTTCTCGCTCGCCGTTGCCGTTGGCGCGGCCTTCTTCGTCGAGGGCACAGCCTTCTTCACCGCACTCTTCGCGGGTGCTACCGGCGCGGGCGTGACAACGGGCAGTAAGTTGGCCCATGCTTGGTCACCGTCGTACAGGGCGATGCCGGCGATGAGCACCTGGCGCGCCACGCTGACGTCCTCGCCGCGAGGACCATCGCCGCTGCCCGGCACTTCGAGAATGAGAGGGAGATCGCGAATGAGCGGTTGTCCAATCAACATGGCGAGACCTCGCGTGCCAATCGTGCCCTCGCCGATGTTGGCGTGCCGGTCGCGGTTGCCGCCGAGCTCGATCTTGGAATCGTTCAGGTGAAAGCACCGCAGACGGCCGATACCCACGCTCATCTCGATCTCTTGAACGAGGCGATCTGCGCCGGCCCGGCTTGAGTAGTCGAACCCGCTGGCCCACAGGTGTTGAGTGTCGATGCACAGACCGAGACGGTCGTCGTTGTTGCACGCCTCGATCATCATGTGAATCTCTTCCAGGGTGCGACCGACCGGACCGTCGATGCCCGCCGCGTTCTCAATGAGAATCGGGCACTCGGCAACTCCCTCGGGCGAGGGATCGGCCTCGACGAACGCGCGCTCAAACGCGTCAGCAATCTGGCGCACGACGGTGTCGAAGCCGGCTCCCTGGTGCGAGCCGACGTGCAGTACCAGACCGGACGAGCCGATGCCGCGCGCCACCGAGAGATTGTGAATGAGGCACGCGACGGACTTGTCGTAGAGGTCGCGATCGCCTGTCGCCAGGTTGATGAGATACGTGGCGTGACAGAACGTGTCGGTGATCGAGGGCGTGCTCGCCGCGGCCTCACGGTACGCCGCGAGCACCTCGGGCGCGTACTGCGAGGGTTTCCACATTCGAGGACTCTGGGTGAAGATCTGTATCGACGTCGCGCCCATTTCGACGCCGAGTTCCAAGGAGGGGACCAACTTGCCCCCTCCGCGTACGTGTGCACCAATGTTCATTACAGTGAACCTACTAGGCCTCATTTCAACTCGACCATGGGAGTTTTGTGACTGACACCTTCACCCCGGCGTCACGCGCCATATTCGAAAAGCAGGTCCTCGCCCACGTCGCCAGCCTCGACGCCGACGGCTCACCCAACGTGACGCCGGTCTGGGTGGGACTCGACGGCGACCTCATCGTCATCAATACCGCCCTGGGTCGGGCGAAGGCTCGCAACCTCGCCAGCGACTCGCGCGTGGCGGTGTCTCTGACCGATCCCGACGATCCCGAGGCGAGCATCACGGTGCGCGGCACCGTCGTGGTCTTCACCACCGAGGGCGCTGACGAGGTCATTGACGCCTTCGCGAAGAAGTACACCGGGCTCGACACCTACCCCTGGCGCTCACCGGGGGAAGTACGCGTGACGGTCAAGATTCGTCCGGACCGGATCTCTCGTCAGCCCGAGTAGCTCTCGAAATACGTCAACTCGCTCACTCCCTTATGGCGAGTCGCGCCCGCGAGAAGGGTCACCTCGGGGCCAACGAGCTGGCTGCCGTCATAGCCCCACACGGTGATCGGACGCGGCGGCACCGGTCGACTGACCACGTGGGTGAGGGTGGCCACCGAGTTCGACAGGCTCACCTCGGCGCCGCTCAGCAGCGCTCGTACGATCTCGACGTGCTCGCTCACCGGCTGTGGCGCCTCGATCACGACGTGGCGCAGGTCCATGAGGACCGAGAGGGTGCGCACGTCGCGCGTCGCGATCTGAGCCGGATAGGCACTCGACACCCGGAGCCACACGCCTACCTCGCGACTAAGATGGTCGCGCAGGGAAGCGAGAACAATCGCGGTATCGGCGTTGGAGCACGCAAAGAGCGCTGTGGGCTCGTCGTTCAGAGTCTCGAAGTCCCTCGCCGTCTCGAATGTGGTGAGAAAGCGAACGAGTCGCACCTAGGGCTGCAGATCCTCTTTGGGCAGGCGTTCGATGTTCACATCGCGAAACGTGAGGATGCGTACCGAAGGCACGAAGCGCGCGGCGCGGTACATATCCCAGACCCACGCGTCGTGCAGCGTGACCTCGAGCAGGGTTGGGTTGGCGCCGGACTTGACGTCGACGGCGACGTCGTTGGCGAGATAAAAGCGCCGATCGGTCTCGACGGCGAAGTCGAACATGCCGACGACGGCTTTGTACTCCTGAACGAGTGCGAGTTCGAGGGTCGACTCGTAGTCGTCGAGCTCTTCTTCGCCCACCAGTGACTACGCGCGCTCGTTGACGCGCAGTTCCTTGATCTTGGCGGCGCGGCCGCGCAGTTCGCGCAGGTAGTAGAGCTTCGCACGTCGCACGTCTCCGTAGGACTCCACCTCGATCTTGGCGATCGTCGGCGTGTGAACGGGGAACGTGCGCTCCACCCCGACGCCGAAGCTGATCTTGCGCACGGTAAAGGTCTCCTGGAGTCCCGAACCCTGGCGACGAATGACGACGCCCTGGAACACCTGGACGCGCTGGCGGGTGCCTTCGACGACTCGTACGTGCACCTTGACGGTGTCGCCGGGACGAAACGAGGGAATATCGTCGCGAAGCGAGTCGCGGTCAACGAGGTCGGTGGGGTTCATGAGAGCGGTCCCTTTCGGATCACGGGCTTTAGAAGTTTAGCCGCTCGCTCCGCCGTCAACCATTTCGGGAAATTCGTCGAGAATGGCGAGGTCTTGTTCGCTCAGTCCCCCACGCCGTGCGATCAGGTCGGGACGACGCGCCAGAGTGAGGCGTAGCGCCTGGGCCCGGCGCCAGCGCGCAATGCGGGCGTGGTTGCCCGAGAGCAAGATCTCGGGAACCAGTCGACCGCGCACCTCGGCGGGCTTGGTGTACTGGGGATACTCCAAGAGTCCGTCGCTAAACGACTCATCCGCGCTGGAGGCGTCATTTCCCAATCCTCCCGGCAGTAGTCGGACCACCGACTCGATGACGCAGAGCGCAGCGAGCTCCCCACCCGCCAACACAAAGTCGCCCAAGGAGATCTCATCGTCCGCCACCAAGTCGATCGCGCGCTGGTCGAACCCCTCGTAGCGACCGCTTAGCAACGTGAAGCCAGACAGTTCGCTCAATCCCCGCGCGATGTCGTGGGTAAAGGTCCGCCCCGTTGGTGTGAGGGCGATCACCGGTCGGGCCAGGTGGGGCGTCGACTCGACCGTGGCCAGGATGGGTTCGGCTCTCAGAACCATGCCCGCTCCTCCGCCGAAGGGAGTGTCGTCCACACTGCGGTGCACGTCGGTGGTCGCGTCGCGAAAGTCGTGGAGATGGAGCTCGAACACGCCTCGCTCGTGGGCTCGCCCGAGTACAGACGTCGTGACGTAGTTGCTCAGGGACTCGGGAAAGAGGGTGAGGACGTCAACGCGCAGCGTCACTCGAACAGTCCTTCGGGTGCGTCGATCTCGACGCGGCGATTGGCCTGCACCGACACGACAAAGGTGAGAGGTACCAGCGTGCCGGAGTCGAGCACCATCAGATCGCTCGCGGGATTGGCCTCGACGTCCACCACCACGCCTCGGGTGTGACCGACCTGGTCTACGACCTCGGCGCCAAAGAGCTGGTCGATCCAGATCACGTCGGGATCATCGATGCGCGGCGCCGACAACACCACCCCACGCCAGCGCTCGGCCTCTTCGCGCGTCGTGATGCGATCGAAGCTGACGATGAAGCGCGTCTTTTGGTGTACGGCGGCGGCCAGAACGACCAGGAGACCTCGATCGCTGAGGAGGGTCTGACCGACGGCCAGACGTTCGAGACGATCGCTCCAGAGATCGACGAGTACCTGGCCGCGAAGACCGTGAGCCTTAATGATGCGCCCGACCTCGAGCGTGCCACGCTCGTCGGACATGGTTAGTCGATGATGTCGACGGAGGTGGTGACGTGGTCGCGTGCGCCGGCGGCGGCGACTAGTGCGCGTATCGCCTGGGCGGTGCGGCCGCGACGTCCGATGACCCGGCCCATGTCGCCCGCGCCGACGCTGAGCGATAACACGACCTTGCCCTGGCGTTCGCTCACCTCGACCATGACCGCGTCGGGGTCTTCGGCGAGCGAGCGAGCAATGAACTCAAGGACCGCGGTCGACGTGGCGGCCTTGTCGTCGCCCGCCTCGTTGACGTCCTCGTTAACGTCTTGGTCGTCGAACTCAGAGTCGTCGATGGTGTTGATGTCGCCGGCGACGTAGTCGTCCTGGGACTCGCTCACTTTGCGGTCCGTTCGGCCTTGGCCGCCTCGAACTGGTCGAGGGCACCACTGGTCTTGAGCAACTTGGCGACGCGCTCGGTGGGTTGGGCACCTTGGATAAGCCAGCGAACAACCTTGTCGTTGTCGATCTTTGTCACGGTGTCGGGCTCGGCGATGGAGAGGCCCCGGGGCTGGTAGGTGCCCACGATCTCCAGGAACGCGCCGGATCGGGCCCGACGGCTCTCGGCGGCGACGATGCGATAGGTGGGCTGCTTTTTCTTACCCATGCGCACCAAACGAAGTTTTACGGCCACAGCATATTTCCCTTCATACCTGACGTGTCTACGCGAGACGGGCGAGACACCCGAGTGGAAAAGTTTAGCGTTGTTTGGGCGGAGTAACTCTCCCGCCCTTTTTCTTCTTGTTTTTTCCACCGCGCGACGCGGCCGCACTCGCCATTCCGGCGCCCAACGCTTCAAAGCCCGCCGGCAACGATTCACCTTGAGCCTGTGCGCCGCGCGCGGCCATGCTCGCCATGCGTCCGAGCCCGCCGGACATCTGGGGAGCGTTGCCATTACCCATCTGGCGCATCATCTTGCGCATCTCGGTGAACTGTTTCAGGAGTTGGTTGACGGCGGCCACGCTGGTGGCCGATCCGCGGGCAATGCGCGTACGACGTGAACCATCGATGATCGAGGGGTCCTGGCGCTCGCGAGGGGTCATCGAGCGCATGATGGCTTCGACGCGATTGATCTCTCCCTCATCGATATTGCTGGCCGCGCTGCGCATCTCCTTGGTGACCCCGGGCATCAGCTTCATGATGCCCCCGAGCGAGCCCATTTTGCGCACCTGATTGAGCTGGGCCAAGAAGTCGTCCAGCGTGAAGGTGCCGCTCATCATGCGCCCAGCCGACTGGGCCACGACGTCGGCGTCCATGGTGCGCTCGGCCTGCTCGATCAGCGACAAGACGTCACCCATCCCCAGGATGCGCGAGGCCATGCGTTCGGGGTAGAAGAGGTCAAAGTCCGCGATCTTCTCGCCGCTCGAGGCAAAGACGACGGGCCGACCGACGACTCCGCGGGCCGAGAGCACCGCTCCGCCGCGGGCGTCGTAGTCGAGTTTCGTGACGATCAGACCCGACAGCGCGAGCGCGTCGTGGAAGCTGCGCGCGGTGTGCACGGCGTCCTGGCCGGTCACGGCGTCAATGACCAGGAACGTGTAGTGCGGCGAGGCCTCCTTGGAGATCGCGCGCACCTCGTCCATCAGCGCCTGGTCGATCGCGAGACGTCCCGCGGTGTCGATGATGACGACGTCGCGACCCAGTCGCGTCGCCTGCTTCACGCCCGCGCGCGCCACCGCCACCGGCGAGGACGGCTCGGAGAACACGTCGACACCGATCTGGGCGCCCAGCACACGCAGCTGCTCCACGGCGGCCGGTCGCTGGAGGTCGGCGGCGATGAGGTACGGCTGGCGACCCTGCTGCTTGAACCAGTTGGCGAGCTTGGCCGCCGCCGTCGTCTTGCCCGCACCCTGAAGGCCAGCGAGCAAGATGACCGTCGGGGGCTTGCTGGCGTAGGTGACCGCGAGCGGGGAGCCACCCAGTACTTCGACGAGTTGTTCGTTGACGGCTTTGATGACCTGCTGGCCCGGGGTGAGGCTCTGCGCGAGCGCCTCACCACTAAGGCGCTCTCGCACCGCGTCGAGGAACGCGCGCACCACGCCCAGTTCCACGTCGGCTTCGAGTAGAGCTGAACGCACGTCAGCGAGGGCGGCGTCGAGGTCAGCGTCGCTCAGCCGGCCCTTCGAACGCAAGTTCGAACTAAGGCGCTCGAGGCGTTCACTCAGGGCGTCAAACATGAAGAAAAGGTTAGTGTCAGGCCTTGAGTAGCGAATCGACGAAGGCGTCAGGATCAAACACGATGAGATCGTCGACGCCTTCGCCCACGCCCACGAACTTGACGGGGATTCCCAGTTCGCGCTCGATCGCGATCACGATGCCGCCGCGCGCGGTGCCATCGAGTTTGGTGAGGACAATCCCGGTGACCGAGGCGGCCGAGAGGAACTCTCGCGCTTGAGCCAGGGCGTTCTGACCGGTCGTCGCGTCCAACACCAGCAGGGTCTCGACGACCTGTCCGGGCTCGCGGTCGGCGACGCGACGAACTTTGGCCAGTTCGTCGAGCAGGTTCGTGTTGTTCGCGCGACGTCCGGCTGTGTCGGCCAGCACGAGGTCGTAGCCGCGAGCGTGGGCGCGACCGATCGCGTCGTGGACCACCGAACCGGGATCCGCTCCTTCGGTGGCACGCACGATATCGGAATCAGTTCGCGTCGCCCACTGCTCGAGTTGGTCGACCGCGGCGGCTCGGAAGGTGTCGGCCGCCGCGAGGAGGACCTGGCGGCCCTCGTCGTGGTTTCTCTTGGCCAGTTTGCCGATCGTGGTGGTCTTGCCTGCGCCGTTTACACCCACGAAAAGCCACACCGGGACCCGCCCGGCACCCGCCGTGGTGGTCGTCGTCCGGTCGCCCGAAAGAGCACCCAGGAGAATCGCGCGCAGAGCGGCGGCGACTCCCTCGGGTGCGCCGTTTTCTCGAAGGTCATCCAGCACCGTGTTGGTCATAGCGACACCCACGTCGCTTCGCAGTAGCACCTCTTCGACGACATCGAGCTGTTCTTCACTCACGTTGCCGGTCCCCGCCAGTGAGCGCACGCGATCGAAGACCCCTCTCGAGGACGCCAGGCGAGTCTCCAGCGATAAATCGGCGATGACCGGCATCGGCGCCGCGTCGCTCACCAGTACGTCGGGCATCGCCGCACGCGGTGGGCCTACGAGAGCTCTCGGGCGACGCGCACGTCGGCGCACCACGAGGACAACCGCGAGCACGACGACGACCGCGAGCACGATGTAGAGGGCGATCACGCCGTTTCTACTTCCTTGGGTCGGTTAACGCGCTGGCTGACCACCTTGGACGAAGCGCCGGGCACCATGGTGACGCCATAGAGCGCATCAGCGGACTCCATGGTGCGCTTCTGGTGGGTGACGATCAACAACTGCGCCTCGTGGCGAAACTCCTCGACCAGATTGAGGAAGCGTTGTAGATTCACGTCATCCAGTGCCGCCTCGACCTCATCCATGAGATAGAAGGGCGAGGGGCGAGAGCGAAAGACCGCGAAGAGAAACGCGAGTGCGGCCATGGATCGCTCGCCCCCGGAGAGCAACGAGATGCGCCGGATGTTGCGGCCCATCGGACGAACCTCGATCTCGACCCCGGTATTCAGCGGATCGTCCGGTGCGCTCATGGTGAGTCGACCCTGTCCCCCGGGAAAGAGCATGGCGATCAGCGACGAGAAGTGCTCGTTCACGTCGGCGAACGCCGCGGTGAATGTCTGCATGATCTCTTCATCGAGAGCTCGCAGCACCTCCTGGAGCTCGCGGCGTGCGTGTCGCACGTCGCTCACCTGGGCGTCGAGTTCCTTGTAGCGCTCCTCGAGGGCGGCGAGCTCCTCCATGGCCAGCGGGTTGATCGGTCCGAGTGACGTGATGCGGGCCTCGAGTTCCGCGACGCGCGAGTCCAACGTGACACCCTCGGGTAGTTCCACCTCGGGCGCCGGCCCCATGTCGTGCGGTTCGACGCCGAGGTCGCGAACAATCAGTTCGTGAACGTTGGCGACCTTGACGGCGAGTTCGGCGTGTTCGATCTCGTCACGCCGCATGACCTCGCTCAGTTCGGCGAGACGGCCGTCGGCGTTGTGTCGCGCGCGGCGCACCTCTTCGAGCATCTCCGCGCTGGCCCGCGTTGCTTCGAGCTGTTCGCGGTAGGTCGAGTCCATGGCCTCTTGGGCGACACGAATCTCATCGGACGCGCGCTCGACCAAGGCGGCGAGTCGCCCCAGGGTCTGAATATCGAACTCGAGTAGTTGACGCCTCTGAGCCGCAACTTCGCGCTCGCCCGTGCGACCCTCAAGGCGCAGTTCGATCTCGCCTCGTCGTTGCTCGATGAGCCGGCGACGCTCGGCATACCGGGTCTCGCGCTGCGACAGAGTGCTCACGCGCTCGTCCACCTCGGCACGCGCGATGTTGTAGTCGGTCGTCGCGCTGGCCAGTTGCGCGGCTCGGCGCGCACTGTCCTGGACCGTCACTTCGAGCCCGGGAAGCGCGTCGCGCAGGAGCCCGAGTTCTTCGAGCAGTTGGTCGCGCTCCGAGAGAAGAACGCCCGCCTCATTTGACAGGGCCTCGATGCTCGACGCGAGTTCGGTGTGTTCGAGGGTGAAGCGGTCCACGTCGCCGCGAATCCGCTCAATCTCTCCACGAACGTGCACCACCGCTGAGTTAGCCACGTGATGACGCTCCTGGGCCTGGCTAAGCGTCGAGTTGGCGTTCTCGCGCCTCTCACGCAGTGCGTCTAACGCCGTCGCGTGCTCGCTGGCGACCCGTGCGGCCTCATCAAGAGTCGTGCGCGTCACCACGGCGCGCCCCGACGCGACGCGCCAACCCGAGGAGGCGAATCGGTCACCCTCCAAGGTGACGATGGTGAGATCGGGATTCGCCAGAGCCACCTCGATGCCGAACTCCCAATCACTCGCGATGAAGGCCCGGGCGAACAGCGCATCGAGAACCCGCGAAACGTGGGCCGGCGCGTGAGCTCTCGCGTGCACCATGTCGCGCAGTGCCCGAGTTCCCTTGGGCGTAGGGGGTTGGGTGATGTTCACGTCGCCCACGGCCAGGATCAAACCGGCGCCCCCTTCGCGACGAAGTGCCCCCAGCGCGGCCCGCGCAGAGTTCGTACCATCGACGACCATGGCGCCGACCGACGCGCCCGCCGCGGACTCAACGGCGCGCTCACATCCCGTGTCCACCTCAATGAGGTCCAGGAACGAGCCGAGGACCCCCTCCAGCCCGCCGATGATCGCCCGACCGCCCTCGCCAGAAAGTTCTTCCAGGGCCCGAGCCAAGGTCTCGGCGCGCGCCTGGGCTCGCGAGGCGCGGTCAGCCCCTTCGCCGAAGGCCTCGTCGGCGTCGCGGCGCTCACGAAGGGAGTCCTCTTCGAATCCTGCCGCCTCGTCGAGAATCTCGGTCGCGTGGTTCAGCCTGCTCAGGGCCTCCGAGAGTTCGTCCTGGGCGAGGCGGCGCGTCTCGCTCAGTGCGTCGAGGCGCACTCGCGCGTCATCGAGTCGAGCGCGCGCGCGACGTTCGCCGTCCTGAACAGAGGTGAAGGAACGTTCGACGAGAGCGATCTGTTCACGTACCGCTCGCAGCGCCGCCTCGTCCTGTTCGAACGTGGTGGCGCCTAACTCTTCGACGAGCGCCGCCGCTGTCGCCAAGCGGTTGCGCGACTCCGATAACTCGTCGCGTAGTTCGCCCAGTGACAGCTCTTCGGTTCTCAACGTCTCGAGGTCACTGCTTAATCGCGCCGCGTCCGCTTCGAGGGTGGCGATGACGTTCTCGTCCGCCGAGGCGATAAGCGCCTGGCGTAACGCGCGATCGCGCTCTTGAATGACCGACGAGGTGCCGCGGGCTCGCTCCCCCAGTCCCTGCAACGTTCCCAGTGCCGACGCCAACACCTCTTCACGTCGAGAGGCCATCTCGGCCGCGGCGGTCGTCGCTTGCGCATCGAGGGTGACGAGTTGGTGACGCAGCTCGCGTTCGCGCACCACCGACTGATCCAGCGCGACCTCAAGTTCCTTGCGACGGTGCTCGAAGTGGCGCAAGCGTGACGCGAACAGAGCATGCCGGGCGTCGCGCAGTTCGGCCTCCACGTCGGAGTAACTCCGAGCACTGGCGGCCTGACGCTCCAGCGGTCGCATCTGGCGGCGCACCTCGCGCACCAGGTCGCCGAGTCGCTCCAGGTTCTCTTGAGTCTGGGCGAGGCGTCGTTCGGAGCGCTCCTTGCGACGACGGTGCTTGAGAACCCCGGCCGCCTCTTCGATCACCGCCCGACGGTTCTCTGAGTTCGCCGACAGGATCGAGTCCAGTTGACCCTGGCCGATGATCATGTGCTGCTGACGACCGACGCCGGAGTCACCCAGGAGTTCCTGCACGTCGAGCAGTCGACACGTGGTGCCGTTGATCGCGTAGTCGGAGTCGCCGTTGCGGAAGAGAGTTCGCGAAATCGTCACTTCGGCGCCATCAATCGGCAAGCGAGCCGCGGAGTTATCGATCGTGAGGGCGACCTCGGCACGCCCGAGGGCGGCGCGATTGGCCGTACCCACGAAGATCACGTCGTCCATACGCGCACTGCGCAGGGCGCGGGTACTTTGTGCGCCCAGGACCCAGGTGACCGCGTCGACGACGTTGGACTTGCCCGAGCCGTTCGGCCCCACCACGGCGGTGACCCCGGGCTCGAACTCCAACACCGTGGTATCAGCGAAGGATTTGAAGCCCTTCATGGTCAGCCGCTTTAAAAACACGCATTGACGCTACCAATCTTGGGCTTGCGGCTCCTTCCTACGCCTGGCACTTCTCGCAGTAGTAGGTCGAGCGACCCCGCACGGTCTCACGACGAATCAACGTGCGACACTGCAGACAGGGCAGGCCCTCGCGGTTGTAGACCTGGTGGAACTGCTGGAAGCCGCCCTTGGACCCGTCGGGGTCAACGAACTGCTCGTCGTCCAGCGTCGAGCCCCCGTGCTTGATTGCCTCGGTGAGGATCTCGCTGATCGCCCGGTGAAGCCGGCGGATCTCGATGGTCGAGAGCGACTCAGCCGGCCGGTCAAAGCGCAATCCCGCGGCAAAGAGGATCTCGTCGGAGTAAATATTGCCGATTCCCGCCAGGATGTCCTGGTCGGTGAGGACTGCTTTGAGCGGGGTCGTTCGGCTGCGCATGATGGCGGCGAAGCGGTCCCAACCGATCTGATCCTCGAAGGGATCAAGGCCGAGGTGGGCCAGTTCGGGCACCGCCTTGCGCAACGCGAGTCCCTCTCCCCCGATGGAGAGCCGCGCAAACTTTGAGATCTCCACGGGCGCATCTCCCTCGCCTGGCGGGCTCGAGACGTAGAGTTCGCCGAACGTACGCGGATCGACGTAGCGCAATTCTCCGCCCTGGGTAAAGGTAAAGACCACGTGAGTGTGCTTGGGCTTGGGGTCCTTGGGACCCTTGGCGCGCAACAACTGACCGCTCATCCCTAAGTGAATGACGAGGTGGCACTCATTGTCGAGTCCGAGCACCAGGTTCTTGCCCAATCGTGCGACGCTGCGCACGCTGTGGCCCTCGAGCAGTGCGCGAAAGTCTTTGGCCGACTTGTGGCGTCGCACCGCGCGCCCATTGGTGACCGCCACCGCCTTGAACTTCTTGCCCACGAGGTCTCGCGAGAGGGACGCTCGAACGGTCTCCACTTCGGCGAGCTCAGGCACTGTCGTGCTCTCGCCAGGCGCAGCGCGCGGCCTGGCCCTCGGCGCTCTTCTTCGAGCGTCCCTCGCCCACGGCGACGAGGTCGCCCACGCGAACCGTCGCCACGTAGGTGGTCGAGTGCGCGGGCCCGTCGGCCACCACCTCGTAGGAAGGGGGGCCGAGTCCTCGGGCTTCGGCCCACTGTCGAAGGCGGGTCTTGGGATCGACGTCACTCGGGGCGAGGGCCGCCTCGGTGACGTCGCGCGCGAGCGCGTGGTGCACGAACTCCTTGGCCGCGTCGTATCCCCGCTCGAAATACAGAGCCGCCACCACCGCCTCGAAGGCGTCGGCGAGCAGCGAAGGGCGTTCGGTGCCCAGTTCCTTCCTGACGCCGCGTCCCACTCTCATGACTGCGCCGAGGTCGAGTTCACGGGCAGCATTCGCCAGAGCGGCTTCGTTGACGACTCGACTACGCACGAGCGAGCCCGATCCCTCGTTGAGTTCGGGGTGTCGCGTCACGATCAGGTCCGCGACCGCGAGGTCCACGACGGCGTCGCCCAGAAACTCGAGCCGCTCGTTCGATTCGACGTCGTGTTCGGCCGCGTAACTCGAGTGGGTCAGGGCCGTGAGGAGCAGCGGACTCGCGGGGTCGAGACCCAGCCGCGCGGCGACGGCGTCGCGGGTTGTGACCATGAGGCTCACGCCCCCTTAGACAACCTGTAGTTTGAGCGCGACGTAGTTGACGGCGTCGCTGACCGTGGTCAATCCTTCGAGATCTTCGTCGTCGATGTGAAAACCGGCCGCGTACGTCGCGAGATTGTCCTCGAGGGCCTCGACCAGTTCAATCAGCGCGAGCGAGTCCGCCCCCAAGTCGGCGAAGGTGACGTTCTCGGGAATGTCATCAGGGCTCTTTTCGAGGATCTCGGCCAGTTGATCGCGAACCAACTCTTCGATCGCGGCTCGGTCCAACGGTGCCTGAGTGTCAGCGCTCATGACGCCTCCTTGTGAATGTGGTCCAAGATTAGTGAGTTCGAAGGAGCAAGCGGCCGGTTAGGCGGCTTGATCAGGACGGATCGTCGCGGCCAACTTCTCCACGATTCCGTTCGCGTCCGCCTCGGCGGCCACCCGCAGGGCATTCATGATGGCCGTCGCGTTGGACGAACCGTGTGAGATCACACAGATCCCCTTCACGCCGAGAAGCATCGCGCCGCCGTGGCTATCGGGAGACAGTTGACTCGCCGTCGGCAAGAGGTACTCCAATAAGACGTCGCCAGCGCGCTTGGTCTCCTCGTTGGTGCCGATCGCGCCGATCACCACGGAAAACACGTAACTCAGTGCACCTTCGAGCGTCTTGAGCGCGACGTTGCCGGTGAAGCCGTCGGTGACGATGACGTCCACGGGAGAGGGAATGAAGCTGCGCCCCTCCACGTTGCCCGCGAAGTGCAGACCGGGTGTCTGGCTTAACAGCTCATGAGTGGCCTTCACCAGCGGGGTGCCCTTGGTGGGCTCCTCGCCAATCGAGAGCAGACCCACGCTCGGTGAGTCGATGCCGTAGCGCGTGGTCACGTACGTTGACGCCATCTGGGCAAACTGAACCAGCATCTCGGGTGTGCACTCGGAGTTCGCTCCGGCATCCACTAACACGACGGGCGGGCGATTGGGGTTGGGAATGGGTGTGACGATGCAGGGCCGATGCACGCCGGGCAGGCGCCCCATGCGTAGCAAGGCCGAGGCCATGGTGGCGCCGGTGTTGCCGGCCGAGACCATCCCCGAGGCCCTGCCATCACGAACCAGCTCGGCGCAGCGCACCAACGACGAGTCCTTCTTTTTTCGCACACTCGCACCCGGATCGTCGTCCATCGCGATCACTTCGGTGACGGCCACGACGTCGAGTCCCAGCGGGTCTCCCATGAGTTCGGGGACACCGACGAGGGTGACCGACAAGCCGAGTTCATCGACCGCGCGTCGCGCGCCGGCGATGATCTCCTCGGGCGCGAAGTCGCCACCCATCGCGTCTAGAGCGATGGGGAGCGTCAAGTCAGTTGACCTCTACGGCCGTTCGACCCTTGTACCAACCGCAGTTTGGGCACACCACGTGGGGCAGCTTCGAGGTGGCGCACTGGGGACACACGCTGCGCGCGGGACGCGCCAGGGTCCAGTTGGACGCGCGACGGCTACGGGTCTTGGCTTTGCTGGTCTTGCGCTTGGGTACGGCCATCGATCTTCTCTTTCACCAGAAACGGGCGTACCCGTCGCTCCGAGGTTCACTCGGACTCGGGGTCCGCAAATTGGAGCCCGTCCAGTGTAGCCCACCGAGGATCCTTTGGCGCCTGGCACTCACAGGTCGCCTCATTGCGATCGATCCCACAGTGTGGACACAGGCCCGCGCAGTCGGGCCGACACAGTGGAGCGAGCGGCAGGTCCAAAAAGATGGCGTCGTGCACGAGGGGGGCCAGGTCGATGAAGTTGTTCTCGATCGGATAGCTCAGCTCGTCGCTCTCTTCGGCGTGCTCGACGAAGCGCTCGTTGACGCTCACGTCGCTCACGCCGAGTACCGGAGCCGAGCAGCGCCGACACACACCGTGCCAGGGGGCACGCACCCGGCCTCGGGCGCGGATTCCACCGCTAAAACTCTCGAGACGCAGCGCCACGTGCACCGGGGCTTCGCCGAAGACGTCGGTCTCCGCGGGACCGCGCGGCTCGAACTCATGTATCTCGTCAAAGGGCGCGTCGAAGTCCACCGAGATCGAAGAGGGCACATCGCGCAACAGTGCGGCGACGGGTACCAAGTATGGCGAGGCCATCGTTCTAGAGAGAGTCCTGGTCGAAGAAGGAGCCATCGCCCGTCTCCGGGGCACTAGGCGCCTGGGCGAGGAACTCGTCGGCGCGTGGCTCGGGACTCAACATCGAAGAGGGCAGGCCCTGAGCACTGAGGCGTTCGCGACCCGAGTGGGCGGTCTTGAGGAGGCGGTCCAGGACGATCTCGAAGCCGCCGAGTTTGCCGTCGATGAAGTCCTCGGCCTCGTTGATCATCTGGCGAGCGCGGGTGTGGGCGTCCGAGGCGATCTGCTCGGCCTGGAGACGCGACTGGCGCACGATCTCGGTCTTGTCCACCATCCGGGCCGCTTCGGCACGCACCTGGTCCATGAGCTGCTCAGCCTTTTTCACCTCGGCCGCCATGAGCTCTTCGCGGTCGCGCAACGCCCAGCGCGCCTCGCGGATCTCATCGGGCAGGCTGTGCAAGGCCTGCTCTAAGAGGGCCAGCACCTCGTCGCGCGGCACCAGGGCCGAGTTCGACAGCGGCATCTGCTTGGCGTTGGAGACGATGTCGATGAGATCGCGCAGGTCCGCTTCGAGGTCGCGGTGCGCGTGGCGCGGGGCTTCTTCGATGACCTCTTCGGCGTCGTAGCCGTCAAAGGAGGTCACGAGGGGACCTGGGGGTACTTTTCGGCCAGGCGCTTGGCGACCGGCGCGGGCACAAAGGAGGTGACGTCCCCGCCGTAGCGCGCCACCTCACGTAGCAACCGAGAGGCGATGAAGGAGTGGTGCGAACTCGAGGGCAGGAAGAGGGTCTCCACCCCCGAGAGCGAACGGTTCATCTGAGCCATCTGCAGTTCGCTCTCGAAGTCCGAGACGGCCCGTAGTCCCTTGACGATGGCGGTCGCGTTCACGTCGCGCGCGACGTTCACCAGCAGGGTCGAGATGGAGACAATCCGGACGTTGGGCACGTGGACGAGGGAGTCCGCGATCATCTCGCGACGCTCATCGAGGTCAAAGAGTGGCTCGGACTTTTGGGGATTGCGGATGGCCGCCACCACGATCTCGTCGAAGATCTGCGAGGCGCGCTCCACGATCTCGAGGTGACCATTGTGAAACGGGTCAAACGAACCTGGAATGAGACCGACCGTCACTCGTCGTCACCCTTCGCCGGTTCCAACATTGTTACGAGCGTAGTGCCGTAGCGTTTGGTCTTCGTCACCGACCACCCCTCGGGGGCGTCCATGTGGCGGTCGTTTTCGATGACCACCCGTTCGGCCACCACGCCGCTGAGCAGGCTCGGAAGATCGAGTGGACCGTAGGGCGGGTCGGCCAACACCAGGTCCAGGTCGCGCGGCGGCTGCCAGATCGGCAGGTTGGCCCGCACGAACACCGCCTCGCCCTCGAGCTTGAGTGGTTCGAGGTTCGCCCGGGCGGCCGCCAGGCAGACCGGATCGGTGTCGACGAAGTACACCTTGGCGGCACCGCGCGACAGCGCCTCGATTCCCATGGCGCCCGAGCCGGCGTACAGGTCGACCACCACCAGGTCGCTCAGTCCCCCGCGGCTTTCGAGCATCGAAAAGATGGCTTCACGCGCGTAGTCCGTGGTGGGTCGAACTCGAGGCGGCAGTTTCGCCTTGAGCTGACGCCCGCGGGCCATACCGCCAATCACTCGCACGTCCTTCAGCGTAGGGGTTCTTGCTAGGACTTAAAGAGATACGCGGCGTCCTCTTCGTCCACGAAGAGGTGGAGTTCGTCCTCCATTTCGCCAAGCGCCTCGCCCGCCCCTTGAACCAACTCGGCCGCGAGGGCCTGGGCCCCGGCGATGAGATCGTCGTCCGAGGTGAGTTTGGCCAACTTGAGGTCCGAGCGCCCCTTTTGACGCACGCCGAGCAGGGTGCCCTCGCCACGCATCTCTAAGTCCACTTCGGCCAATGCGAAACCCGTCGTTCGAGGCGACGAGGGCCTCGAGTCGCACGGCGCCCTCGTCGGTCGGTGGCTCACCGAGCAAGTAGCAGTAGCTCTGGAACTGCGCCCGTCCGACGCGGCCCCGCAGCTGGTGCAACTGGGCGAGACCGAATCGCCAAGCGTCTTCGATCACGATCACGCTGGCCTCGGGGACGTCCACGCCCACCTCGACGACGACGGTCGCGACCAGCACATCGATCTCGCCCGCTCGGAACTGCGCCATAACAAGATCCTTCTCGTCGCTCTTCATCTGGCCGTGCAGTAGACCCAAGGCCAGGCCCCGCAACTCGTGCGTGGCGAGCCGGGTGCGTTCCTCGACCGCGCTGGTCGCCTCGACTCGATCTGAACCCTCGACCAGCGGACAGATCACGTACGCACGATAGCCCGCGGCGACTTCGTCACGCACCCGTTGCCAGGACGCGGCGATCTCCGTGTCGTCGCGCGCCCAACTAGTGGCAATCGCCCGACGTCCCGTGGGCAGTTCGTCGACGACCGAGACGTCGAGGTCGCCAAAGAGCACCATGGCGGCCGTGCGAGGGATCGGCGTGGCGGTCATGACGAGTAGGTCAGGGTCCGCTCCCTCGTCGGAGCGCTCACGACCCTGCTCGGAGAGACGAGATCGCTGTTCGACCCCGAAACGGTGCTGCTCGTCGATGACAATCAGGCCGAGCGAGCGAAACCGCACGTCGTCACCGAGCAGAGCGTGCGTGCCCACGACGATGTCGACCGCGCCGCTGGCGAGGCCTTCGATCGTCGCTTGACGGTCTTTGGCGCGCACGCGACCGGTCAGCAACTGGACGGTGACCTCGCGCTCGCCCGACAAGACCCCTTCATCGCTCACGTAGAGACCGGTCAGGTCCCGACGCAGCGAGGCGAGGTGTTGCTCAGCGAGCACCTCGGTCGGGGCCATGAGCACGCTCTGGCGCCCGCCCTCGAGCACCCCCAACATGGCGGTCTCCGCGACCAACGTCTTGCCCGAACCCACGTCGCCCTGCAGGAGGCGGTGCATCGGAAGCGGTCCCGAAAGATCCGACCAGATCTCAAACAGCACACGTCGCTGGGCGGCCGTGAGCGCAAAGCGATGCTGAGCGAGAAAGCGACGCACCAGTGAGTCGCGCTCGCTCACCAGGGATCCGGGTTCAACGTCGAGGTCCGCGTCGTCGAGAGCGTGGCGAATGCCCGCCGCCGACTCTTCGAGACGCCGGCGGCGCAGGGCGAGGATGACCTGAAGGCGAAGAAGCTCATCGAAGGCGAGGCGCCGTCGAGCGGGCATCTGATCGCCGTAGCTGGTGGGCAGGTGGATGCCCCAGAACGCACTGGTGCGGTCCACCAGATCGAGGGCCTCGCGTTGAGCGTCGCTCAGTGGATCGAATAAGGGACCCGCTCGTCGCAACGACTCCTCGACGAATCCGCCCATCTCCCAACTGGTGATCCCCGCCTTTCCCGAGGCGGGGTAGATGGCCGCCACCCGGCCCACCCGCGAGGGATCTCGTTCTTCGCCGCTTGCGCCCACGATCACGTCGACGACCGGGTTGGCCATCTGGCGCGCTCCTCGGTAGTCGCCGACCTTGCCAAAGAAGAGGGCCTGGACGCCCGTGGTCAGTTGGCGCTCCCGCCAGGCCTGGTTGAAGAAGACGATCTTGATCGACTCATCGCCGTCACTGACCGTGACGTCCACCATCGCCTTGCCTTGGCGGGTGCGACGACTCGACACCCGCGTGACCTCGGCGAAGATCGCCGCCTCGTCGCCGATTGACAGGTCGCTCAAGTCGGCCCGGCGAGTGCGGTCAATGTAGCGCCGGGGGTAGACGGTCAGCAGGTCAAAGACGTTGTCGATCCCGAGCGTGGCGAGGGCCGCCGAGCGTTTCTCTCCGATGTGACGCAACTGAGTGAGCGGCACGTCACCCAACTGGCGAAGCCGCCGGGCGCCTCCTTCGCTCACTCGAGACCGAAGTAGTAGGGGTAGAGAGGCTGGCCGCCGTGGTGAACTTCGGGCGCGACGTTCGGATGCTCTTGAGTCAGAAACTCCGTAATGCGTCGCGTGTTGGCAGGAGTCGCACCCTCACCTTCGATGATGGTGAGCAGTTCGTGCTCGGGCGTGATGAGCCGCTCCAATAGTTCATTCGCCGCGCCGGCGATCGAATCGGCGATGGCGAGCACCCCACCGGGTCCCAGGCCAATCCAGTCGCCCGCGTGAACCTGGCCCGCGTCGGTCATCGTCTCGCGCACGGCGCACGTCACTTCACCCGCTACGACGCTCGCGGCCGAGGTGCGCATCGCCTCGGCGTTCGCCTCGAGAGACGCGTCGGGATCATAGGCGAGCAGGGCGGCGAAGCCCTCGACGATCGAGCTCGTCGCCACGACCGCGACGTCGACGTCGACCAGATCGTTCACCTGTGCCGCCACGGGCGTGATGTTCTTGTTGTTGGGCAGTACGACGACCTGACGAGAACCCGTGTCCAGCACCGCATCGACGAGATCACTCGTGGACGGGTTCATCGACTGACCGCCCACGACGAGACGGCGCGCGCCCAAAGAGCGAAAGATTCGCCCGACCCCCTCGCCCACCACGACCGCCACGACCGCAGTCCTCGGCACGGGAGTCGCGGGCTCGTCGTCGAGGGCAGCCGTCGCCTCACGGACCCAGCGTTCCTCGATCACCTGCTCGGAGAGGTCGGTCACGCGTATCTCACGGGGCCGACCGGCGTCGAGGGCCGCTTCGATGGCGGCACCGATCTCATCGGTGTGGATGTGACAGTTGTAGAGGCCCTCGCCACCGACGATGACGATCGAGTCACCCAAGCCGGCCCAGACCTCGCGAAAGGCGGGGACCTTCGCGTCGTCAGCGTCCAACAGATACATAACCTCGTAGCGCAGTTCGCCGAGCGAGGACTCGTTCGGGACCTCGTGCACGTGCACCTCGATCGAGTCCGCGCTCGGGGCGATGGGCAGTTCGTCACCGGCGAACTCGTGGCACATCGCGTCAAAGAGCAGCACGAGCCCGGTCCCGCCGCTGTCGACGACCCCGGCTTGGCGCAAGACTTCGAGCTGATCGGGCGTCTTGGCGAGCGCCTCCTTGGCCGCGTCGCGCGCCCCGCGCGAGAGGGCGGCCAGGGACTCCTGGTGTATGTGGGCCCCTTCGGCCGCCGCTCGCGCCACCGAGAGAATGGTGCCTTCGACGGGGCGCAGCACCGCTTGACGAGCTAGCTCATCGGCGTGCGCGAGGGCCCCGGCGATCTCGGGAGCGGCGATCTCGCCGCGCGCGGGAAACGACGCCACCAGACCCCGCAGTAACTGGGACAAAATGACCCCCGAGTTACCCCGCGCGCCCATTAGTGACCCCTTGGCGATGGTGGCGGCGACCTCACCCAATGGCGCGTTCTCGTCGAGTTCACCGAGGGCCGAGACCACCGACTCGATGGTGAGGGCCATATTCGTCCCGGTGTCGCCGTCGGGCACGGGATAGACGTTGAGGCGGTTGATCACGTCGCGATACGAGCGCAGGAGCTCTCCGTAGGTGATCACCGTCGCGCGCAAGCCCTTGGCCGACAACGTCACGGGAGTGCTCATCGGGTTCGATGCTACAATGGCTGTTCGCTTTAACCGCCCGGCGCACTCGGCCCGGATGTAAGGAGAATGTTCACCATGGCATCAGTCTGCGAAATCTGCGGTAAGAAGCCGTCCTTCGGTATGAACGTGTCTCACTCGCACCGGCGCACCAAGCGACGCTGGAATCCGAACATCCAGCGCGTGCGCGCTCTGGTGAATGGCACGCCCAAGCGCGTCAACGTCTGCACCGGGTGCTTGCGCTCGGGCAAGATCACCAAGCCATCGCGTTCGACCCTGGGCGCCTAGTTGTTCTAGAGCCGGTGCTCATAGCCCCGGCGAACGAGTTTTTCTCCGTCCAGCGTTCGAACGTTCACGTCGGCTACCACCCGCCCAATGCTCAGTGGCTCGCTCAGGCCGTGGTCACGAAAGACCGCGCGTAACCGCTCGACGTCGTCCGTCGCGATCAGCAGTTCGTAGTCTTCGCCCCCACTGATGGCTTCTTCGGGCGTCGCCCCGTCGGCGACCGGCAGGTCAACGAGCTCAAATCCGACGTTCGAGGCGTCCGCCAAGCGGTGCAGGTCCAGACCGATCCCGTCGCTCAGGTCCATCATCGCGTGCACCCCCGCGCCACGCGCGGCCATCCCTTCGTGAAGTCGCGGGACGGGGCGCCGGTGCGCTTGGACGAGTTCATCACTCAACGACGCACCCTCGCGCCGGCGCCGCAGTCCCGCGGCCGCCCGACCGAGGGCTCCGCTCACCAGGAGTTCATCGCCTGGAATCGCCCCGCTGCGCAGAACCGCGCCGCCCCCGGGGCACTCTCCCAAGACCGTCACCGCGACGGCCACGTCGTTCCCCGAGGAGAGGTCGCCACCCACGATCGCGGTGCTGTTGGCCTCGGCCGCTTCGACCGCTCCGATATGCAGTTCATCGAGATCGGTGCCGGTGGGCGCGGTCACGGCGATCACCACCCCCCGGGGCCGCGCACCCATGGCGGCCAGGTCCGACAGGGCGCTGGTGACCGCCTTGTAGCCAAGGTCGCGTAGCGCGAACAGTTCGGGATCTAAGTGAACTCCCAGAACCGCGACGTCGGTCGAGACAATCGCCTGGCCCACGAAGGGTTGGAGCACGGCGGCGTCGTCGCCGACGTAGTACTCGCCCGCGATCGGCGTAACCGACGCCACAATTTTGGCTATACGCTTAAGCACGTCATCTTCGTGCTGGCTGCGTTCTTTGGTTGGGTCGGCTGGCGCGTTCATGACTGCGGTTGTTGACTCTCGTTGTAACCCCGCAGCGAGACGAACGTAGACAAGGACGTCATGACGTACCCAACCAAGAACAAGGCCCTCATCGAGTGGGTTGAGGAAGTCGCGCGGCTCACGACCCCCGATCGTATCCACTGGTGCGACGGATCGGCCGAGGAGTACGACGAGTTGTGCCAGCTGCTCGTCGACGCGGGCACGTTCACCAAGCTCTCGGACGCCAAGCGACCCAACAGCTACTACGCGGCCTCGGACCCCGGCGACGTCGCGCGCGTCGAAGATCGCACCTTCATCTGCTCGAAGGAAGAGATTGACGCGGGTCCCACCAACAACTGGCGCGACCCCGAAGAGATGCGCGCCACTCTCCACACGCTCTTTCGTGGTTCGATGAAGGGTCGCACGATGTACGTCGTGCCCTTTTCCATGGGCCCCCTGGGATCCGAGATCGCCCACCTCGGCGTCGAGATCACGGACTCGCCCTACGTGGCGGTCTCGATGCGCATCATGACGCGCATGGGTGCGGGCGCTCTCGACGTTCTCGGCGAGAACGGTTCCTTCGTGCCGTGCCTGCACTCAGTGGGCATGCCCTTAGAAAAGGGCGAAGCCGACGTGCCCTGGCCGTGTGACGCGCAGAACAAGTACATCGTGCACTTCCCCGAGACCCGCGAGATCGTCTCATTTGGCTCGGGCTACGGCGGCAACGCTCTGCTGGGCAAGAAGTGCTTCGCGCTGCGCATCGCCTCGGTGCTGGCCCGTGACGACGGCTGGCTCGCTGAGCACATGCTCGTGCTCAAGCTCACCAACCCCTCGGGCGAGTCGCGCTACGTCACCGGCGCCTTTCCCAGTGCGTGCGGCAAGACCAATCTCGCCATGCTGGTCCCGACGTTGCCGGGCTGGAAGGTCGAGACGGTGGGCGACGACATCTGTTGGATGAAGCCCGGTCCCGACGGTCGCCTCTACGCGATCAACCCCGAGGCGGGCTTCTTCGGCGTGGCGCCGGGCACCAACATGGAGACCAACCCCAACGCGATGCACGCCGTGGGGGCCAACACCGTCTTCACCAACACCGCGCGCACCCCGGACGGGGACGTGTGGTGGGAGGGCATGGGTGAGCCGCCCGAGAACTTGATCGACTGGAGGGGCCAATACTGGACCAAGGACCTGGGCACCCCGGCGGCGCACCCGAACTCGCGCTTTACGACGCCCGCCGGTCAGGACCCCGCAATCGCCCCCGAGTGGCAGGATCCCGCCGGCGTGCCGATCGACGCCATTCTCTTCGGGGGGCGGCGCGCGAGTGTCATTCCCCTCGTCTTTCAGTCCCTCAGTTGGGACCACGGCGTGTTCTTGGGCTCGATCATGGCCTCGGAGACGACGGCCGCCGCCGAAGGAGCAGTGGGCAATCTACGCCGCGATCCCTTCGCCATGCTGCCCTTTTGCGGCTACAACATGGCCGACTACTTCGCGCACTGGCTCACCTTCTCGAAGCGCTTCGACGAGAGCACGTTGCCCAAGATCTTCTACGTCAACTGGTTCCGCAAGGGCGAGGACGGCCGTTGGCTCTGGCCCGGGTACGGCGAGAACTCCCGCGTGCTGGAGTGGATCTTTGAGCGCACCGCCGGACGCGGCGAGGCCGCAGAGACCGCTATCGGCTACGTGCCCACGACCAGTGCGATCGATCTCGAGGGCCTAAGCGTGACGCCAGAAGACATCGAGCAGTTACTCAGGGTCGATCACGACGAGTGGCGCGCCGAACTGCCCCGGATCCGCGATCACTACGCCCAGTTCAACGAACGGCTACCCGCCGAACTCCACCAGATGGCGCACGAGCTCGACGAGCGACTGACCTGATTTACTTAGCCGTCTCGGCGTCGGCGACGATGAGGCGAGGCCCCGAGGGCCAGTCGAAGTAGCGCCACGTCCAGTTGATGAAGACGCGCAGGCGATTGCGAAACCCCACCAGATAAAAGAGGTGAAGGCCGAGCCACGCCATCCACCCAAGCGTGCCGGTAATGGTGGGAACGTGCGGGATCTTGGCGACCGCGGCGCGACGACCGATGGTGGCCATGATTCCCTTATCCACGTAGTGAAACGCCGTAGTGGGCTGAGCGTCGACCAGACGCAGGATCTCTTGGGCGGCGTGGTGACCTGACTGAATCGCGACCGGTGCGAGCTGGGGGCAGAACGAACCATCGGTGCGCGAACTGGGGATCGCCGCGGCGTCACCGACGCAGAACACGTTGTCACTACCCGGCACGCGCAGGTCACTGCCCACGACAGCTCGACCGTTGGGACCCTTGGTCTCTTCCAACTGCTCGGCCAGCGTTCCCTTGGCCGTGATGCCGCCCGCCCAGATCACGGCCGCCGCTTCGAGCCGCTCGCCATCGGCGAATCGAATGGCGTGAGGTTCCACCTCGACCACCGAACGGTCCAGTTCGACGCTCACGCCCATCGCGCTCAACTGGTGCAGCGCGTACGTACTCGCGCGCTCGGGAAACGCGGTGAGCAATCGATTCGCCACGTCGACGAGGCGAATCTTGATCCGCGTGGGGTCGATCCTCATCCCGTCGCGCTTGACGGCGATCTCGATGAGCTCCGAGAGCGCGCCCGCCGTCTCCACGCCGGTGGGACCCCCACCCACCACCACGAAGTCGAGATCCTGGGGCGCGGTCTCGCCCGCCACCTCGGCGTCTTCTAGCGAGCGCAGCAGACGGTTTCTCAAACGCCTCGCGTTGGCCAATGTATAGAGCGGCATGGCGTAGCTCTGCGCGCCGGGAATGTCGAAGTAGGCCGCCACCGCTCCGGTCGCCACGATCAGGTAGTCGTAGCCGATTGAGGTGCCGTTCTCCAAGGTGACCGTATTCCTCTCGCGCTCGACCGCGCTCACGCGAGCGTGACGCACGCGCACGTTCTTGGCGTGGCCGAAGATGGTGCGGATGGGATAGGCGACGTCGGCGGGCTCGAGTCCAGCGGTTGCTACTTGGTAGAGCAAGGGCATGAACGTGTGAAAGTTGTGGCGATCGATGAGGGTAACGCGCACCGACTGATTCGCCAGGCCCTTCACCGCGGCGACGCCACCAAAGCCTCCCCCGACCACGACGACGTGCGGCAACGACTCGATGTCCACGGGATCAGCTTCGGGCTTTTCCATAGTTAAGACTATTCAGTCTCCTGCTCGCGCGCAGTGTGTCGACCGATCGGGTACACCACGCTGCCGGCGATCATAAGGACTGCGAGCAACCGATCACCCACCGAAAAGCCGAGGACGATCGCCACGGGAATGAGTGCGCCCACCACCCAGAGCAGCTGTTGGCGCACGGCGAAGCGCGCGAATGTACGACCCTGGGCTCCGGGCGCGACGTTGCGCTGGGTGATGGCGTCAAAGCTGGGTTGAGCGATGGCGCCACAGACCCCCAACCAACCCGCGAGGAGCACCTGGACGAACAACACCGCGTCGAGTGACGCGAGCGCCGCCGCCACGCCGGTCGCAAAGAGGGCGATGGTGAGCAGCGTCGACTCCTTGAGGATGTTGCGCATGCGGGTGACGAAGGCGAGCCCGCCGAGCGAACCGATGCCACTGAGCCCCAGCGCGAAGGCGTACCAGCCGAGTCCCGCCGAGTCGCGCCGCAGGCCAAAGGCCAGGAGAAAGACGACGAAGCCGGCCGCGAACCTCATCAGCGCGGCCGCCCCGAGTCCCCAGGCGACCTCCGCGTCACCGAGGGGATTGAGCGCGTTGCGGTCGCGCTCGGCCTGGGTCAGTCCCACCACCTCGTCGCGCACGACCTTGGACGGCTTTTGCAGGCGCGCGCTCGCGACGGTCGCCGCGACGTAGACCACCGAGGCCACCACCAACACGCTGGTCGCACCGATCCCCTTCAAGATTCCCGCCCCGATCGATCCCGCCAGAAGTCCCGAGATCGTGCCGAGCAACGTGAGTTGGGCGTTGAACCCGGCGAAGCCCTTTTCGCCATTCACGCTGGCGCTGGGCCAGCCCGCGTCGCCCACGTGAGCCCCGTGTTCGCGGAACTGATCGCTGCGCGCCATCTCGGGCACCAAGGCGCCGCGCGTCACGACGTAGAGCTTGGATGACACGAGCAGCAAGAACGCCAGCGGAAAGAGCCACAGCGAGTTGAGGTGTTCGGCCATGAGGATGCACAGCACCGCTCGCACGCCCGCCGAGAACGCGACTAACAGGCGCCTTCCGTTAGCGGATCGGTCGATGAGCGGCCCGAGCAGCGGGGAGACCACGGCGAAGGGTGCGATGGTGAGTAGCAGATAGAGCAGGACCTTGCCCTTGGCCTCGGTGGGAGAGACCGAAAAGAAGAGCGATCCGGCGAGCGACACGGTTACCAACGTGTCGCCGGCCATCATGATCACGTGCACCAGCGCCAGGCGACCAAAGGCGGTGCGTTGATCAAAGAGATCCTGCGCGGAGGCTCTGGCTAAAGTGACGATTCCCCGCGCACGCACGCATTGAGCGTAGGTGATCGTTCTTGGGACTCGTCTCGGGCTAGTTCGAGTTACATCCCCAGAATTGGACGTAGTTCGGCAGTCGGTGCTGAACGCAGTAGTGCGACCTCGAGGCGTTGCGCCACGACGACGTGTCGAGGTCGTAGTGGGCCACTTCGGTCACGCCGACCTCGCCCTCACCGTGTCCCACGGTCGCCCAGAGGTACGCGTACTGACCCACGCAACCGAAGCTCTGGACGCTATCGACCTCGCGGTACGCAGAAGAGATCGCCGAAGCGTTGCACGCAACGATGGGCGCTGCGGCACGTTCGGTGCAGGTCGCCTGGCTGACGCCGAACGCGAGACCCGCGAGGAGAACAACTGCACCCGCCGAGCGCGTCCACTTCACGTCCGTAGTTCAGCACACCCGCTTGAGGGTCGGGGCTACTTCGGGAGCAGACTCAAAAAGAGGGTGCCGATCATGAGCTCCCAGTCCCCCTCGTTGATGGGTTCGCTGGAGATATCGTCCAGGGCACGTCCAAAAACCAGAACCTGAAAGAGCACCGCGAAGGCGCTCGCGGGAATGTCGTCGCGCAGCCAACGCTTCTCCTGGGCGGCCGCGGTCAGCACTTCGAGGTCTTTGGTGAGTCGCTCCTGCGAGGCACCAATCAGCTCTTTGAGATGCGGACGCGTCGAGGCCGCCGCCACGATGCGCGCGCGCATAGCCCGGCGAGCTCGACGCTCCGGACCCGAGTGCATCGTCGCCACCAGCGGACCCATGATCTCGACATACTCATCCAGGCTCTCGACCGACTCGTCCACGCTGCTGCCAAAGATGGCCAAGTCTTCTTCCACCAAGCGGGTGAAGATCATGTTGTAGGCGGCGTCGATGACCCCCTCACGGGATCCGAAGTGGTGGTACACCGAGCCGTAGTTGACGCCGGTCGCTTCGCAGATTTCCGGGATGCGAATCAGGAGCTCATCCCCTGCCATCAGGCGTTCTGCAACGGCGTCGAGAACCGCCTGCATAACCGGAACGGACCGGCTCTGTTTTGTCATAAGTGGATATTTTAATCAGTCATAGGCAATTGAAGTACGCCTCGAACAGTAACGCCCGTGGCCAGCGGTCAATAAGTTATGTCCCCTGCGAAGATCGAAACCTCAGGATCTCACAGAAAGCAATCAAATCAACGACTTCAACCCGACGATATCGTCATCTGCAAGGTAGTCACCTGTCAAGAATTGGACACTGTGTCACCTGCGAGGACATCTCGTATGCGAGCTCGCCAGTCGATCCCTTCGCTCGTCATTCCGTCATCGTGAAGTCGGCGTCGTTCACGGCGAAGGTCGTCAGCCACGCGGGACAGTCCCGGGGGCAGGGCCGCGGCTACGAAGTCCCGCACGTACTGGGCCAGCGCGGGCGCGGCGCCATTCGTCGAGACCGATACCGTGACCTCGCCATCACGGTGAAGCGCGGTAAAGAAGAAGGTCGAACGCTCGGGATCATCCACCACGTTGAGCCACACCCCTTGGTCGCGCGCCTCATCGGCGATCGTCGTGTTCACCTCCGCATCACCGGTCGCCGAGACCACGAGACGGTATCCGCGTAGGTCGCCACGGCGATAGCGACGGCGTTCCACGTTCGCCACGCCTGGCGGCAACTTGGGACCGACCACTTCGCTGATGACCGTCACCACCGCGCCGGCTTCGAGAAGCTGCTGGGTCTTGCGCGCACCGACCTCGCCGGCGCCAATCACCAGAACGTGCGCGCCGTCCAGTTTGAAGGCGAGGGGCAGGGCGTTAGCGGGCAACGACGTCTCGGACGCTGAGGGACCGAAGATCGAAGAGAGCAACGTCTCCCACCACGATGACCGCGGGCGAGCGCACGTCTAGGGAGCCAAGCCCGCTCAATTCAGCGCGGGTCGTCCGCTGTTGACTGGTCCACGCCCCCTCGACGACGGCTATCGGTGTCGTCGCGTCGAGCCCACCATCCATGAGTTGCTGGGCGATCGCTCGTCGGTGCTCGATCCCCATCAAGATGACCAGGGTCAACGCAGTGCGGCTCAGTCGACGAAAGTCGGTCAGATCGCCGCCCTCGCCACGCGCGCTCACGATCGCGACCCCCCGACTGACACCTCGATGCGTGACCGGAATGCCCGCGGCGAGCGGACCGGCCAGGGCCGAACTCAGTCCGGGCACCACCTCACAGGCCACTCCTGCGGCGTGCAGCGCCAGCATCTCTTCGCCACCTCGACCGAAGACGAAGGGGTCCCCGCCCTTGAGACGAACAACCGTGTCGTAGGTGGTCGAGAGCTCGATGAGGAGGTCGTTGATGTTCGACTGGGTGGACGAGTCACCGGGACCCTTGCCCACGTCAAAGATCGCCGCGCGGGAATTGATGTACTCGAGGATGGAGGTGTCGATGAGTCGGTCACGCACGACCGCGTCCGCACGGGCGAGCAGCTTGGCTGCGCGAACGGTCAGCAGGTCGCCGTCGCCCGGCCCCGCCCCCACGAGGTAGACGGTCATATCTCACCCACCCGAACGACAAAGTCGCCGAATGCCTCGTCCGGCTCGCCCTCACTCGCCCATCGATCGAGGAGCGGACTCAAAACCTCAGGTATGTCTTCCAACTTGACTTTCTCGCGATAGATCGAGGCCAGACGAGTACCGCTCGGGCCGCCGCCGACGTAGACGTCATAGGTCGACTTGGTGCGCCCCACAACACCGACCTCAGCGAGCGCCGGACGAGCACAGCCATTCGGACAGCCCGTCATACGCAGTTGCAGCGGGCGGCGCTGCAGGGAGCGACTCTTGAGGGCATCTTCGAGGCCCGAGACCAGTTCGGGCAGCCGACGTTCCGCCTCGGCGAGCGCCTGGCTGCAGGTGGGCAGAGCGGGGCACGCCAGGGCGCTTCGCTCGACGTTGCCCAGTTCAGGAAGTTCCCTGACCCCGTGGGCCGCGACTATTGCTTGGATAGCGCTGCGCTCACTCGCGGCGATATCTCCAACGATGATGTCCTGTTGCGGGGTGATGACGAATGTCTCGGTCCCCCGAGCCGCGATCTCACGCAATGCGCTGCGAAGCGAGGAGCCGTTCTCGATGTCGCGCACCCGGCCGGCCCCAACCCGCAGACCCAGTTGCCACGCTCCATCGGGCGCCTCACGCCACCCGAGATGATCATCAGCCCCGCGATACGCGGGCGGCGCGCTCGCTGGATCCAGAGTGCGACCAAGTCGCACTTCGACCTCGCGACGAAAGGCGTCGAGACCCCAGTCCGCGACCAAGTACTTCATGCGCGCGCGTTGGCGATCGTATCGATTGCCTAGGTCGCGGTAGGTCGTGATGATGGCGGCGATCACTTCTTGCACTTCTTCACGCGGAACGAAGGTCAACGGATCGGCCAAGCGAGCGAACGTGTCATCCTTCGCGTAGGAGCGTCCGAGTCCACCCCCCACGAGCACGACGAAGCCCGCTCCCCGCTCGTCGTCGTCAACGGGAATGAGGCCGATGTCTTGGGCGAAGACGTCCACGCAGTTTTCATTGGGGTGAGCGACCGCAATCTTGAACTTCCGCGGTAGGTAGGTGTCGCCGTAAAAGGGTCGCTCCTCAGAATCTTCGCGCGATGCCGCCTTCTCGCCATTGACGAAAATCTCCCAATGGGCCTCGGAGGTCGATCGAAAGGCCCGTCGAAGGTCGTCCGCAATGTTCTCTAACTTGTCGTCGCCGCTATCGAGGTGCAGCTGCGGACAGGTCACCACATTGCGCACGACGTCACCGCACCCACCAAATGAGGAGAGGAACTGTTGGTCCAGTGCGCTCGCGAGTTGCTGGAGGCTGCCCTTGAGGACGCCGTGAAATTGGACCGCCTGACGGGTAGTGAGCCGAATGGTTCCGTCACTCAGGGCGGAGGCCATCTCGTCGAGGCCGAGCCACTGGGCGGGCGTCAACCGACCACCCGGCACGACGACTCGGATCATGAAGATGTACTCAAGGCTCTCGCCGGCCAACGCGCGTTCTCGGCGCACGTCGCGATTGTCCTGTGAGTAGATCCCGTGAAACTTGAGTATCTGCTCACTTTCGTTGCTCATGTTCGCCGCGTCGTTGGCCAACTCCGCGGCCAGGTTTCCGCGCAGGCGCCCGCTCGCGCGCTTCACGGCCTCGACGCTTGATTCGCTCTGGAGCTCCGCTATGGCCACCTATCACCTCGCCCGGTGTCTAATACATGAGTATTCTTATCAACTTACTCATGTACGGAGGTTCAGCGCAAGACCTCGGTCGTGAAAATCTCACTCGCCGAACGAACCTCGACGGCGGGAGATCAACGGGTTTACCAGGCCGCGCCGAGCTGGCTCTCGACTGCCGCAGCAATGGCCGAGTAACCCAGCACATTGGGGTGCAGGTTCGGCCCGTAGGGACTCTTGGCGCACATCCAGGTGAGGTTGCAGACTTGAAGAACATCGCTCGACACGTCACCGATGCCTACCATGCGCACGCGGGCGCGAGACGGTGCAGCGAAGTAGTTGCTCACGCTCGCCATGGGAATGCCAGCGCTGGCGTAGATAGTCGAGAGCGTCGCATTGAGTCGACCCACCACTCCCTTGCTGCGGTTCGCAAAGTCCTCGCCCGCGAGTCCGTGGATCGCGTCCGCCACGTAGGGGTCGTAATGACCCACGCCGACAAACGACACGCGGGTCCCGGCGGCGGCCCTGAGCACTCCCACGATGTAGGTCAACTGGGTAGTCAGTTCCTCAATGTTTTCGCCGACGCACGACTGAATCATCGGTGCGTCGATGAGGCACGGGTGAAAGTCGTTGAATCCGAAATCGATGGTGACGAAGCCCTGTTCACTCTGGTGGCTTTGCAAAAAAGACACGGCGTCACTTAACTGGCTACCCGCGCCTCGGTAACACGAATCGACCCCGCTGATCATCGTGGCCGTCGATTCACCCGGGCAGCCCAACTGGGTCAGTGCCAGGGTCACGCCGCGGTTGGCTTCGTAGGACACGATGTCATTGGCGTACCCCTCGTCGGTCGCTTCGCCGTGAGGATCACTCGGAGTGGGTTGGTAGCCAACCGAAGCCGATGCGCCGAGGTCGAGGTAGAAACCACTGGTGGCCAGAGCGCTCGTACTGTCCGCGCTCGTACTGTCTGCGCCCGCGCGTGACGCGCCAAATCCCAGAGCACAAGCCGGCGCGACGAGCGCGCATAGCACGAGGGCGCCCACAAGACGGGGCACTGCAGGCCGACGCAACTTCGACATCACTTACTCACCTCAGATACTCAGGCACAGCGCGTACATGATCACTGGCCCGCGAGCAGGCTACCGAGCGATCATCGTTGGCTCGGCGAGTGTCACGGAATCTTTATATAAATGTCGTCGAGCCCATGTAATAGCGTCGCCACGTGAGCGAGGACCTTTCATCTCGTCGCGTGTTCTTGCGACGCGCGGCCGCCACGTCAGCGATCTCCGTTGCGGCACTAGGCGCGGGACTCGTCCTTGACGACTGCTCGCAACGCACTCCGGAACCACGTCCACCTCTACTTCGACTAGCACAACAACGACGATCCTGGGACCAGCGACGTCGCGTGATTGGGCACACCTCGGCGCGTCACTCGCGGGCACTCTCGTTCGACCATCCAGCGCGTCGTATGCGACATCGAGCCTGCTCTATAACGAGAAGTTCACGGATCTGCACCCCCAGGGAATCGCCTACTGCGAGAGCGCTCAGGACGTCGCGCGCTGCGTCGACTTTGCCACCTCCCACCACATGGCCATGTGCGCGCGCTCCGGTGGGCATAGCTACGCGGGATACTCGAGTTGCGACGGGTTAGTTATCGACGTCAGCCGACTCCGTGGTGTGCGAGTGGACCCGAGCTCCAACATCGCAGTGATCGGCGCCGGTGCCCTGCTCATCGACGCTTACAACGAAGTAGGTGCCCACAGCCGCCTTCTGCCGGGTGGTTCGTGTCCCACCGTGGGCATCGCGGGACTCGCCCTCGGCGGTGGCGTCGGCGTCTTCGCGCGACGCTATGGTCTCACGTCGGACAACCTTCGCACGCTCGAAGTCGTCACCGCCGATGGCACACTGGTGCGCGCGAATGAGAGCGAGCACGCCGACATGCTCTGGGCCAGTCGTGGCGGCGGTGGCGGAAACTTCGGCATCGTTACGTCCTTTACGTTCGACGTCCACGTCATGCCTGAGGTGACGCTCTTCACGCTGCAGTTTCCCTGGGGAGCGGCGGCCACCATGCTCGAGGCGTGGCTTCAGTGGATCGACGTCGCACCCGATGAGCTCTGGTCGAACTGCGTTCTTGAATCGCAGGGCATGTACGGATTCCTGGGTCAAGTGGGAGGCGTGTTCTGCGGTTCCCCCGACGAACTCGCGACGTATCTATCGGTGTTCAAGTCCGCGATCGCCCGCGACACCGACCTACAGCTTCAACGGATCCAACTCGTATCTGAGTGCCATGGAGATCGAAGCGGGCTGCTCGGGACTCAGCGTGGCGGCGTGCCACCTTTCCTCACAGAACCCCCTCGGTGAGCTCAACCGCGAGGCGGACTCGGCCAAGTCGAGTTACGTAACGTCCCCCTCTCATCAGCCGGCTGCGTTCAAATCGTTGACGCCATCGAGCACCTGGCCTTGCGCGCCTACTCTGGCGGGGCGCTCGCGTTCGACTCCTACGGCGGCGCGATCAATCGAGTCGCGAGCGACGCAACTGCTTTCGTGCACCGCGACAAGCTGGCCTGCATCCAGGCAACGTACTCCTGGTCCACGGCAGCGCCCCTCGTCAGTCATCGACGCGGGCCGAACGTGGCTGACGTGGCTCGGAACGAATTTCGTCCGACCCCGCCACCGGGGCGATCAGACTACATCGATCCAACGCTTGCGGACTGCCAGCAGCGCCTACTATGGGAGCAACTTCGATCGGCTGGTGAGGGTCAAGCGTCACTACGATCCTGAGAACCACTTCTCCTTTGCCCAGTCGATCCCGGTACACGCAGCGTCCTAAAACCTGTGATGAGGAGACGGAAGAGCCAAAAATGATGCTTTACGATGGATAGGGAGAGGCATTTTGTGCGAAGCAGTGAATTTTTGTCGCTAAATACCTGGGTTTCAGTAGCCATCACCTTAAAATGACCCCAGTTTGACTTTGGGTTGATCCACTTTTGATGGAGTGTCGGAATACTTATGCGAAATGTCAAATGTCTTAAAACCGTCGAGCCACGGAGCCGAAATGGCGACCGTCAACGAACGCCGCCGCGGAAGCCGAACGCGCACGGGAGTGCCTTCACCGGTACCCAATTCGATCAGCGAGCTTCAGACCGCGTCGCAGGGCGACGCGGTGCTGACGGCGAGTGAAGCCGCCGCATTCAAGGTAAAATCCCGCCGAATCTGGATCGGCTACGCCGTGCTCGGCTCGCTGCTTTTCGCGTACCTGATCTCGCTCATCGTGCGCAACGCCAACCAACAGTGGACCTGGCCCACGGCTGGGCGCTGACCTGCTTGGAACTGAGTGGCAGGACTTGGAGCGCGGCCAGCAAGTGCGGGATGAGAAATCCGGATCGGCCGCAGCATGCGCTTGGGCGCTCAGGAAGCGAAGCTGGTGCCCGGTTCTCTGGCGCACTCGGTGTACGGCAAGGAATCCATATTCGAGCGTCACCGCCACCGCTATGAGTTCAACAATCACTATCTGGACGAGCTGACCGCGGCTGGCCACGAACCATGGATGCGAGCGCAGCTCGATGAACTCCACCAATCCGTCGGCCGAGAATCCCGAGAAACTCAAGCCAGCCGCGGTCAGCTCGTCCAGATAGTGGTTGTTGAATTCGTAGCGATGGCGATGCCGCTCGAATATCGAGGCCTTGCCGTAAATCGAGTGCGCCAGCGAACCGGGCGTGAGCTACGCTTCCTGCGCGCCGAGGCGCATGCTGCCGCCCAGGTCGGACTTCTCATCGCGCACCTGCTGGCCGCGTTCCAGGTCCTGCCACTCGGTGATCAACGCGATCACCGGATGATTCGTGGCGCGGTCGAACTCGGTGCTGTTGGCGCCCTTCAGCGCGAGCACATTGCGCGCGTATTCGATGATCGCGAGCTGCATCCCCAGGCAAATACCCAGATAGGGAATTCGGTTTTCGCGGGCGAAGCGTATCGCCTGAATCTTGCCCTCGATGCCGCGGTCGCCGAAGCCTCCCGGCACCAGAACGGCATCCATGTTTTGCAGCGCCGCAGGACCCATGCGCTCGATGTCCTGCGATTCGAAATAATGAATGTTGACGCGGGTACGCGTCTTGATGCCGCCGTGCATCAGCGCCTCGTTCAGCGAAATATACGAGTCGCGGATCTGCACGTACTTGCCGACCATGCCGATGTCGACCACGGCTTCCGGGTTCTGCTTGGCGGCGACCACCGCGCGCCACTCGGGCAGGTCCGTGGGCGGCGCGTCGAGGCGCAGCTTGTCGACCACGATGTCGTCCAGGCCCTCTTCGTGCAGCAGCATCGGAATCTTGTAGATGTCGTCGGCATCCACTCCGGAAATGACGGCGCGCTCTTCGACATTGGTGAACAGCGCGATCTTGCGGCGCTGCTCGTCCGGCAACGACTTGCACGCAGCGGCACAGCAGTATGTCCGGCTGGATGCCGATGCCGCGCAATTCCTTCACCGAATGCTGCGTGGGCTTGGTCTTGATCTCGCCGGAACCGCCGACGATGGGCACCAGGGTCAGATGCATGTACAGCACTTGATTGCGGCCGAGCTCCACGCCCATCTGGCGGATGGCCTCCAGAAACGGCAACGATTCGATGTCGCCGACGGTGCCGCCGATCTCCACCATGCACACATCGGCGTCGCCGGCGCCCATGCGGATCCGGTGCTTGATTTCATCGGTGATGTGCGGGATCACCTGTACGGTCGCGCCCAGGTAATCGCCGCGCCGTTCCTTGGCGATGACGCGCTCGTAAATGCGGCCGGTCGTGAAATTGCTGTTGCGGCCGGTGGTCGTGCGCACGAAGCGCTCGTATGGCCCAGGTCGAGGTCGGTCTCGGTGCCGTCAGCGGTGACGAATACTTCGCCATGCTGGAACGGACTCATGGTGCCGGGATCCACATTGATGTAGGGGTCCAGCTTCACCATGCTGATCTTGAGGCCGCGGGCCTCGAGGATGGCACCCAAGGAAGCGGACGCGATGCCCTTGCCCAGCGAGGAAACGACGCCGCCAGTGACGAACACAAATCGAGTCATGTAGCCACCGCCGATTTAAAAGCGCCACGACACGCGGCGCGAACGAAAACCAAAAGGAATGGAATTCGACGGGAATTCAGGTTAGCAGAACATCGCGTCGACAATCCTTAGACAATGATCGGCCGCTCTTTCCCAGACGACGCCGAGACCGGGCTCGCCCCGGGCCACGCACCCGCGCACCTCCACCAGAGGTCGCCGACGGCAATCAAGGCGTCGTCCGCGAACACCAAGGGCAGCGCATCGCGCAACCAGGGCAGCACGCCCTGCGACTGAATCAGGTGCTGCACGCTCTGGGTCCGGGCCTTCATGGCGCGCCGCTGCGTCTCTCCTCCGCCGCGGCGGCGTACGAATAGGGTCTCCGGCATCGCCCGCGTCGATACCGCCGGCTTGCGCCACCCAGCGCATGATCCCAGTCACGGCCCCAGATCCACTCGAGAATCCGGCCGCACCGGCCAGGGCACCGCGAGTTCCAATCGCGGCCCCACGGCCGGCGTCA